>NZ_BAGJ01000274.1 GCF_000308775.1 Nocardia testacea NBRC 100365
CCCCAGCTCAGTTCAGAATGAGTCGGTGTGTCGGTTCAATTTGTGGTGCAACGTATTTGACTACTTCTGTGTAGTTGATGAGGTGGTGACCGATGCGTTGTGGGAGCGGTTGGAGGCGTTGATTCCGTTGCCGCAGCGCCGTTTCCGTCATCCAGCTCGGCGTCGGAGCAGTGACCGTGCGGGGTTGGAGGGAATTTTGTTCGTGGCTCGAACCGGTATCGGTTCGAACCAGTTGCCGACCGCGTTGTTCGGGGCCTCGGGTGCGACGTGCTGGCGACGGTTGGCCGAATGGCAGGAAGCCAGGGTGTGGCAGCAGCTACACGATCAGGTACTGGTCGAACTGCGCTCGGCGGGGAAGCGGGACCTGTCCACCGCGTTGGTCGATGCCTCGCATCTGCGGGCTCTGAAAGGGGGGACCATGTCGGTCCCAGCCCGGTCGACAGGGCGATACCCGGCTCCAAGCACCACCTGATCACCGACGCCACCGGAACACCCCTCGCGGTGAGGCTGAATGTTGATGCAGGTCGAGTGGGAGGTTTCGTGTCGGGTTGGCGGGTGCTTCGGGTGCCGCGGGACGTGGTGCGGTGCGGGGTTCGTCGGACTCGCCGGGGCGATTCACCTCGATCGTGCCCGGGATCTCGAGGACGTCGGCCGATGCGGCCATTCCCTCGCTCGGGCGATCGGCGTTGCCCCTCCAGTCTTGCGTGTCGAGGATGGTCGGCTCAGGTTCGCGGGAATGCCAGCCGGCCCATCCCGCTGCTGCGGCCCGCTCCGCGACGAACTTACTCCACTGCCACACGATGCATCTTCCCCCTGCGCTCGGTTGTCGAGACGCACGGTCCCGACCGCTAATAGTGTTGCGTAACAGAAGTTTTGCGACCGGCAGACGGCCGAGAGGCCCTTTCATCACACGCGTGTGCGGATGCGGGTGGGTTCAGGAACCACCCCGCTGCTGATGACTTCGGCACGTATCGAGTTCCGTCCGTGCCGTCCCCTCCAGATCCGTTTCCCGCCGAACACACCACGTTCGAACAGAATGTTCCATATCCGTTCATCCGGCAGCGGGGCCCGCCCGGGCGCGCCGAGCGGCCGACGCTGTCTCGCCGAAACGCACCCGCGACCCCTCCTCGATCGGCGCGTCGTCGGTGGCGGCAACATCGACTCTCCGGTGGTCGTGCCTCGTCGAACGACCGAATCCAAGTCTTGCGGAACGGATCGCGCATGGTCAAACATGTGCGATGTCCCATTTTGTCCCACTTCGACCGTGAGGAAGGAGCGTTCGCGTGACCGACGCCCATCGCACGATCGCACGCTATCTCCGAGAACGCCGTGAGGCCGCAGGGATGACGCGTGCCGCGCTTGCGAAAGCGGCCGCCCTGTCCCCCGGATTGATCCAGAAGATCGAACAAGGCTCTCGCACAACCACTCTCGACGCACTCTCCGCACTCTTTCGAGGCACTGTCCGTGCCACCGACCCTGTGCGATCACATCATCAGCCTCACACTTCCGACCCGCCTCAATGCCTCGCTCAGCGGTGAGTCCCAGACCGTGCTCGGCTCGGATCTCGCTGTCCTGAAGAGCATTCCGCACCCTGCCTGCTTCCAATCGCAACCGACATTCGACGTCCTCGCCGCCAACGACGCATGGGCCCACTGGTTCCCGGGCTGCGATCCGGGCACCAACATCCTCGAATGGATGATGCTGCACCCGGCGGCACGAGCCCTGCTTCCCCAATGGCGTCGCCAGACCCACCTGATGGTCTACGCGTTTCGCATTATGGGTCCCGGCCTGGTCCCACCCGAACGAATAGCCGAGATCGTGCGCACGTGCGAGCAGGCGCCGGAATGGCATGAGCTGTGGGCCACCGAAGTGGCACCCGAAGACATTCCCCGGCCCACCGTTCTGGTGAACGATCCCGACACCGGGGAAACTCGCGAGATGTACGCGGGAAATCTCAAGTTCGACTTCCCACGCCGACACTGGTGGATGTATTCGCTGATACCCGTCACCTGAGACAGATCTGCGCGGTAATTGCTGACCCTTGCCGCTGAGACGTGTCGTCGGAGGTTCTGCTGTGTCCGTTCCGAGTACATGGTCGAGGAAATGATCCACGAGTTCGAGTGCGGCTTCTGCGGTGCGGCAACCCTGGAGCATGGCGGCGGAGTCGGGGCTGTCGAAGTCGTCGGTCGGGCGGATCGATGTTGCGGGTCGTGAGGGGCTGCTGCACGATCAGGTGACAGTGGTTATGCGGCCTGAACGACCGCTGGGGTCATGATCGTCTCGTACTCGATCGGGGTCAATCGGCCGAGCCGGGTTTGGCGGCGTCGGCGGTGGTAGGTCCGTTCGATCCAGGTCACGATCGCGATTCGTAGTTGTTCGCGGGTGGCCCATCGCTGCCGGTCGAGCACGTTGCGTTGCAGGAGGCTGAAGAAGCTTTCCATCGCAGCGTTGTCGCCGGCCGCGCCGACCCGGCCCATCGACCCGGCCATCCGGTGCCGGTTCAACGCGTGAACGAAACGCCTGGAACGAAATTGCGACCCTCGGTCGGTGTGGACGATGCAGCCGGCGACCGCACCGCGGCGGGCGACAGCGTTGTTCAACGCGATGACCGCGAGGCGGGACTTCATTCTCGAGTCGATCGAATAGCCCACGTTCCGGTTGGAGAATACGTCCTTGATCGCGCAAATATAGAGTTTGCCTTCACCGGTTCGGTGTTCGCTGATATCGGCCAGTAACAGCTGATTCCGATCCTTCGCGGTGAACACGCGACGGACGAGATCATCATGGACCGGTGGTCCGGGGCGGCCGGATTTGCCGCGGCGGCGGTTGCCGAACCTGCTCCACCAGCGATCTTGCGAGCAGATCCGCCAGGCAGTCCGTTCTGCCATCGACTCACCCGCGACGCCGGCCTCGTCGGCGAGGAACCGATATCCGAATTCCGGGTCGTCGTGGTGGGCGTCGAACAACGCATTCGCCCGATACGCCTCGGTCAGTTCGGCGTCGGTGACCGGACGGTTCAACCAGCGGTAATAGGGCTGTCGAGCAAGTTGCAGTACCCGGCACGTCACCGTGACGGGAATCCCGTCGGCGGCGAGCTCGCTCACGAGCGGGTAGAGCCTTTTCCCGGAAGATGAGCCTGCGACAGATACGCTGCCGCCCGGCGCAGCACTTCGTTCTCCTGCTCGAGCAGACGATTGCGGCGCCGCAATTCCCGCAGTTCAGCGGACTCGCTGCTGCTGGTTCCCGGTTTCGTTCCGTCATCGACGTCGGCTTGACGCATCCATTTCGACAACGTCACCGGGTGCACCCCGAAATCGGCCGCGATTTGGTCCAGCGTCACGCCGTCCTCGCGGTTGCGGGCGACCCGGACAACATCGTCGCGGAACTCCTGGGGGTAGGGCTTGGGCACAGTGACATCCTTCCAGGCTCGCCTGCCGGCAAGCCAGATCGATGTCACCTATCCATGCAGCAGCCCCGTCCAACAGTCGATCTTGGGCTCACTCGGTCACTGCATCACCGCGTGGTTGATCATGTCGGCGTGGAGGGTTCGGTGCGGGACTACAGGTTGTCACCTGCTGGCCAGGACGAGTTGTGGAGACGTGGCGGGCAGGTGAGTCGCTCAGCTCGATGTCGCGGTCAGTCGGGATTCCGCTCCAGCATGTGCGTCGGTTCCTGGCCCAGACCGGAGGAGTCCGAAAGCGACCCCGAGTTCCGCAGAGCCGGCATCTGACGCCGGCCGAGCGTGAGGAGATCTCGCGGGGCCTGGCCATGGGCTGCTCGGCGCGCATGATCGCGGTGTCGCTGGGGCGCTCGCCGTCGCGCTCTCGGGTTCGATGTCGAACGAGAATTCCGCCCAACCTTTCGGGGCCGGGACGGGTCTGTACAGGAGAGGCTACCGATCGACGGGGCGCGACCACTCGTTCGCGCGACGTATCCGCCGTGTTCGTGGTAGGACCGTCGCCTGCGGGGCGACCCCGGACGCAGCATCGGCGGGCTCGGAAAGCCCTGTATCACAGGGAATGAACGAAACAGGAGAGACGATGATATTACGCAAGTTCGCCGCGGCGGCGCTGCTGGTCCTGGGTACAGCCGGATTATCGGGTATGGCCGCCCCTGCTCACGCGGCCACTGGATACGATCGATGCCCGAGCGGGCATTTCTGCCTTTTCAGTGCGTCGAATGGAGGTGGGCGGATCGCGTACTTCCGCCTCGGTTCCACCGATTTGCGCCTGCAGAACATCGACGGCCAAGCGTATTCACTCTGGAATCGCACCGGGCAATACTGGCGGGGATTCACCGACTACAACTATCGCGGCGGTGTCATCTTCCAGGTGCTACCCGGTCAACAGTCCAATGTTCCCGCCGATGTCGCCACCCAGGTGCATTCGGTGAAGGCAGCCTGACTCGCACGACACCGATTCCGGTCGTCGGCCACAAATGCCGGAGTACCGCGCCCGCAACGGTGCTCGACAGCGGGCGGATCGATTCCGCAGTGGAAAAGTGATCCTTCGGCCAGAAACAATATTCCGTCGCTGACGTATCAAGATTATGCGGTCGTCGCAACACTCGTCGCGCTAGTGTTGCGACGACGCGGCCTAGGGAAAACTAATAGTCACCTCCGAAAAGCATCCGAACGGCAGTTTCGCAGATCGGCGATTTGCTGTGGGTATTCTGGCGCCTTCCTCGGAGCAGACTATCCGTGCAGATCCAGCCTATCGCGCATCCGCCGCAAAGCATCCCATGGCGGCTTTCACACTCACCTCGACCGCACCCTTACGAAGGCGACAAGGCCTTCGACATGCCGTGGTCGGGTTCATCGAGTCACGGAGCCGTGACCGCGGACAGCGGAGCGATCGAGTCGCGCTATGAGCGGGAGAAGTCTCAGTAGGGCGTGGCAAGCCCTCCGCGCCAGGTTGACGAAGGGCGTGGAGGACGTCGGAAAATTAAGGGCGTGTCCGCCCTCCGCCGGCGCGGACCATTGCCGGAGCGTAGCGAGGGCAGCCACAGATGCCGACGACGCGAGCGCTGGACCGCTGAAGCATGCCATGAACGACACCGCTACATTCGAACCTCGCTGTGAGGTCCCCATCAAACCCACTGGTTTGGGCCCCGAGGTGGACGCCCTGATAACGAAATCACCTACGCTCACGGCCGCGATTCGCGATCTTCAGCACGAAGGGTGGTCGATTCGCTACGGCTTCGCCAACGGTAGCTACACAGATCTCGGGTTCGACAGCACTCGAAACACCAAGAGCAAAGAGATCGTCCTCGATGGCAGGAAGGCAGCCGACGCACCTCGTGCGACGGGGACTCTCGCGCATGAAGTCGGCCACGCCCGCTACGGACTCGAGCCGCACGTATCGAGGGCTCGAAGAACGAAGGAGCAATGGTTGCGATTGAATGTGGACGCGCGTCTCAGAGGCGAAGGTGAGGCCGTGCTCGTCAATGCGCAGGTCAGGCGGGAGATATTGGACAACGGTGGTCCGGACAGCGGTATAAGCGGTCGATATTCCAGAGAATACATCGAGATCTACGACAGATACGCGCGCGGCGAGCTGTCTCGAGCACAGGCGCGTAGCGAGATCGCAACGCTCTACGGGAGCGAACGCAGAAGTACTGACGGCAAGCACTACGGCGACTATCTGATGGAGGCCTGGAACGACCACTGGGATCGCTGGGAAAAGCTGCGTACAGGAGGGTCCTGAGACGTACCGTTCAACTCCCGGGGCGCGACGGAGTGAACCGTGGATAGGGCTCCCGGACCGGCTGTGGGCTCAAACTCACCCTCGGCTACGCCGGCTTCATCATGGTCGTCGGTGTGCTGCTGCTCGGGGCCGTCTTGGTCTTCTACCTGTACTACCTGCCCGCCGGTTGGATCCAGATCCAGACCGGTGATTTTATGATCGACCGCTCACTTCTGCTCGCTGCCTTCGTTCCTTTCATGGCCGTCGTGCTGGTCGAGGCGATTATCGACGCCGCGGGAGGCCGGTCCCACCTATACGGCCATTCCTCCGGCGCGGTACTCGCGCTCGAGGCGGCGGCGCGGTTCCCCCGAAAGATCGACAGAGTCGTCGTCTACGACGCGTCCTATGTACACGACGAAGCGTAGCGGGAGTCCTATGCCGCACTGTCCCGAGAGATGAGTGCGCTGCTGGAGAAGGGCGCTGACGGCCCGGCGATCAAGCGATTCCTGCGCGGTATCGGTATGCCAGGCCTATTCCTTCACCTGCTCCCGATGGTTCCCGGTTGGCGGACCACGCGCGCGCTCGCGCCCACGCTCGCGTACGACATCGCATTGACCGCGGACCTGCCACAATCGAGCGCTTCACCGAAATCGGTGTGCCGGTGCGGATCGTCGTCGGCGAACGAAGCGCAGCGGGGTTGCGCGAGTTGGCGCATGAATTGGCCGCGGCCGTCCCAGGGGCGGACTGCCGCGCACTCGCCGGCCAGAACCACATGGTCAGCGCCCGAGCGTTGAATGCGATGGGAGAGCGCGCCGCGCTGCCGCTCGGCGCGGAGTGCGGCGCCGGCAGGGCCGGGCGGGACGGCCCGCTGGCCGAGACATGTAGGCGCGGTCACATTTGTCCGGGCGGACCAACCTTTTCGCACTCGAACCGGTCGATACCAGATGTGTACACCCGGCGCCGCACACAACGGTGACTGACCCGGAGACGTCGGCGACCGTGATCGGTGGGAGATGCGATCCGTGCACCCCGGTAGCCATCGAATACGACATCTGAAGGAAGTAACGCAGTGAAGACCGTGATCAAACTCGTCGCCGGAACGTTGCTGGGTGTCGGCGTCCTCATCGGGGGCATCGTGACCCTCACTCAGGACGAAGTGCTGTGCGGGGCCACAGTGATGAATGCGGGGGATCACTGTGAGGAGACCTCGGGTAGTGGGTCGTCCACCACCCGCGATCTCGACGAGCAGAAGTCCGACAACAAGACCGGCGGCTGGATCATGATCGGTCTGGGTTCGGTGATCCTGCTGGTTTTCGGACTGGGGCTGCTCGGCGTAGTGACCTCGAATCCGCCGCCGGGAGCCGACCGAGTGCCCAGCTGATATCGAGACCGCCGGTCCGCCCGGTTCCGCGGCCAGCCGTCTGCGCGGCATTCGAGGGGTCTGTCGCGCGCGGTGGCCCGGCGGACAATCAGGGCCGCACCGCGAACCGGGTGAAGCTACCGCGGCGGCCTTCTCCCGGTCGGCTCCCCGGCCGACAGCGACGCCGTCGCCGTCGTGCGGCTCGGCCTAGTCGCAATGCCGCGCAGTTTGGGGTTGTGCCCGGTTGTCGACCGGGCACGATATGGATGTTGACCTGGGTTTTGTAGGTGTTGCGGTCGATGTTGCCCTTGGCGCGGTGTTTGGAGATCGCGCGTTTGACCACGCGGGGGCTGGTGTGTGCTCGGCGGTCGGGCAGGCGCTTGTTCAGGACAGCGCGGCCGATAGCGCCGATGAGATCGACGGTGGTGGCAGCGATGATGCCGGCGGCGTGGATGACCTGGTCGCGGGCGGTACACAGGGCGACGCTGAAACTGCCCCGGTCGGGAGAGAAATCGCCGGTGGCCAGGGCGGTGTCGGCGATGGCGGTGCGTAGCGCCTGGTAGGTGACCATTTGGTGCGTGACGCATGGCGGCGTGCGGCAACCGATCGGGAGCGGCGGCTCGATGCCGACGGTGCCGAGCGGATCGCTCTGCTCGCTGACCACATCGGGTTGCATTTCGAGGATGTCGTCGTTCTGCGGCAGGCGTTGATCGGGGCGCTGGATACGCTGCCCCCGCGTGAACGTGAGGCAATGCGTTACTGCTGGGTTCGCTGGCGGCGCACAATGAAGCTCATTCTTACCGGCCGATTTCACTGGGCGCCGCCGGCTCCCGAGGCACCTTCTACACCGCGTACAGACCGCGGGCATAGCCAGTTATCAGCATCCGGTCCCGGTGTACCGACGGTCCGGCCTACAGCCCAGGCACACGACGACAGGGTCACGCTGTCCTTGAACAGCTTGCCGTTTTCGTCGAGGTCAGACTCAACAAATGCTCCATCGCCCCGGACACGCCCACCCAGATCGTGCTCCCGCTCCTCTGGAGCGAGGATCGCTCCGAGCGCCGTGCGGACCCGCTCCACCTCGAATATCCCGGCGTAGACGGTGTAACGCCAGACCTTGTTACGCCCCGGGGACCGCTGCTGCCCGGCCCACGGTAGTTGCTGCCTTTGGGAGGCTTTCACTGTCTCCTTGCCATATCCGGGACGCTCGATCCCGGACGGTGGGCTGAAGTACTCCATGGACCGCCAGTACTGGAGGATCTGAGCTTGCCTACAAGCTTCCTCGTTGCCGCGAACCATGACACCCACCCCTGTCGTCGACGAAATCCACTCCAGCCTATTGGGCGAGAAGTCTTGGGGGAGTGGCTTTTATAGAATTCACCTATGGCGCTCGCCGTCCGGCACTTTCCGATGGACGCCATCCTGAGCGAGTCGGGACCGACGAATAAGGGGGTGTCTTGCGTGGGGAGTTTCTTGTAGCAGGTGAGGGCGGCAGCGAGTGGGAGAAATGCTGCGAAGAGGCGGCCGTGGCGTTCGTAGCGGATCGTCAATCGCCGATAGCCGGTCAACCACGCAATGGTGCGCTTGATCTTCCCCCGGTGCCGACCCAACCGCGAGGGTCCTCGATCCCGCGACGGGCGATACGGGGCACGATCCCACGGCTGCGTAGCCAGTGGCGGTGGACATCGAAGGCGTAACCCTTGTTGGCAACTTGGCAGGCTTCCCGCAGCACGGGCCGCGCCGCGACCGCACCCGCGGGGTCCGTTCGCCATCGGTTGCACATCACCGAGTCGTGGGTGTTGGCGGCGGAAACAACTGTGATCAGCGGGATTCCGTACACGTCGGAGACGACGTGGATCTTCGACCCCTTATTTCCGCGGTCGACAGGACTGCGCCGGTCAGAGATCCCCTTTTTCGCCCGTATGGACGCTGCGTCCAGGATCGCCGCACTCCAGTCGAGCTCGCCGGCTACTCCGAGCCGGTCGAGTATCCCTCGGTGCAGCGCGTCGAATACTCCGGTGTCGGCCCACACCATGAACCGTCGATGCGCGGTCGGGACGCTCACCCCGAACGACGGCGGCAGACGCCGCCACGCACACCCGGCTGGTCAACACGAACACGACCGCGGTGAACACAGCTCTTTCGTCCACCGGTGAGGTCCCGCCGGCTTGCGGGTCCGGGAATGAACGCGGGTAGCAACGGTTTCGCGGTGTCTCACAACGCGTCCGGGACAAGTGGCTGAGCAAGCCTGTCGACCACCGGACACATCATGCCGGACAACGAATAACAGCCACGTAAGACACCCAGGAAGTACCGACGGTGGCAGAACGCGTCCCCCAGGTGCTCGGGGCTGCTGCAAGCCGTCGTGTGGCTTGTTCGCTTGATGTTCGGGAGAAGGACTCCGACGGAATGGATGGCGGGTCGAGCTCAGGTCAAACCGCCATAGAGTAGAGCTACTAAGATATGCGCATCAATCTACCTCGAGCGGTGGCGCCATGGCGATATAGGGCGAGCGCGTCCTCCAGGTCGACACCGGCCGGGGCCGGGATGGGGGTATCGGCGGCTACGGCAGCCGCTTCGGCATAGCCACCGGCAACGGTGACAGCCTGACCTGGCTGATCGACATATTGACTCGTGTCCAACGCGGCGGCGACGACACCGACGCGTTCCCTCGGGGTGAACAGGATTGGTCGGAAGACGTATTCGACCGTGTAAGTGAGGACTTCCGGTCGTTCGGGTGGGCCGATGTCTGGGAGGCCGGGAATCCGCTGTCAGAGCCTTTCCATCGGTGGGGAGTTGCCGTGTTGACGGATACCCTTCGGCAACTTCGCAACTCGTTCGAAAGGCGAGCAATGATCTCGAACAATGTCGTCAAAACCGTAGTCGCCTCGACGCTGCCGCTGATCGCCGCCACGGTCGTCGCCGGCGGCGCTTCCGCCGACGCCGGGCCGATGGCCGATGTGCAGGCCACGCCGATCGCCGGTATTCCGCTGGAGGAGCCTCAGGACGTCACGACCAACCCGGGCGCCCAGTACCCCGATCCCGTGTTGAACGGCGCCGCTCTGGGCGCCGGTATCGGCTCGGCGGTCGGTTCGGCCACGGGTTCCGGTGGGCCGATCCTCGGTGGGCTGATCGGGGCCTTGGTCGGTGCGGTGAATCCCGACGTGGTCCCGCAGGTTCTTCCCTGAACTGACTGGGTGTGATGTCCAGGGAGGTTGGTCCGGCTCACTACGGTGAGTTCGGCTGACAGGTGGAGGCCTCCGGTTGTGAAGTGGAGCTGTCCAGGAACCGCTTCATCGACCCGGAGGCCTTCGTGTCCCACGCCAACGCAACACTCACCCTGATCACCCGGTTGCGGCTGGTAACTGATCGTCGAACAGGCATGTACCTTGTCCGCGGCAGCGAAAATGTTCATGGTCTGCCCACGCACGGCCCGGAAATGGACCGATCGTTACCGGGCCGAAGGCGCAGCAGGGATGACCGACCGCAGCTCACGCCCTCATACCGGCCCGAACAAAACCACTCCCCAGCTCGTCCGCGCCATCGTCGGTCTGCGCTGGCGTCACCGGCTGGGACCGGTGCAGATCGCCGGCGGCCTCGGCATGGCCGCCTCGACCGTCCATGCCGTACTGGTGCGGTCCTGGCCCGGTCGGGCGAAGCCGCGGTGGGGCGTCACGCCGTGGTGACAGCAACGGTCTCGGAGACCGCGTCGAATGGGGATTCTCCACATGCCGGTCACTGGTTGTCCGCGCCGTACCAGACGTGTCGTCTGGTGAGTGCCTGGGCGTAGTGGTCGATTCGCCCTCCGGACCATATCTCCCTCTTTTTACCTGCTGCTATGCGGTGTGAGCATCAATTTCTCGAACCGTATGTGCAGGTCAGCGGCGTGGAGGTTCCAAGTCGGTTTGAGCTGAGACAGTCCCGAGAACCAACTCGTCATGTGTCGTTTCGTGGCGGCCGACCGCGCATCGCGGCGCTGCCGGAGGGCAGCGAAGGAAGCTCGTTGGTCAACCGTTCAGGATTGTCGCCGGCCGCAAGGGCAGTGCGGCGGCGGTGTCCGCCGACCGCATAATCCCCCAATGAGTAACAACCTCGTACGTCACGCCCTGGGAATCGACCGTCGGCACTCGGGGACGTTCGCCGCCCTTCCACCTCGGTCGCGCGCCAACTCGGGGCTGGAGATCGACTGCTCTTGCTAATGAACCTTGTGGACCGGAAGTTGCGGGGTCATGCTGGAGGTATGGTGTCCGTCCGAGCGCGCCCGTCCCCACCGGGGGCACACCGCGAACAGAGGGGGCGAGAAGGCATGCGAGGGCAGCCGTTCACCCGCGGTGCCCCTGCAATTCCGGCGGATATTCCACGCCCACCATCGCGGTCGAGCCATCTCATGCCTGTTCCGGATCGCGAAGTACAGCCTCACGCCTAGGGGGTAGTGAGGTGCCAACGTCGGCGATATTGAGGGCAAAGCTTCGCCCACCGGCGCCTCATGGATTGTGGCGGGAGCGACTGCTGCGGGAGTGCTGGGACGCGACGGCGTCGGTGACGATCATCGTCGGTCCGGCCGGATCAGGTAAGTCAACCCTGTTGTCCCAGGTGGCGGCGTCTTCGAATCGCCCGGTCGGCTGGTATCGGGCAACCGAAGACGATTCCACCGAGGGCGCCCTCGGCAATTACCTGTCCGCGGCGGTGCGGGGTATGGGCTGCCGGCTTGCATCGGGCCTGGGATCGGTGGACGAGATTCTGATCGAATTGGACAAATGCGATAGCGCCGATGGATTGCTGATCATCGACGATGTGCACGAGATCGCCGGCAGCGAGGCCGAAAGAGCGTTGGCGCGTTTCGTCGCCTTCCGGCCACCTGGCCTCCGTATACTTTTGGGTTCGCGGCGAACGCCCGAAATCAACTTGCCTCGTCTTGTAGTTTCGGGCGACGCTCGGGAAATTGATCCCGACCAATTGCGGTTCCGGTCCTGGGAAGTCGAGGAGCTGTTCGCGACCGTCTACGGTGCACCACTCGCGCCTGAATCGGCGGCCAGGTTGACACGCCGAATCGGGGGATGGGCGGCAGGACTGCAACTATTCCACCTCGCGACCACCGGGCTCACGGACTCCGACCGGCAGCGTGCCGTCCGAGAACTCACGGTGCATTCCAGACTTCTGCGCGCATATCTCGCTCGGAACGTCCTCTCGGAACTGCCACCCGACCAGCGATGGTTCATGATCCACACGTCGACTCTGGGTCTTATGACGCCCACACTCTGCGACGCCCTGCTGGGAATTACCGGGAGCGGTCGGATTCTGCAGCAGCTGACAGACAATCAACTGTTCACCGAGTGCGACGAGGTGGGTCGGACGTTCCGTTACCACGAGGTGCTTCGCACCCATCTCGAGCTCGCCCTGCTCGAGCTGAAGGGCGAGACGGAAACCTGCTCGTGGTATCTGCGGGCCGCGCGCCTTCTGGAGGGAGCCGGCGAGCATCGCCAAGCGGCACACGCGTACGCCAAGGCGTCGGACTGGGGGGCGGTGTCACGACTCATCCGGGAGGCGACTGCAAGCGAAGTGCCGATCGGCGACGACGATCCCTTGCTCAGCTGCGGCGAGTGGCGAACCGATCCCTGGCTGGCGCTCGCGCTGGCGCGCCTTCGCGTCCGAGAGGGAGCCGTCGGCCGAGCCGACGAGGCGTATCGGGCGGCCCGGGCCCTGCTCGACGATCCGGAGTTCGTCGGGCGATGTGAGTCCGAGCGTCTATCACTGGCCGCATGGCTGCCTGGGGCACCTGCCGGCGCACGGTCAGCAAACCACTGGCTTACGCCCCTGCGTGCCGCCCTGTGGTCCGCCCCGGCAGATCTATTCGCCGCGGATCCCTCGTCGGGCTCCCCGCGGGATCGCTTCGTGAATGGCATGTGCGCGCTTGCCGCGGGCGAAATCGATTGGGCCGGGGAGGCGTTGAGGGCGGTACAATTCACGGCCGACCCGATACCGTCGATGGCGGCACGTCTTGCCATCGTGGTCATCGACGCATTTCGCGGCACAACACCGGATCCATCGGTCGTGCACGATCTCGCCTCGACGTGTTATCGCGAGGGATTGCCATGGCTCGAACGTGTGTGTCGCGGAATGCAGGAGTTGCTGCTTGTCCGGGAGCTTCCCGCAGAATGGCGCGTCGATGTCTGCGCGGAGATGGTGCGTGAGTGCGAGGAGGTCGGCGACCATTGGGGAGCCGCATTGATGACATTCGGACTCGCGCTGACCGCGCGATGTCGACACGATCCGGATGCGGCCCAGCGATTCGGGGACGCGGCCGTCCGCTTCGGGCAACTCGGTGCCCCGGTACTGGCGGTATGGTGTCGCATCCTGAGACTCGACGACGCCGCACCCGAAAACGCCGGTCTAGCAGAGCAGGCCGCTGTGGCGGCGCGGGGACTCGGGCTGCACCGCGCCGAAGCGATCGCCCTGTCCTACGCGGCAGCGGAGGACAGGTCCCACGGTCGGGGACACCTTCCCTCGCTCGGCTCTCTCGTAGCGGGGACTTCGGGTACGAACGGGAAAGTCCGGGGCACCGGGCTACCCCCGGTGGGAATCTTCTGCTTCGGCGGCTACCGGCTCGAGGCGTTCGGCCGGGTCGTCGAGCTCGAGGGTCTGCGGCCGCAGGCGCGCACGTTGCTACGACTGTTGTCGATGTCACCGAACCGTGACTGCCACCGCGAGTCGCTCGAGGATGCGCTGTGGCCTGGTGTCCCACACGACGCCGCATGCCACCGTTTGCAGGTCGCCGTTTCGAGCGTTCGAGGCCTGCTGCGCGCCCACGGGATGGCACTGCTGCGACGCGACGAGTGCTATCGGCTCTGTGTTTCCGCGGACGGTTTCTCCGATGTGCTGGAGTTCGAGCGCGCGCTTGCCGACGCCGCCTCGCTCCGCAAACGAACGGATGTGCGGGCCCGGGTGGCCGCGCGGGCGCACGCACTCACCCTCTACACCGGGGACCTCCTGCCGGAGGACGGCCCCGCCGAGTTCGTCACCACCGAGCGGCAGCGACTGCGCCACAGCGCTGCGGTCGCGGCCGCCGCCCTGGCCGAGGACTACCTGGTACTCGGCGACGCAGCCGAGGCATACGAGGCGGCGAGACGAGCCGTGGACCTCGATCCCTACCAGGACGCGCCCTGGCAACTGATGATGGAGATTCACGAGAAGGCAGGCGACTCGAGCGCCGCCGTACAGGTGCAGGGCGAATACCGCCGGATCCGGGCTGAGCTCGGTCTCCCGGAGAACACCTCAACCGTCGTCCGCGGTGGCGGTCACCACCTCGACATGGTGGGGAATGTGCGCCGGTTTGACGGCATCGACTAGCGCATCGAGTCTGCGCTCGTCGATCGCCGAACGATCGGTTACCACCAGCCGAACGGTCAGCAGCGGATGAGGCTTACCCGGAGGCGGGGTCCCGGGTGTCGTGGACGCGACGATGCCCCCGGATTCCTCGATCTCTGGTTCGACGTCGAACACCGCGGCGACTGCCTCGCGTACGCTGCGCGCGGTGCCGCGGGCCGCGAGCGTACGCACCCCCGCCCGTATGAGGTCGCGCCGACGTGCCTCGGTCTCCCGACCGACGAAGGTGAGTCCGATCCACCCCGCGAGCCAGCCGAGCATGTCTTCCGGGGCAGTGGACGGATCGAGGTAAGCATCGAACGAATCGAGCGTCGTGAACACGGGCGCGAGCAATTCGTCGAACGCGGCACACAGTTGCTGGGTGTACCAATCCTGCTGATACACCGCGGGTACCGTCTCGCCGAGCGGTCGTGCCGACGGGAGTCCGTCGATTGTGCCTCTCATGCCGGCCTCACTACCTGGTGATCGTAGGAGTACACGAGCGCGTTGGCAGCAACGGGCACGACGGTCACACGCTCCCGTTTCCGGGTGGCCGGATTCGCGGTGTACAGGCGAACCATCATTTCGCTCGACATGTCGATGCCGGGAACGGTACTGATCGCTGCGCCGATTTCGCTTTCCTGCACGGGGCGCCCGATCGGCCATCCGCGACCGTGTGGGCCTCCGTGAAGCGGATGGAGCACCCGGTACAGGGCTGTGAGGATGCCGGATTCGACGTGGGCGCGTACGAATCCGGGCAGTGGATGCATTCCCACCACCACGGTGACCGCTTGGTAGGCGGGGGGCTCGATCACGAGCCGGGTGCCGACGAGGCGACGTTCGTCGAGGAACCGTCGAATCCGTTCGACGGTCTCGGTCGGCGGTGTGAGATCCGCGAGTTCGACTCTGCCCAGTTCGTCGGAGGTTACGTGCGGCACGAGAAGTACCCGGACCACCCCCTCGGAAGCATTCTGTGCCGGCAGGCAGTGCACGCGGGCGATCTCCGGAGCGACATCGCGTGTCAGATCCTCGAAGTCCTGGGCGGTGACCGCGCGACCGCGCGAATGCAGGATCAGTGGTCCGCGGGTCTTGACGTCCTCGAGTGTCTCCGCGGGCGCTCCGCCGATCACCGGACTGCGATTTTCGACGCGCGAGATGTACGGCACGCTGGTCTTCAACACACGGATGCGACCGGTCGCGACATTGCCTTGCGCGCCGCCGCCGGTTCGATACGCCGCCATTCGCAGTGGCGCGGACTTGGGTGGAATCGCACCGTACTGACGAAGCGTGCCGGCCGACTCACGCACGGCCGGCCCGAACGTCACCTCGCCGGAGACCGCGTCGACATGAAAGACCTGGTCCACTTCCGTCGCCTCGGCGAAGTGGTCCACATGCCGCCATATCGACTCGCCATCGCCATCGACCGCGACGACGCCGCAACCCGCCCAGGGCAGAACCGGCACGTGCTGGAGACGAAAGTGTTGGGCGGCCGTGCCGTCGGAGTTGCCGAGCGGCTCGTCGCGGATGACTCGGGCATGCACGATCGAGGCGGTCCCGCCGATCGTGCTCGCGGCCACTCTCCGTATCCGAGGAGGTTCGGAATAGGTTCTTTGGCTGGGCTCCGGTTCCCGCAGCCGGCAGCGAACCCATCCCTTCCGGACCCCGGCCAGTACGGATTCGTCGTGATCATCCGGCAGGTGCAGGACGACATCGCCCGGCTTGTTCAGGCCTCCCGTTTCATCGCGGTCGACCGGACATTGTTTCCAGCCGCTCGGCGTCTTCGCCTCCCACACCAGAGGGGGGCGCCGCGGGTCGACACCTATGCCCGAGACCTCGCAGTCGATGCGCAGCAACACCGCACACGAGGGCACGGCGTTGGACAGGCCGATCATCAAGCAATCTCCCGGACGGGGTGCCGGTGAGAAACACGTGAAGCCGGAACCGCGCATCTCGTTGGTCCGCTCGGTCGGATCTTCGCCGACGAGTTCGACCCCGACCCACGGTGCGGTACACGGAACGATGTCGAGCTGCTCGACCGTCGTGAACACCACAGGCTCGGTGACGTCCGTGCGATCTGTGCCGACTTCGGTCTCCGCACGCACGACCACGACCTGGGATTGCGGGGCCGACAGCCAGAAGGTCACGGTTCCCTGCGCGACTCCGGGCGGTCGCCGCTCCACCCCGATCAGTTCGAGGAACTTGACGTAGTGGCGATCGGGAACGCGATTCAATCGGTAGATGAGCTGGTCGACCATCATCGCGAACGTTTCGATCAGGGTGATGCCGGGATCGGAGATGTTGTGATCGGTCCAGTCGGGGCATCGGGACCGAACGAGTCGGCGCGCATCGTCGACGAGCTGCTGGAAGCGCCGGTCATCGAGGTCGGGGGCGGGCAACACGACGCTCACCCCGCCTGTTGTCGTTGTGTGGTGAGAAATGACTCTTCGGGCTCGTCGACGATCAGGTAGAACGGAAACACCAGATTGCGTACATCGCTGCGCTCGTGGATCGAATAGGCCACGTCGATGTAGCACGTCCCGGGTGCGGCCGGGTCGAATCGGACCCCGACGTCGAGCACGTCGATTCGCGGCTCCCACTGGGAGAGGGCTTCGTGCACGTCGGCGGCGATCGCCGCCGCGGTAGCTTCGTTCGCCGGGGAGAAGATGTGTTCGTGCACCCGGCAGCCGAACTCCGGGCGCATGGGCCGCTCGCCGGGAGCGGTCCGGAGGATCAGCTCGATCGCCTGCTCGATGTCGCGGGATCCGGTGGCCAGTGCGATGCCGCCGACGGCGTCGACCTGGACCGGGTAGTTCCACCCGCTGCCGATGAAGTCGATGGGCATGAGCTCAACCTCCGATCAGTACTGTTACCGCGCCGGAAACGATCGGTGCACCGCAGGCGGACAGGTCACCCACCCGCGCGGCAGGCATTCCGCCGATGAGGACGGTCGCCGACCCCGGTCCGGCGATCATCGTCGGCGGATGGACGGCGGGGGGTGGAAAGCTGCAGATATGTGGGGTCCCCACGGTCGCCGCCGGCTGTCCGGCGATGAGCACGGTGGGTACCCCGGGTGGCCCGATCACACCCGGATGGCCTGTTGGGTCACCGACCCGCGCCGCAGGGGGCATGCGTCCTCCCATCAATTGATCTTGACCGGCGTACCCGAGATGACGGCCGGTCCACCGGCCTTGAATTCGGCCGTGGTCTTGGCGGATATCTTCACGCTCGGGCCGTCTGCCGCCACGCCGCCGGCGTCGACGGCGATCGAGCCGCTGCCACCGGAGATCGTGACCGACCGCTTACCGTTCAGCACGATATCGGCGGCGGTGAGCGCGAGCTCGGCGTCGGCCGCGTCGATCACCACCCCGCGCTTGCCCTCGACGAGAACTGTCCCGTCGCTGTCAATTTCGACCTTGGTACCGATCTTGTCGAGGACGAGACGAAGCTTGCCGTCCCCGGTCTCGACGGAAACGCCTTCGATCCGTCCGTTCTCGTCGAGCAGGTCGAGGCGATGGCCGTTGCGTGAGACGAACGACCGCCGATTGACGGCGCCGGATCCGCTGTCGATCAACGCTGGGCCCTTCCCACCAACCGTGTCGACTCCGTTGTACAGGCCACCGAGAACGTAGGGTCTGCGCGGATCGTGCTGCTCGAAGGCGACGAGCACTTCGTCGCCGACCTCCGGGACGACGAGCGCCCCGCGTTCCTTACCGGCGCCCGGCTGCAGGACACGGGCCCAGTCGCTGACGTAATCCGCCGACAACCACGGGAAGGTCAAGCGGACCCTGCCCTGGTGTGAGGGATCCCGGGCGTCGCTGACCTGCGCAACGACGACGCCCTGCCCGGACGCGCCGCCGGTGCCGGACGCGAGTCCGTACAGGCTACGCTCCTGCCGCCCGGTCACCGACAACGAGGTGGTGTACCCGCCCGCGCCGGGCTCGTACCGATGCCGTGCCGCGGTCACCAGGTACTTCCCGTCGAATGGTTCGCCCATGTTCGCCAGGCAGATCGGGGTATCGGCGCGCAGCTTCGGGTTTCCCCGTACCACGGCGTCGACCTGGGCGAAGGAACCTCCGATGACCTCGGCGATGGCCGTGGCCGCCGAGTCGGCCTCGGGTTGGGTCCGATACGCGACGTCGGTGGCGACGTAGGTGGGGTCGCCGAAGGCCGCCGCGACCGTGGCAGGCGTAATGGTCGGCAGATCGGCGCTTTTCGTGTCCGCACCGGCCTCCGCGACGATCGCCTTCTTCTGTGACACGTCCCAGCCGCGGACCTGCACCTTGGCGACCTGATCGGCGGCTGTCACCACCGACCGGATACGGAGCAGGTCTTTCCCGAAGGTGAGAACGAGTGGATCCTGGCTGGAGGTGCCCAGCCCGTGCGGGGCGTCCGCGGCGGGCTTACGCGGACCGAAGTCGAGCTTGTTGTCCCGAACCGCGACCTCGAAGCCGACGCGCTTGGCGAGAGCATCGAGAAACTCCCAGTCGCTTTGTCCGCACTGAGCCAGATGATCGAAGACGGTGCCGGTCGATGTCACCTCGCCGACCTCCAGCCCTGCGCGATGTGCGACGGCCACGGCCGCGTCCGAGGCCGTCGTCTGGGTGTAGGCCGTCGTGTGTTTACCGCGAAAGAGCCGGTGAGCGCAGTCATACCCCCGGATCGTCGTAAATGTCCCCGTCCCGTCGAAATCGAGTTCGACCGCGGTGACTTCGCCGGACACCAGGGGCTCGGGCGTATCGACGGCATCGGTCGTGACCGCGACCTGCACTTTCGAACCGATTTCGACCTTCGATTGCGCAAGCAGTGTTCGGTCGGTGTCGCGGAACCGGAGGCTGAACGTGTCCGGCACGCGCAGGCTCGTATCCACGATCGCGGACACGAGCAGCGCTGAGAGGTTGTTCGCCAGCGGACCGCCGTCGACTTGTACGAGGAGTCCCGAGGTGGATGTCATCGTGATCAACCGATCCCGTTCAGCAAGTCCGACACGCCGGGCAGGACCACCGACTGCCCGGCGGCCACTCGCATCGGGTCGTCGATGCCGTTATAGGCGGCCAGTGGTCGCCACAGCGTGGGATCTCCGTACTCGCGATACGCAAGTAGAGGCAATGTGTCACCCTCGACGAGCTCGTGGACCCGCATCGGCGTGATCGCCCCCGAGGAAGGATTCTGGGGGCGGGGTTCCCCTGGCATCTCCTCCATGTTCACGGTGCAGACGGCGCGAATCGGCTTCCCTGTGGGCGAGAACAAAGTGTATTTCGCGTTCACCTGGGTCACGAAGGCGTTGAAACTCGACGTACCGCCCCACGTGAGTACCACCAGCGGCGGCATCGGTTTGGGATCCCTCTCGTCCACCGGCACACAGCAGGAGAAGAGTTGCTCGACCGACTTGACGACGTCGGTGTCCTTCTCGAGGGTGGCGTCGAAAAACATCTCCAAGGTGAGCTTGCACGGATCCGGCCCGGAGAACTCGGGAGGGCCGGCCTTTTTCGTCCCTTTCGCGGGGTTCCGGTCCCACTTCGCGGACTTCGAGATGGTGATCTCTTTCGGATTGAACTGAAACCCGATTTTCCCGATGGGGCTTCCCCGTTTGCTGCCGCCGGCCGCCTTCTCCGCCGTGTACATGGTGAGCACCGCATGGTCTTTCACCTTCGGCGGCATCACGTCCTTGCCCGCAGAGCCACCGCCGGCCTTGGTTGTGCCTCCGGTACTGGCGAGTGCGATGACGTTCGTCATGGTCACTTCTTCCGCGATCCGGGCAAGATACCGTGATGGGCGATTTCGAGGGTCTCGGTCGCTACCTTGGCAGTGTCGACATTGAGACTGGGCCCCGTCCATCGGACCGGAACCACTCCCTGCAGAGACCATCCCGCGACGATCGTCCCGTCGGCCGAGCAGGCATAGATCCCGGCCGTGGTCGGTTCGAGACTATCGAGGGCCTTTCCCAGCCAGTCGGTCAGTTGCCGGCTCTGTGGACCGACCGGCCGGGTCAATTTGACGTTGGTGTACTTCATCCGGCTGGGAAGTTGCCACACCATCGTGTTGTTGCCCCCCTCCTCACGTTGTTCCATGACGATCTCGACGCCGAGCCCCTCGCAGCTGTTGAAGACGCCCAGATCCTCACCATCTACTTCCACCATGAAGCACACGCTCACCGCGGGATCGTTGTTCGGCTGTGTCACCGGTTCGTCCTCCTTGCTCACAGTCTCGGATCGGAGAGCAGACCAGCACGCTCGCGGTCGAGCCAGAGTTCGGTCTTGATGCGCGTCACGATCGGTTCGTACAGACGGCGAGCGAGCTCATCGATGTTCGGGCTCGCAAGTCCGGCGGGTGGCCCCGTCGATGACGCTGGTGGCGCAGTCCCGGGTATGGGCGGCGCTCCGAAATCGGAGACGGACTCGGTGGGCCGGGGTCCCTCGGCCTGCCGTTGCGCCACCGGCGGCGGGTCCTCGAGTTCGTCGTGATCGTTCTCGCGGGCCACATTTGCGAACATCTCGCGCAGCGAGACCTGTCGATCGTGGTCGAACGCAACCGTTTTTTTCGGTGGTTGCCGAACGGACGCTCCGATGCCCGGGAGCCGTTGCAGATCGTAGCGAGGAGCCGGTGCCGTTGGCGCCACGTGCGCCGCTTCGGGGGTTTCGCCGAGGTTCGGCAAGGGACCCACGTGCTCGGTGTGCGACATCGGTGCGCCGATTCCCGCGGGGACGGTCGTGACGCGAAGCACGGGGAGCGGCGTTTCGTGCATCGGTGTTCGGACTCCTGGCCGTGGCCGTTGTGCCGGGGGCTCGGACACAGGTTCCGATGCGTTGGGAGCTCGGTTCGCGGTGTCTCCCGTGATGCTCACGCGCTGCGCGGAAATCCGTTTCGACGGGTCCGACAGGTCATGGTCGCGGTCTTGTCGACCGGTACGGGCGACACCTGGTTCCACCTTCGGAATTTCGGTCGGCACCATGCCTGGCAACGTGATCTCAGAGGGTGAAACCACTGTGATTCCGTCGGATCGGGTAGGTGATCGACCAGGGCCGGGCCTCGGCAACCGATTCGGGGAACGCCGCTGAACGGGCACACCCGAGGCCTCCCCTACGGTTCGAATCGGCCGCGGTGAAAGCTGTTCTACCGGTGTCGTGTTCGACGGCACCGGCTCGAACGATGCGGCCCGATGCCGGGCAGGAACAGGGGGCTCTGACGATGTGGTCGGGGCGCTGAGGTTCGGTGTGTCCGAGGGCGCTCGGCCAGGCCGTTCGGTGACCACCGGGCGATGCGGGGGATTCATCGGCGTTGGTGCTGTAGTAGCCACAACCTCGAGGGCCGGAACGCCGCCGATGGGCTCGGTGTACCGACAGGAATCGTTCTGCACCGGAGACTGCCCGGGAGGGCCGGACGTAGCAGTGACGACTGTGTTCGCCTCGGTAGCAGTGAGTCGTTGCTGCACAATCGGCTCCGGAGTCACGACGTCGCGGGGTGGCGCGACGCTGGTGGCGGACAGCGCTTCGGCGGCTTCGGCAGTGGCCGGGTCGAGCGGCGAAAGCGGCACGGGCGAAGCCGCTCTCTCGGATTCGATATCCCGGCCGATGTGATCCGAGGGAGCGGAATATCGATCGAGCACCGCGGGAGCGGGTGCCGTGGGCTTGTTGCGGGGGTGTGGGGTGTCTGTCGCAGATCGTTGCACGGGAGTGTGGGGTGGTTGTCCGGCTGCGGCGGGGTGCCGGGAGGGCGGGGGAGCCGGCGCCGTGGGCTCCGTGCGAGGCTGTGGTGTATCCGTCTGCACACGTGGTGTATCCGTCTGCGCCCGTTGCACGGGCATGATCGGGATCGGAAACTGCACGACCTGGGCTCCGACGGCAGATCTGCCGTGGGTGCGGGGCCGACCCTCGTTGCTCCGGCCGAGTTGCTGCTCCCTGTCGGCCGGGGAGCTCCATGGCTCCCCAGGACGAACACCTCCACTCCCGGGTCCGTCGGCGATCGGGAGGAGCAGCGGTTCTTCGAGAATGGGCGCGGTGGTCATCTCCGGCCGTAAGGCATCTGCTTCGGCTTGTCGGGGCGGTCGCGTCGAATCGGCCTGGTGCCCCGCGGCACCGATTGTTGCGCGTCGAATCGGACCGAACGTCCGGTGTCGCGGATGCGGTGCGCGCTCAGGCGGTTGCGCGACGCGACGGGCGACAGCGCGCGCTGCGATCGCAAAGATCGGCAGTGACGCCTCTGTGCCGACCACCGGCTGGACCGGCAGGACCAGGCCGGGGTTCCGTGAGGTGGTCAAAGCTGCGGTGAAGGCGCCGAGCGGGGCGGTCGGCTGCATCGCATCGATTGCTCGCTGCAGTGGAGGCAGTGCAGGCCATTCCGGCGAGAAAGAGTCATCATGACCCCTTTCCGACGGCCTGCTCGGTTCGGTCGACCGCTGCCACGGCCACCTGATGTCCATTGTTCACCTCCTCCCGGATTCCGAGGCGAGATTTCGGACCAGCCGCAGGTACCGCTGCCGGTCGGCGTGTTCGAGATCCAGCAGCTGGTCGAGTGACCAGTGCAAGTGGTAGGCGACGTACGCGACCTCCTCATACAGGCGTTCGGTCCCGTACGTCATGATTCCCCCAGGCGGCCCCCGGCGATGTCGACGGCGAAACTGCTACCGCAGTCCGGGCAGGTGACTCCGGCACGGGTATGTCCGTCCTGATTGACCCGCCGATACAGGTCCTGGAGAAATGCCAAATCGGAGGCGAACATGTTCTCCACGATCCCGGCATGCACGTCGTCGATGCCGCCGAGCCGGGAGACCACCCTGCTGATCAGCACTACCGTCAGGTAGGAGGGGTTCTCGCGCACCCGGTCGTCGCGTTGGGAGACCAGTTCGTCCCGGGCCGTGGCCAATCGCATCATGCCATCGCGGTGCACTGTGCCGGTCGCGTCGACGTAACCGCGCGGCAGCAGGAATCCGAACTCGGTGCGCAACGCGGTGCCGGCATCCGAAGCGTGGTCGGGTCGGTCCGGATCGCGTTCTGCCTCCAGCGTTCCGGAACCGTTCACCCTACGCACCGTCCACCTGGAGGCGCTCGAAGGTCAGTACCAGTTTCTCGGTCATGACACTGGTGTCGCCGGCCTTCATCGAGCTGACCTCGAGGCTTTTGGGCCACGCGTTTTCCATGGTGTACCGTTTGACCGGACTTCCCTCGTAGTCGTACACGACGATGGCGCCGCCCTTACGCACGTCCTTCATCTTTCCCAGTTGAGAATCTTTGATCCACTTGTCGAATCCGTGGTCCTCGGTGAGCGGTCGGGTCAGTGTGACCTCGCCGGACTTCCACCGCCCGGGAAGCTTCTTGACGAGGTACTTCCCGTCCTTGGCCTCGTTCGACTTGTACTCGATGACGTCCTGTTCCAGCTTCAGGCCGGTGACCTCGGTGATGGACTTGATTTGGATTCCGTCGAACTCCAGTCCGAAGGAGTGGCCGACCGAGCTGTCGAATTCCGGTAGCGCCATTTCCGTTCCTCACTTTTCCATCTCGTCGATCACTCGGCCACGAGGCTGGTGCCGCCCGCGAACTGGGACAGCCGGAAGATGACGAACTCGGCGGGCTTGACCGGCGCGACACCGATCTGGCAGACCACCTCGCCGGCATCGATGCCCTCGGACGGGTTGGTCTCCTCGTCGCACTTGACGTAGAACGCGTCGTCCGGGGTGAGACCGAAGAGTGCTCCCTTGCGCCACTCGTTGACGAGGAACGCGGCGATGGTCCGGCGCAATTTCGCCCACAGAGCTTGATCGTTCGGTTCGAACACGACCCAGTCGGTGCCGTTGAGGATCGATTCCTCGAGGTAGTTGAAGAGCCTGCGGATGTTGAGGTATCGCCACGCCGGGTCGGAGGAGAGTGTACGGGCACCCCACACTCGTATCCCACGGCCTGGGAAGGAGCGGATACAGTTGATACCGACGGGGTTCAGCAGGTCGTGTTCCTTACGGGTGATCTGCGTTTGGAGCGAGACGGCGCCGCGCACCACCTCATTCGCGGGGGCCTTGTGCACTCCTCTGGTGTCGTCGTTACGACCCCAAATTCCTGCGATGAACCCCGAAGGGGGCAGATAGTTCCCGCCATCAGTGCTGACCCACGGCCAGTACAGGGACGCGTACTTCGAGTCGTAATTGACCTTGTCGGTTCGCCATTCCTTGATCTGCTGAGCGTTGAGCCCAGGCGGCGGGTCGAGGATCGCCATCCGATCACCCATCAGTTCGCAATGCGCAATCATGGCGTTCTGCACGGACTCCACGGTGTCCAGGTCGATCGCGCCACGCTGGTAGGCCGTGAGCAAGTCCGGAACGCAGACAATGGTGATCTCGTCGATCGCTTCCAGGCCGGAGAACCCGCTGCGTTCTGCCACGTCTCCGACGTAGTCGTCGGAGGTGAGCTGCGCGGTCGGCAGCAGCGCGGGCTGCGCAGGGGCGGCGAGCGTGACCTTCTTTCCGGCGGCGAAGTCCTCGACTGCCTGCCCGGCGGGGATCTGCTCGAGCTTGATCGTCGCCGATTGACCGTTGACCATGGTGGCGGCATTGGTCTTTCCACGCCCGGTGGTGACGCCGCTGTACTCCTCGACGGTCTCGCCGCCCTTGCGGACGACGAGGTTGAACGCCCCGTCGGCGGATTCAGGATCGCCTGCTTGCACCTCGACCTCGATACTTCTTTCGGGCGCAGCGGGATCGAGTGCCAGCACACGGAAGTTACCCAGGATGCCCTGAGGTGCGGCCTCGACGGCCTTGGCCGCGGCCTTCGACCCGTTTCCGTCCGTGCCGTCGCCGATCCGGACAATGAACGCATTGCCGCCCCCGTTCTGGAAGTAGGCGAAGACGGAACGCGCGAGACAAGCACCGTCGACGAAACCGCCGAAGGTGCCGGTGAACTGGGTCCAGTTGCTGACCAGTGTGGGTTCGTTGAACGGTCCCTCCTCGGCGAGACCGACGAAGGCCGCGACGGCGGTCCCGACCCCCTCGATCGGCCGGGACCCCGAGTCGATCTCCTCCACGTAGACCCCGGGCGACTGGTAGGTCGGCATAGCGCCTCCTCGGACGGTGTTCGGTGAGATGTGTCGATGGTGCGCTGCTCTTACAGTTGGAGCCAGGATCGGATGCACGTATGGGTGGGCAACGCGCAGTGCGCGAAGAGGCAACTCATCGTCCGCACGACGGGACGGTCGACTCCACCACGCCGTCTGAACTCGCCGCGACCGTTCCTTCCGCGAAGTAGATCCGTGGACCGGGCGGCTCTGGTCGGACTACAAGATCAAAGCAGCCTGACAACTTCGACTTGGTCCCTGGACATGAGCCCTTTCGGGCAACGATCTCTGCCTGCAGGATGCGCACGGTTCGCTTGCGCCCGACTGCGTCCGACGGGTTTGCTCTTCCAATGGATATCGCACGCGAGCGTCGCGAAACAGCACGCGCGGCGGATACGTTGCCTCAGCGAACCGCCGCAGCGCCGGCGACCCTACTCGGACTGCAGCGTCTCGCGGGGAATCGTGCCGTCGATGCTCTGCTGACGGGCGCAATACAGGCACCGGGCACCGGGTTTGTGGTGCAGCGCAGGGAGGAGAACAACGCCCCGCTCGCAGAGATCCAGGGTCTGCCGATGTACGACCTGTTGCCTCGATTGGCCAAGCTCGCAGAGAAGGTTCTCAGTGATGAGGAGGCCGGCGGGTTGGTCGGCGGACCCAGGCTCGTGCTCGCCATGCAGACCGTGCGCGCCAAAATGCAGCGGGATCTGGAATTTCTTCTCAGAGAAAAGAAGCGGGTCGAGACACTTCCCCGGGATCAAATCGCGGACATTGTCAACTTTCTGTGGGGACCGAACGTCGGCACGAGTACCGCGCTCGTGAACACGGATTTGGACATGGATCCGATAATCGCGCCACCGGCCAGTGTCCGACTCCCGGGCGAGGCGGCGCGCGCTGGCGACGGCGGCATCACGGTGGACGACGAGTCCGGCCCGCAAGGCATCAGCGATTTCGAAGAAAACCTGCCCGAGAATCGTAGCCGCATCAGCGGCGTTGTACTGGACCCGGAAACCAAAGAAATCATCGGGTACCGGACGTTTCATGCCGACGGAATCTCCCGACTCGTCGATCGCGAGGGAAATTTTGTCGTGGATGCCGGGGCTGCGGTCGGCGTCGAATCCGAAGGGCTCGGTCCGCTGGACTACGTTCCGACACCGTCCGGCGTCGGCAAGGGCGCCGCTGGCGTCGGCGCGAAACTGTTTGTCAAAGGCGCGCTGAAGAAGGGAGCAGCCTCTGGCGGCAAGGTGACGCTAGGCGCCATACTGAAAATGAAGAATGTCGCCAAGTCTGTCGCCAAGAAAGCGATTTCGCCCAACGCGGAAGGGAAGGCTTTCATTCACGCAGTGCGTTCTGGGCAACGAGTCGGCCGCACATTGTCCGTCGAGGCGGCCGAGTCTCTCGCGAAGAAATTCGACAAGGGCATGCCGATCATCGCAGCCGAAATGAACAAACGCGGCATCATCGGGCCATTCGATTCTTTCTCGGTATTCACCAGAGGCCACGGCGGCGCGTACCAGGCCCACCACATCATTGAACAGTCCGTTCTCGAGTATCTTGGGCACGATGTCCAAAAGGCCCCGTCGATCATTCTGACAGCAGGTCAGCATTCTCCGATTTCTACCGCGCTGGCCAAGAAGATCCCCAAGGACGAATTGGAGCACATGACCAAGAAAGAGATTCTCAATTTATACCGGAAGGTATACAAGGACATGCCGGAGTGGCTCGCCGAAGTGGAGCGGTATCTCAAATAGGACAGGCTCAGCTCAACAAGGTCGTCACTGCGCAGCGCTGAAGCCAGCGACCACCGAAAGGTGCCGTTCGCGGTCTGTCGGGCCCCGCGGCTATTGATTCCGTAACCCGGTCCGCCCCCGGAAGGGGCGGGTCGCCAGGCCGCAGCGGCTCGGGTCTCGTCGATGGCCCGTCGCGCTGAGCGGCCGGAAGTCCATCTGTCGGCTGCTATTTCGGAAACGGCCGGGCAGAGCCGAGGAGTTCGGCGACGGCGCGGTTCCCGTCCAGCCGTTGCAGCGCGAGAAATCGAGCGAGACCCGAGGCAGGCATCGTTCCTCGGCTGAGTTGACGGTCCTGACGGATGTCCTGGTGGCGAGCCTCCCCGTAGAGCGGCTCACTCATGCGTCCATCGTCACATGTCTCGATCGTGGGCGACAGGGCCGAGCGGGTGCCCCTTCGGAGCGGAACCCACTGCCCGAAGGAGCAACGGATACTACGCGGGTGGGCGGTACCCGTGTCGTTGCTTCCACGATGACAACGGAGCACGCTCAACTGACGAGCGTCGAAAGGACAATCCGGTGCAGGAACATCGTTACGACAACGAAGAAGGCGCTCTGCGGCCCAAGTCGTCACGCATCGATGAAACGGATCGGCCGCCGCTCGCGGCCGCGGCCCTGCGGAACCGAGACAACCGGATCGCGGAGGCCGATATTGTCGAACTCCAGCGCAGCGTCGGGAATACGGCCGTCAGCTCGATGCTCGACGACGAACCTTCGCCTGTGCACGACGTCGTCGGGTCGGTCGGGCGTCCACTCGAACCCGACGTTCGGGCGGATATGGAATCGAGGATGGGTCACGACTTCGGCGACGTACGCATACACGACGACGCGGCCGCGGACCACTCTGCCAGAGCGGTCGATGCCCACGCGTACACCGTCGGTTCCGACATCACCTTTCAGCGCGACGCCTACGATCCGACGTCGGTCGATGGGCGGACGACGTTGGCGCACGAACTGACCCATGTGGTGCAGCAACGCAGCGGACCGGTGGACGGGACACCGACCGCGGGGGGAATCAGCATCTCCGACCCGGCCGACCGGTTCGAACGCGAGGCGGTTGCCAATGCGGAGCGGGTCGCCGGGCCGGCCGCGGACTCTCCGGCACCGGCTTCCGCGGCGGTTCAGCGTCAGGACGTCCCGGCCCGGGACGAGGAGGACGAGGTATCCCTGCAGGGTTTGTTCGTGCAGCGGGACGAGGATATCGAGGACGAAACCAGCTGACATGGCAACCTCACCGCCGGTGCCGAATCCGTCGATGGACGACGGCCACCTCTGCGACAACTGTGGCGCCGCGAACGCGGTCGACGCGGAGTTCTGCGCTCAATGCGGCCGGTTCATGGGGCTCAGCACCGGATCGAGCACTCTGGGCGGAAGAACGCTCGCCTCCGAAACTCCTGTCGTGGCGCAACCCCGTCCCGCGACGTCGGATGGCCGAGCGAGCACTTCTGCTGCCGCACCGCTGCCTCGTCCTCGGAACGACTCCACGAGACGCGGGGAGGCGCGGCCCCCGCGCGTCGAGGTCCCCACGCCGGAAGTGATCATCGATCCCGAACGCGGTGCGACATTCGAACTGCAGGTCCACAACACGTCCTCGGTCGTGGACCGCTTTCGGGCACGCCCGATCGACCCGCCGACCTGGCTGAAGTTGACCTACCCGGAAATCACGCTGTATCCCGACCAAGAGGAGACGGCGTCGATCACGATCGTCGTGGCATCGACGAGATTGCCTGCAGCCCAACGTATCATGCTGTCCGTTCAGGTGTATTCCGATGAAGATCCGACGGCGGCAACCGACTTCGCGATCGCGGTCACGGTACCTCCGGTCGGCGACCCGGCCGAACTGCGGGCCGAGCCGGCGCAGGTGCGGCTACGCGATGCGACGTCGGAAAGAATCGAACTGAAACTGGATAATCGCGGCAGCAACTTCCCGCAGCGTTTCGAGTTGACCGGATCGGACCCCGAAGACGTGGTCGGATTCGAATTCTCCGCCACGATTGTCGAAGTTCCGCCCGGTGAAACCCTCAGCGTGGACGTCACGCTCACCGTTCCGGCGCCGGAGGCCGGCAAGCCACTGACACGTCGGCTCACCATCTCCGGAGCAAACGACCAAGCCACCATCGAAACGCAGGTCACCGTCGAGCAGGAAACCTCCGCGGTGCAGCTGCGACTCGACCCCACTGTGATCAAGGCCCGCGATGTTCCACACGGCGAGGGCGGGCTGATCATCGACAACCGCAGGGGCGGCGCGGACCGGCGGATCCAACTCACCGGCCGTGACCCGGAGGGAGCGGTCCGCCTGTCGTTTCGCGAAAGCAACATCCTGGTGCGGGCAGGCACCGAAAGCAGAACTGGCTTTCGGGTCCAATCCACCAATCGACCGACGGAAGCCGAAGTGACCCGAGCGTTCACCGTCGTCGCGTCGGACGGCACCAACGAGAGTACTGCGGACGGCACCTTCGTGGAGACGACCACGCCGGCTCCGATCACCACCGCCGCGATCCGCCTCGAGCCAGAGCAGCTCAACACCCGAGACCAGACATACGGCCGGTTCCGCGCGCTCGTGGACAACACGCGAGGATCCCGCACCCTGAGCGTCCGATTGGGCGGCGCCGATCCGGAACGTGCCGTCGGATTCGATTTCGACCCCTGGATCCTCGACGTCCCAGCAGGCCGGGTGTCCCAGGTCGGGGTGACGGTGTCGGCGGCACTCCCCGCCAGCGGGGAGACGCTCTCCCGGGAAATCACGGTCATCGCCGGTAATGGGGACGGCTCCGTCCAGGCTCGCGCCGCCTTCACCCAGGCGGCATCCCCCGCCCCGATCACGCTCGCGAAGATCCGATTGGAGCCCGAACAGTTCACCCTGCACAACAGCGCTCGCGGGCAGCTTCGCGTCGTGGTCGAGAACAAGAGCCGAGCCCTTCCCCTTCACGTGCGGTTATCGGGACGGGACCCGGAACGCGCCGTCTGGTTCTCCTTCGATCCACCCCTACTCGACATCGCAGCGGGCCAGGTGGGATGGGCGAATGTCGCGATCAACGCCCCACGCCCCGGAACAGGGCGGCAGATTGTCCGCAACCTGCAGGTGGCCGCGGACGACGGCAACGCCATGGTCGAGGCGAAGGCAGAACTCACCCAGACGACATCGGACTTCCTACCGCTGGTACGGATCGTGTGTACGCTGCTCGGGGGGTTGCTCGCCGCTGTCGGGGCCTTCCGCCCTTGGGCGCAGGACGACAGTTGGCTGGTGCCGCTGTACAACGTGACGGATTTCCCCGGCGTCGGCGATTTTCAGAACTTCGTCGACGAAATACGGGATATCGAAGTCGCGGACTCGGGCACCCAGATGAGTCAACCCATCGCGCGTGCAATCGTATTGGCGCTGATCGTGATCATGATGCTGGGCGTCCTGCGCGCAAAAGGCACCCTCACCGTGGTCGCGGCATTGCTCATGGCCGTCGTTACCACCGGCTTCATGGTGTACGCGAGCGTCGTATTCTCTGCGGCCGTGGGGGGAAGCGGGGCGGTGCTCGTGTTCGCCGGCGCACTGCTCGGATGTATCGGCGGACTGTGCGTACGCAGAAAGTAACCGTGAACCCGAGTTCTCATGTGGCCGTGGCGGGCTGCGGCATGAGACGACCGAGCTTGCGATATTCCTGCCGGACGGCCGGGAGAACGTGGGCCATGCCGATCGGCTCGCCGCTCGCTGCGGCAAGGTAGGCGGCGGTGATCGCCGCCGAGCGAATATTGCCGCCGGACATCGTGAACGATCGAGCCAGGTGTTCCACGTCCAGGTCATCTCGGCGCGGCGCGGGCGAGTCGAAGCAGCGTAGCCACAGCGCTCGGCGCGCACCCTCGTCGGGTGTAGGGAAGTCCACAATGGCGTCGAGCCGACGGACAAACGCCTCGTCGAGGTTCGCGCGCAGGTTGGTGGCGAGCACGGCGAGGCCGTCGAAGCTCTCCATCCGCTGCAACAGGTACGCGCTTTCGATGTTCGCATAGCGATCGTGGGCGTCACGCACCTCGCTTCGCTTACCGAAGATCGCGTCCGCCTCGTCGAACAGCAGCACGGCGTTGACGCCACTGGCCTCGGCGAAGATCCGTTCGAGATTCTTCTCGGTCTCACCGACGTACTTGTCGACCACCGCAGAGAGATTCACGGCGTACAGGTCCAGGCCGAGAGCCCCGGCGATCACTTCCGCCGCCATCGTCTTGCCCGTCCCCGAGTCGCCGGCGAACAGCGCCGTCACCCCGCAGCCCCGGCCACCTCCCGGCCGCATCCGCCAGTCGGTCAGCACACGCTCCCGGTAGCGGGCTCGGGAGGTGAGCTCACGCAATTGATCGCTCACTCGCGGCGGGAGTACGAGGTCGGCCCAGGACACCGCGGGTTCGATCCGCGTGGTCAGTCGCTCGAGCCCGGCCGCGTTCTGCGACCGTGCGCCTTGGCGCAGATGATTGCCGGTGAGCTGGGTACCGGTCAGCGAGGCGGACGCCCGAGCGGCACCGATGGCTCGCACGATCTGTGCGGGTCCCAACACGAACTGGGTGGCGACCTCGGCCACGGCGCCGGCGCTTGTCGCATATTGCTGTGCCGCGTCGGCCCACAGACGCGCGCGCTCGTCCGTCGACAGCCGCCCGGACTCGATCTGCAGCGGCACGGCATCGGACCACCTCGGATCCCAGGCGACGGTCCCGGTGAGGATCGTCGGTGTCTTCAGCTCACACAATGCCCGCAGTACAGCACTGCGCTCGGTCAACACGTCAATCGGTGTCACGACCACCCCGGCGCCACATAGCAGTCCCTCGCGACCGAGTACACGCACCGCTGCTACGGGGTCACCGTGCCCGACCAGGCGGGCGGCATCCACACACAGTGCGGGGTGACCCGACCGTTCCAGCGCCGCCACGGCGACCGCCGCACCGGCAGAACCGACCGACTCCCGAATGTAGACGCATCGCTGACCGGCTCCTATCGACCGCGCGACCTGTACGGACTCCGCCGAATCGTATCGCAGTGCGTCCGTCATCAATCCCGCGAGCTCCGAATCCCGACCGTCGTCACCGAGCAGGTGTTGCGTCACCCGATCCGGAACCCTCAGCCCCCGGGTGAGGAATGGTCGCTCGCCGTCCTCGATCAGGACGAGCGCGTTGTCGACCAACGGGGCCCCGGGCGCGAGCCGCGTCCGGTGCGCGGCCACCACCGGGGACACGTCCAGCAATTCGAGGACGAGGCCGACCGTGGCCCGCCGGCGGGTGACGTCGTCGTTGAGGTAGCCGTACAGCCGCTCGAATCGGGAGTCCAGGTCTGGCAGCAAACAGATCAACAGGGCGTCGGCATCGAGGTCGGACAGTGCGGCGGCGCGGGCGAGCCGGCGCAGCCGGAGTTCGGCGCCGGAGGCCTCGGCGGTATCGGCATGCTGTTCCAGCGTCGTGCGCGACAACTGGTCCGGAGGCGGCGGCGTGGGCGACGCCGCGAGGAGGGCGACAACGGATTCATCGCTCAGGTAGAGGCCCCGAAAGGGGTCGTCGGGGGCGGGGTCGCGACCGCGTCGGTGCGCAACCACCGTGCGCACCCGCTCCTCGATCAGCGCACACCGATCGAGTAGATAACGCAGACTTGCGTCCGAGGTCACTGGGATCGCCTCGGCTTGCGCCGTGACCTGCGGAGGGTGAAGGTGGGCGTCGACGTATCATCGGTCAGTGTCTCGAGACCCACCGGACCGTCGTCGGGACCACCGTCGCCGAGATGCTCACGTCTGCGTTTACGCTCTACCGGAGCCGAATCGGCAACCCCCTCGGTGGCCAGACGCGGAGTGCGCAGAGCCGGGGGCGCCGCCGGAAGTGCCTGACCGGTCTGCGACGGAACGCTGACCACGACGTCCAGAGAAGGCTTCAACTCCCCCCCGAGTGCGGTCCATACGTCGGCGAAGGAGCGGTCCTCAGGCGGTGGTAACGCGACCGTGACCGGCACAGGCAGCGCGAGCGTGGCGAGCGAACCGGTCAACAACTCCTGCGGCAGAGCCTCATGGCGGAGCAGACACACCAAGAGACGCCCGAGCAGGCGGTGTTCGTCCTCGGGCCGTTGGGTCCAGGCGGTAACAAGATAGGACAGCTTGAAGTAACGTGGCAGGAGATGCCTGGCACGGACACGTCTGTCCTCGTACTCGTTGACGAGCCCACGCTGCCGCCGACGCAGGTCTTCTCTGATGTCGTACAGGTACACGTCGATCGTCGGCCCCGTGCGTCGGGCCGCCCAATCCTTGGTCGGGGCGTCGAAAACAACTTCGACTTCCGCCTCATCGACCGCTTCCTGCTCGATCAATTGTTTCAGCGCGTCATCGACCTCTGATATCACGGCGACCACCGTCCCATCTCAGAGGCAGCGAGCGAAGAACGCCAGGGCCTGATTTCGGGGCGGGTATGGGTACCCCTATGGGCACCGCCGCCTCAGATCAACCCTTCGCGAACCGCGTAGGCGACCGCATGCGACCTATTGCGAAGCTGCAGCCGAGTCGTGATGTCGTGCAGCACGTTCTTCACAGTGCGCTGGCTGTAGCAGAGCTGCTGCGCAATCTCCGAGGTGTCGTGTCCGTCGGCGACCAGGCGAAGAACCTGAACCTCCCGATCCGACAACCCCGAGAAATACAACCCACGCGGGGCGAGAACCTGTCGTTGCAAGGCGCCGACCTGCCCGAGTAACCGCCCGAGTAGGTCAGGTGGAACAACGCCTTCGCCGGCAATCACCTTCTGGATCGTGCGCACCAGCAGGTCGGGTGTCGCGTCACCGCGACGGAGCAGACCGCTGACACCGCCCTCCGCGGCCGCGACAAGTGTGGCATCGTCGATCACACGCAGCACAAGGAGCACGCGCGGCGAGAAACCTCGTTGGAGGGCATGCAGGGTTTGCATCGTTGCGTCATCGAGGACATCCGCAGCCAAGACGGCGACCTCCGCCGTCTCCGAGTTCGAGCCCTCGACAACGACAACCTCACTGCGCATCCGCAGCTGACTGATCACGCCGGCCTGCAGAATCGAGTCGTCGGCGTACACATACACAGGCACTCGGGGTTGCATTTTTACTCCCGACGGGAGGGGCTGATGGGCAACAACAACTGTCCGGATGACGCTCAACAATGGCTCAACAAGCGAATCCACGCGCTCAACACAGACGACTGGTCACGATGACCTCCCCTCCACCGACATCAATGACCCGGCGCCGGCACTGTGGGGATTCAAGGGTTTTCCGGTCTGATTCGCTGACCGGATGGACAGCGGGTAGGGGCCGTGGTGACGAGACTCGATGCCGTGGCGAAGAAGGAGGCCGAAGCGCCGGCCGAGCAGCGCACGATCGAGTCGTTGAACGCGCGCTACCGTTTGGCGATCAAAGCTCGCGGGCATTTCCCGACCGAGCAGACCGCTTGGGTTCAAGAGGACGACGCAACACCCGCCATAACGACGGGCTTGTGATCTCTTCGCAGTCTTTCTGCAATCCGCTGCCACTCTCGCCTGCTACCAAAAACTCACCCCGGCGGGGCCGGCTTCCGGGACCCGCACCCATCCAGCCGTAACCAAGTGGGACATTTCCTCACTGCGGTCGGTCTGCAGTTCTCTCCAGATCTGGTGTCCAGGCCGATCCCGGGGATCGGCCTGGTCCGGGCAACTCTTGGGGTACCGACCGGCAACAGGTCCGGGAAATGATCCAGGTCCCGGCGGCCCTCACCGACGAAGACGTCGCGCTACGGCTGACAATCGGCCACGAGAAGGCCCCGGATCCACCTGGCGGGATGGCAACGGCGGTCAGCGTCCTGTTCGCCGGAATCGATGAGCGTTTCGGACCAGCCCCGGAGGACGAGACCGAGGACCAGCGCGAGCGGAGGGTTGCTCAGGCGATGATGGATGAGACCCGTCGCCAGGCGATCGCGATCATCCAGGCATTTCGGGCACAGTTCGCAGCCTGCAGTGACGCCGACGTCATCGCGTGGAACAAGGCGATCACCGCATCCGGGCTCGGTGACACTCTCGACCTGGGCGCCGCCGAGCCCGAGCTACAGCGGATCAGCATCGTCTTTGCGCAGCGCGGCAACAGCATCCAGGACCTGCGGCTGAGCCTGGTAGGGTGGCGGCCGGGGCAACTATTGCGCAGCAACGCATTCGGCAATGACAGGAAGCGGGTCGCGGCCTGGTTGCGTACCAATCTCGGATGAGCCGGTGGCCGAGATCCGGCTGAGGTACCCAGGAGTTGGTCCACCTGAGTGGGAGTCGGTTATCGGTGGGTACAGGCAGCAGCCTCCCCACGGGAGTTCGATAGCCCGGGGTGGAGTGTGTGGTTCGCCGACCTCTGGGCGAATTGGGAGTGTCAGGCCTATCTTCGAGGAAGCTCCCACAGTGGCCTTCCATTGCTCTCCGGCGTCAGCACCGGAAGCTTTCTGCGCCAATAAGGCGCGTCTGCAATCCAGACTCTCCCGGTGACTGTGTCGAGGACTGCAACGGTCGTGGTGTTCTCGGTCCCACAGGCGGCGATCTGAAAGCGGCCGATGTGTGACTCATTGGATTGGGCGCCGTTCATTCGGTCTCCTCCTGTGCGCCTTCTGAAATATCACAGGTCCGCCTGGTCGATTACGGGAGGTTATCCTTCTTTCCGGGGCCGTTCGGGCTCTGCCCGATGGCGCCCCGGCGCGCCATGGTTGGTCATGGGAAATATTGTGGTCGGGGGTGTTGCGCCGCGCAGGTACTGCTGGGCACCCATTCGGGCAAATTCCGCTGCCGCTTTCACGGCGTGGTTCGGAACCGTGTGCCGGGCATGAAGAAAGGTATTCTCCGCCGATGGTTCCGGTTACCGGGTCGGTAAGTGCCCGGGCTCGCCAGTCCGCCGAGTTGGCCTGCTCGCCGTCGAACGGCGGTATCGCCTGCACAGTCGGACGATCCCGAAGGCACGGCCACCGGCTGGCTCAGCGATGCATCCGACTGGTTCTCCGACCGTTGCCGGAGGATCCGATCATGTCCGAGACAGACCGTGGAAACGACCGTGCGAACAGGCGAGTACTACGCCGTGACGTCGAACGCGCCGTCCACGAGTACAGGAACGAGGCAGGACACGTCGAGGTCGGCTGCGATGTCGACGTCGGCGCCGAATCCTTTGCTGGTCAGCTCGCGGCCGCCGACGCAGTCGTGTATGCGGTCGCTGAGGTGGTCGACACCGGCATCGAACAGGTCGACCGCTGCCCATGCCTCCGGGCTGAACCTGTCGCCGTAACCCAGCGCGGCAAGCCGAGAAAGAATGGCACCGGCGCCGAGATGATCCTCGAGGGCAGGGCGCAAAGAGCCGTCTTCGCTCCAGCGCTCGCCCGCGGCGATGACAGCAACCGAGCGCCGGGCCTCGAGGGCGGGCGCGAGCCACTCGGCGACAGCACTGGCGTTACGGAGGCAGCCGACGGCAATGGTCGAGCCGGTGGCTCGCAGTGCCTCGGCGATCGTCGATCCGTTGGGCGATGGCAGTACGAGCCGTGGGATCGGCTCGCAGGCGAGTAGACCGGCCGGTGAGAGCGAGGGCGCCGGAACCGAGCCCGACCTGGTCGCTTCGAGCCGTCCCACCGCGAGTACCGCGTCGTTCATTGCCGCGAACCTCGCGGCTTGCTCGCCCGTCCACCGGTAGGGGAAGACCCGCATGCCCCGCTCCACCGCGACGGCCACCGAGGTCGAGAAACTGAGGACGTCGACCACGACCGAAACATCAGCCCCGGCCGTCGTGGCCCCGACGGGACCCCAGTCGAGACGAACGTCGAAATCGCCCTGCCCGAACAGATCAGCCACAGCGGGCGAGCGTAGCCGACCGCTGGGAGCCATCGTCCACCCGCAATGATTGCGCTCTGCCGCCGAGGGTGCGGCACGGAGTCCGGCATCGGGCTGACGCTGTCCACTGCTCACCGCGGGGAGTACGGCTGGTGCCGCGAGCGGGTTGTCCGGCGGTCGGCGCGGTGGTTCATGAGAGTCACGATGACAGCCCCACGCGACAACGGACTGTCGTGTTTCCGCCCCGTCCCGTGTCCGCGACCGTCCTCGCGGACCGGTTCGGGGTGAGCCGGCGAACGATCGAGCGTGACCTACGTTCCCTGAACGATGCCGGCGTTCCCGTCTACGGATCCCCGGGCCGCACCGGCGGGTACGCGATCCTGCCGGAGTACTCGCTGCCGCCCGTGCCGCTCACTGTCGAGGAGGCGACGGCCTGTGTCGCAGCTCTGGGGCTGATGGATCGCTCGCCGCTTGCCCCGCACGCCCGAACTGCACTCGACAAGCTCCGCGCGGCGCTGCCCGCACCGGTCGAAGCCGCGGCCACGGCAGCGCCTGTCGTCATGACGGTAGTCACGCGGCAGGCACAGAGAACCGCCGCCTGGCTCGATGCCGTCCGTGACCACACCCTCGTGGAGATCCTTTACGAGAACGACCCGGCTCCCCGCCTCGTCGAGCCGTACACCACCCTCGAAGGAGGTGGTTCCTGGTATCTCGTCGGATGGTGCAGAACACGTGAAGGCGTAAGGGGTTTCCGCACCGATCGGGTCGCCGAGTTATCCGTGACAGCATCCACATTCGAACCCGACCACGTAGCTGCCGTCACGAACGACCTTGCCCGCTGGGCTGTCGCGCCGCTGACATGACCCATCAGTGTTAATACACCCCTGGCCCGTGGGCAACGGCTCTGCCGTGGCCCGTACAGGGAACAAGCGCCGAGCGGTGATTACACCGATGACGGTGTGTTTTCGATTCACCGGCAGTGCGACTTCCGGCCACGGAGTGCGCAGTTCGATCGTTCGGATCCGCGCCGGCACCTTCGCCTGCCAACCGCAAGTGCCCGAGTGGCAAGACGCTGATCGGCGCGCGGTCTGCGCCACGGATCCGACCTCGGGGTCACGATGCGCGAAATCCCGTCGGTTACCGCGCACTTCATGCTGGAAACAAGCCACTCCCCGAACCGCCCCGGGAAACGAGCCGCCACCGCAGCCGACACCGCGCCCGGCCGGTCGTCCGCCGCGGCCCGCTCGACTCCACTCAGAACTCGATGCACCGTCTGCCGAATCTCGGTAACGCTGCGGCGCAGTGGGTTTGGTTCATACGATGGCGTTCCGGCCGGCTACCCGGCCCTCTGCGACACCTGCAGGCCAAGCCGAAGTCATCCGCTCGACAGTCCTCCACGTCGAAGACCGCTACGTGGGGGCAACGAGCAATTCTGGGGGCTGTGACAGGCTTGTTCTGGTTGAACGCGGTCAACCCCCGTAGGGGCTCTATGTGCTCTCACCTGCCTCTTCATTATCTCACGGGCACCGTTTTCACCTACAACGGATAGCGGCTTTCGTTCTGCCCGGCGACCGCTATGGTGCCCGACATGCTTTCTGGTGAGGAGAAGTTCATTCGTTCCGGGCAAGTTCGGTTGTGGACCGAGCGTTTCGGCCGCCCCGGTGACCCCACCGTCTTATTGGTCATGGGTACTTCTACGCAGGGCATCGGCTGGCCCGACGAGTTTGTCGAAGCTCTCGTGAACAGCGGTCGGCAGGTGATCCGGTTCGATCATCGTGACACCGGCCGTTCCGACTCCGTCGATTTCACAACACACCCGTACGCGCTCGCCGACATGGCCGCTGACACAGCAGCTGTTCTGGACGGTCACGGCGTCACGACCGCGCACATCGTGGGGACGTCGCTGGGCGCGGCAATCGGGCAGTGGCTCGCCGTGCATCAGGCGGCCCGTGTCCGCACGCTGACGGTCATGGCTTCCTCTCCCATGGGAAACAACCCCGGCCCGGCATGGGCGCGGGCAATGGCAGGTCAACCGGCCGCGGCCGACGAACTCCCGCCCCCGACGGCACGGTTCTTCAACCACCTGATGGCCTTCGCGAAGGCGCCCGTACCACTGTCCAGCAGTGCATGGATGCCGATGTGCAGACCTGGCGCGCGCTCAACGGCGATGCCCTGCCCTTCGACGAGGCCGCCGCGCGGCGGTTCGTCGAACACTGCTACACCCGGGCCGACAACCTGGCTGCCGCCGAGAATCACGATCTCGCCGCTCGGCGCTGGGACGACGACCGGCGAGCGTCCCTGTCCCGCATCACCGCCGCCACCTTGGTCTTGCACGGCAGCAATGACCCGCTGTTCCCCAAAGCCCATGGTGAGGCCCTTGCGGCGCAGATCCCGGCGGCGCACCTGGAGATCGTGCCCGGAATGGGCCACCACCCGTTCTTCTCACCGGGGCTCACCGAGCGGATCGCCGACTCGATCATCGGCCACACGACCTGACTCCAAGCCGTCTATATGCGGGCCATCGTCCGACAAGCCGTCGCGAACAGCTCGCCGCTGCGCATACCGATCACATCCTGAGAGCACCCGGGGACATCGGGCCGCCAGGACTTCGAGCCGGCGTAGATCGGGATGCTCGGCAGAAAGCCGATCGACCGATACCGAACCCGCTGGGGCCTGTCGAAAATCGTTCTCGTCGAGACAGGCCGGCGTGGCCGGGCCCAGCAGTTCTTCCAGGCAAAGGACACGACCAAGCATTCCGGGATCCACAAGGTCCTCGACGAACAAGCCCGCGACGGCGCTGCGAACCGACGCTGCCGCGGACGCACTGGGCACCGTCACGATCGCCCGCCCCTGCAACACGATAAAGCCGGCCCAGCCCTGCGGGCAGATCATCGCTCGCGGAGAGATCGCCACATCCACGGGCTCGGTCGAGGAGAACGAAACCGGTACCCCGGCCGGCCCTCCCAATAAAGCGTGGGCTCCGGTCGGCGCAAGCGCTGCCGTCAGCAGAGCTGTCCTGCCGGTCGCCATGTCGTGGTCACGGTTTGCGGTCACTGCATCAACGCTGTCAGGCTTCCGCGGTGACGACAGAGTACAAAGCGACATACAACACCCTGGCTGTTCGATTGATCTCGCTTGGCATGATCTCGACCGATACCGCGCACAAGGTGCTCCGCGACATCGACGGGCTGGACGACGAAGGGCTAGACGACGAGCTGGACGGCGAAGATTTGGCCGATGCACTGGAATGTTTCGGGGTGGCGATCGGGGTGCACAGCGACAAAGTCGACGATCTGGAGGGCAGTTACCAGTACCTGTTGCGCGACGCGGCAGCTTGCACCGGTGGCGCCGTCGTCGTCGACGATGTCGAACTGCACAGCGATCCCGACGGCGGGGAGACTCTTCGATTCGTATGCAACGGCTCTGTTGTGGAGTGGTCACTGCAACACGATTTCGATGGCTATCTCGACTTCATGGGTATCCTGGGCAACATTCATGATCTCAATCCGCCCGGTGCGGATGATCACAGGACGTTCCGGTCGGTCGAGCTCGATGAGCCGGGGATCAACTACTACGTGTTGGCCACCGATGAGCAGGCGCTGGCGCTGGTGAATGAGTTCGGTCTGCGCCTCGACTGAGGCCTGAACACGACTTTCCCGGCGGATCGGCATCCCTCCCGACTCCTGCCCCACCGCCAGGCCCCAGATGACGAGCCGCCGCCCTTTCGACCAGAACCCGCAGCCCGCTATAGCAGTTTCCGGGAATGGCGATCATGGTCGGCTGGTGCACGGTCCGGCCGGTCGCTGCGGCGCCTCGCGGTGTACTGCGCCCACGTACGGGCGGACAGAGCGGCCCAGCGGCCGGCGTGGCGGGTGAGATTCCGAGGAGTTCGGCGAGGACGGGTGTGGGCAGGTCCGCTCGCCGACCGTATCGGCTGGACCTGCGGCCCTGATTGTGTAGCGGAAACCCTGTGACCAGCGATAAGCCTGTACCAGGGGGATCGGTGAACGGTTCGATCCCGGAAGGAGGTGAAAGCGATGGGTTCCTTCGGACTCGATTTCGGTGTCGGCCTCGATGTGTTCCTGAAGTGGCTCGCGGTCACTTTCGGACTGGACTTCGGCATCAGCTGACCGCCGGCCCCGCTCACTGCCGAGACGGCCGCTCGTCCCTGTGCCTACCGTCCCGGTGAAGGAGGCAGTGGGCGGCGCGCCTCCCAGTGCGCGCTGCCCACCGGCTCCGCCCCGAACTCCGGGTGCCGTGGCGTCGCGGTTGGTTCGTGGCGCGCGGTGTCCCGGCCCCTTACTGCGGCTACACGGTCTGATGCGGAAGGAACAAGACCATGACCAGCCGGCCGCCGTACCCGGATGAAGACCCACCCCGGCGAGACCTCCCAGGCCCCGGCCCCTACCCGCCCGAATATCACCTGCACGTGCCCTACGGCGGCGATTTCCGGGCAGGCTATCTCCGGCCGCCGAAGAAGAAGCCGAAATGGCCGTGGATCCTCGCCGCGATCGTGGCGGTGCTGCTGCTGCTCCTCGGCGCCTGTATCGCTTTCACCGGCGACGGCAACCAGGAGCAGCAGGTCAGGGAGCCGGTCGGCCTCACCTACGAGGTGAGCAGCGACGGCCCGCACGGCCGGGTTGAGACCTATCTCCGGCTCACCGGGCCTCGGCCGCTGTGATCGGACGAGGTGTCGTGACGGCCTCGCCGATCCACGGCAGGACCGCGTCGCGGACGTCGACCGTTCGGGGCAGCAGACCGTTGGCGTGCAACAGGTTTGCGCAACGTTGCTGCTCATCGAGAAATTCATCGGTGACCGGGCCGATCCCGAAGGGGCGTCCGCGCAAGGCCGCCTCCCAGCGATCGAGATCGGCGGTGCCACCGCGCCGTTCCGCGTCCTCGACGAAGAAACGCGCTGCCGCGCGCGGGTTGGCGACGATCCACGCATCCGATTCCTGCAGGGCCGTGACGATCGCTTCGAGTTCCGGGCGATGATTCTCGGCGAACTCGCGCCGGACGAACCACAACGAGGGGTGGCTGAAGAGGCCGTCGGTATCGATGAGCGTATGTACCTGCGTGGTGGCCTCGACCTCCGCCAGCGCCGGGTAGGCACCGACCCACGCATCGATATCGCCGCGCAACAGGGCAGCGCCACCGTCGTTCACGTCGATATCGACCGGGACGATATCGGACCAGCGCAGGCCCGCTCGGTCGAGAGCGAGCAGAGCGAGGGTGGTCTGCCACGAACCGTGCGCGATCCCGATCCGCTTACCGCGCAGATCGGCGATGGTGCGGATACCGGAGTTCGCCGGGCTCACCAACCGCCCGTTCTCGACGCGCGGACCGGAGATCCCGACGTACACCAGGTCGCGTCCCTGCCCCAGGCCGGTGATCGGCGGGGTGAACCCGGTGCCGATGAAGTCGTATCCGCCTTCGGCGAACAACCAGTCCGAGTGCAGTGTCGGCAGTCCCGTCCGGGGATCGGCCCGTGGTGGGGCCGGTAGCTCGCGTAGGTCCACCCATTCGACATCCCGGAGGTGTGGTTCGAGCAGGCCGTTGTGGCGCAGCACGAACAAGGAGTTGTTGTTCGGGAAGTAGCCGATACGAATGGTCATAGGAGGGCTCCTTTCGGCGATATGTCAGACGAGACCGCGGCGGCGGGCCTCGTCGAGCAGTCCACTGCGACCCCACTGGGCCACGAGGTTCGTCGGGTCGAAGTCCACGGTTCCGCCGACGAGTTCACCGAGCGCCTGGTACTGGGCGCCCTCTTCGAGGAGCACCACGAATTTGGCGAGGTCGAGCAGGCCCGAGCGGCCGATCACGTTGACCCCGCCGTTGGCCTCGAAGATCGCGACGAGGTCCGGGTCGTCGACGAGACGGTCGAGAATGAAGTCGCCGGGGGCCTGGCTGCGGTCGATATGGGCGGGGATATCGCGCGAGAGGGTCAGCCGTTGCGAGGCCGCGTATTTGATGCGCAGGGTTCGGTGTGTCTGCGCCCATCCGCCCAGCCAGGGGGTGTGGATATGCACGATCGAGGTGATCTCGGGGTGCTCGCGGAACACCTTGGCGTAACCGGTGACGAAACCGGCGGGACCGTCGCCGGCCAGCACCTCGCCGTCGAAGGACGCGAGGATCGGCTTCGCGCTCCGGTCCTCCGCCCACGGTCCGGGCTCGTTGAGCGCGACGGCCAGTTCTTCGCCGGGGACCCGCTCGACGAAGTTCACGGTGCCGTTGGCGGAGACGGTCCCGGTCTCACGGAACACGCGGAAAGCGGTGTCGGCAGCGCGGCGAGCATCGTCCACGAAAGCCGCGACCGCGGGGGTGACGCGCGATTCGGTGCTGGTCATGAGGAATCTCCTATCGGGTGGAAAGAGTGCGAACGGGGGTGGGCGTGGTGCGCCGGAGGAGGGGCAGTACTTCCTCGCCCACGCGGTAGGCCTCTTCGAGGTGGGGATTGCCGGCGAGGATGAAGGCGTCCACGCCGATATCGATCAATTGGTCCAGGCGTTCGGCGATCTGCTCGTAGCTACCCACCAGTCCGAACGCCGGTCCGCCGCGGATGAGGCCGAATCCGCACCACACGTTGGGTTGAACTTCGAGATCGCGGTATCCGGTGATGTGCTGCGGAACCCAGCCCTTGATCCGGGCGGCGCCGACGGAGTCGCCTTGGGCGGCACGGTCGGCCGCCGCACGGTCGACCGACGCCCACCCCTTCTCGATCTCCGTCCACGCGGCCTCTTCGGTATGCCGCGCGACGATGTCGATGCGGACCGCGAACTTCGGTGTGCGTCCGGTTTTTTCGGAAAGCGCGCGGACCGCGTCGAACTTCGCCCGCAGGTCGTCGAACGGTTCGAGCCAGGACAGGTAGTAGTCGGCGTGCCGGCCCGCGGCATCCACGGCGGCACCGGACGACCCGGAGAAGTACACCTCGGGGAAGGGCAAGCCCGCCAGTAACGGCGGCAGCGCCGCGCCCTCGGTCCGGAAGAACCGCCCCGCGTAGTCGAACGGTGTACCGTCCCACACGCCACGCAGCACGTCGAGGAACTCCGAGGTGCGCGCATAGCGGTCGTCATGGGCCACCTTGTCGCCCCACCACAACTGCGGCGCACCACCGCCGCCGCTGATGATGTTGTAGACCAGGCGTCCCCCGGTGGCACGCTGCAGGCTCGCCGACATCCGGGCGGCCTGCACCGGGTGCAGGAACCCGGGCTGGAACGCCACCATGAAGCGGTAGGTATCGCTTTCCCGGGCGAGTGCGGACGCGGTGGCCCACGGGTCCTCGGTGATCGGGAAGGAGGGCAGCAGCCCACCGACGAACCCCGCGGACTCCGATGCCTTCACCACCGCGGCCATATGGTCGATATAGCTGTATCCGTCCAGCCTGCCGCCCCGGATCGCGGGGGCGATATTGCCCGGCCCGTGGCCGCCGGCATGCCCCCGGTTGTAGCGGCGTGGCGTGCGCAACGACGCGTGGTCGCCCTCCATGCCGATGCGCCAGTAGAAGTCCGTGCTCACGCGTGGTTCTCCTGTCCTGCGAGAGTGCGGCCGGCCGGGTCGGCGAGGTGTAGCAGGTGCTCACCGGCTCGGTGCAGTTCCTCGATATGCGGATGCCCGGTCAGTTCGAATATCTCGATACCGCGCGTCCGGTGGTCCGAAAGCGCCTGCGCCACCTGTTCGTAACTCCCGACCAGGCCGATCGGCTGTGCGTAGCCGATGCGGTCGAAGCCCGACCAGCGGAAATCGTCGAGTGCGAGCGCGCGGACCTCGGCGTCGTCCGCCTTCGGATGGACCTCGCGCCACTGGCGCACGACCCGTGCCCACGCCTCGTCCTCGGTCTCCCGGGCGATGACGGGCAGGGCGAGTCCCGCCCGCACGGTGCGCCCGAACCTGCTCGCCGCAGCCCGCAGGGATGTCACCGCATCCTCCACGCCGTCCGCGGTCTCGGTGAATATGTGCACGTCACCGTGCTCGGCCGATAGTTCGATCGCCTCGGCCGAATCGCCGGACAGGTGGACGCGGGGGAAGGGCAGACCCGACAGAATGCCACGGAATCCGCCATCGATGACTTCGTAGTAGTCGCCGGCGAATTCGAACCCGGTACCCCCGAACCGTCCGGGCAGCACCTGCTCCTCGTTCCACACGCCCCGTGCGACGGCGAGGAATTCGGCTGCCCGCCGGTAACGATCGGCACCGGTGATCCGATCACCGCGGGCCGTGGCGTCGTCGGCGTCGGTCTCGACGCGCAATCGCCAGTCGAGCCGGCCGTTCGAAAGTCGTTGCAGGGTAGCCGACAACTTGGCCGCGTACACCGGTGTCCCGAACGCGGGATGGAATTCGACGCCGACGCGCAGATGCCGGGTCTGCCGGAGGGCGGAGCCGGCGACCACCCACGACTCCTCACCCTGCGGGTCGTAGGGGGCGACGACACCGTCGAGTCCGGACAGTTCGGCGGCGAGGACGACCTGGTCGAGGAAATCGAATCCGCCGCGGTGGGCGGAGACGGAGCCGACATGGCGGCCGTCCCCGCGCACCGGGAGCTCCCACAGGAACTCGGTCACGACGATGCCTCGCTTTCGGCGGCGAGCCGGGCACTCGCCTGCTGCAGGGGTTCCGGGGCCACCCACGAGGCGAGTTCGAAGTCCGTGGCGAGGAAGCCGTGGGTGTAGAGGAACTGCTTCTGCACGTCGAGCAGTTCGATCCGCTCCTCGGACAGCGTCGGGTGCAGGCCGCGGTGGAATGTGCCGCCGTACGCGGCGTGAACACCCACCGCGCCGGAGAAGGTCTCCCGGGCCAGTACGGCGCGGACCTCGTCGAGGTTGCCGGCGGCCCAGTTCGCGGCCCGTAGCGTCTGTACGAGGAACCCGACCACCAGTTCGGGGCGCGACTCCAGCAGATCCGCGTGCACGGTGATCGGGCGCGGGGTGCCGTTGTTGACGCGCGAGCGCTTCGATTCGGTGGCATCTAGATCCACCGCGATACGCAGGCCGTGTTCGCGGGCGATCTCCTGGGCGCGGGCGCCCTTGACGTAGATCGCGTCGACGTCTCCGGCGAGCAGCGCCTCCACGCCCCAGGTGGTGATCCGGCGACCCGTCGCGCTCTCGCCCCGCACCTGCGGGTCGCGCTCGACCGCGACCTCGACGGGCCGGACGTCGGCCCAGGTGAGGCCACCGAGTGCGAGCGCACTCGCGAATCCGTGCAGCGCCATCGCCCGGGGGAAACTGCGTGCCCGGTCCTGTGCCCAGGCCGGGACCGCGATCCGCAGCCCGGCGAGGTCACCCGGTCCGGATGCGGGTGAATCGGGTGCCACCAGGATCGCTTGTGCTTCGTCGATCCAGGTCAGGCCGATCAGTCTGGTGGGGGAGCCCTCGGCCCGCGCCGCGAGGGCGGGCACATTGCCGCCCTCGCGGATCAGGCCCGGCAGCCGGTGGTCGAAGTGTCGCGGCGCCAGTTCGGGACCGGCATCCTGCAACACTCCCAGACCGATTCCCGCCGCGGCGGCGGTCTCGCCCAGCCAGCCCAGACTGTGGGCCAGGCCGCTCGCGGTGGGCACGGGGCACCGGGTGTACCAGAGGGTGTCGAGGACGGGGTCGGCGGCAGCGGTCATCGCGTGCTCCTTCAGGGGGTTGCGGGGGAACGGGTGCGGCCGACACCCAGCTCGGCCAGGAATGCGGCGCGGTAGCGCAGGGACTCCGGATCGGTGCGGTCCCGGGGGCGGGCCAGGTCGATGTCGGTATCGACGGCGAACCGGCCCTCGTTGAGGATCAGTACCCGGTCGGCCAGCCGGACCGCTTCGTCGACGTCGTGGGTCACCAGGAGCACGGCCGGCCGGTGCCGCGCGACGAGGTCGCCGACCAGATCCTGCATCTGGAGCCGGGTCAGCGCGTCGAGCGCCGCGAACGGCTCGTCGAGCAGCAGCAGTTCCGGTTCGCGTACCAGGGCCCGGGCCAGCGCCACCCGCTGTGCCTCGCCACCCGACAGCGTCGAGGGCCACTGGCGCGCCTTGCCCTCGAGGTTGACCTCGGCCAGTGCGCGGGTGGCACGTTCCTTCGTCTCGGCGCTGCGGCGCTGACCGATGGTGACGTTGCCGAGAACCCGTTTCGACGGGATCAATCGCGGTTCTTGGTAGACGGTCGTCCGGCGTGCCGGTACGAGAATCTTTCCTCCGTCCGGTTTCTCGAGACCCGTCAGCAGCCGCAGCAGGGTGGTCTTCCCGGTTCCGGACGGACCGAGCAGGACGACGAACTCACCCCGGCGGATCTCCAGGTCGACCCCGTCGAGAACGGGAGTGACGCCGAACTTCTTGCGCAGGCCCGTGATCGACACCGCCACCGGTTCACCCGCTCTGCGGGCGGTGGCCGACGCGGGGCTCTGGGCACGGGTGGACAACGGAGGCAGGGGTGCTTCGGGGATCATCGGGTGGCCACCTGCCCACGCCACGGCATCGCGAACCGTTCGATGATCCGGACGATCCCGTCGAAGATCAGGCCCAGCACCGCGTACAGCACTACGCAGAGCACCATGTAGTCGGTGCGGTTGTACTCCTGGGCGAGGGTCACCAGGTAGCCGATCCCCTCCCTGGTCCCCACCTGTTCTGCCGCGATCAGGCCGGTGATCGCGATGGACAGGCATATCCGCAGTGCCATCAGCACACCGGGAAGCGCCGAGGGGAGGATCACCTCGAACACCAGGCGCGGGCCTCGCGATCCGAAGCTCCGCGCCGCTTCGACCATCTTGCGGTCGACATTGCGGACGCCGAGATAGGTATATGCGTACATCGGCCCGACCGTGGCGAACGCGATGAGCAGCACCTTGAACGTCTCGTCGATACCGAACCAGGCGATGAAAAGGGGAACCAGGGCGAGGAACGGAACCGCTCGGTTGATCTGCATGGTCGAGTCCACGAGTTCCTCGCCGAGGCTCGACAACCCGGACAGGACACCGAGGATCAACCCGGCCGCTACCCCGAACAACACACCGAGGGCGGCACGATTGAACGAGGCGATCGAGAAGTCGACGAGCTGTCCCGTCTCGTACAACTCCGCGAAAGCCGTCCACACCTTCGGCGGCCCGGCCAGGATCTCCTCGGGAATCACACCGGTCGCCGAACCGATCCACCACACCGCGACGAGCAGGGCGGGCACGAGAAAACGCAGCGGGATCGACACCCATCGGGGCCGGCGCCGGCCGCCCCGGTACCGCGGCACCTCGAGGTCGGGTTCCCCGAAACGCCGCCCGGCTCCGCCCTGCGCACGCGGCGTCGTCACGACGGCCATCTCATCTCCCTGTGGTCGGCGCGGGCCGGTTTCCGGCGGCGGCGAGCTTTTCCGCGAGCGGGTAGAAGACGTCCGCCGCGGTGACGGCACGGGTGATCACACCGTTCTCGTAGAACAGATCCGCCACGTCCTGCAGGTCGGCCGCGTCCTCGGCGGTCGGGTAGTGCGGCACCGACGCCCGGCGCCCGAGGTCGATCGCGCGCGCGAGCCGGTCCCCGGACAGCGCGCGCGGCCCGGCCTTCTCGAACACGTTCTCGAAGTCCTCGGGGTTGGCCCGCTGACGTTCGACCAACTGCTGCAACGTCTCGAGATACTTCGCGGCGACGTCGGGCCGCTTGTCGAGTACTTCGGTGCGGAACGCGACGATCGTATTGTCCGTCGAGCCGACGGTGGCCTCGGTCGCGATCTCGACGGCTCCGCGGGCCTTGGCTTCCGCGTACGGGTCGTTGAACGAGGCCCAGGCGTCGACCTGCCCGGTGGAGAAGGCGGAGGCGGCGTCCGATATCTGCAGGGGCACCCGCTCGACCCGGTCGGCCGGAATCCCGGCCTGCGCCAATGCCTTCAGCGTGATGTACTCACCCTTGCCCGCCGGATTGACGGCGACTCGCTTACCGACGAGGTCTTTCACCTCCTGGATCCCCGAGTCCGGTGAGGCGATGATCCCGGCCTGATCCTGATCCACCGGGTCGGCGACCGCGATGATCCGTACGCCGACATCCTTGGAGAGCGCGCCGACGACCGGACTGTAGGCGCCACCGGAGACATCGAGCTCGCCGGCGTTGAACAACTTGAGATTCGCGCTGAACGACGGCGGCGCCTTGACCCACTCGACCTTCGCGCCCAATGGAGCGAGCGCTTCGTCGAAAGTACCGTCTCGCTTGGCGACGGCGAGCGGACCGGAATTGCCTTCGTCGGTGACCCTGAGGACGAAGGTGGCGCCGCCGCCCGCCGCGGAATCGTCCGGGCCGGCTCCGCCGGAGCCACACGCGGCGGCAACCAGCGCGACGACGGGAAGGATCGCGAGAGCGGCGCGCACTCGAGGTGGTCGGCGGTGGGGACGCATATCGGCTCCTGGTCGGGCGAGGGCTGGTACTCGAGGAAGCTATGCGGCAGTCATGCGGGTGCCCACCCTTACCGTTCCGTTGACTGGAAAGCTTGACTCGGCGACCGGATATATGTTTGCCCTTCCCGGTGTCCAGAAATCGCGAAAATGCTCGGATAATAGCCACGACGGGGAGCCCGGTGGTTGCTGCGGTCGAAACAATTCTTTCCACAATCCGGAAAAACCGGTGCCCGATCCGCTCGTGTTCCGTGCTAGCTTCACCATGTGGAGCCCAGATCCCCGGCCACCGGCCAACTCCAGTCCGTCACCCGCGCTCTGGCCGTCCTCGCCTGCTTCCGTAACGGCGAGGACCTCGGTGTCTCCGAGATCGCCCGGCGGCTGGATCTGCCGGTGAGCACAACCCATCGCCTGCTCTCCGCACTCGTCGAGGCAGGCTTTCTCGACAAGATGGACTCGCCCAGCCGGTACCGCCTGGGGACCGCGCTCGCCGAATACGGTCAGATCGCCTATCGGCAGCACCGCATTCACCTCGCGGAACCACACCTGGAGGAGCTGGCGCGGATCACGGGCGCAAAAGCCTCCATCGCCGCGCGGCACGGTAACGATGCGGTACTGCTGGGAACCAGCAGCTGGCGCGAAGCGGACGGCCATGAACTGCAAGGTCTCCGGCTTCCCCTCCACGCCAGCGCGCTCGGCAAGGTGCTCCTGGCCTGGGCGCAGACCGGCGAGGACGAGTTGACCCGGCTGCCGTACGACCGTGGCACCGCACGGTCGATTTCCGGGCCGGTGGAACTCGGCAAGGAACTCGCTCATACGCGGGAACGCGGCTACGCGTTCAACGACGAGGAGCTCGTGCGCGGATTCCGGACCATCGGCGTACCGATAGGTGACGAGTCGGGGCAGGTGCGGTTCGCGCTCGGGCTGCGCGGGCCGGTCGAGCTGATGATCGACGAACGGGTTCCGTTCTTCGTCGACCTCGCGAAAGTCACCGCCCGGGAGATCGCGGGCGTCCTCCACTGAGGCCGGAACGTCCGGATCGCTCTCGCGGGTGCGCGGTGCCGGACCGTCCTCGAACTGCCGGCGATCATTCGAGTGCCGATGGCCGCACGGTTCTACCGCTTCGGCCGGTGCTCGGTGGGGGTTGACTGCGTCACCTTTCAGCCTTTACGGTGGCGCCGCTCACATATTAAAACGTTTCAACGACGAGGCGGAGCCCCGATGCCCGATACCATCGAACGAGTCTGTTTCCTGCTGACCTTGCGTCCGGAACGGACCGACGACTATCTGGCCGCCCACGCCACGGTGTGGCCGGACATGCTGGACGCGCTGCGAGCGGCGGGTTGGACGAACTATTCGCTGTTCCTCCGGCCGGAAGACGGCCTGGTCGTGGGCTACCTGGAGACGCCGGACTTCGCGCGGGCCCAGGCCGCGATGGCGGCCACCGAGGTCAATACGCGCTGGCAGGCGACGATGGCCGAGTACTTCCAGGCGCCCGCTGTCGCGCCAGGTGCGCGGCCGGACGAGACGATGCACCGCCTCACCGAGTACTTCCACCTGGACTGAGCCGACGGCTCGCCCCGACTTCCCCCTGAGAACCCTGCTAGACCCCGAGGAAGACCATGAAGGTAGGCGCACGAACCACCACCGGGTGGAAAGCGACGATATCCGTCGCGATGTCCAATTACATCGAGGCGGGTTCCATCATCGCCATCGCCACGAGCCTGACCTTCTGGCAGGACGCGTTCGGCATCAGCAATTTCGCCGTCGGACTGCTGGCCGCGTTGAGTGCCAACGCCTTCGGCGCGGCGATCGGCGCGGGTATCGGCGGGCCGCTGTGCGACCGCTTCGGACGTAAGGCGATCTACACCTACGACCTGCTGGTGTACATGGCGGGAGTGTTGCTCGCGACGTTCGCGATGAACTTCGGCATGCTGCTGGCCGCCTTCGTGATCACCGGTATCGCGGTGGGTGCGGGGGTGCCGGCCTCCTGGACCTATATCGCCGAGCAGGCGCCCACCACCGACCGTGCCCGCCACGTCGGTACCGCGCAGCTGGCCTGGTCGGTCGGGCCGCTGGTCGGGTTCGCGCTGGCCGCCGCGCTGGCGCCGATGGGGTTGCTCGGGTCGCGGTTGATCTTCCTGCACTTGTTCGTGGTGGCGGCGGTGGTCTGGTGGATCCGGCAGGGTCTGACCGAATCCAAGATCTGGCAGGACGAAGCGGGATCCGGTGCGGTGGCGCCGGTGCGGTCGGCCACCGGCGGACAGGGGTTGCGCGGGCTCTTCTCGCGCCGGATCAATATCACCGCGTTGCTCGTGCTGATGGGCATCTACGGTTTCTGGAACACCGTCGCCGGTCAGGCCGGTATCTTCATGCCGCGGGTCTACGACAGCGCGGGGGTGCACAGCGCCGTTGCGCAGAACCTGCTGCAGGTGCTGGTGTGGGGCTGCACCGTCACGGCGACCTACTTCGGGTTCATGGCCTACGCCGACCGGATCTCTCAGCGGCTGCTGTATGTGATCGGCGCGGCGCTCGGTGTGCTGGCCTGGTGCGTCCTGGTGTTCTTCACCGACGCCGGGATGCCGACGCTGCTGATCTTCGCGGTGCTGTGGGGCGTCTCCAGCAGTATCGGTGCGCAGGCCTTCTACAGCCTGTGGACCAGCGAACTCTTCGCCACTCCCTACCGCGCCAGCGCGCAGGGTTTCATGTTCTTCGTGGTGCGCTCGGCGACCGGCCTGCTGAGCTACTTCTTCCCGACCATGCTGGCCGCCACCGGGCTCACCGTGGTCGGTCTGCTGCTGATCGGCCTGCTCACCGTGGCCCTCGCGATCGGCGCGATCTTCGCCCCGCGCACGCAGGGCAAGACGTTGCGTGAAATCGAGGAGGAGCGCTACGGCAGCCCGGTCACCGGATCCGCGAGCGCCGGGGTGCTCCCCGAGACCGGAATCGGTCGCGGCCTCGAGGGTGCTCCGGTGGGAGGCCACTGAGATGTCGAACCCTGCGAAAGGAACATCGCCCGTGTCCCTCGACACCGTCCTGGAATCCCTCGCGATCGAACTGCCGTCCTGGGCCTTCGGCAATTCCGGTACCCGATTCAAGGTGTTCGGCACGCCGGGTACGGCCCGCACGGTCCAGGAGAAGATCGCCGACGCGGCCACCGTGCACCGGCTCACCGGTCTCGCGCCGGCCGTGGCACTGCACATCCCGTGGGACACGGTCGACGACTATGCCGCACTGGGCCGGTACGCCGCGGACCTCGGCGTGCGGCTGGGCACGATCAACTCCAACACCTTCCAGGACGACGACTACAAGTTCGGCAGTCTGACCCACACCGACAAGCGAATCCGCCAGAAGGCGATCGACCATCACCTGGCCTGCCTGGAGATCATGGAGCAGACCGGCTCCCGGGATCTGAAGATCTGGCTCGCCGACGGCACCAACTATCCGGGGCAGGGCGATATCCGGGGCCGTCAGGACCGGCTCGCGGAATCGCTGGCCACCATCTACCAGCACGTGGGCGAAGACCAGCGGCTGGTGCTCGAGTACAAATTCTTCGAACCGGCCATGTACATGACCGATGTGCCGGACTGGGGAACTGCCTACGCCCAGGTCAGCGCGTTGGGGGAGCGGGCGGTGGTCTGCCTGGACACCGGCCATCACGCGCCGGGCACCAATATCGAGTTCATCGTGGCGCAGCTGCTGCGGCTGCGGAAGCTGGGATCGTTCGATTTCAACTCCCGCTTCTACGCCGACGACGACCTCATCGTCGGCGCCGCCGATCCGTTCCAGTTGTTCCGCATCCTGTTCGAGGTGCTGCGCGGCGGCGGGCTGGCGCCGGAGAACGGGGTGGCGCTGATGCTCGACCAGTGCCACAACATCGAGGACAAGATCCCCGGCCAGCTCCGCTCGGTGCTCAATGTCGAAGAGATGACCGCGCGGGCCGCGCTGGTCGATCTCGACGCACTCACCGCCGCCCAGGAGTCCGGCGATGTACTCGGCGCCAACGCCGTGTTCATGGACGCCTTCTACACCGATATCCGGCCGCGACTGGCGGCGCGGCGCGCCGAGCGGGGTCTGCCGGCGGACCCGATGGCCGCCTACGCCCGCTCCGGACAGCAGCAGCGGCTCGCCGCCGAACGCACCGGGCCCGCCGCCTCCTGGGGCGCCTGACCACACCGACCACCAGAAAGAGGGAATTACTGTCATGACCCACCCCACGGTCGCGGAACTCGTCGCCCGGTCCAACCGGCTCGGCGCCGACCCGAAGAACACCAACTACGCGGGCGGCAACACCTCCGCCAAGGGCACCGACACCGACCCGGTGACCGGCGAGCCCGTCGAGCTGATGTGGGTCAAAGGTTCCGGCGGCGACCTCGGCACACTTACCGAGGCCGGCTTGGCGGTGCTGCGGCTGGACCGCCTGCGCGCCCTGACCGGCGTCTACCCGGGTGTGGACCGGGAAGACGAGATGGTCGCCGCGTTCGACTACACCCTGCACGGCCGCGGCGGCGCCGCCCCCTCCATCGACACCGCCATGCACGGCCTGGTGGAGGCCGCGCATGTGGATCATCTGCACCCCGACTCCGGGATCGCGCTGGCCACCGCCGTCGACGGCCCGGAGCTGACCGAGAAGATCTTCGGCGACCGGGTGGTGTGGGTGCCGTGGCGGCGCCCCGGTTTCCAGCTCGGCCTCGATATCGCCGAGATCCGCCGGCGCAACCCGCAGGCCGTCGGCACGATCCTCGGCGGGCACGGCATCACCGCATGGGGTGACACCTCCGACGAGGCCGAGGCGCATTCGCGGGAGATCATCGACACCATCGAGCGTTTCCTGGCGGCGAATGGAAAGGCGGAACCGTTCGGGCCGGTGCTGCCCGGATACGAGGCGCTGCCGGAGCCGCGGCGCCGGGCGAAGGCGGCGGCTCTGGCGCCGTTCCTGCGCGGGCTGGCCTCCACCGACCGCCGCCAGGTCGGGCATTTCACCGATACCGCGCCGGTGCTCGAATTCCTCTCCCGCGCCGAGCATCCGCGACTGGCCGCACTGGGTACCAGCTGCCCGGATCACTTCCTGCGCACCAAGGTGGCGCCGCTGGTGCTGGACCTGCCCGCCGACGCCTCGATCGAGCAGTGCAAGCAGCGGCTCGCCGAACTGCACGAGACCTACCGGGCGGAGTACCGCGCCTACTACGAGCGGCACGCCGACCAGGATTCGCCGGCCATGCGCGGTGCCGACCCGGCGATCGTGCTCGTCCCGGGCGTCGGCATGTTCAGCTACGGCGCGGACAAGCAGACCGCGCGGGTGGCCGGTGAGTTCTACCTGAACGCGATCAATGTGATGCGCGGCGCCGAGTCGGTGTCCCGGTACCGGCCGATCGACGAGTCGGAGAAATTCCGTATCGAGTACTGGGCACTCGAGGAAGCCAAGCTGGCACGGCGACCGGCGCCCAAGCCGCTCGCCACCCGGATCGCACTGGTCACCGGCGCGGCGTCCGGTATCGGTAAGGCCATCGCGCAGCGGCTGGCCGCCGAGGGCGCCTGCGTGGTGGTCGCGGATCGCGACACGGCGAAGGCCGTCGAGGTCGCGGCCGGGATCGGTTCGGCCGATGTGGCGATCGGTATCGGCGCCGATGTCACCGATGAGGCACAGGTGCGTGCGGCGGTGGACGCGGCGGTACTCGCGTTCGGCGGCTTGGACCTGGTGGTCAACAACGCCGGTCTCTCGCTGTCGAAATCGCTGCTGGAGACCACCGAGGCGGACTGGGACCTGCAGCACGACGTCATGGCCAAGGGCTCGTTCCTGGTGTCCAAGGCGGCGGCGCGGGCGCTGATCGATCAGCGCATGGGCGGCGACATCCTCTACATCTCGTCGAAGAACTCGGTCTTCGCCGGGCCGAACAATATCGCCTATTCCGCCGCCAAGGCCGATCAGGCGCATCAGGTGCGGCTGCTGGCCGCAGAACTCGGCGAGCACGGCGTCAAGGTGAACGGCATCAACCCCGACGGCGTGGTGCGCGGCTCCGGAATCTTCGCCGGCGGCTGGGGCGCGCAGCGCGCCGCCGTGTACGGCGTGGAAGAGTCCGAACTGGGCGCCTTCTACGCCCAGCGCACCCTGCTCAAGCGGGAGGTGCTGCCCGAACACATCGCCAATGCCGCGTTCGCGCTGTGCAGTCCGGAGTTCTCGCACACCACCGGGCTGCACGTACCGGTCGACGCCGGGGTCGCCGCGGCGTTCCTGCGATGAGCGCCACCGGCGCGGTCGCCGCCGTCGATCTCGGTGCCACCAGCGGCCGGGTCATGCTGGCGCGGGTCGGTCCCGGCCGCATCGCCATGCGGCAGGTCGCCCGGTTCGCCAACGACCCACTGCCGCTGTGGCACGGCGAGCGAGAGGCGCTGCACTGGGATCTCCTCGGTCTGTACCGGCATATCGGACGCGGCCTGGCCGAGGCCGCCCGGTTGGAGCCGGGTCTGTTGGGAGCCGGAATCGACTCGTGGGCAATCGATTACGGTCTGCTCCGGCACGGCGCGCCGCTCGGACTGCCCCACCACTACCGCGATACCCGTTCGGCCGCCGGTGTGGCGGCAGTGCATGCGGTGGTGGATCCGGACGAGCTGTACCGCCGGAACGGATTGCAGTTCCTGCCCTTCACCACGATCTACCAGCTCGCCGCCGATCGACTCCGGGGCGCACTCGAGTCCGCGGACCAGGCACTGCTCATCCCGGACCTGCTGGGCTACTGGCTGACCGGCGCCCGGGTCACCGAACGCACCAATGCCTCCACCACCGGACTGCTCGGGTTGGACGGCCGCTGGGACGACGAGGTACGGGCCCGGCTGGAGCTGCCGGACCTCTTCCCGGACGTGGTCGAGCCCGGCACGACGCTGGGCCCGGTACTACCCGGAGTAGCGGCGGCTTTCGGGCTGGACCGGGCATTGACGCTGAGCACCGTCGCCTCGCACGACACGGCGTCCGCCGTGGCCGCGGTACCGATGGCGCCGGACGCCGCCGCCTATATCTCCTGCGGCACCTGGGGGCTGGTCGGTGTGGAACTGCCCGCGCCGCTGATCTCGGCGGCCGGACGGGCGGCCAACTTCACCAATGAGGCCGGACTCGACGGGCGCACCCGCTACCTGCGCAATGTCATGGGTTTGTGGCTGCTCAGTGAGTCGGTCCGGCACTGGCAGCGCACCGACACCACAGTGGACCTCGCCCGGCTGCTCACCGCGGCCGCCGATGCCCCCGCTCCGGCGGCCGTATTCGACGTGGACGACCCGATATTCCTCACCCCCGGCGATATGCCCGCCCGGATCGCCGACTGGTACACGACCCGGGCACTGCCGGCGCCGGACAGCCCCGTCTCGACGGTGCGTGCCATTGTGGAGAGCCTCGCCGCCGCCTTCGCCGCCGGAGTGCGGACCGCCGAGGAGCTGACCGGCATCCCGGTACGCACGATCCACCTGGTCGGCGGCGGCGCCCGCAACCGGCTGCTGTGCCGGTTGCTGGCCGAGCACGCCCGTGTCCCGGTACTGGCCGGCCCCGTCGAGGCGACCTCGCTCGGAAATATCCTGGTGCAGGCCCGCACCCACGGCCTGCTGCACGGCGATGTGGACGCGCTGCGCGCCGAGGTGATCGCCGCGTTCCCGCCGCAGCGTTACGAGCCACGTACCGAACCCGTCAGGAAAGCAGGCTGATGAAACGACAGCTACCCAAACCCCGTGATCTCGCGCCGCTGATGCAGTTCAAAAAGCCGCGCATAGGCGTGCAGCGGCGGCTCGACGCCGCGCTCACCATCGAGGACCTCCGCCGTATCGCCAAGAGGCGCACCCCGCGCGCCGCCTTCGACTACACCGACGGCGCCGCGGAAGGCGAGATCTCCCTGGACCGCGCGCGGCAGGCGTTCCTTGATATCGAATTCCATCCGGCGATCCTGCGCGACGTCGCCAAGGTCAGCACCGGCCGGGAAGTCCTCGGTGGACCGGTATCGCTGCCGTTCGGTATCGCCCCCACCGGCTTCACCCGGATGATGCAGACCGAGGGCGAGTACGCGGGCGCCCGGGTGGCGGGCCGCGCCGGAATCCCGTTCTCGCTCTCCACCATGGGCACCGCCTCCATCGAGGATGTGGCCGCGGCGAACCCGCACGGCCGCAACTGGTTCCAGCTCTACATGTGGAAGGACCGCGACCGCTCCATGGCGCTGGTCGAGCGCGCCGCCGCCGCAGGCTTCGACACCCTGCTGGTTACGGTGGACGTCCCTGTGGCCGGCGCCTGCCTGCGCGACACCCGCAACGGCATGTCGATCCCTCCCGCGCTCACCCCGGCCACCGTGCTCGACGCATTGCCCCGGCCGCGCTGGTGGATCGACTTCCTCACCACCGAACCGCTGGCCTTCGCCTCGCTGGACCGCTGGTCGGGCACTGTGGCAGAGCTGCTCGACTCCATGTTCGACCCGACGGTGAACTTCGAGGACCTGGCCTGGATCCGCGACCAGTGGCCCGGCAAGGTGGTCGTCAAGGGCATCCAGACCCTCGCCGACGCCCGGGCAGTGGTGGACACCGGTGTCGACGGCCTCGTGCTCTCCAACCACGGCGGCCGCCAGCTGGACCGGGCACCTGTACCGTTCCACCTGCTACCCGAGGTCGCCCGGGAACTCGGGCGTGATACCGAGATCGTTCTGGACACCGGCATCATGTCCGGCGCCGATATCGTGGCCGCGATAGCGCTCGGCGCCCGCTTCACCCTCATCGGCCGCGCCTACCTCTACGGCCTGATGGCCGGCGGCGAAGCCGGGGTGAACCGGGCGGTGGAGATCCTCACCGAACAGATCGAGCGCACCATGCGGTTGCTCGGCGTCACCTGCCTGGAGGAACTGACACCACAGCATGTGACCCAGCTGACCAGGCTTGCTCCGCGCCCGGTCCCCGGCCAAGATCGAGGGTGAGCAGGCTATAGCGATGCCTGCGCGGACAGAGGAGGTGCCGGCGCCGGTGGTGAGCATGCGGGAGGTCGCCGCCGCGGCGTCGGTATCGGTCGGCACCGTCTCCAATGTGCTCAACGCGCCCGACAAGGTCGCACCCGCCACCGTCGAGCGGGTTCTCGCCGCCATCGATCGGCTGGGTTTCGTCCGTAACGACGCGGCGCGTCAGCTCAAGGCGGGTCGCTCCCGCTGCGTCGGCCTGGTGGTGCTCGATATCGGCAACCCCTTCTTCTCCGATGTGGCCCGCGCCGCGCAGCAGCGCGCCGCCGAACACGACCTCGTCGTGCTGCTCGGCTCCAGCGACGACGACCCGCACCGCGAACGCCGCTACCTCGAAACCTTCGATGAACAGCGAGTTTTCGGGCTCCTCATCTCACCGTCCGGGGAGGATCAGCACCGGCTCGTCGCCTTGCACAACCGCGGGGTGCCGGTGGTGCTGGTGGACCGTGACGGGCACGGCACACCGTTCTCCTCGGTCGCCGTGGACGATATCGCCGGTGGGGAGCTGGCCGTGCGGCACCTCTGTGCCGGCGGCCGCCGGCGTATTGCCGTGATCGGCGGTCCGGCCTCGCTGACGCAGGTGGCGGATCGCCGGGCGGGCGCCCGGCGCGCCGCGGCCGAACACCCGGGTGTCACGCTCACCGTCGTCGACACCCCGGCCATGACGGTTCTCGCCGGTCGCGCCGCCGGCGAGCGTATCGCCGCCCGGCCCCCCGGCGACCGGCCCGACGCCGTGTTCTGCGTCAACGACCTGCTCGCGATCGGTGTGCTGCAGGCCCTCACGCTGCACGGCGTCGAGGTGCCCGGTGATATCGCGCTGGTCGGTTACGACGATATCGATTTCGCCCAGTCCGCGGTCGTCCCGCTCACCTCCATTCGTCAACCTCGGGCCGATATCGGATCCGTCGCCGTCGATCTGCTGGTCGCCGCCGCCGAGGATGGGGGAACGCGACCGGAGCACGTCGGTTTCCGCCCATATCTGGTCGAGCGCGCCTCCACCGCCGGCTGAGCCGGCTCGAAGGCGGTCGCCCGGCGGTTCGGCCTCTTCGGCGCGGCGCGCACCCCCGCCGCGTGTCGGTCGCCGAAGTTGTTCGATACCAACATCTTTGCGCGCGGGTGGTGACAGACTGACCGGCGGTGTTCGTAGATGACCGATCCGCCAAGTCAGGAGCGCGCTCGTGCCACGTGAAATCGATTCGGCTGTCTTCCCACATCTCGAGGCGGACCTGAACCGCGTCCGCGACCTTCTCGGACCTGTTCGGTTGGAGAACAGACCGGAACTGACCGCACTCACAGACGAAGGGCCGGGCACCTCGCGCCGTCTGGTCCGCCCGACTCTGACCCTGCTGTCGTACTACCTGTTCACCGATCCCGATACGCCGGCCGCCGACCGGGCGGTGCGGGCCGCGGCCGCCGTGGAGATGATGCATCTGGGGTCGCTCTACCACGACGACGTCGTCGATCACGCGGACCAGCGCCGCGGTCGTCCCAGTGCCAACGCGGTGTGGGGATCGCATATGGCCGTATTGGGTGGGGACGCGGTGACATTCTCGGGCCTGCGCATGCTGGCCGAACTCGGCTCCCGCGAGGTTCTCGCGGCGACGATCGCGGGCGAGCAGATGTGCGCGGGCATGGTGATCGAGGCCGCCGACCTCTACGTGCCCTCCCGCAGCGAACAGTCCTACCTGGACACGATCGACGGTAAGACGGCGGCGGTGCTGTCGCTGGCATGCCGGGTGGGGGCGATGCAGGCCGGCCGCTCCGCGGACGAAGAAGAGGCGCTGGCGCTGTTCGGCCGGCATTTCGGACTGGCCTACCAGCTCTATGACGACATCCTCGATCTGACCTCGACCGCCGCGGAAATGGGCAAGCCCGTCAACGCTGACCTGCCCGAGGGTATCTACACACTTCCGGTGATCCGCGCGGCCGCCCGCGACCCGGAGCTGGCCCGCCTGCTGCGCGGCAGAATGACCGGGGAGCAGGCCGCACGGGCCCGGGAACTGGTCGTCGCCTCCGGCGCCGTCGACCAAGCCCGGGCGGTGGCAGAGGAATTCGTCGACAAGGCCGCCGGTCGGCTCGCCGACCTGCCCGTCGCCACGGACGCCCGCCGGGCGATGACCGCCTACATCCGGTCGATCCTCGACCGGCGTCCCGCTCGCCTCGCGGTCTCCCGACCACCGACCCGGACCCCGGACGCTCCGGTCGACGACCTCCCACCGCGGGTCGCGGAATGGTTGACGGGCTGGTTGGTCGATACCGGCCTCGCTACCTCCGCGGCCGAGGCCGACTACCACCGGTGGACCGGAGCGATCCGGAGCCGGGCACGAATTCTGGCCCCGGCGGCGGACGCGCACCGCGAACAGACCGCCTACGGCATGGCCGTGCTGGCCCTCATGTGGGACGACCTCTTCGAGGATCCGAAGCTGACCGATCCGGACGATGTGACCGCGCTCCGGCGTGGCATGGTGGCGACACTGCGCCAGGACCCGGCGGCGCCGTGGCGGTCGGGCGCGATTCCGACGGCGTGGGCGAGCTTGTGGCCGCGCCTGCGCGAGGGCCGCACCGCCCGCTGGCAGGAGCGGTTTCTCGACGGTGTCGAGGAGTGGTTCGAAGCCGCCGAACGCGAGGCGCACCATCGTATCGACGGCCATATTCCCGCCACGGCCGACTACCTGCCACTGCGGATGTCGACCAGTGGGCTGGAAACCGCCATCGCGGTCATGGAGATGTACCACGACCGGGAACTGCCCGGAAAAGTGCGCAACCACCCCGTCATCCGCCGTCTCGAGGAACTCGGCTTCTGGGTGACCTTCGTGGAGAACGATCTGGTGGGATTGGCCCAGGACGAGGCCGACCGGGTCCCCTACAACCTGGTCAGGGCGGTCCGGCACGAGACGGGCTGCACCCGCGGCGAAGCCGTCGAGCAGGTGCGGCGCCAGGTCGCCGAGCATCGCGCCCAGTTCGAGTCGGCGCTCCGCTACGTTCCCACCCTCTTCCGCGTGCTTCCCGGCCTGTCGGGCAAGGGGAAGGAATACGCGGAGATGTACGGAAGTATGGCCCGAATGGGGCTCTGGGGACGTGAGAGCGATAGGTACACGCCGACCTCGAATTCCGCGGCGTCCGCGGCGCCGGACCTGGAACGCCTGCGCCGGGAGGTCTACCTCCGGGCCGCCGAACCCGCTCCTGCCGTGCTGTAGCTCCCGCGGCCGGCGCTGCACAGGCTTCGTCCCGGGCTGTCCGCCGGTGCGGACAGCCCGGGACGTGCGTTCAGTGTTTCGCCGGCTGTCCGGACTTCGCCGGCCCGGCGGCGCGGAATCCGAGGAGGGGGATCCACCTCCTCGGCCCCAGGGCCGAGCGGGTGCGCAGATGGAAAGCGACCAGTCCGGCGAGGGCGCTCGCGGTGAACCAGACGAGTTGCACGGCGAAGCCCGCGACGAGTGTGGTGTCGGCGAAACCGGCTGCGGTCGAGGCCTGCATCGCACCGTAGGAGGGCAGTAAGCGTATGAATTCGCTGTCCGCGCCGCTGCTGGCAATGGGGTTCTGTACAGCCATGTCGAAACAGCTGATCATCGCTATGGCGAACATACCCTCCACTTCACGGCGCAGCAGCGCGCCGAGAGCGACACCCAGCGCCCCGTAGGTCATCGCCGCGCAGAACAGCGCCGCGGCGAGCTGAACCGGCCGTTGCGGCGACCAGTAGCAGCAGATGACCGCGGTGGCATAGACGCAGACCCCCAGCGACGCCACCACCAGGCAGGCGATTTTCGCGAGAGCCGATGCCACCCGGGGGAATCCGGCCATCGACAGCCGCCGGTCGAAGGCTCCGCTGCTGAAGGTCGCCGCGAACATCATGAATCCGATGATCAGCGAGACCGCGGTGAGGGCGCCGCTGATCTGGGCGAGCTCATTGCCATCGGCGCGCAGCACGAGACCGGTGCCCCGCAGCCGGAACGGTACCTCGATATCGGTGACGGCCACCCGTACCAGAGTGATCAGAACGGGAACGAAGACGGCCACCAACACCATGGCGAACCGGTTACGCGCGTGCTCGACGAGGCCGTAGCGCGTGGCGATCAGGAACAGCCGCACACCCTCGCTCATCCGGCTGTCTCCTGGGTGCTCCGGAGAACGCCCTCGTGCAACCGCCACACCTGATCCAGCTTGTCGGTGTCGTGAGCCAGATGCGAGACGACCAGGACCGATCGGCCGGTGTCCCGGAATTCCGCGACCAGATCCCAGAAACGCAGATACGTCTCCCAGTCGAAACCCTGATACGGCTCGTCGAGCAACAGGACCTGCGGATCGTGCATCACCGCGAGGGTGAGGTTGAGCTTCTGCCGGGTGCCGCCGCTCAGTGTGCCGACTCGCTCCCCGGCATACTCGGAGAAACGCAGGATCTCCATGGTCTGCTCGGCCCGCCGCAGGTCCGGGACGGCGTAGGCCGCGGCGAAGAAGTCCAGGTGCTGGCGAACTGTGAACGCGTCGTTCAGAACCACCTGCTGGGGGCAGTAACCGAACCGTCCACGGTGCCGGACCACCCCGCGGTCCGGTCGCAACTCTCCGGAGAGCACCTTCAACAATGTCGACTTGCCGACGCCGTTCTCCCCGACGATTCCGACCAGCGTCCCGGCGGGCAACACGATGTCGATACCGCGCAACACCGACCGCCTGCCGTACGAATGGTGGACGCCTTCCACTTCCATCAACGCCCCTCTTCTTCCGCCGATATGGTGGCCGGTTCGCCGCCCGCATGCTATCAACGAACCGGCAGGAAGAAGGTGAAATCGTCCTCGGCGCAAGGCATATGCGACCGGAACCGATTGCCGCAGGCGCGGCTTCCCGCCACGACCGCTCGTCGGGCCCGAATAACGGCATTCTCGGTTTCTCGGATTCGGCGCGGTGGTGGGTTCGAGGAAACCCGCGGCCGCCGGCGATATCGCGTCATACCCGCCACCACCAGTCGATGGACGATATCCCGGGAGGAGAGGGTGAGGAATCGGTGGGGGAGTCGGTGATGGTGAAGCAGTCGGCCACGGTCCGACCGTCGACTGCGTAACGTTCCACCTCGAGTGCCCAATCGAGATTGCCCCGGACCACGTGCCGCAGGCCCTGGAGATAGCGGCGGGTGTCTGTGCTCAGCCCCCGGGTCTGTGCGCCTGCGACGAGGAACCGGCACATGATCCGGTCACGCAACCGCACCGCTCGTGCGATCGCCTCGTCCGGCCCGCAGGCATGGCGCGCTGCCATCACCGTCAGCAGATTGTGCTGGTTGGTCTCGTTCGACGCCACTGTCTTGGGATGGGAGTGCAAGTCGTTGTCCAGGGCCGCGAGCACACGTGCCATCTCGGTGAGTGCCCGCACCCGGGGCAGCTCCAACTCCGCCTCCGGAGGTTCGTATTCGTTCACCAGTTCCGTACTGACGGTGACGACCTCGCCCGCCGCGTTGTTGATCCGGATGGCGAGGTACTCGTCCACGCTCGGTGCCGTGGTCGTACCCATCTCGGCGCAGACCCCGAACAGCCAGGCACGGTGGGCCTGAACCCATCGACGATGCCGGACCGGTGTCACACATTCGGCGAACCGTGCCGAGATATCGACCAGGCCGCTCACCAGCGGATCGGTCTCCAGTAACGCCGATCCCGGCGCTTCCAGCACCCGTACGATCCCGGTGGCATAGGACACGAACCCAGCGAGGTCCTTCGACAGGGAGCCTCGGTCGAAGCGATCGTCGAACGCGAATCCCCAGTAGGCCCAATCCGCTGCGATCTGCAATCGATCCGCGCGGCCGTGCGGTGCCATCCTCGCCATGAACTCGGCCGACTTGGTCGCGATCAGTGTGCGTCCCCGGTGTCGGTCACCGAAGAAGTCGACGGCCCGCAACCACTCGATCGACCGGTTCTCGATCGTCTCGACCGCGGGATGGATATCGGATTCGATAGGGCAGAAGATCCCCGGCAGAGCAGGCTGTTCGATAATCGTCATCGGTGGCCCTCCGTCGCCGGCGGAATACCGCCACACTTGGCGGAATCGACGCGGATCCGCAGCTCGCGGGGGTGCAGTGCCATTGCCACCGCGGGGCGGGTGCGGGTGCCGACTCGATGGCGAATCCGCCACCGGCCGGTGATCGTGGCCAGGGCAAGGGTCAGTTCTGTGACAGCGAAGGCCTCGCCCGGGCATCGCCGCGGGCCGGCGCCGAAGGCCACGAAGGCGTGCCGCCGAATCGACGGTCGCGGGGTGTCCCATCGGTCGGGGTCGAAGCGATCCGGGTTCGGATAGAGATCACTGCGACGGTGCAGAAGGTAGGGGCTGTACACCACAGAGGTTCCGGCTGGAAGGTCGTAACCGCCCAGTCGAGTATCGGTGGTGACTGTTCTGGTGAACAGCCAGCCGGGTGGGTAGAGCCGTAGTGCTTCGGTGATGATATGTCCCGTCAGCGGCAGGTCGGGCAGGTCTCGATAGCGGGCCGGAGCTCCGTCGAGGACTCGGGCCGTCTCCTGATGCAGCCGTTCCTCGATCTCGGGATGGGCCACGAGCAGATGCAACGCCCACGCGAGCGCGCTCGCGGTGGTCTCCGATCCGGCGATGAAGAAAGCCATGAGCTGATCGCAGATCTGGCGGTCGGTCATACCGCCGCCGATATCGTCGGATGCGGCTGATTCGGTGGGGAGCCGGGCCGCGAGCATCGCCGAAACCAGATCCCCATGGTCGGTGCCGTCGATCCGCCGCTCGGCGACAATACGCGCCATCAACTCGCGAAGCCGTGCGTGCGCTCGCCCGTACCGGCGATTGCCCGGCGTCGGTATCCGATTCAGCAGCGGCGGCGCCAGCATCTGCCGGTACAACCCGTTGACGATATCGGTGACATCGGCCAACGCTCGATCGCGGACGTGCGGTGTCAGTGCGCCGGAAAACATTGTCGCCATCACAGTCTGTGTGGTCAGGCGTAAGGCCGCGGCCCGCATATCCACGACTTCACCGTCGTTCCAGGCGGCGGTCATGGCATCGGCCTCGGCGGTCATCGCCCGGCCGTAGTTCGCCAGTCGTGCCCGGCCGAATGTCGGCCGGATCAACGATCGCTGCCGACGATGCATCGGGTGCGGACAGGTGATCACGTTCTCACCCACCACTTTCCGGGCTGTATCGAACAGCGGCCCGCCCTTGTCGAAAGTTCGATCATCACGAAGGACGCGGTCGGTGAGGTCCGGGTCGCACACCACGACAGCGGACCCGGGACCGATCCGTATTCGCACGAGTTCACTGCCGTCACGCGCCAGCGACGACAGAAATGCCAGCGGATCTCTCAGCAACGTCACAATATGGCCGACCGGCCAGACCGCGCCAGAAGCCGGTGGGACCCGGGACTCAGCCATTGCACGCCGCCGGCATCGGGAACCGGCCCCGTGCACGACCGATTCGCCATGCGTTACCGAAGCCGTGCAGGAGGGTTCCGGGTACCGTTTCGGCCGGCCGGCCGTGCGGAGTGATCACCGTGTTCGCGGCAGCTCGCAGCATGCCTTTCGCCGAGCCGCGTGCGCTGAGCAGATCGTCGCGCAGGTACCCGTAGGCAAGGGGCAGTACTTCCGTCATCGCAGATACCGTTTCTCTTCGTGCCGGTCGGCTCGGAGAAGCTCCTGCCTCGACCGACGAATCGAGAATCACCGGATAGGTAGATCGGACACATCGGCAGCTCGTTGCCGGCCACGGTTGCCGAGCAGGCCGCGACGGGCATCGCGCGCCCCCGCCCGCCCACCTCTGCCCGTATACGGTGAAGCCTCCGCGCAAGCCGTCCCGGACCCCGAACCCGCCGATACGGCCACGCCGGGGCGGTTGAACCGATGCCGTCCCGCAGCGCTCGGGCCGCTACCGTCCGCGTAATGTTGACCGTCACGGATATCGGGGAATACGCTCGACCGCAACCGTATTCGTCGATTGTGGCGGTTTGGGCGAGGGAGTTCGGATGCCGGATGAAGCAGCGATCCAAGCGACTCCGGCGGAGTTGGCGGCCGCTGCCACCGCGGTCCGGACTCTGCTGGATGGATTGGCCGGTGGATTCGGATCGCTGGATGCCGACGTCTCCACGCTGATCGGGTCGTGGAAAGGCGTGCAGGGCGATAGTTTCGCCGCGGGGTTCGCCGAGGTGCGACAGGGGCTGTCGGAGCTTCTCGACGCGATGCGTGACACGACGGTCGCGCTCGATGACAACTCCGAGGCCTACCTCGAGCAAGAGGGCGCCAACGCCGCCGCGATCGAATCCGTTGCTTCGTCATTGTATTTGCCCGATGTCTCATAGCGTGGACCTGGAGTTGCTGGACTCGGTGATCGCGCGAATGCGGAACTTCGAGGGATTTTTCGAGGATCAGATCCGCGCTTTCGATACCGCGATCGGGACGCTGCAGCAGGGTTGGGAGGGCGACGCGGCGGTCGCGCAGGCGGATGCGCGTCGACGGTTGATGGCCGCGGCCGCCGATATCCGTGATGGTGTGGGGGATATGCGGCGTGCGGCGGAGGCGGCGCACACGAATTACACCGCCGCGATCGAGGCGAACGTGGCGATGTGGCGGAGCTGAAAATCTCGTGACGATGCTGGATGTGGACCCGGAGCTGTTCTACGACCTGTCCGGGCAGTACAGCCGGGCCAGCCGCGCGACCTCGGCGGCGTTGCGCACGCTGGATCAGGAACTGCGCGGCGCGGTGAAGATGAGCGGCAGCGACGACGATGGAGTGCTGTGGGCGCGCGGCTACTTCGTGGCAGGCGTCGAAGCTGTGGTCACCGCCGGCAAAGCGACCGATGTGCTGGCGCGAATGGCGGCCCTGGTGCGGCAGACCGGGGTCAATCACGACCAGTCCGAGGACGCGGAAGCCTACAACACCCCCGGCGGCCCGCTACCGGCCTCGGACCCGGGCGCGGTGACCTTCACTGCCCGGCCGCTGAAGAACCCGGCCGAGGGGACCCGGCCCGAGCCGGCCGGGTGGGCGGTACTGATGGGGTCCACGAAATGGATCAACGGCAATACCGAGCTGATGCAGAAGGCGGCGACGAGCTGGCAGACCGCCGCCGGTATCTACAGCACCCAGGACACCGACCTGCGTACCAAGATGCGCAACCTCAGCGGATCGTCGACCCCGGAGTTACCCGACCTGCAGAACACCCACACCTCCGTACTGGACGGGGTCGAGATCTTGGGGGATGCGATGCGGCAGCAGGCCGGCGCCACCGGTGGCTACGCCGAGGTCCTCAAAGCCGCCCAGGAGGGTGCGGAGTACGAACTCCAGTTGCAGGTGGTGGCGCAGGCGATCAATACGGTGAACGCCGCCACGATCGGCCGGCCGATCCAGAAGGCGATTCTGGAGGCTGCCGAGCTGGAACTCGATCACAGTCGCCGCAAGATCCAGGAGATGCTCAACGGTCTGGCCGACGCCCGCCGGGTTTCGGTGATGACCTTCACCGCGGTCTCGAACACGGTGACCTCGGTGATGACGACGAAATTCCAGCCGGTCCTGGACAAACAGTTGAAGCGGCCACCGGAACGCACCCGCGCCGACCAGGCGCGCCGCAACAAGCTGGAGGGCGCCAAAGCCGAAGCGCGCGCCGGGATCGACCCCACGAAGAAGAAGGAATCGATTCCTTCGGCCTCGGGCACGGCGAAGAATCGCGTACCGGACGACCTCGACGCCACCAACAAACGGTTGACCGAGGTCAAGAACGTGCAGAACCAGGCCCTGACTCTGCAGATCCAGGACGACCTGGCCTATTGCCAGGCCAACGGCTACGAGTTCGTGCTCATCACCGACAACGCCACTACCCTGTCCCCTGACCTGCAGAACCTGATCAACCAAGGCAAGATCAAACACGTCAGAATGGACTTCCAGAGTTGACCCCCACCGACGACGCCGCCGCGACCCGCCTGCTCGCCGACTACCGCGCGGCCGGGGGATACGGCTCCACCATCCCCGAGATATTCGAACGCGGCACCGACTCACCCACCGTCGTCACCGTGCTCGCCGAATGGCTGACCGAACTCGAAACACGCTGGCCGGGACCCGAAACCGAGGGACGCAACCTGGCGCGAAAGACCCTGTCGAACACCCTCGGCAACAAAGCAGCTCGCAAATCCGACGCCGCGGTGCCGGCGCTCATCTCCCAGTTCGACGCGAAGAAGGAGATCAATCCGCATACCCGGTGGGCGGCGGGCAATGCGATCTATTCCATCCCGGCCGGCGCACAGTACTTCGATCAGCTCGCGGCCATCGCCGCGAACCGTTCCTTCGGGATGGAACGGCAGATGGTCGTCGACTGGCTCGGCAAGAGCCGGCACCCCGGAGCTGTGGCGGTCGCGGTGGCTCAACTCGACGACGACACCGTCCAAGGCCACGCCCTGGAAGCATTGGCCCGGCTACGCGCGCAAGGCGTCCGCCGGCAGATCGAACCCTTCCTGACATCGAAGAACAAATGGCATCGGCGTCTCGCCGAACGAATCGCCCGCTACGACGAAAGCTGAATCTCCGGGTGTCGGCAGGGCTCACCACACCGCGCGTTGTGCGGTGAATCCTTCCAACGGCGCGGCGGCCACTTCACCGCCGGTAATCGTGTAGGGCTCGAGGATGCCGATCGCGGGACCGTCCACGTGCTCCAGATGGACCTCTATCCCGCTCGAACTCGTCTCCGGCAGTGTCACATCCACCACCAGCGCCGCCGCCCGGATCTCGCTGCGCATCCCGCGCAATGCCCGCAGGTTCATCTCCCTGGCCTGCCGCGCGGTCCCCGCTCCTGCCTCGACCAGCCGGGTCCCCCCATCGAGGCCGACTGCCATGGCGAAGGGATAGAACTCACCGCGCTCCGCCAGCTTCGTCTCGGCCAGAACGATGACCGAGTCGAGCAACCCGTCCAGATCTGCCTGCGCCGCCTCCGATGTGGTGTCCCGCCAGGACATACGCGTTCCCTCCCATAACGTGCCGGCCCCGGGTCATGCTACGGCAGTACCCCGACGTCGGTGCCGGCTCACCGCCCCGGTCCACCGTTCCTGTCGCTTGGACCGGCGGCGCTGCCTGCCCCGGGATACGCTGAGCTGCCCTGTGCCCGAGAGAGCGAACTACTGCCGCCGGTTCCGAACCCAGGGCCAGGTCATCAACGCCCACACCGCGAGCAGCAGCGCGGCCACCGTGCCCAGGTACCACGGCCACGGTCCCAGAACGTCGAGCAGCGACGGTGTCGCGGGTTTCCGGTTGACGAACCCGTAGTTGGTGCCGGCCACCGAATTGAAGACGAAGGTCACCGCGACCCACACCACTGTCGCCGTCACCGCAAACCGGTAGCTGCCCCAATCCGGCCGCATACCCACACCCCAGGTCAGGTAGATCGCGGCCCACACGACCAGCAGGTGGATCGCCCAGAACGCCAGGAACTCCGGACCCGGGAAGTCCTCGGCCTCCAAGGCAGGCGATATGAGCGCCTGTGTGCTCAGGGTGAGACACCAGTAATAGGTCAGCGCGTACGCCCACCGTCGCCGCGTCACGAGTGCGCACCCGGCGGCGAGGGTCGCCAGATCGGTCAACCGTAGCGGCACCGAACGATCGATCGCGGGCGGGAACATCATGGCCGAATAGATCACCAGATACAGCCCCAGCGTCACCCAGCCGAACACCGGGCCGAAGTGGCCGGAGCCGTCCCCGCTCCGCTCCCGCCGGCCGATCGCGATGACCGCGACCGCTCCCACCGCGAACACCGCCAGCACAACCCGGTGCGACACTCCGTACGCCGAGAATTCGCCGGCCAGTGGTTGCCCCACGCCGACCAACCTAGCGTGAGCGCGCAACGGGTCCGCGCACCCGGAAGGCGCACGGTGTGTCAGCCCGTCGCCCGGTTCACGTAGTCCGTGGCCAGGCCGGCGACCTGCCATTTCGATGAAATAACAACATTTCGCAATTTTCCGGGCTAGATTCCTCGTGCGCCGGACAATCGGATAGGAAGTCGGAGGAATACCGTGGAATTTTTGGGCTCTGTCGCCGGGATCTTGCAGATGGTTATCGGCACCATTCTGGCCAACACCGGATCGGGTGGTTCCGGCTCCGGCTGGTGAGCCTCGACGGAGTAGCCGTCGAAGCATGAACGCGGCCCCGGCGACTCGATCGCCGGGGCCGCCCGCGTCCATCGCTACGGCCGGCCCTCCGCGGATCTCCACTGCCACCCGGCCTCGCGGAGCCGCCGGGGAGAATTCGCATTCCCCGCCCTTGCGCCGCGGGTCCGGACCGGCCGAGTTCTCCGACGCGCCGCGCGGTAGGGGAGTGGCGGCGGCCGTGCCGTGCGTAGGGCCTTTATCGTCACCGGCGCATCGTGAAGCGAGCGCCGGAAAGGTGGGGATTCGAGCCGACGATCCTCGACGCGCTGCGGTGTGCGGTGAGGCCTACGCCTCCAGGCGCATGCCGTCGTCCATGGTGGCGAACGCACGCCGCACGCAGTGGGGCAACTCGCCCGGGGCGCAGGCGGGGAGCCAATCGTCGAGTGCGCAGCGCCAGGTGGCCACGCAGAACTCGATGAGCAGTCGCAGTTCGAGGCGGCGCGGATCGCCGAGCCGGTGCGCGATCTCCTCCTGGATCTCTGCGCAATGCCGTAGGGAATGCCCGTCGAGCGAGGGCGACTGCTCGATCAGCCTGAGCGTGGCCGGGAAGCGCCGGTACCAGTCGTCGTCCATGCGATCGAGGGTGGCCAATATCGTGTCCCGGAAGACCTCGACCAGCGGCCCGGACTTCTCGGCCTCGTCCAGCACATCGAGGTATGTGCTCCAGAGCTGTTTGACGGCGGTGAGCGCGACGTCTTCCTTCGAACGGAAGTTGCGGAAGAAGGTCCGTCTCGACACTTCCACCGCATCGAGCAGCGCGTCGAGCGGTGTCGTATCGAAATCGAAGGAGATCCGACTGTGCGTGCACTCGTTGTCGACCACACCGCGCCGGCCCACCTCTCACTCGCGGAGGTGGCCGATCCGGTACCGGCACCCGGCGAGGCGCTGGTCCGAGTCGAAGCGGTTTCGCTCAATGCCGGCGAGGTCAAGGGCGCCACCGATCCGAATACGCCGGAGGGCACCGTAATCGGGTGGGACGCGGCCGGCGTGGTGGTCCGGCCCGCGGCGGACGGATCGGGCCCGGCCGCGGGAACGCCGGTGGTCACTCTGGGTGAGGGCGGTGGCTGGGCCGAGCTGCGTGCTGTTCCGGCCCGTATGCTCGGTGTCGTGCCGGATGGCGCCGACCTCGGTGCGGTCAGCACGATTCCGGTCGCCGCCCTGACCGCAGTACATGTGTTGCGCCGCATGGGGCAGCTCCTCGGTCGGCGGGTGATGATCACCGGCGCTTCCGGTGGTGTCGGTCGCTTCGCGGTGCAGCTCGCCGCCCGCGCGGGCGCGGAGGTCGTGGCGATCAGCGGGAGTCCCACCCAGGAGGACGGCCTGCGGGCGTTGGGCGCGCACGAGGTGTACTCCGACCCGGCCGAGGTGGACCGCCCCGTATTCGCGGTACTGGACAACGTCGGCGGCGGGCAGCTGGTGGCCGCCTTCGCCGCTGTGCAGGCCGGTGGCGTGCTGGTGAATGTGGGCCGGTCATCCGAGGCCGACGCCGTCTTCCCGCCCGATGCCTTGCTGGCGACCCAGGGGCGGCACGACCGGTCGATCCGCACATTCTTCCTGATCGCCGACCCCACCACCGACTTCTCCGAAGATCTGACCTGGCTGGCCACCGAGGTGACCGCCGGTCGCCTCGACCCCGGAATCAGCCGGCGGGGCCCGTGGACCCGCTACGACGAGGCTGCCCAGGCCCTGCTCGGCCGCCGCCTGCACGGAAAGGCGGTACTGAACATCGACTGAGCCCGCCTTTCCGGAAGCCGATCTACATGTCGTGCTCCCGGCTGCCGCGCGTGTCGACGTCCGCGGCGTCCGACAGCACCTCCCGCTCCGCGATCTCCTCGTCGGCGAGCTCGAGGCCGTGAGCTCGGACCAACCCGTCGATGTAACCCGCCTTCGTGACACCGATGATCGGCGTGGTCCCCTTGGCGATGGCCCAGGCGGTGTCGGTGTCGGCGGCGGACGCGTCTCGGTCCTCGCCGAGCGCCACTATCGCCTACCCGGACCTGGACAACGGTTCGACGTGATCCATGCCGGGCTGCTTCCGCGAGTGTCCGCCGGGGGCGTAAGCCTCCAGCGGCCGCACTCGATCAGTCCTGCATGGTCGAGTGCGGCGTAGGATCAGGGGCGTTACGAGGGTTGACCCTATGCAGCAGCGATGGTGGGTGTGGATTGCCGCGTTCCTGACAACACTGGGGATGTGCGCGGTGTTCGCGTGCAGTAGCGGCACCCGGCCCGAGCGCGCTCCACCCGGCCCGGACACATCCTCCCGGGTAGGGGTTTCCGTGCTGGCCGCGAAGATAGACAACAGTCCGCAGGCACGACCACCGGTAGGGCTGGGTGCCGCCGATTTGGTCTACGTCGAGCCGGTCGAGGGTGGTTTGAGCCGGTTGGCCGCGGTGTTCTCGACCGACAAACCCCCGGTGATCGGGCCTGTCCGAAGTGCGCGGGAAACGGATCTGACGCTACTGGACCAGTTCGGCAACCCGACGTTGGCGTCCTCTGGTGCTGCGCCCGAGCTGGTTGCCTCCGTCGATCGCTCGTCATTGCAGAACGCCTCGGCCGATCGGCAACCCGGGGCGTACTACCGCGACTACAGTCGCGAGGCTCCGCACAATCTGTTCGTCCGCCCGGACCAGTTGCCCGTGGGCGGCGGCTGGCCGCCGGCTTCGCAACTGCACTTCGGCCCTGCACCTGCCGGTGGCCGGCCCACGCAACATCAGGAAGCGCGGTATCCGGGCACGGTGATCGGTTTCGACTGGTCACCCGGACAACAGCGGTGGCTGGTGTCCATGGACGGTGCCGCCTTCACCGCTGCCGATACCGGACAGCTCATGGCGAGTACGGTCGTGCTGCAGAGTGTGCAGGTGCAGGACTCGGCCATCAGCGATATCGCGGGCAGCGTCTCGCCCCTGGCCCAGACGACCGGTAGCGGTCGGGCACTCGTACTTCGCGACGGTCGAGCGTTCCCGGCCGAGTGGTCCCGGCCCTCCCCACAGACAGGCACAACCTATACAACCCCCACCGGCACAGCCATCCCCTTCGCGCCGGGACAGGTCTGGACAGTCCTGATTCCGGCACAGCTCTGGTCACCGGGTGCGTGAGGCGAGTTCGGACCGCTACGGTGTCGCGGCGATTCATGCCCGGGCAGGGCCGGCGTGGCCCGGTAGGAGTTGATCCGCGAGTGGTCGCGGCGCCGATCTGTGGATCCCGACCATCGAGGTATTCAGACCATGGGGCGTGGCTGTTGCTCGCTGTGATCCGGTCCGGGTTCGACCACCCGCCGGCAACGAGGACGGCGGGGTTCGATGGCCGTAGCCTCGCGTATGAGCCCCGGCGCCGTGGGGACGCTTCGAAACCGGAGACGTCGGAGATAAATCACTCGAGAGGGCACCGGATCGGCCGGAGCGGTCCCGGCGCCATAGCCCCGCGAAATGGCACAGCCTCAGAGACGGGTGCGGATATCGTCCCGCAGAGCCTTCTTGTCGATCTTGCCGACCTTCGTGGTGGGCATGATGTCGAGCAGGATCAACTTCTCGGGCAGTTTGAACCGGGCAACCCCGGCCAGGTTCATCACCGCGACCACATCGTCCAAATCGACGGCGTATCCGGCCTTGACGGTGAGATAGAGGCACGTCCGCTCACCCAGGACCGGGTCGGGCATGGCCACCGCGGCCGCCACTTCCACGCCGGGAACCCGATAGGCGAAGTTCTCGACCTCCTCGGCGGAGATCTTTTCGCCGCCGCGATTGATCATGTCCTTGTCCCGCCCGGCGACGACGAGATTCCCGTCCGGCCGGCGGACCACGATATCGCCGCTGCCGTACCATCCGTCCGCGGTGAAGGCGCGGGCATTGTGTTCGGGGGCGCGGAAGTAGCCGCGCGGGGTGTAGGGCCCACGGGTCAGCAGCGAACCCGGAGTGCCGTCGGGGACCGGAGCACCGGATTCGTCGACGATCAGGATCTCGTCGGCCGGGCAGACCGGCCGGCCCTGGGTGGTGACGATCACTTCCGGTTCGTCGTCGAGCCTGGTCATATTGATCAGGCCCTCGGCCATTCCGAAAACCTGCTGCAGGCGTGCGCCCAGTACCGGTTCGACGCGTGCGGCCAGTTCGTCCGGCATCCGGGTACCGCCCACCTGGAGTACCCGCAGCGTGGAGGTGTCGATCTCCGGATGTGCGCGCCGGTACTCGATCCAGCTCTGGGCGACCGCGGGCACTACCGCGGCCACCGTGACGCCTTCGGCGGCCACTGCCCGTAGTGCGCGTTCGGGTGCGGGGGAGGGCAGCATCACCACCTGCCCGCCCGCTATCAGTGCTCCCAGGATGCCGGGGCAGGCGAGTGAGAAGTTGTGACTGCCGGGCAGTGCGCCGAGATACACGGTCTCGCTGTCGAATTCGGCGATCTCGGCGCAGTGCGCGATATTGCAGAGGTAGTCGTCGTGGGTGCGGACGATGAGTTTCGGCAGTCCGGTCGTTCCACCGGACAGCAACATACAGGCGATATCGGACCCGCCTGGCTCGGGACCGGCATCGATGGGCCGGGTCGGTGGATCGGCCGGGAAGAGCGGATACTCGGGGACATCGGCGGGGTCGCCGTGCTCCGTGAGGTCACCGTGGACGAGTACCGCGCGTATGCCGGCTACCGCCCGGCCCACCTGCTGCGCGACCGACCGCAGATCGGTGCCGCGATCGGCGTCGGCGATCACCAGGGCCACCGCCCCTGCGGTTTCGGCGATATGGGTCAGTTCGTGCCGGCGATGGGCGGGCAGCGCCATCACCGGCACCAATCCGGTCCGGAGGCAGCCCAGCGTCAATGCGACGAACTCCCAGCAGTTCGGGAGCGCGACGACGAGTCGGTCACCCGGGACCAGACCGAGGTCGAGGAGTGCGGCGGCCATCGATCCGGCTCGGTCCCATAGTTCTCGATAGGTCAGCCGGGTCCCGCCGTCGATCACCGCGACCCTGTGCGGGTCGCGGCGGACCGGCTCGGCGATCCGGGAAGCGAGGGAAGAGCCCTGCCAATAGCCTTTTTCGCGGTATTCCGTGGCGGTCGCCTCGGGCCAGGGCACGGTGCCGTCGAGTGTGGTCATCTCTGTTCGTCCTCCGGATTCGCTGGGCGGACATCCGATCCCGTGATCACCGCGTCGAGCGCGATGAGACCGTCCGGGGTCAGGCGTAGCGGATTGATCTCGAGTTCGCCGATCTCGGGGTGGGCGGCCAGATGGTCACCGACCGCGACGACAGCCCGGGCGAATTCGTCGCGATCCAGGACCGGCCCGCCGCGCCGGCCGTTCAGCAGCGGCGCGCACCGGAGATCGTCGAGCAGTGCCGTGGCCGCGGTGGGGTGCAGCGGGAGGCCGCGGACGGCGATATCGCCGAGGGCCTCCGCGGCGGTGCCGCCGAGCCCGGCCACCACGACGAGGCCGAACACCGGATCGCGCCGGACCCCGAGAAACAGGTCGACACCGGTCTCGGCCATCGTCTCGACCAGGTAGGCGCGGGCGCCCACGGCGTCCAGTGCTGTCAGAGCGGTATCCAGTTCGGCGGCTGTCCGGATACCGAGATGTACGCCGCCGATATCGGTTTTGTGGAGCACCCCGGCATCGAGGAGCTTCACCGCCACCGGCGGCGTCAGATCCCGCAGCGCCCGATGGGCGGCGTCGTGGCCGTGGCAGACGCGCCGCGGCGGCGTACGCAGACCCAGAGCTTCGAGCAGATCCTTGGCCGCGGCCTCGTCGGCGGGCAGTGCGATCTCCGGTGTGGGTCCGAGGCCGGGCCGTGTGTGTTCCTGGTCCCGGAGGTACCGCGCGCGAGCGTCGGTGACCAGGGCGCCGAGTCCGGTGGCGAGGGCGGTCGGCCCGGGCAGCACCGGAATATTGTGGGCGTCGGCGGCCGCCGCGAAATCGGCGCGGGTGACGGCCGGTCCGCCGATGCCCAGGACCACCGGCAGCTCCCGGTGGGTACCGCGATCGCTTACCGCCCCGACCGGATCCACCGCATCGGGTTCGGCCAGGGTGTACACGGCCAGCGCGTGCACCTCTGGATCCCGCGCGGTCACGGCCAGCACGTCACCGAAACCCGGTCCGGGGCGGCCGGTATCCACCGGGTTGCCCTGAAAGGTCAGGGGTGGGAGCAATCCGGCGAGTTCCGCGCGCGTAGCGTCCGCCAGGGCGGGTACTCGGACGCCACCGGCCTGCAGACCGTCGAGCACTACGAGACCCGGGCCCGCCTGGGCGGTGACCACGCCGACACCCGGATCGGGGTGGGCGGGTAGCCGCACTCTGCTCAGCACCGCGAGTGCGTCGACGAGCTGCTGTTCGGAGTCCACGACCACCGCCCCGGCCTGAGCGAGCAGCGCGCGGGTCGTGCGCCAGGAGGTGGCCAGCGCGCCGGTGTGTGATCCGGCGAACGCCGAGACGTCACTACGTCCGACGACCAGCGCGACGACCGGTTTCCCGGCTGTCACCAACCGGACCGCGTCGAGCAGCGCGGGACCGTCGTCGACCGTTTCCAGATACAGCGCCACCGCCGAGATCGCCGGATCATCGCGGAGATACTGCAGCACATCGACTTCGGTGACGTCCACGCGATTACCCAGGCCCACCCCCAGGCCGACTCCGACCGAGTGCTCGGACAGCAGGAACGACAGGGCGTGATTCATCCCGCCGCTCGCGGCGACCACCGCGACCCGGCCGGGGCGGATATGTTCGACGGCGGGAACGAAACTCACGGTGGCGGCGCCGGGCCGGAAGAATCCGGAGGTATTCGGCCCGAGGATCCGGATACCTGTTTCCGCGACGATCGCGGCGAGTTCTTGTTGCCGCGCCGCCCCGTCCGGGCCTGTCTCGGCGAATCCGCCGGAACAGATCAGCGCGGCACCCACACCGCATTCGGCGGCCGCGCGGACCGCGGCCGGGGTCGCGGCCGCCGGGATACAGAGCACAGCGAGGTCCACGGGACGACCATGGGCGCGGCACGCCTCTTCCAGATTCGGCACGAACCCTTCGGCCGTCGGATTCACGCCGAAAACCGCGGCCGGGGCGGCGCCGCGTCGTAGGGCGGCCGTCATCGCGGTGCCGAGTTTGCCCGGTGTGGTGGACGCGCCGACCACCGCGATCGAATCCGGCCGGAAGAGCCGATCCAACCCGTTCGTGCGGATGGCGGGTTCGGTGGTGGTCGTCATCGGGTCGTGCCTTCCTCGGAATCGGTGTGCCGGGCGCCCGGTTCGAAGAGCACGGCATCGGCCCGGCCCGCGAGCACGAGGGTCGCCGCGCAGTCGGGTTCGCCGACCGCGCGTCGTTCGCGGACCGACTCGGGCCGGTCCGCCACGATCACCGGAAGCCCGTGATGTAGCCGCAGCCGTTCCGCGCACAGCACCCGCGACAGGGCGGTGCCGCTGTGGACGACGACGGCCGAGGGGGCGTGCTCGGCTACCGCGGTCAACGCGGCCAGGTCGCTGCCGCGCAGGGAACTACCCGGGATGTCCGGGGCCGTGAACAGCCGAGCGGCGCCGGGCGCCGCGTCGTCGGTGGCGACGAGAGTGGTTTTGGCGTCCCCGAATTCCAGTGCGCCGGGCGTGCGAGCGATCGAGCGGAGCAGGCGCGTCGTGAATTCCCGGTCGCCGATCCGCAGTGGTGTGTCCAGTGGCGGGGCGCCGTGGGCGGCGATCCAGGCCCGCTCGGTGGCCGCGACGAAGGCGGGGTCGCGTAGCCGTATCTTCTCCGCCGAGATCGCCCGGCTGAAGAAGTGGAATGCGAACTGCCACGGTTCGAAGCAGCGGTGGTATTCGCCGAAATGATCCCACCAGGACAGGCTGGGCACCGACGAGTGGTGGATCTTGTCCACCTGTGGCCGGCGGATCCGCTGGAAGCGGTCCAGTGCCGCCGCGATATCGCCGGGATGTGCCGCCAGTGAAGCGGCGAGGACGGCGGCGTCCTCCATGGCCATTTTCGTCCCCGAGCCGACCGAGAAATGGGCGGTGTGTACCGCATCGCCGAGCAACGCGACCGGTGTGCCGCACGGGCCGGCCGCGGTCCAGTGTTCGGTGCGGCGGGTACGGAAGTTCGCCCAGCGCGAGTTGTTGGCGACGAGTGGATGCCCGTCGATATCGTCGGCGAACAGGTCCTCGAGATACCGGCGGGTCCGGTCGTCGGAGGGGCCCGGGGGCCGGGAGGTGTCGAATTCGTCCAGTCCGGCCCGGCGCCGGGTCGCCTCGTCGGTTTCGACGATGAAGGTGCTCAGACCGGTTCCGATGGGATAGGCGTGGACCGCGAAATTCCCGTGCTCGGATTCTCTGTGCAGGAAGGTGAGTCCGTCGAACCGGAACGTCGTCCCGAACCAGATGAACGCCACCGCCGATTCGGTCACGGTGTGGCCGAGTGTGGCGGCGAAACGTTCCCGGGTGGTGGAATTGGCGCCGTCTGCGGCCACGATCAGGTCGTAGTCGCCGGTGCGATCCAGCTCTCCCACCTCGACGGTGGTTTCGTAATGCACGCTCACCCCGAGTGCGACGGCCCGGCGGCGGAGTGCTTCCAGCAGGGTGCGGCGATGGACGGCGGCCATACCGTTCCCGGCGGCGGCCGGCGCGGTGCCCTTGGACCGGACTGTGATGGTGTCCCAGTGCCTGCCGTGGGCGGCGAGCGTATCCCGCAGGACCGGATCGACGGTATCGATGGTGTCCAGTGTCGCGTCGGAGAACACGACGCCGAATCCGAACACATCGGTGGCCCGGTTGCGTTCGAACACATCGATCCGGGAGCCGGGGACTGCCTGCGCGAGCGCGATCGCGGTGAACAACCCGCCCGGCCCGCCGCCCACGCATGCCACGCGAAGTGGACGGCGGGTGGCACGGTTCTCAGCCGGCATCGGTGTCACCCTCGGCCCGGCCCAGAATCGCGGCGACCACCGATTGCAGCCGGCGCACCGGATCCTGCCGGGCGTCGACCGCCCGCCAGGCCACCATGTGGTCCGGGCGGACGAGGATCGCGCCGTCCTCGTCCACCTCGGCAATGGCCCGGTAATCGCCGTAGCTGTCCTCGTAGTCGCAGCCGCGCCCGATCGTGCGCACCCGGATCGGCAGCCCGAACCGGGACTCCACCGCTGCCGCGGACGCCCGCCAGACCTCGCCTCCGATACCGGTGAGCAGGGTGAATTCGCCCTTACCGCACAGGTCGAAAGTCGACACCCGGCGCTGATCCCGGGTGAGCCAGACATGCGGGAGATGCCGGCCCGGCCGGGTGCTCGCGAAGTAGTACCGCTCCTCGTCGCGCGGGGCCGGTGTCTCCGGACTGCCGTCGGCGACGACCGCGGCCGACCGGTAGTGCTGGTTCAGTTCCACACCGTGGGTGTTGAAACACATGATCGTGTCGGCGATCGCGGCGTCGAACGCACGACGCCGGTCGGCGGCCTCGGGTTCGCGCAACTGCTCCAGCGCCTTGCCCATGGTCTCCGCGTCCGGTGAGGGCGGCAGTTGCAGGGCCATGAACAGGGGCGGCATCAACTCGTTGCTCGCGGTCGCGCGGCGCACGATCTGCTCGGCCACCGGAAGCCGTTCGTCCCGGTAGGTTTCCAGCAGTGCAGGGGAGGCCTGACCGCGCAGGACCAGCGCGAGTTTCCAGCACAGGTTGTAGCTGTCCTGGATGGAGGTATTGGAGCCGAGCCCGTTCATCGGGGAGTGCCGGTGCACCGCGTCGCCGACGCAGAAGACCCGGCCGGACATGTTCTCGGTCGCGTACATCGAGTTCACGGCCCATGTCGACATGGATTCGATCTCGACCGTGACGCTGTCGTCGCCGATGAGCTGATGGGCGATCCCGATACCGAGTTCGTCGGTCAGTTCGATCGGGCCCGCGGCGGGATCGTAGCCCCAGACCGCGACCCACCGGTCCCACGGCCGCACCATCCGCAGGACACCGATTCCGTTGCCGCCGTGCCCGACTCCGGGCTGCATGAACCAGTACATATCGCCGGGACGGTGGCGCACATAGTCGCTCAGATCGGCGCGGAACACGATATTGATCGAGGTATCCGCCCCCGCCTCGCCGACGAGCGGCAGGCCCAGCTGTTCGGCGACGATCGAACGGCCGCCGTCGGCACCGATCAGGTACCGCGCCCGGATCGTGTATTCGGGCCCGGTCACCCGATCCCGGACCGTTGCGGTGACTCCGTCGTCGTCCTGGGTGAAGCGGAGCAGTTCGCTGTTGAACCGCACCTTCGATCCCCGGCTCGCGGCGGCGTTCACCAGTACCGGCTCGAGCTGGTCCTGCGGGAAATCACAGACCGAACAGGGGCTGGCCAGATCGTGTTCGGCGCGGAAATGCGGATGGGTGTACCAGGTCCGCAACCGGCCCAGTTCGGCACCGGCGAGGCTGGTGGCGTACACGTGCTCGCCCATCAGGTGCTGGGGAGTGGCGCGGCGGAGCACTTCGTGTTCCAGGCCGAGGTCACGGAAGACCTCGACCGCGCGCTGGTTGGTGATGTGGGCTCGCGGGGTGTTCGCCACGCCACCGTGCTTGTTCAGCAGGACGGTGCGGATCCCGTAGGTGGACAGCAGCGCCGCGGCGGCCGAACCGGACGGGCCCGCACCCACGATCAGTACTTCGGTTTCGACGACATTGTCAGTGTTCATGGCTCGGTTTTCTTCCGGGGGAACGGGTTCCGGCTCAGCGGTCTTCGGTGAGGAACTGGCGCAACATCGCCACATAGCGGGTCTGCTGTTCGATCTGGACCCAGTGCCCGCAGTGGTCGAAGATGTGCAACTGCGCATTGGGCAGCTGCTGCTGCAGGTAGATGCTGGATTCGGGGAGGACGAAACGGTCCTGGAGACCGTGGACGATCAGGAAGGGGTGGTGCATCCGGCGCAGCGCGGCCGGCGGTACGGCCATCTGGGAGGGCGGTGACGAGAACGCGCTGCGGAAGGACCGCCGCACCTCGGGACGCAGGAGATCGCGGTGGCGTTGCGCGACGATCTCGGAGAACGAATCACCGAGGATCTTCTCGTCGCGGACGAACCACCGCATCAGCGCCTCGAACGCCTCGAGCGAAGGGTCGTCGTAGAAGTTCACCATGCGGATCACCTCCGGAGTCGGCGTCGCGGCGCCCCCGGCGCTGCCCATGAGCGAGACCCGGTCGAAACGCTCGGGTGCCGTCATCACCAGATGCATGGCGACCGAGCCGCCCATGGAATTGCCCACCAGGTGGGCTTTTTCGATACCGAGTTCGTCCATGACCGCCAGCACCTGCCGGACCCGCAAGCGGATCCAGGCGGTCAGACTGCCCGGTAGATCCTCCGGATGGTCGGTGGCGCCGTACCCCACCAGATCCGGTGCGATCACCCGGTAGTCGCCGGCCAGCAATGGAATGAAACTGCCCCAGTTGGTGCGCGCGGTGGCACCCGGGCCGCCACCGTGCAGCAGGATCACGGCGGGCGCGTCCGGTTCGCCGGAGTCGAGCACATGGCTCGAATAGCCGTCGGTGGATACGGTTTTCTCGCTGATCACGGACATGGGAATCGGTACTCCTCGCGGGTCAGGCTTCGGTGGTGGTGTTCATGACGTGGTTGTCCGCATGCGGTACGTAGTCCGTCGGGCCCCACATGGTGAGCGCGGTGGCGGTCTCGTCGCTGGTCCACTCGATCGGCTCCCAATCCGGGTCGAGGATCAGATAGCTGTTGCTGAACAGCTCGACCCGGTGCCCGCTACCGGGGTCGCGGACATACAGGAAGAAGGCCTGACTCACGCCGTGCTTACCGGGGCCCTGATCCGGGGTGATCCCGTGCTCGGCCAGGATGTCGGCGGCGCGCAGCAGATCCTGGGCGTTGTCCAGCCAATAGGCCACGTGGTGCATGCGGGCCGGGGTCGGGGCGTGCGGGTCGGCCATGACCGCGATGTCGTGGACCAGCGGGGTCACGCTCATCCAGCCGCCGATCACCCGGTCGGGCCCGGCGGTGACGTATTCACGCAGCTTGAACCCGAGTTTGTCGGCCAGCCAGCCGTGCACCCCGCGGGGTTCGTGGGAGGTCCACAGGTTGACGTGATCGATCCGCCGCGGCGCGATCCCGCGGTTCCAGGAGCGGTAGACCTGGTTCTTCAACACCGACCGCTCACCTTCCGGCGCGAGCGGTTTCTCGACATCGAAATACATCGAGAACCGGTGGCCGGTCGGCATACTGAAACGAATGGCGTCGCCGATTCCCGGCTGAGTACCTTCCGACTCCCGGACGGTCTCCACCCCGGACGCGGCGAACAATCTCTCGAATTCGGCGACATCCTCCGGACGTTTCACCCGCCAGCCGACATGGTCCATATACGCGCGGTCGCCGGGGCGTAGTACCAGACTGTGGTGTTCGAATTCCATATTCGCCCGCAGATAATATGCTCCGCCGGATTCCTCGGTGATTTCCAGGCCGAGTACCTCGTGGAAGAACCAGAGCGATTTATCGATATCCGGGGTCACCAGGGACACATAGCCGAGCTTCGCAATTTCGGGGTTTGGCACGGGAACCTCTCCATTTGCCGATCTGTGAACTGGGTCTCACCGTATGAGCCCGGGACCGTTGCCCGCATCGTGCGCGGTGTCGTAGATTCGCCCCGAAGTTCCGACACCGTGTCGGACGGAGGAGAGGGTCGGCATGAGTCTCGACACCACCCTGCAGGACCTGGCCGACAGACTGCACAAACCCCTGGTAGTCCTGGATATCGACCTGCGTGTGATGGCGGTGAGTGTGCACGATACCGACCTCGATCGCATGCGCCTTTCCCTCCTGTTCGCCGGCAAGGCGCTCGCCCTGACCGACGAGATGACCAAGCGCTACCGGCTCACCACCGCGACCGGCCCGGTGTATGTCCCGGGCCATGACGACGAGGTTGCCCGTATCGTCGTTCCGCTGCGCAGCCGGAAAAGATTGTTCGGATACCTGTACGGCTGGATGGATGATCCCGGAGCCGGCGGAATTTCCGAGAAAGAACAGCGCGAACTGAGCGAAGCCGCGCCCGAACTGGGCCAGCAACTATCCCTCAGGCTCGCCGAACTGCACCACGGTATGGAACAATCACGCCATCTGCTGACCGGTTTGCTCGGTGATTCTTCCGCAGATAGGTCCCGCTGCGCGTTCCGGCTGCTGGACGAGGGCCGTATCGATCACGGCGAACAGTATTCGGTACTGGTCTACCGCACGCCGGACAAACAATCGGTATCGGCGACCGGAATGGCGGTCGAGGCCACCCTGGATTTCGTCACCCGATCGACCACGGTCAAGATCGCCGGCGCCGTGGTGGGATCCGAAGGAATTCTCGTATTCCCGCGCCGAGTGGATCCGGGGCGGCTGGCGGCGATCATGGCAAGGCCGGGACTGGAACCGGTCCGGGCCGGCATCGGCAATACGGTGGATTCGCTGGATCGTGCCGCCGAGTCCTACCGCAGGGCCCGGCTGGCCTGGCGGGCCGCCCGCTCCGACCCGGCACGGTACGGCCGCGCGGCCTACTGGGACGGCCTCGGGGTGGACCGGTTGCTACTGCGCCTGCCACTGGACGAATTGACGACGGAGGACCTTCCGGCCGGGGTCGGGCGGCTTCTCGCCGCACCGGCCGCGGGTGAACTGGCCGACACTCTGGAGTCCTATCTGACCGCGGGCGGTGACGTTCAGGAAACCGCTCGCCGGCTGGGTATCCACCGCAGCACTCTTTACAGCCGGCTGCATCGGATCCGTGAGGTCACCGGTTGCGATATCGCCGACGGGATGACCCGCATGGACCTGCATACCGGGTTGCGCGTGGCGCGGTTGTCCGGCCTGCGGCCGGCGCCCGCAGCGGGCGAGAACCCGTGAAGGGGCTCGCCTCTGCCGGCAGGAATCGCGCACGGAAGAGTCGCGCCGCGCGGGCGTAGCCGGTGTGACCGTGCCCGACGGTCTCGGTCGGCACCGCCGCGACGAGTCGACCGGCGGACATCCACCAGCGGCCCGCGTCCCGACTCTCGGGTGAGTGCACCTATCTTCTGGAAGATGGATGACAACGGCCCCAGCCGGACTGCGCTCCTCACCGCGTATGCCCGCGCCTATCACCAGATCGCCGACCGGCCCCTGATCTTCACCGACCCGTTGGCGGCGCGTCTGCTCGGCGTGACCGCGGAGGAATTGACCGAACCGGGCACGGCCGACTCCCTCGCGGTCGCGGACCGGTCCCGCCGCCTGTTCTTCGCCGCGCGCGCCCGCTTCGCCGAGGACGCCGTGGCCGCGGCCGTCGCCACCGGTGTGCGGCAGGTTGTGATCCTCGGCGCGGGCCTGGATACTTTCGCCTATCGCAATACGCTCCCGGACCTGCGTGTCTTCGAGGTCGATCACCCCGCTACCCAGGCGTGGAAACGCGAACGTCTCACCGCGGCCGGAATCGACCGTCCTGAGACGCTGACCTTCGTCTCGGTCGATTTCGAAACCCAAACACTGGCAACGAGGCTGGAATCCAGCGGATTCGAACGGACGGACCCGGCCGTATTCGTGTGGCTCGGCGTCGTCTTCTATCTGACGCCGACCGCCGCCCATGCCACTCTCGAATACATCGCCGGCCAAGCTCGGCGGGTCGAGGTGATCTTCGACTACCTGGAACCCGCCGTCAGCGACGAGGACCGTGCGTATCAGCAGATACGTGCCGATCGGCTGGCCGCCGCCGGCGAACCGGTGTTCAGCTACTTCACACCCGACGACCTCGCCGCACAGTTGCGCGCCCTCGGCTTCACCGACTTCGACGACCGCTCCGGTCCCGACCTCGTCGCCGGATACCTCGACGGACCCGCGACATTCGGAGGGGAACCGCCGCGGGCGCTGCGCGCTAATCGCATACTGCGCGCGAGCCGCTGAGATTCGCGAGCCCGCCGTTCGGTTTCGCGGTCAGCGTCTGACGTGGGCGGATCCGTTCGCGATGAGTGCCTCGACCTCGGCGAGCGAGGCCATGGACGCATCCCCCGGCGTTGTCATGACCAGGGCGCCGTGGGCCGTGCCATAGGCAAGGGCACGTTCGAGGGAGATCCCGGTGAGCAGACCGTAAATCAGCCCGGCGGCGAAGCCGTCGCCGGAGCCGATGCGGTCGAGGACATGCAGGTCGCGCATCCGAGGACCGGTGACGAAGCCGGTTTCGGCGGACCAGGCGGCCGAGGACCAGTCGTTGGTATCGGCCGCGGAGACCGTGCGCAGTGTCGTGGCCACGACCGAGACGTTGGGGGCCCGGTCCGCAGCCTCCGCCAGCGCGTCCGGTATCTCGTCGGCACCGATGCGCGCCCCACCCGGGCGCGTGCCGGCCAGCCCCAGGGCACCCACGACGACGTCGGCATGCCGGGCCAGTCGCAGATCGACTTCGCGGGCCCTGTCCGGGCCGCCCCTGTCCGCCCAGATGCTGGCGCGGTAGTTGGGGTCGTAGGACACGGTGACGCCGTGACGGCGGGCCGCCATCATGGCCTCTTCGGCGACATCGACAGTGGTTTCGGAGAGGCCGGCGAAGATGCCGCCGGTGTGGAACCAACGCGGGCCCGCTCCGAAGACGACGTCCCAGTCGAAATCGCCCTTGCGCAGCCGGCAGGCAGCGGTGTGGGCGCGGTCGCTGACGCCGAGCGCGCCACGGATGCCGTAGCCGCGTTCGACGAAGTTCAGCCCGTTGCGGGCGGTGCGGCCGATGCCGTCGGCCCGCACCCAGCGGATCAGCGAGGTGTCGACTCCGCCCTGCAGTATCAGGTCCTCGACCAGCCGGCCGACGGCGTTGTCGGCGAGGGCGGTGACGATCGCGGTGCGCAGTCCGAAGCAGCGGCGCAGGCCCCGCACGACGTTGTACTCACCGCCGCCCTCCCAGACCTGGAAGGTGCGGGCGGTGCGGATGCGGCCCTCGCCGGGGTCGAAGCGCAGCATCACCTCGCCCAGGGCCACAATGTCGGTCACTGCGTGCTCCGATCGACGGCCGCGGCGGTCAGCCGACGGATTTCCTCGTAGTCGCCCCGCTCCAGGTGCGCGGCCGTGGCCATCCAGCTGCCTCCGACGGCGAGAACCGCCCGGTCCGCGAGGTAAGAGGCCAAGTGGCGCTCTTCGATCCCGCCGGTCGGAATGAAGCGGGCCTGCGGGAAGGGGGCCGCGAGCGCCCGCAGCATTCGCAATCCGCCGAGCGGTTCGGCGGGAAAGAGTTTGACGGTATGGCAGCCCGCCCGCAGGGCACGCATCAGCTCGGTGGCGGTGGCTATGCCCGGCACCGCGGGCATCCCCAGCTCCTGGCACCGTGCCACGACCTCGTCGTCGTAGCCGGGGGAGACGACGAAACGGGCTCCGGCGGCCATTGCCCGTTCCACTTGACCCCGGGTGACCACGGTGCCCGCGCCGACTGTCAGGCCGCCATGCGCCACCATGGTCTCGAGCACCTGTTCGGCGCCCTGGGTGCGGAAGGTGACCTCGGCGCATCGGGCGCCGCCCGCCGCGAGCGCTTCGGCCAGGGCGTGGGTCGTGGCCGGGTCGGGCACGGTCAATACCGGCAGGATCCGAGAACCCCGCAGCACGGAGTCGATTCCGGCCGTCATCGGCCGAGCTGTCCGCGGTCGACCGGCCGAACCGCACCTGGGACGTACGCGGCGTCACGCGACGAAGAACCATCCACTCCTACGACGACCGGACCGCTCATAGCGCCTCCACACTCGTTTCGGTACCGCCCCGATCAGGTTTTTGGACTCCGAGCGTCTTTCCGGCCGCGAACGGCACCAGGCGATAGCTCGTTGACCGGGAACCGTGCCGGTTTCCCGGTCAGAACTCGTACGGCCTCTTCCGCGGCGATGGTCCGTACCGTTCTGACAGCTTCTTCGGAGTAGTAGGCAGCGTGCGGCGTCACGATCACGTTGGGCAGTTCGAAGAGGGGATTGGTCGGCCGCCATTCGCGCTGTTTCGCGGGTTCCTCCTCGAGGTCGTCGAGCGCCGCGCCGGCGATCCATCCTTCGGTGAGTGCCTGATGGAGCGCCGCGTCTTCCACGATCGGTCCGCGCGCGGTGTTGACGAGGACGGCGGTCGGCTTCATCCTGCGGAGCGTCGCACGGTCGAAGGTGTGGTGTGTCTGCGGGGTGAGCGGTGTCTGGACCACCACGTAATCGGCGTTTTCCACGAGATCGTCGAAAGACGTCGGCCGGACCCCGGCTGCTCGGATCTCGGACTGGTCGGCGAACGGGTCATATGCCCAGACCTCTGCACCGAACGCCTCGGCGCGTTCGGCGATGAGCCGTGCGATCGAGCCGAAAGACAGCAGGCCCAGCACCCGGCCCCGCAATTTGTGGATGGGTTCTCCGGTCTTCCAATGCCATTCGCCCTGCCGAGTCGCCCGGTCGTACCGGCAGATCTTGCGGGCGGACGCGAGCCAGAGCGCCACGGCATGGTCGGCGACCTCTTCGGCACACCATTCATTCGGTGCGTTGGTGACCTGGACGCCGTGCCGGGTCGCGGCCTCGACATCGACGATATCCACGCCGGTGCCGTAGCGGGCGACCACCCGGCAGCGGGTCATCGCATCGATGGCGCGCGACCCCACCCGCGCGTACTGCGTCAGGACGCCGCCGGCCTCTCGCCCTGCCTCGATCACCTCGTCCTCGCTCTTGCACTGTGCGGCGACGAGCCGGAGTCCGGCGCCTTCGATGATTTCGCGTTCGATATCCACATCGCCGAAGTCGTAGTCGGCGATCAGGACCGTTTCGCGGGAGTCAGTGCGAGTCACGAGGAATCCCCTTGGTATGGACGAGGTCCTGGTACGACAGGGCGAGCTCCAGACAGCCTCCGCTGTCCAGTTGGCCGACCGTGGCGCGGTAGATCTCCTGCCAGGGTGTCTGGTGCTCCAGTGCCGGTGGTGTGTAGTCGGCCCACCGCGCGGCGATCTCCTCCTCCGTCAGGAGGACCTCGACCCGCGCTTTGTCCAAGTCGATCCGGACCCGATCACCGGTTCGCAGGATGGCGAGGTTCCCGCCGACCGCGGCCTCGGGGCTGGCGTTGAGGATGGACGGTGCGTCCGATGTGCCGCTCTGCCGGCCGTCTCCGAGCGTGGGCAGCGCGGTGATGCCTCGTTGGACCAGCGAGGCGGGAAGCTCCATGTTCACGACCTCGGCCGAGCCCGGGTATCCGACGGGCCCGGTATAGCGGATGACAAGGAGGCAGTCCTGGTCGATGCCCAGCTCCGGGTCTTCGATGCGAGCGTGGTAGTCCTCGGGTCCGTCGAAGACGATGGCGCGAAAGTCCGACGCCGACGGATTGTCGGCGTGTGGCAGGCCGCGGGCCCGGAGGTTGTCGGTGATGACCGATGTTTTCATGATGGCGGAGTCGAACAGGTTCCCGGTCAGGACGAGCAGTCCGCCGTTCGCGGTGACGGGGTCGTGGATGGGGCGGATGACCGCCGGGTCGGCCGGCGAAGCATCCTCCAGGTTCTCCGCCACGGTTCGACCCGAGACGGTTACGGCGTCGCCGTGCAGGTGCCCCGCGTCCAGCAGTGACCGCATGACCGCGGGGACACCGCCGGCGCGGTGGAAATCCTCGCCGAGGAACTCCCCGGCGGGAGCGAGGTTCACCAGCACCGGAATGCCGCGTCCGACGCGCTGCCAGTCCCGGTTGGACAGGTCCACCCCGACATGGCGTGCGATGGCGTTGATGTGGATGGGCGCATTGGTCGACGCCGCGATGGCCGATGCGACAACGATCGCGTTCTCGAAAGCCCGGAGGGTCATGATCTTGCGGGGAGTCAGGTCCTCTCGGACCATGCTCACGGCCCGGCGGCCGGTGGCGTAGGCCATCTGGGCCCGCTCGGTGTAGGGGGCCGGTATTGCCGCGCAGCCCGGCAAGGACATTCCGAGGGCCTCGGCCAAACTGTTCATCGACAGCGCGGTGCCCATGGTGTTGCAGTGCCCGATGCTGGGGGCGGCGGCGCTCACCCGCGCCATGTATTCCTCGTAGTCGATCTGCCCGCCGGCCAGGAGCCGCTTCGACTGCCAGATCACCAATCCGGATCCGGTCCGCATGCCGTTATGATAGCCGTTGAGCATAGGTCCTCCGGATAGGACGATGGCCGGGATGTTCACTGTCGCCGCCGCGGTCAGGCAGGCGGGCGTGGTCTTGTCGCAGCCCGTCGTCAGAACCACTCCGTCGAGTGGATATCCGTAGAGCACCTCGACCAGTCCGAGGTAGGCGAGATTCCGGTCCAGCGCCGCAGTGGGGCGCTTTCCGGTCTCCTGCAACGGATGGACGGGGAACTCGAACGGAATGCCGCCACCATCGCGGATCCCGGCCTTGACCCGGTCGGCGAGGTCGAGATGGTGCCGATTGCAGGGCACCAGATCGCTACCTGTCTGAGCGATTCCGATGATCGGCCGGCCCGACTGGAGTTCTGCCCGGGTGAGGCCGAAGTTCAGGAACCGCTCGAGGTAGAGAGCCGTCATCTCCCGGTTTCCCGAGTTGTCCCACCATGCCTGGCTGCGTAGCTCCCCTGGGGTGTGCTTCGTCTGCGACATATCGTAAGAGGATGTCCTATGGGGGGCGTTTCTTGTGGCAGGCCGGACGGGCGGCGAGTTGGAGTGGTGCCACGGACGGACAACCGTGGTGCTCATCGTCCGGGGCGTCTGCGGTCACCGGCCGGCGGGGCCGGCGGAGCCGGTCGATGCGTCGGCCGCGTACGCGCGGTCACCGCCTGTTCCCGTACAACGCCCGGTGCAGTCAACCTCGGTAGCTTCCCGGCACCGGCCCGGGCGCCACGGCGCCCGGGAACTCGTCACCACCGACCACGGAATCGCCGGCGGCCCTGGCGTGCACTCGTCTTTGCTGCCCGCTCCGTGCCACATCCGGAACGATCTCCGGGGCCCGGGCGGGGCGCCGCCCGGGCCTGGGTGTCGTCTGCCGGCGCAGCTGGATCGCTGTCAGCGCGCTGACCACGGTGGAGCGCACCGGTAGGTGTGCGGTGCGCGAGTCGCCCGCCGCCAGGCGAGCGATCTCCGGATCCGGGCTCACCAGACACACTTCGACGCCCTCGCTCCGATAGTGGCGTGCGTCCTCGGCTGTAGTGGCCAGAGTGCGCAGCGACAGGAACTCCAGCCGGGATGCGTCGACGACCAAGGCGCCCCCCTCGCCCGCGGCCACCTCGGCGGCCTGGCCTACTTGTTCGCGCCACAGCGGCAGAGTGAAAGCATCGGCGTGGCCGCGCGCGGCCAGGATGACGTGCCCGCCGCGGAACCGCATCCGGAACACCAGCCGATCACCGGGCGACCTGCCCGGCAACGCCGGAGAATCGGAAGGAACCCGGACAGAACTGACAGTCGGTTTCATAGGGCACTCACATCGGGTCGATACGTGCAACGTCAGGGGGCCCACCCCGGAATCTCGAGGCGACTTCCGTACCCGCCCTCGGACGGTAGGCGATCACCATCGCGTCGCCAACAGCTCGATGGAAATATTCGCTCGGCCGAAACCCGTCCGTTGCACCGGGCGGCCTTCGATCACGCGGCGGTATCGAGAACTCGACACACTCGGGTAACCGGCGTCTGCCCGGAAACGACGACGACTCGTGTTGTCGATCGGCGGTCCGACCGCCGGCCCGCGCTCCGGAATCGATGCGCGGGGCCGCTGCGGTGGTGACAGCTCAGTCGAGTCCGGCGAAGAACTTCCGGATATCGGCGACGAGTACCGCGGGCGCCTCATGTGCCGCGTAGTGTCCGGCCGCGTCGTTGGCGCCGCCCTGCGCCGCGCCGACATCGTAGGAGTTCCAGCTGACTATATTGCTGTGATCGCGTTCGGCGAAGCGGCGGATCGACTGGAAGTCGCCCTTGAACATCGCCAGCGCGGTCGGTGTGGTGGTCGGGCCGGTCGGCTGCTGCGTGTAGTGGGCGTCTTCGTAGTAGAACCGGATGGCCGAACCGCCGGTGCCGGTCAGCCAGTACAACGCCACATTGCCGATGACGAAGTCCTCGTCCAGGCTCTCGCCGAACAACTGCGCATTCCAGCCGAGTAGGCCCAGTGGGGAGTCGCTGAGCGCGAAGGCAAGGGTCTGCGGCTGCTGGCTGTGCAGGGTGTTGAACGCCATCTTGTTCTCGTGGAACCACTGCAGATGCGCCAGCGCGGCCAGGTCCGCCTCCGACATTCCCTCGAACTGCGCGGGATCATCGCTCGGGAACGAAAACAGCTGGGTCACATGAACGCCCACGACGCTGTCGGGGGCGAGCCTGCCGATCTCGGGGGAGATCATCGAGCCGCCGTCGTTGCCGATGGCGCCGTAGCGCGCGTAACCCAGTCGGCTCATCAGTTCTACCCAGGCCCTGGCGGTGCGCTGGCAACCCCATCCGGTGCTGCGGGTCGGCCCGGAGAACCCGAATCCCGGCAGTGAGGGAATGACCAGGTGGAAGGCGGGGTCGTCCGCCGATTCCGGCTCGGTGAGCGGTGCGATCACATCGAGGTATTCCAGTATCGAGCCGGGCCAGCCGTGGCTGAGGATCACCGGGAGGGCATCCGCCCGCGAGGACTCGATGTGCAGGAAGTGGATGTCTTCGCCGTCGATCTCGGTGACGAATTGGGGGTAGGCATTCAGCTTCGCCTCGAGTGCGCGCCAGTCGAATCGATCCAGCCAGTATTCGGCCAGCCCGCGCACCCGATCGTTCGGAACGCCGTAGGCATCGCCCACGCCGGGCAACTCGTTCGGCCAGATCGCGCGACGCAGCCGGTCGGCCAGGTCGTCGAGCCGGGTCTGGGGGATATCGATGTGGAAGGGGCGAAGGGCGGTCACGGGGTCCTCCTAGTGAAACGGAATGCTTCGTTCTGATTCGAAGCTATCAGAACGGACTATTCCGTTTCAAGTGGTAGTCTGAAGCCATGCCGAAGACATCCGAATCCGCGACCCGCAAGGGGCTACCCGGGCGTAAGGCGCAGGCCGCGCACAACGACGGGGTCATTCTGGAGGCCGCCCGCGCGGTCTTCCTCGCCGACGCCTCCGCGCCGATCGCCGCCGTCGCCGAACGTGCGGGCGTGGGAATCAGCGCGCTGTATCGCCGCTATCCGAGCAAGGAGGTGCTGCTGCGCACCCTCTGCCACGAGGGACTGCGCAGCTATAACGCCGAAGCCGATGCGGCACTGGAGGCTTCGGATGGATGGGACGGGCTCGTCGGGTTCCTGCAGCGAATCGTGGACACCGATGTGCACTCGTTGACCGTGCACCTGGCAGGCACCTTCACCCCGGACGAGTCGATACTCCCCGAGGTCGAACATTCGGGCGAGGTCACTGCGGAACTGGTACGGCGCGCGCACGCCGGCGGCCGCCTTCGCCCGGACGTCACCGCATACGACATCGGTCTCGTCCTCGAATCGTGCGCGGCGATCACTGTGCCCGATCCGTTGCGAACCGCGCAGCTACGCCGGCGAGTCCTCGCGATGCTGGTCGCCGGGCTGTCCGCCGACGGTGATCTGCCCGGTCCACCTCCGGCGCCGAACGAATTCGCCTGGCGCTGGCAGCGCCGCTGATCCGACCCCGGGCGGGCCGGATCGCCGGCCCCTCGCCCGCGAGGGGCGACGGCCACGGATGGACGGTGGCGGGTCGACTCGCTGTCGAGCGGCACCGAATGCCTGGGCGGTCATCACATGAGGGCGTAGAGCACCAGCGCGATCACGATGCTCCCGAACACTCCGGCGGCGATCTCTACGACGAGGTAGCGCGTCGAGTAGCCCTGCATCCACTGTGCCCAGACGGGGGCGCACACCCGCAATGCCGCGAAGAGCACGGCCAAAAGCATCGCCCCGACCAGTCCGTTCAATGGGAGCAGCGGATGTAACCAGGCATATCCGATTGTCATGATGTATGCCTCGATTTGGTTACCCGTGAAGTGAAGCGTGAACGAGCGTGGCCGCGCTCGCCCGCCTCCTTCGGCGGCACCGGCACTGCCCTCTGCGTGAATTCTGGCCACCCAGGGGTTTCCGTACACGAGCATCATGGCCGCGGTATGGACGAATCCCGCGATCAAGCCCCACGCAAGAACCTTTACTGCAATCATGTTCCTCGCTCACGGCAATACGACCGGGACCGTCTCGGGGCCCGGGCGACGTCCTCTACAGCTGTCCGCGACGCGCAGGCGCGCGACCCGCGACCGGGTTTCGTCGCGAGACCGGGGCATCCGGCACGGCAGGCGACAGTACATCGGGACGGCCGAAAGCCCACGAGATACATTCCCAGGACTGGCATCCACAGTTCGTCGTCACCGCGCCTGCAGTTCGAAGGTGGTGATGGTGCCGGCGGGCCGATATCCTGGGCGTATTGTGGGGAGGCCGACCATGGACCGTCCGCTGCAAGTACCGCATCTGCGAGCCACCGCGGACCTGGAACTCCGTCCGTGGTCGTTGTCCGCGGCAGACCTCGAGCTCGTTCGGGAAGCGTCTGCCGACGACCTGATTCCTATCGGCACGGTCTCGGCGACCTTCTCGGATGAGGACGCGACGCGGTTCGTCGAACGCCAATGGCGACGAGCGGCCGATGGCACCGGATACCCGATGGTGATCGTCCGGCGACAGGACAACAGATCCGTAGGAAGTATCGGCCTGTGGTTGAGGGATGTCGACGAGGGCCGCGCGTCGCTCGGCTACTGGGTGGTCCGCTCCGCCCGCGGCCACGGCGTCGCCGCGCATGCGCTGGCGGGTTTGGCCACCTGGGCGCTGGAAGAGTTGCATATCCCCCGGCTCCAGCTGTATGTGGAGCCGTGGAACCGCGCGTCGATCCGCACCGCGGAGCGAGCCGGGTTCGAATGTGAAGGGCTTCTCAGATCGTGGCAGCGGGTCGGTGACCGACGCCGCGATATGTTCATGTACGCGCGTCTGGCGACGGGGCCCCGCGCCGAGGCGGATCGGGCGCGCACCGGTGGGACATCGATGTCGACCTCCGAGGGGGCCCGCTTGTAAACTATTCGCGACTGTGCTTGATATGCGTTTGTACGCACGGCCAGTGAAGAGATCCGGCTCGAAAACATCCGATGAATCGCTCACCCTCTCGATGAGAGGACCGGCCGATGAGATTTGCGGAGATGCGCCGGTTCCGGCGGGATCCTTTGGGTTTCCTCGAGAATCTGCGCCGTACCAGCCCGGCGGAGGTGTTCCGGCTGCCGTGGGGCGGGTGGTGTGTCGGCGATACGGATCTGGCTCTGACGGTGTTGCGGGACCACACATTCAATGCGGGGATGTCCGAGTTCTTCGGCTCGATGCTGCCTTCGCGGTCCGCCCAGGTCGAGTTCGGCCGCGCGGCGCGCGCGATCCTGCGGACGCATACGCCCGAGTACCGCGAGTTCCTGGCGGCGGCGGTGAGCGAGATGCCGCCCGTCACCCGCTGGCCCGCGGCCGGGGTCGAGCTGGTGTACCGGTGCACCGCGAACGTCTTGCTGCACCCCGATGGTTCTCCCGAGTTGCGGCGGTTACTGGAGCGAAACGCACGGGTGGGCGCGCTGCGCCCGGCCCGAATGGCGGAGCGGGCGCGAGCGCAGCTGCTGCGCGCCGAGCTGTCCACCGTGTTGAACGCGCAGATACGGGACCGGCGCCGCGTCATCGGCCGCACTGCGGAGGCCGAACCACGAGATCTGCTCGATGCCGTGATCGGTGCCTGCCCCGACGACGTCCCCGATACCACGGTGGCGCAGCTGTACGGGCTGATGTTCCGATCCATCGTGGGACCGCTGGGCTACTCGCTCGCGTGGTCGGTGCTGCTGGGCAGTCTCCACTCTCCCGGCGCACCATGGCCTTGGCCGGTCGAGCAGGTGGTACGTGAGGCCTTGCGGCACCGGCCGGTCTCCTGGATGGTCAGCCGTCCCGTTCCCGGTCCCGCCGAGTTCGGCGGGCTCGCCCTCCGGACCGGCGACCTGCTGTCCGTCAGCCCCTACCTGATCCAGCACGACGAAGAACACTGGACCAGGCCGGATAGTTTCCAACCGGACCGCTGGAGGCGACCGAGCGAGCACGGCCCCTTCGTGCCCTTCAGTGCCGGCCCCTTCACCTGCGCCGGTGCCGCGGTCGCCCACGATCTGGTCACCGAGGCGGCGACCACTCTCACCGAGGGCACCGCGTTGCGCGTCATCGGCGGCGGTGACACCCGCCCGATCGTGACGAACGCCGCGACCCCCAGGCCCTTCACCTTGCGGCGGACACCCGCAAGCCCTGTCCGCGCCCGAGCGAACTCCAGGAAGGAGGTGACATCATGATCAAGGCTCTGCGGTTCATCTTCACCAACAAGCCAACCCGTACCTGGAACCCCGCGGAATACGGATGATCCGGTGAATACGGATGATTCTCGTACCGGCTGGATGGCTCGAAGACCGCGCGTAAGGTATGCGGGCCACCCAGTCAGCGACGGTCGTGATCCAACGCCCGCATGGCGGTGATACGACTCAGCAGGCGGGCCCGACCGACAGGGGCTGGACGTGACCGGACTTTCTCGCCGTGACCTGCTCAGGACGTCGGCGGCCGCCGGCGTCGGAGCGATCATCGTTCCGGGCCTCCCGGCCGCGGATCCGCCGGATGTCGCCTCCCCGAGCGACCCGGGAGTTGTGCCCACGGGCCACCCGGGCGAAGGCCCGGGATGCCCACCCGCGACGCTGACCGGCCACATCGTCCGCCCCGGCGACGCGTCGTACACCGAAGCGCGACTCGGCTGGGACCAGCTCTTTTCCCACTATCCGCTGGTCATCGCCTTCGCCCGGGAAACCCAGGACGTGCTGAACGCCCTCACGTGGGCGCGGCAGCACAATGTCGCGCTGCGGGTCCGCAGCGGCCGCCACGCCCTCGAAGGCTGGTCGAATGTCGACAACGGCCTCGTGATCGATGTCAGTGGGTTGAAGTCGGTCCGGATCGACCCCGGCGCTCGGATCGCGACGGTCGGCGCCGGGCTGAACCAGCTGGAAACGGTGACGACGCTCGCGGAGCACGACCTCGCGGTCACCACCGGAAGCGAGGGCAGCGTGAGCGTATGCGGCGCGACGCTCGGCGGTGGCCTGGGACCACTCGACCGCTGGATCGGCATGGCCTGTGACAGCCTGACGGCCGCCGAAGTCGTCATCGCCTCGGGTCCCGATTGCGCCGAGGTGATCGAAGCGGACCTGCAGCACCATTCGGACCTGCTCTGGGCACTGCGCGGGGCGGGAAACGGCAACTTCGGGATCGTCACACAACTCACCTACCAGGTGCATCCACTCGTACGGATCGCCTACGTGCAGGCGACGTGGGATGGCTCGGGGGACCTACGCGGGGTCTTCGACGAATGGCAGCGGACGGTACCGTCGGCCGACAACCGTCTGGGGTCCGAGCTCGAGATCCACAAATCGCAGATCCTGCTGTCCGGGTGGCTCGCGGAGGGGACGGCGGCACAGGCCGCAGAGATGCTGGCTCCGATCCTGTCGGTCGGCACGCCCGATGTCACGGTGCAGGTCGGTAACTGGGGCGACATCTTCGCGGGAGCTCAGCTCCCGCTCGCGCAAGAGCCCGCGAACTGTAAGTTCTTCTCCCAGTTCGTCGAAGAGCCGTTCCCGGAAAAGGCGATCGACATCATCGGCGACTTCATGCGAAACGCTCCCACGGAGGACAGCAACTACTTCGTCGATGCCTTCGGCGGGGTGATCCGGCGGGAGCCACCCGGCGGCACGGCGTTCGCGCATCGCGACGCGCTCTTCTACGGCGAGATCGGTGCCGCCTGGGGGTCTCGTTCGGCACGGCCGGGCGTCGACGACCCGCTGACCTCCCAAGCCCAGGCCTGGACCGCCGAGTTCGGCCAGGCGCTGCGGCCCTATACGGACGGCGCCTATGTGAACGTGCCGAACGTCGGAATGCAGGAGTGGGAGATCGCCTACTGGGGGAGCCGGCATTTCGAGCGGCTGCGGCGGATCAAGGCGAAGTACGACCCCCACAACATCTTCCGGTACGAGCAGAGTATCCCGCCCGCGTCACAGTGATCGACAGTTCGCCGTCGCACCCCGTCCCGACCGAGCTGTTCCTCTGCCAGGGGACATCGCCGACGCCCGGGTGAGTATCTTCCCGGTCGTGCAGCAGGGGCACGGCACTGTCGAAATCCGGGAGCCAGGTGTCTTCTTCGAGTGCAGATGCGGAGGAGAACTGGGAATGTACTAATTGGGGAATGGGCAGAAGGTCCCACATATCGCCGACACCCGATAGTCGAAGAGTTTCGGGCGAGCGCGTTCAATCCGCGGTATCAACCCCGGCCATTCACACCCACGTGCCGATCGTCCTCGTGTGAGGGCTGTGCTGCCACCGAATTGGACGCCGGCCACTATGTCATCGTCACCCACAATTTGTATTCGGCCGGATATGCGCAACTGCGCACGAATCGGCATCGTCGAAGACAAAGGCGACTGCGCCATCCCGATCGCGGACGATGAGGTCGTCCGATCGCCCGGTCTGTTGCGTCGGTTCCGCAGTCCGAGGCTCGGTCGAGTCGGCCGGAACCCGCGCCGCTGTTTCGGCGGAAATGTGACATATAAAATCTGGTTCGAAGACTTACCGTTTCGCTTATCGGGACCAAGCCGGCCCATGAGGGCTCGGGTCGGCGCATGTGCCCCCGGTAGCTGTTGGGCCACGTAATCCGTTGTGGAGAGACGTGATTGGCGTCACTCTGCAGAGTACGTTCCTGGCCTGCGCATATACGTGTCCTGCGGAACTGGCCGATGGGTCCGGTGCGCCGCACAGTGGCCGATCACATCGACCCCCCGCTTGCGACTGTTCCAGCACACCAATACTGTTCTGACACAGAAGATGTCCCAAAAAGGACGACTTCTCGGATCTGTCGCTGTTGTATTCATTGGAGTTGCCGGCATTGACCAAGTCCCTACCGTCGACCGAAACCGGCACAGCCGGGTGCCCCTACTCTCAACCCGGCCCGACGGACACTTCCGCTCGCGAGCTCCTGTACACCGAGGAGTACGCCGCCGACCCGCATCGTGTTTTCGCCCGGATGCGCCGTCGCCACAAGACCCTCGCACCGGTGGAGCTGGCCCCGGGTATTCCCGCCACCTTGGTGATCGGCTATCACACCGCCATTCGGATCTACAACGATCCCGACCATTTCCCGGCCGACGCGCGGTCGTGGGAGAAGACCGTTCCGGCGGACCATCCGCTCATGCCCATGATGGCGTGGCGGCCCAATGTCATGCGCAGCACCGGGTCCGAACATGCCCGGTACCGGCAGGCGATCACGGCCGCTCTGGATGGGGTCGATCTGTTCTCCATGCATCAGGACGTCGAGGCGGTCGCCGCCCCGCTGATCGACGCGTTCTGTATGAACGGTGAAGCCGAAGTCATCGGCCAGTATGCCTTCCCGCTGACCTTCCAAGTGCTCAACTCCATGCTGGGTTGCCCGCCGGATATCGGGCAGGAAATCGCCGGCGGTATGGCCGCCATGTTCGAGGGCGGCGCCGCCGCCACCGACGCGGACGCCCGAATCAACGAAGCCCTCTTGGAACTGGTCACCCTCAAGCGCGCCGAACCGGGCCGCGACATCACCTCTCGTCTGCTGGCTCATTCGGCGCGACTCGAGGACGCGGAGATGGTGCACCAGTTGGCCGTGCTCTATGGGGCGGGGATCGAGCCGCTGACCAACCTGACGGTCAACACCCTGCTCCTCATGATCACCGACCCCCGGTTCACCGGCACCGCGTCACCGGGCGCGGCGCCGACGACCCGGGACGCGCTCAACGAGCTGCTGTACACCGATCCGCCGATGGCGAACTACTGCCTCAGCTATCCGCGGCAGCCGATCATGCTCGACGGCGTCTGGTTGCCGGCTCATCAGCCGGTTATCGTCGGTATGTCGGCGTGTAACAACGACCCGGCGATCCACTCGGGTCAGTACACCGACAACAATGCCCATCTCGCCTGGGGGTCCGGCCCGCACGCCTGCCCGGCCAGGTCGATCGGTTACATGGTTGCCCAGAACGCGATCGATCAGTTGCTCGACGCGCTCCCCGAAATGCGGCTCGCCTGCCCGGTCGAGCAATTGCACTGGCGGCCGGGGCCTTTCCACCGCGCTCTCACCGCGATGCCGGTGATGTTTCCGCCCTCTCCGCCACTCGGTCGGTGACGACGCTGCCCGTGGGTCACACTGCTCGGTGTGGCTCACGGACCACACCGTACGTCGTAGAGGGGTCGCAGGGGTGCGAGCGATACCCAGGCGCCGTATGGAGAGTAGATTCTTCGCTCTGAATACCATTGCGCCGTAACATGTTCTGACGCAACGCCGCTCATCGCAAATGCATCAGGGATGAGGCGTATGGGTCGCGCCATAGCCGAGTTCTATCCTAGAATTATTTGTAGCGCTAACGAGTTCAGTACCAGTTAAGACCACTCAGTATTCGCGTTCTCACTACACCCTATGCCGACCCGCTGGTTCGGCAGCGCATCGGCGGCACTGCCAGCTCACGGGCATGCCCGATAAGCCGATGGCATCTAGCAGCGCGCAGGAACTGCCGCATCGCACCGAGGAGGATGTCGTGGCTCAGCCCGTTTTTCTGGACGTCAGGCCAAGCAAGGAACGCATTTTAACCCGAGCATTCGAACTCGCGCAAGAGGATCCGGCATTGGCCGAACGTTTGATGCGCGTGAACGAAGTGGCCCGGGGCATTCGAACGGTGGAGGTGTGGGTTACCGACGCCTGCAACCTGCGGTGCAAGGGGTGCTGGTTCTTCGAGCACGATATGGACAAGCAGAGCATCGAGATTCGCGATCTGGACTCGATCCGGGCCTTCGCCGAAGACCTGCGCGATTCGAAGAAGATCACCAGCACGCTGCTGATCGGCGGTGAGCCGGCGCTGGTCCTGGATCGAGTCCGCGTGTTCGCCGAGACGATTCGCAATGTCACCGTGGTGACCAACGGGACGAGACCGATTCCCTACGACGGACTGGAGGATCTCGCCATCGCGGTGTCCCTGTGGGGCGGCGGACCGGTCGACGACGAGTTGCGTGGCCATCGGCCCAACGGCCGGCGGATCAGCGGGTTGTTCGGTACGGCGCTGCGCACCTATACCGGCGACCCCCGGGCCACCTGGGTCTACACGCTCAGCGAGGCCGGGATGCCGTACCTCGAACGCACCGTCGAGGCCATCGCCGCGAACGGCAACCAGATCAACTTCGGTTACTACAGCGACAACGGCACCGATCCCACTGCGCGACTGCGCAATGAAGAACGGGCGATCGAGGAGATGACTCGCATGCGCGAGACCTATCCCGACACCGTCATCGGAGACCCCTACTACTTCCGCACCTTGGTCACCGGGCGCACACACTGGGGTACCTTCGGTGCGGAGACCTGCCCCAGCATCAGCAACGATCATCCGGCCCACGCCCGGCGCCTGACCGAGGGGCATCCGATCGTGGGCCGCTTCAACGCCTACCGAACCGATCACAGCGTGCAGTACTGCGCCACCACCGGAGACTGCGACAACTGCCGGGACAGTCAGGCGGTCTGGAGCTGGTTGCTGGTGAATATGCATCGCTTCCTGGGCGACCTCGAGCACCTGGACACCTGGGTCACGCTGGCCGAGAACTTCTACCGGCAGTACTACTGGTCCAGCTACCACCCCGCTCGGCAGGCACCCGCCGAATCGGCTGTCGGCGCATAGGACCGGTCGGCACCCGGCCATGGCAACCATGTCCCTGGAGAAGGCGCGGCTCTTCTCGGATGTCCTTCGTGGTGACCCCGGTGCCCGGATCCTCTGGGCCCGGCCCGGGGCCGATCGGCACCGGGAGTACGAGAAGGTCCGCGCCCGCGGCCCGCTCGTCGCCAGCCGTCGCGGCCTGCTCTTCACCGCCTCTCACCCCCTGTGCCATCAGGTGCTCACCAGCGGCGACTTCGGGCCGACGCCCATCGGTGCGTCGGCCCGCCGCCGCAACGCGACCGGTGACACCACACTCGTCCATCCGGTCGACGATTCCTTCCTGAAACTGGAACCACCGCGGCACACGGAGCTGCGATCCCTGGTCGCCCCCGTATTCCACCGACGCGAACTCGCCGACCTCGGCCCCCGGATCGAAAAGATCGTGGGACACCGCCTGAACGAACTTCCCTGCGACCGGGTCACCGACCTGATCACGAACTATGCCGAAGCCGTCCCCATGGCGATGATCTCTCATCTCCTCGGCCTACCGGATACGGAGGCCCCACGTTTCGCCGCCTGGGGGCACCTGCTCGCCTCGCTGCTGGACGGTGCCAGAACGGCCCAGGAGCGGCAGCGTTCCCGAGCGCTCGTCACGGAGATGACCGCCTACTTCAAGGATCGCCTGGACCACGCCGACCCACAGGGCAGCGGACTCATCGCCGGGTTGGCGCAGCAATGCCCGGCCCGGCTGAACCTGCGCGAGGCCATCGCCACCTGCAGCATGCTGCTGGTCGGCGGCTTCGGCACCACCACACATCTGCTCGGGAACACCCTGCACACGCTGCTGCGGCAGCCCCATCTCCGGCCGGCCGACGGCGACTACACGGCGGTGATCGAAGAATCCCTGCGCTACGACGCCCCCGTCCAGTACGTGGTCCGGGTCGCCAAGTCCGATACCCGACTCACCGGCCGGGCCATCACCGCGGGAACGCCGATCGTGCTGCTGCTCGCGGCCGCGAACCGCGATCCGGAGATCTTCACCGATCCACACGTCTTCGATCCACACCGCCGGGAGCCGCATCGCCATCTCACCTTCGGCGCCGGCATCCATTTCTGTATCGGCGCGGCGCTGGCCCGCGCGGAAGCCGCTACCGCCGTCCAGCGGTTTTTCGAAAGGTATCCGAACCCCCGTCTCGAGGGAAAACCCTCCCTCCTGGAATCCCGCGCCCTCCACGGCCTGCGCCGACTGCCCGTCGTTCTCGAGACCTGACGGCGAGGGAGTGCCGCCGGGCGGGGCCCGCGGCCGTTGTCGCGGACGGCGCGCGGCACGCACGGCCGGTAAGCGCGTCACCGCCGGCGGGGACGGTACCGCGTTCGGTCAGATGTCGTCGATCCGGAAGAGCACGCACCGGCCGGCCAGCGCGGCGAACTCGTCCGGATCGTCGCTGGTCACCACCCCGGACTTGATCATGATCGGCACACCGGTGGGCACCAGCCGCGGAAACTCCCGCAGCACCGGTTCGCTTTCGCTCGCCGGGATCTCCACCAGGCGCACGACGCGCCGCCGCCGTCGGATCGTCAACTCCGCGGTGTCCGCGGCCTGTACGTTCTTCACCCAATCCGCACCGGGAATGCCGCCGAGAACGTATTCGTCGCCGTGGTATTCGAACGGTGTCACCGGTGTGGTCCTGGGTTTTCCCGTTTTCCGGCCCGGCACGGTGAGCAGCGCCATCGGCAGCGATACGCCTATTCGGCCGACGGCGGCCATCGCCCGGTTCATCGGTTTGAGCCAACGGGGGAGCCGGACGCCGGCCTCGTCTGTCACGATGCACTCCTCGGGAAATCGGTGTCGATGGCCCAGCGGGCCGGCCCGAGATCATATCGCGGCACGATCGGACACGGATCGCCGGATCGACCGGCTCCGGAGCCGGTGCCGGTTCCAGCCAGGCGATCCCGTTCCGGGACAGGAGTGCTCGTCCCGGTGAGGAACAGAACCTGTATCCACTGCGAGATCGGCGTTTCTGGGCCGAGCCGGTGCTCTCCGGCATTACCCTGAGGCGATGCGCCCACGGCTCAGTCGGTCCTGTGTTGCCTCGCTCATCGTTCTCGTCTCGACCGTCCTGTTCTGTTCGCACTCCGCCGCGGCACCGCAATCCGCCGCCGGGCTGCCACGATTGGACGGCGGGTTCCTCTGGGGTGTGGCATCGTCGGGGTTCCAGTCCGAAGGCCATGCCCTCGACAGCAACTGGACTCGCTATATCGCAGGGAACCCCGCCTATGACCGCCTCGGGAATTCGGTGGATTTCTACGGCCGCTACGAATCCGATATCCGCCTCGCCGCGGACCTGGGCGTCCGGGTGTTCCGGATCGGGGTCGAATGGTCACGCCTGCAACCGGCGCCGGGGGTCTGGGACGAGCAGGCCTTCCGCTTCTACGATTCGGTGATCGCGAGCATTGCCCGGGCCGGAATGCGACCTATGCTCACCCTCGACCACTGGGTGTATCCGGGGTGGATCGCCGACCGGGGCGGCTGGCGCAGCCCGACCATCGTCGAGGACTGGCTGGCGAATATGCGCGCCGTCGTCGACCGTTACGCCGCCCACGACCCCCTGTGGGTCACCGTGAACGAACCCGTCGCCTATATCGCCCACGAGACGGGCCGCGGCAACGCCGACGCCACTCAGATGCTGGACCGGATAGCGCAGGCGCACAACAGTATCTACGACCATATCCACCACGTCCGGCCCAACGCTCAGGTGACCAGTAACGTCGGCTACGTCGCCGGCGCGGAGGACCGGATCAACGGCGCCCTCGTCGACCGGATCGCCGCCCGCCTCGACTACATCGGAATCGACTACTACTGGGGCTACGACCCGGCCCGGACGATACTCGAATACCTCGGCGGCGCAGTCGGGTCCGCGGTCCCGCCCGGACCACCGATCTGGGAGCTCCCGATCCGTCCGGAAGGGATCTACTTCGCCCTCCGGCACTATGCCGACCGCTTCCCCGGCAAACCCCTCTACATCGTCGAAAACGGTATGGCCACCGACAACGGACATCCACGCGCCGACGGCTTCACCCGCAGTGCCCATCTCCAGGACACCGTCTACTGGATCCAGCGCGCCGAGGCCGACGGTATCGATGTGATGGGCTACAACTACTGGAGCCTCACCGACAACTACGAATGGGGAAGCTACCGCCCCCGGTTCGGCCTCTTCACCGTCGACACCACCACCGACCCTGGTCTCACCCGGCGCCCGACCGACGCCGTGGCCACCTACACCCGGACCATCGCCGAAGGTGGCGTGCCCGGCGACTATCGACCCACCCACGGCCTGGCGCCCTGCTTTCTCGTCGATCCCCCGGACAGCTGCCTACGCCCCGTGGCCGCCGCTCCCTGATGGCTTACGGCCCGCACACCGTCTCGGCGGCGGAGCCACGTGCGACATCGCCGGAACAATGGAGCCGGGGTGGCTGATCCGTGCGGTCCTCGCGAAAAGTGTGACGTCACAGTGACAGTTGCGGTCCGGCCCTACCCGCTGTGCCATCCACATCGTCCGCGCGCGGCGACTCCCACGGGCCGCGGACCGATGAACTCGCCGCTCCATGGAAGGCGCAGGACAACTGGCGGATCTACCGAGCATGTTCCGTGCGCTCGGCACCGCAGGGCGGGGGTCAGGGGTGGCGACGCGGCCACCACCGCGGTTGAGATCATCAGGACTCCGAGAACGAGACAGGCGGGACCGCTGTCGCTGCCTACGGTCGAATTCTCCGAGGGGATTCCGGGTGACCCGGCGATCGGCGCGGGCGACGTTCCGGGCGTTGCCGTCCGATCCCGTCGACGCCGGGCCGAGGCGGTTCGGCAATGGCTCCAATGGGCGGAGGCTACGAGATCGCCGCTGCGCTGCGCGGCTCGGTAGTGGGGACCCGATGCGGCGACTACGAGTCGGCCGGCATATGTGTGGAATCACGCGCGGGCGAAATCGAATCCGTGCATTGCAGATCGAATACGAAGTGATCAATTCCGGGCGGTCGGTACGGATCGGGCGCCTTCCTCGAGTAGTCTCCCCTCGAGCGTTCCGGTGGCGTCCGCAGGGCTGCTTCCCGGGCGCCGCATCCGCCCGCGCATATGGAGTGACACAGTTGTTTTCGCCGCCGCACGACGCTCGATCCGCCGCACTTCCGCTCATCCACGGATCACCGCAGAGCAACGACGGACCCCGGGTTCCGTTCTACGCCGAAGAGATCGCCCAGGCCCCGCACGAGGCGTATCGCGAAATGCGCCGCCGATACGGCGCCTTGGTACCGGTGGAGTTGGCTCCCGGCGTCCCGGCGACCTTGGTTGTCGGTTATCACACCGCGGTGCGCATCCTCAACGACCCTGAGCACTTCCCGGCGGATTCGCGTGTCTGGCAGCGAGATATCCCGCGTGAGTGCCCCGTCCTTCCCCTCCTGGAATGGCGCCCGTCGGCTGTCCGGAATTCCGGCGCCGTGCACGCTCGTTACCGGCAGGCAACCGTCGCCGGAGTAAGTGGAGTCGATCTGTACTCGCTGCACAGCCGGGTGGAAAAGATCGCCGTCCCGCTCATCAACGCGTTCTGCACCACCGGCTCGGCCGAACTCATCGAGCAGTACGCGTTCCCGCTGACCTTCGCGCTCATCAACGACATACTGGGCTGTCCGGCCGAGATCAGTCGACGCGCGGCGGCGGGAATGGCCACAATGATCGAGGGATCGACAGCGGCCGCCGCCGAAGGCAACGCCATGCTGGAACAGGCCATGGCCGATCTGGTGAGCCTGAAGAAGACCGAACCCGGTCCGGACGTCGTCACCCGGATGGTGCACGACCCGGCGAACCTCGACGACGAGGAGATGCTGCACAACGTATACAGCTTCTACGGAGCGGGAATCGAACCGCTGCAGAACCTGATCATCAACTCGCTCCGGCTGATCCTCACCGACGAGCGTTTCGCGGGTGGAATTCTCGGCGGGAGTCTGTCGACCCGGGACGCCGTGGACGAGGTGCTCTTCACCGACCCGCCGGTGGCGAACTACGCGGTCTCCTTCCCTCGCCAGCCGGTGCTTATCGACGGCGTCTGGCTACCTGCCCATCAGCCGGTGATGATCAGCCTCGCCGCGTGCAACAACGATCCGGCCATCGATACCGGGGCCTACACCGACAACCGCGCCCACCTCGCATGGAGCATCGGAGCGCATATGTGCCCGGCGAAAGAGGTGGCCTACCTGGTAGCGCAGGAGGCGATCGACCAGCTGCTCGACGCGCTGCCCGAGCTGCGCCTCGCTGTACCGGCCGGGGAACTCACCTGGCGCCCCGGCGCTTTCCAGCGTGCGCTGACCGCGCTGCCGGTGGAGTTTCCCGAATCCGCGCCGCTGACGATCTAGCCCTACGCGCTCCCGGCGTCGGCCGGCGTGCCGCCGACGTCGGTAAGCGCGGGTGAAGTGGCCGATACTCCACTCCGGCATCCACGGCCGCCGCGAAGAGGGCCCGCACCGCTGCGCGGTCACCGGTCAATTGCGAGATCCTCGCATGACCCACCGACCCGAAGCGCGGGATCAGCCGACAGTGGGGTCAGGCGTGCAGGGTGGGGCGGTAGATGAGCTCTTGGATGTGGCGGTCGAGCGTCCGGCTCTCGAGCAGCTCGAGATCGAAGTCGGCGGCGCCCTGGAAAACCGGTTCCACCCCGGTCTTTCCGGAGATCACCGGAAAGATCGTCACCTGCACGCGGTCGACGAGACCGGCGGCCAGCAACGCCCGGTTCATCGAAAGGCTGCCGTGTGAACACAGCGGCACCTCGGACTCCTTCTTGAGCCTTGCCACGACGTCGACGGCATCTCCGGCGACCACAGTCGCGTCCGGCCAGTCGACGGGTCCGGCGAGTGTCGTCGACACCACCGTGGTCGGCATGCTGCGCATCCGCGAATTCACCGGGTCGAGCTCGGACTCGTCGATCGGACCGATCATCTCCACGAACGTGCGAAAGGTATTTGCGCCCAGAATGAGTCGCTGGGTCTCGTTGAGCACGGCGAACCGGTGATCGAGGAATTCGGGGCCATGTTTGCCCCAATAGCCGCCCCAATCGCCCGTTTCGTCGTAGGAGGCGAATCCGTCGAGGGTGGTGAAGATATCGAAGGTGTACGTGGTGGCCATGACGCTCCTTTGGGTGTTCCCGATCGGTTTGTGGAGGTAGACGGGAGGTTGCGGCGGAACTCATCGGAGTTCGGCTTCCGGTGCCTATTTCGAGGTGACCAACGCACTTCGAAGTGCCTACTTCCCGTTGGAGAGTTACCGCTCGATAGTGGAGTGACAAAGAGCCGAACACAACATACGAGGAGTCGAGAGAATGAGTACGACCACTTACCGCGCCGCCGTCGTCCGGAGCTGAGAGGCGGCTTGAAGATGTCAGTGGGGTGGCCTGGTAATACGACATCAGGTGTCAGTAGTAGGCGACACCGGATGTCAGTAGCTGGCGGCGTCCAGTTCGGATGCTGACCGGCGGAAACGGGAGAGTTCCCGTTGGGCCTGCCTGGGGCTTTCGGTGTCAGGTGATCGTTCTTCGATAGATTTGCCGGGAACTACTTCAGGCGCGGCCGCCTCTAGGCGGGTACGAAGCCCAGTTGCTCGTAGAAGACTCGTGCGCCGCTGGGTTGCGCCCGGATGGTCGATTCCGAAGGTCAGCACCTCGATGTTTCCCGGACCTGTGTAAATCTGGGTGTCGCTTGTGTCATGAGCGCTGAGCAAACGTTTCTTTCCGCGCTCGGTTCCCCGGCTGTTAGTGGCCAGTTAGTTCTCCCCACTGGCGGCCAATTATCGGGGAGCTATCTGGCCGTGGGGCAATAACTTCCAGCTACGCTCGGATCTGTTCTGGTGCGACGAGTCGTGGCGCGCGGCACCAGCAATGGATTGGGGCGACGCACTGTCGCGACGGGGACTACCGCCCGATGCGTGCGGGCGGATGCCCGTACGCCGCCCTCTGGACCGCCGCAGTCGGCCAGCTGCGCGGTTTGCTGGGTGAGTGCCCGTACGGCCTATTGGCCGTCAACGGGGACCAACATGGCCGCAGCATCTGGCCGTCTGCGGGGAGAAACTCGTGGCCGCTGACACCCGGCGCACAGCACCTTTCCCGCGCGGATTCGCTGGCCTATCACGATGCATGCGCCCAACTGGATCCGGTGATCCTCGGGCGGGTGGTCGGTATCGATGCCCTGCACCCCGTTGCCGGGTGGGCCGGCTGGTGGTGTCGGTAGAGCGGTGCCGTGCCCTACCGCACCGCAACGGCCCAACAAGGCATACGGTTCGGAAACGGCAGCGGCCCTGTGTAATGCTCTGCGGACTGGCGAGCCGGGGACCGTCGCCGACGCGGTGCTCATCCTGTGCGTGGGCGAGACCGAGTTCGGTGGTGCCGTCGAGACCTGGGTCGTCGACGGTTATGTCAACGGCAGGCGAGGGTTGCCCGACCCGCAGACAGGTCATGGTGCCGTGTTCGGGAGGCGGTGCGGGGTAGCTGTCCGGGTGTTGGGCGGGAACCGTTGAAGGCAGGCAGATGCCGTCGGCAGTTCAGGCACCACTGTGTGGTGGGAATTGTTTGGAGTAGGTGAATCGGGATTTCGGTGTGGCAGCGGCGGCAGCGCCCGTAGCGGCCTGTGGTGATGAGGGTGAGGGTTTCGTCGATGTCGGCCAATGCTTGTCGTGCGGCTGCGGCCAGTTTGAGGGTGACTTCATGCCTGGCCAGATCAGCCGCGTCGGCGGGGATGGCTGCGCGGTCGATTTCGGCATCGAGTTCGGCCAGTTGCTGTACCCGGAAGCGGCGTTGTCGATCGAGTCTGGCTCGCAGGGCGGGTAAGTGGTCGGAAAGGCGTGCGTGTGAGGTGGGGTGTGCGAGGGGCATCTGGGTCTCCGGGCGGAAGGTCGGAACTGTGGTTCGAGGTGCCGTCACGGGAATATGGCGTTCGTCCACGTTTGGCGGCGTGGACTCGAATCCGCCGACGCGGCGGTGTGCCGCTCACGCCGGTAGGTCGGATTCATTTGTTGGGGTGGAGCGGTGTCAGTGCACCGCGGCGGCCGCGGCGGTTGGTGTGGTCTCAGCGACCGGTGCGGTCACGATGGTCGCTGCCGGGGTGGTCGCGATGGTCGCGGTGTGGATGCCGGGCACTGTGTGGGTGAGGGCGACGGCGATGCGCCGTTCGGATTCATCGGCGAATCGGCCGGATATACTGGCGTGGCCTTCGTCGACGGTGACATGCCAGCGCCGCGCGCCGACATATCGATCGAGGAGGTACTGTGCCCCGCCGGCGAGCGCATCGTCGGGGGTAAGCATGATCCGCAGCGCGTCGCCGCGGCTGAACATGCCGATCACACGGCCGTTGGCATCGACCACCGGCAGACTACGCAGTCCGTGCGTTACCAGCATGTTCATGACCTCGGCCAGTACCGCAGTGTCGGGGACCGAGACCGCGGGGGCGGTCATCACCGCGTCGACGGGGTCGTTGAGTTCGCCGGCCCGCAAGAGGTCACCGCTGGTGACTACCCCGACGAGCCGATCGTCGCGGTCGAGAACGGGCAACGCCGCGTAGCCAAGTTCGGCGAGGGTCAATGCCGCCTCGCGTGCCGTGTTGTTGTATCGCACGGCGACGACCGGTCGTTGCATCAGCTCACACACCTGCATGTTCATCATTGCGTTCAACTCCGCTTCATTTGGTTACCGGATCGGCTCCGAAGCCGGATACACACACCGGGCCGTCCCGATGTCTCCGAGTGCTCGGTGGCCCGTTTCGTACCGAATCAACGCAGCAGGCCGGAGTCGCGCATCGGGCACGTACCCGGATTCGGCGGCATGATGGCCGACTGGGGTCGATAGTCAGTCACCGCTGGTGCTCACAGTTTCACTGCTCCTACCTGCGTCTTCTGCTCAACTCCATAATGGGGGTGCAGGTGCGGCGAGTGATTGCTCTGTTCCGACAATCGCGGTGTCGAGATTTTTGGGGATAGCACAGCGCGGGTGGGTCAGGCGTTGTTGCCGGTGACGGCGAGTTCGATCATGGTGGCGAGTCGTTTGCGGGGGTCGTCCAGGCCGAGATCGGTCACTTCTGCCATTTTGCGTAGCCGGTTCCGTACGGTGTTCTCGTGCACGCCCAGCTGCGCGCCCGCTGCTACCGGGTCGCCTTGGGCCTGCAACCAGGCACACAGCGTCGTCACATACTGGGTGGAGTTCGCTTGGTCGTGGCGCCGTAACTGCGACACCGGCCCGCGCACGGGGGTGCGGCCGGACAGCCCGGCGGTGCGCAATCGTTGCAGCAGGATCTCGTCCCACGATTCGTCATAGGCGAGGGGCTCGGCATCTGCGGGGTGGGCGGCGCACAGCGCCAGGCATTCGTCGGCCTCTCGGCGTGCCAACGCCAGTTCCGTGGCCTGGGCGACCCCGCTGATACCCGCCAGCACCGTCATCCGCGGGGGCAGTGCCGCCTGCCGCTCGGATATCCAGCGGCGTGCGGTCGCCGCCTGATCAGCGGGCAGCACGGTGTAGACGGTGTCGCCGACCAAGGCGCTGCGGCTCGACCGCGACCAGCCGAATCCGGTTGTTGCTCGTTCGAAGATCACCAGCAGCGAGGTGTGCTGTTCCTCGGCGATCCCGGCCCGCAGCGCGATCACCCGCAAACTCTGCGGCGCCAACCCCAGCCTGCCGGCCACCGTCGCCGCGTCCGCGGCGCCCTCCAGCAGGCGGATCACCGATTCGGATTCCACCTGACGTTCCAGGTCCGCGCTGGCCCGCGACCGCAACAGATGCAGAGCCACCGTGTGCGCACCCTCGATCAAGGCCTGGTGCCGAGCCCCGGCCAACGGCGCCGGGCACGACACCCACACCGAGCCCAGCAGTTGCCTGCCCACGCGCACCGCGACGACCATCCGCCCGGTCATTCCACGCTCTTCCTGAGCGGGAACGAACAGCGGTTCATCCGAGGCCGCCAGGTGCGTGAAGACACCGCCCGCGCCGAATATCGCACGCAACCACGGCGGCATCTGCCGACCCAGGATCGTTTCGACGCGTGCGGGGTCGAGGTGCTGCTGCGGCCGGGAGTAGGCCAGCACGCGAGACAGGCGGTCCTCGATCGTCACCGCGCCGTCGACCGCGGTGGACAGGTTGTCGGCCAGAGCGAACAGATCGGTGGGGCCGCGACCGGCCTCGGTTTCGCGGCCTTCTTGGACCAGCCCGTAGACCACCGCGGCCACTTCGCTCCAGGCCACCGCAGGGTCGATCACCATTACCGCCACCCCCTCGATCTGCGGCTCGTCGCCGAGCTCGCCGGCCCCGCGAACAAGCGCGACAGCAGCCCGCGCCGACACCGCCCAGCCCACCACCTCCGAGACCGAGCGCGCCCCGACACCCAGAAGCACATCGCCCACCTCCGCGGGGCCCTGATCGCCCCCGTGGATCACCACGCTGCGCAATTCCGTGGCTCGGGGCACTGAATCCAACCGTAGGCGGACCCCGTAGCCACCCAGGATGTTTGCCAACCGGTCCAACGTCACCATGAGCTGCTCCGGGGTCGGACCGACAACGCAGCGCTGTTCAGCGGTAGATGCGACCGGTAGAGGGTCGTGGCCGGAGCGCGCGGGCCGCCGTCTGTCGGTCGGCGCATCGAGATCGGCACCAGGGCGAGCCGGCGTCGGAGACCTCGCAGACTCGACCCGCTTCGATCGGAAGAAGTGTCCACCGCCGCGTGTTCGGTGGTATGGAACCCTGCTGCAGGCGCGGGCCAGGAGTGTAGGTGCGGTACTGCGTCCACGGCCCGGCAGTGCTGGCGTCCGGTCACTGTTCAGCGGATTTGTTCGGATGTGCGATGAGGTCGGCGAGTACGGCTGCTTCACTGATGCCGGTGTTCTTTGTGGCGGTGAGCAGCGTGAGATCGTTGTGGTCGGCCAGTTCGCGCAGATGCGAGAGTGCCGCAGCGCGGCCGGGTTGGGTCAGTTCGTCGCGGTAGCGGCGGACGAAGGCATCGAAGAGCCGTGGGTCGTGGCCGTACCAGGTGCGCAGCTCGGTAGATGGGGCGATCTGTTTACACCATTCATCCAGGTGAGCTCTGGATTTGCTGACGCCGCGCGGCCAGAGCCGGTCCACCAGTACGCGGATGCCGTCATCCGGGGTCGGGTCGTCATAGATTCTGCGGATCTGCACAGTGCATCGAGTCGTCACCATCGACTCCCGATCTCATCGCTTGCTCGCATTTCGGAGTCTCAGCGGGGATGCCGACCGCCAAGGCGATGGTCCCCGCGCCCGATCCGGGCCCTCACCACATACCGGACGGTACGCCTACCTGCGATTTCGGGCGGTGAGATCGCTGCCCTGATATCGAAGTGAAATGGTGCACACCACAACAGCCGGTAGCGTGGTGCAAGGGGGTGAAGCTTCCGAAAGGAAACAGATGAGCAGCGTACGGGCCGCATCGTGTTTGGTGGAAGTATCCGATCTGGATCGTTCGATACGCTTCTACTGCGACGTATTCGAATGCAGTATCTCGATTCACGAGCCGGACGCCGCTCTGCTGCTCACACCCGCCGGCTTCCAGCTGTATCTACGGGTGAGTGAAACGCCTCGCCGACGCAATATCGGTGACCTGGGCGTGGTGTATCTCATCTGGGCTACCGACAGCAAAACAGAACTGGACCGAATCGAACATCGACTGCGCGCCTATTACCCCAGCACCTACACCCACACTGCGAACGAGATCAGTTTCATCGACAGTGTCGACCCGGACGGCGGCCGAGTGCTGATCGCCTACCCGAGTCCCGAAAAGCTTCCTCGCGAGGTGATCGCGGATCGCTTCCGCTGACTGCCCGCCTGTTCCGAGGAAACGGTTTCCGATCCCACCGGACAGGGCCTACGAGGAATTCATCCAGGTCCGCGACATCCCGCTGCGAGCGGGACCGTGTACTGACAGTCTGCTTTGATGCGGCGAGACGTTGTTCGGCAGAGGTGTACCACCGCGTGGGAAGTGCTATGTCGCCCGTCTACGCCATCGGCCATTCCACCCGTCCCGTCGCGGAGTTCATCGGGACGCTGAACTATGTCGGCATCGGCCTGGTGGCAGACATCCGAACCGTGCCCAAGTCCCGCCACAACCCGCAGTTCCACATCGACCGGCTCGGGGAATCGCTGGCCGCGGCCGGTATCGGTTACCGGCCGGTGCCGGGGCTGGGTGGACTACGGAAGCCGACGCGAGATTCGATCAACACGGGGTGGCGCAACGTGTCCTTCCGCGGGTACGCCGACTATATGCAGACGCGCTCGTTCGAGGAGGCGATCGAGGAACTCATCGCGCTGGCCGCAGAACATGTCACCGTCATCATGTGCGCTGAGGCCGTCTTCTGGCGGTGTCATCGCCGGCTGGTCGCCGACGCACTTCTCGTACGTGGCATCGATGTCCAGCACATCATGGGCGCGTCGACGCTCATACCGGCAGAGATGACGAGTTTCGCGTCGGTGCGCGGCACACGAGTCACCTATCCGTCGACGCCGCTGTGATCGGGGGCCCCTGCCACTGGGCGCGGGCCATATCCACGCGGTTGCCGCGCATCGGGGTGGCTTCGGCGCGCAGCAGGTCGAGAGCACGACCGGCGTGGCAGGATGCGGGCGTGCCGTCGGCGTATACGACCCGATGCCAGTGGGTTTCTTCGGCGCAGGTGGTCATGACATGTCCGACTTGCCGGGCGCTACCGCCGACCCGGTCGCCGATCGCGCCATAGGACATCACCCGGCCGGCCGGAATCTGGTCGATCACGTCCAAGACCCGCCGCGTGAACGGCGATATCGACTTGTCACCCGGTTGCGTCATGGGTCCTCTGAACTGCCGGTCATCGAGGCCGACCGCTGGAATGGTTGAGGGTTGCGGTGGTGAGAGCGCGCTGCAGGAGGTCGTGGAGCATGGCGGGGGTGAGGGTGCGGGTGGATATGTTGCGCCGGCTGGGGTGGTAGCAGCCGAAGAGGTGTAGCCCGCGCTGTGTGGACGGGTCGTCGATGAGAATGTGTCGGCCGTGGCCGAAGGTGGGCCGGGGTGCGGGCAGGTGCCAGCCGATGTCGGTGAGGATCGGCAGTAGTGTGCGCCAGGCGAATCCGCCCAGGGCGACGATAACGGACAGGGTGGGTTGCAGGAGTTGGAGTTCGCGGGTCAGCCAGGGCCGGCAGGTGTTGCGTTCGGTGGTGGTGGGCTGGTTGTCCGGTGGGGCGCAGTGCACGGGGACGGTGATGCGAACCCCGTGCAGGCTCTGGCCGTCACCGCGGTGGGTGGCGGTGGGCCGGGAGGCGACGCCGAGTGCGTGCAAGGTGGCGTAGAGGAGGTCACCGGAGGGGTCGCCGGTGAAGATGCGGCCGGTGCGGTTGCCGCCGTGTGCCGCCGGGGCGAGGCCGACGAGGGCAACCGCCGCATCGCTGGGCCCGAACCCGGGGACAGGCTTGGACCAGTAGTCCCAGTCGCGGTAGGCGCTGCGCTTGACGGTGCCGACGTGTTCACGCCAGGTGACCAGGCGTGGACAGGCCCGGCATCGGATCAGTGCGTCCTGCACCTCGTCGATTGTCTCGGCGCGGTCGGCTCGGATCGCCGGATACTCGACGGTGGCGGGATCGGGACCCGGCATCGGTCGAGTGTCGGGGCCATGGAGTTGTGGCATACCGGGCTCCTGTGGTGTCGTGGCTGTCCTGTGAACCACGCTGACCGTGGTGTTTCAGTCTGTGAGTAGTTGGCGTAGCACGTAGGGCAGGATTCCGCCGTGCCGGTAGTAGGCGGCTTCGGCGGGGGTGTCGATCCGCACGGTGGCGGTGAATTCCGTCGGGTGCCCCGTGTCGTCGACGGCGCGAACGCTCACCTGCCGCGGAAAGTCCTCGGCGGTGTTCGCGTGCGTCAGCCCGGTGATCGAGTAGGTTTCCTCACCGGTCAGGCCGAGTGATTGCACCGATTCGCCTTCGGGGAACTGCAGCGGCAGCACTCCCATACCGATCAGGTTCGTTCGATGGATACGCTCGAACGAGCGTGCCAGCACCGCCCGCACGCCGAGCAGCAGTGTGCCCTTGGCTGCCCAGTCTCGCGAGGACCCGGAGCCGTATTCGGCCCCGGCGAGGATCAACAGCGGCACCTGTTCGGCGGTGTAGACGGTGGCGGCGTCGAAGATGCTCATCTGCCGGCCGTCCGGTAGGTGTCGGGTCACCCCGCCCTCCGTGCCTGGGGCGAGGTGGTTGCGTAATCGGATGTTGGCGAAGGTGCCGCGGATCATCACCTCGTGGTTGCCGCGGCGCGAGCCGTAGGAGTTGAAGTCTTTCGGTACGACGCCGCACTGCTGGAGGTAGGTTCCGGCGGGGCCGTCGCGTGTGATGGACCCGGCCGGGGAGATGTGGTCGGTGGTCACCGAGTCACCGAGCATTGCCAGTACCCGGGCGCCGGTGATGTCGGTGACCGGTTGTGGTTCGCGGGTTGTGTGCTCGAAGTAGGGTGGGCGCCGCACGTAGGTCGACTCGTCGTTCCAGGTGTAGATCTGCCCGGCCGCGACGTCGAGCCCGCGCCAGCGGTCGTCGCCGGTGAAGACGTCGGCGTAGCCGTCGGTGAACATTTCCGAACGCAGGTTCGCGGCGACGATCTCCTCGATTTCGGCGGTGGTGGGCCAGATGTCGCGCAGATACACCTGGGTGCCGTCAGGGGCCGTGGCGAGCGGGTCGCGCAGCAGGTTGATGCGCATCGTGCCGGCCAGCGCGTAGGCGATGACCAGCGGTGGCGAGGCGAGGAAATTCATCTTCGTTTCCGGGTGGATGCGGCCCTCGAAGTTGCGGTTGCCCGACAGCACCGAGCACACCGTGAGATCGCCCGCGGCGATGGCGGTGCTGACTTCGGGGATCAGCGGGCCGGAGTTGCCGATGCAGGTGGTGCACCCGTAGCCGACGAGCGAGAATCCCAGCTCGTCGAGGTAGGGCGTGAGCCCGGCGCGGGTGTAGTAGTCGGTGACCACCCGCGAACCCGGCGCGAGCGTGGTTTTGACCCACGGTTTGCGGGACAGGCCCTTCTCGATGGCTTTCTTCGCCAGTAGCGCCGCGCCGATCATGACCGACGGATTGGAGGTGTTGGTGCAGGAGGTGATCGCGGCGATCACCACGTGCCCGTGGTCGACGGTGGTGGTGGTCTCGTCGGTGAAGGTCACCGACTGCGGCGCCGAAAGCCACCGGTGCGGGTGCTCGCATCGACACCGATCACTCGGATCCCGCGGCCTGTCGACGGCGCGGTCGCGGTCGACGGCGATGGGGTCGCTGGCCGGGAACGACTCACCCGATGCCTGGTCCAGCCCTACTGTCGCGGGTGCGGCGGGCGGTCCGGTCAGCAAGGATGCGACCGCGTGTGGGGCATCGGCCAGCGCGATGCGGTCCTGCGGGCGTTTGGGTCCGGCGATGGAGGGCTCCACGGTCGTCAGGTCCAGTTCGATCCGCTGGCTGTAGTCGGGTTCGTGGCAGGGGTCGTGCCACAGCCCCTGCTCCTTGGCGTAGGCCTCGACGAGGCGGATCTGGTGTTCGGGGCGTCCGGTGAGCCGCAGATAGTCCACAGTCACAGCGTCGATCGGGAAGATCGCGCAGGTGGAGCCGTACTCGGGGCTCATATTGCCGATGGTGGCGCGGTTGGCCAGCGGCACGTTCGCCACCCCGGGGCCGTAGAACTCGACGAATTTGCCGACCACGCCGGTGCGGCGCAGCAGTTCGGCGATGGTGAGCACCAGATCGGTGGCGGTGGTGCCCTCGGGTAACTCGCCGGTCAGTTTGATTCCGAGGACTTGTGGGAGCAGCATGCTCATCGGCTGGCCGAGCATCGCGGCCTCGGCTTCGATGCCGCCGACTCCCCAGCCGAGTACGCCGAGTCCGTTGACCATCGGGGTGTGCGAGTCGGTACCCACGACAGTGTCCGGATAGGCCAGCGGCGGCCCGCCGCCCGGGTCGTCACGGGTGAACACCACTCGCGAGAGGTATTCGAGGTTGACCTGGTGGCAGATCCCGGTGTCCGGAGGTACCACGGAGAAGCCCTCGAACGCCTGCTGCGCCCACCGCAGTAGTTGGTAGCGCTCCATATTGCGGGTGAACTCCAACTCCGCGTTGATCGCGGACGCGTCCGGGCGGGCGAAGACGTCGGCGATCACCGAATGGTCGATGACCAACTCGGTCGGGATCAGCGGGTTGATCCGGCCCGGGTCGCCGCCGAGTGAGGTCATCGCGTCTCGCATGGCGACCAGATCCACCACACACGGCACCCCGGTGAAGTCCTGCATCAATACCCGCGCCGGTGTGAACGCGATTTCGGTAGTACCGACTGCGGCCGGATCCCACGCGGCGAGGGCACGTACCTGTTCGGCGGTGACCAGGTGCCCGTCCTCGCGGCGGGCAAGGTTTTCCAGCAGCACTTTGAGGCTGTAGGGCAGCCGGTGCGCGGTCGGGATACGGTCGAGCCGGTAGATGGTGAACTCCCGGTCCCCCGCCGTCCACACGTCGCGGGCCCCGAAGCTGTTGCCGCTCATCACTGCGGCCCGTCGCCGGAGCCGATGTGCGCATCGGCCCGGTCGATCGTGTGGAGCGCCGGTGTGATGTCGTCGCACATCGCTCGGTCGACGTTTCCGAAGGCCTCGCGCACCTTCGTAGCGAGAACCCGGCGATGCGCGAGGATCGGTGTGGTAGCAAACGGATGCAGCGATTCGGTCATGTGATGCGCCTCCTGATCAGGTGCGACCGGCCATCAGGCCGGTGCGCCGACAACGTGGCCCACTGATTTCACTGTATGCCCATCCACCCGAGTGGTAACGGCGCGAGCGCCATCCGCAGCCACCGTCGATCCGCCGTGCCGGCTCGATCGACTCAGCCGAGTCTGCGACGCAACTCGTCGGGGTAGTCGCGGTAGGCGGCGGCGACTTCGTCGAGGTAGACCACGGCGGGGAAATCGGTAACCGGTTGATGATCGGCCAGGAACCGTGCAGTGTGTTCGACGATGCGCCGCTCGTCGCCTGGATCGAGGCCCAGTTCGGTCAGCACGTCGGGATCGACGACGAACTCCGATTCCACGGTGTCGCCGCCGTCGCCGATGCGGACGCGATATTCGTGATCGATGACCAACTCGACACTCAGCTGTTCGGGCATGCGTTTCAGTGCTCCGTATCGGTGACGGGTGACGGGTGTGTCGCGGCTGGTGGGATCCTCACCGGGGGTGCCGTGAGGTCGGCCAGCGGCACGCTGGGGTCGGCGAGCCGGTCGAGATCGAGCGGGGTGCGGTCGCGGATGAGCTGGTTGATCGGGTCGGTGACGTCCCAGGTGTTGACGTTCATCCCGGCCAGCACGCGCCCCTCGCGCACCCAGAACGCGATGAACTCGAGCCGATCGACCTCACCGCGTACGACGACCCGATCGCTGCTACCGGGCGGGACGTACCCGGTGTATTCCATACTCAGCTCGTACTGGTCGGTGTAGAAGTACGGCAGCCGTTGATAGGAAGCGGGCCGGCCGAGGATAGCGTCGGCGACGGTGGCGGGCTGGTTCAGGGCGTTGGCCCAGTGCTCTACCCGCACCCTGGCCCCCAGCAGCGGATGCTCGGCACGAGCGATGTCACCGGCGGCGTAGACGGCGGGATCGCTGCTGCACAGCGAGGCATCGACCAGGACACCGTCGTCGACGGCGAGACCGGCGCGGGCGGCGAGCGCAGCGTCGGGGACAGCGCCGACCGCAATGAGGACGGCATCGGCGTCGATCTGGGTGCCGTCGTCGAGCCGCAGCCCCACCACGGTGCCTTTGTGGGTGAGGATTTCGGTCGGGGACCGGCGGGTACGCAGGTCGACGCCGTGGCTGCGGTGCAGCTCAGCGAACACCTGCCCCATCTGCGGCCCCAGCACGCCGGTCAGGGGCACCGGTGCGCGGGCCACGCCGGTGACCGCAACCCCGGCCGCGACCGCGGCGGCGGCGACCTCGAGCCCGATCCAACCGCCGCCGACGATCGCGATCGACGACGCGGTCGCCAAGGTGGCGCGCAGCCGGTCGCTGTCGTCGACGCTGCGCAGATACAGCACGCCGTCGGCGTCGGCGCCGGGTAGCGGCAACCGCCGCGGGGTGACGCCGGTGCACAGCACCAGCCGGTCATAACCCAGCCGGTGCCCATCATCGAACACGACCTGGCGGGCGTGTGAGTCGATGTCGGTGACAGCGTTACCGGGGCGCAGGTCGATGTCGTGGCGGGTGTAGTAGTCGGGTTCGTGCACGTCGATGCTGTCGCGGCCAGTCTTGCCCTGTAGGTAGTCCTTCGACAGCGGCGGCCGCTCGTAGGGGCGATGGGTTTCGTTGCCGGCCAGGATGACGGCCCCCTCGAACCCGCCCTCACGCAATGCTTGTGCGGTTTTCGCGCCGGCCAGACCGGCCCCGGCGATCACGACTGTTCCGACTGCAGCCATGGTGGTCACCGCCTGGACCCGGCGAGGGCGACCGACAGTTCACCGGAGAGATGGTCCCAGGCGTCGTCGAATTTTGCGACCCCGTCGGTTTCGAGGGTGGCCACGACGTCGTCGTAGTCGATGCCGAGCGCGGTCAGTTGCTCAAGGATTTGGTGCGCCTGTGGGTAGGTGCCGTGGATGCTGTCACGCGGGATATGGGCGTGGTCGGCGACCGCGTGCAGGGTGGCCTCGGGCATGGTGTTCACCACCCCGGGTGCGACGAGGTCGGTGACGTAGCGGGTGTCGTCGTAACACAGGTTCTTCACCCCGGTCGACGCCCACAACGGTCGTTGCGGGCGGGCCCCCGCGCCCGCCAGTGCCCGCCAGCGCTCGCCCTCGTGGTACTGCTCGTAGAGCCGATACGCCAGTCGTGCGTTGGCGATCGCCGCGCTCCCGTGCAAGGCCGCGGCCGCGTCGGTGCCGATTTTGTCGAGCCTGTGGTCGACCTCGGTATCCACGCGGGAGACGAAAAAAGACGCCACCGAATGGATTCGGGAGACGTCGTGGCCGTTCGCGCGAGCTTGTTCGAGCCCGTCGAGGAATGCGTCGATCACCTGCCGGTAGCGGTGCAGAGAGAACATGAGGGTGACGTTGATGTCGATTCCCTCGGCAAGGCAGGCGGTGATCGCTGGTAGTCCTTGTTTGGCGGCGGGGATCTTGACCAGCAGATTGGGCCGATCCACCAGCCACCACAGCGCCTTGGCTTCGGCGACGGTGCGGTCGGTGTCGTGCGCCCACCGGGGGTCGACCTCGATCGACACCCGACCGTCCACCCCGTCGGTGGCGTCGAAGACCGGGCGCAGCACATCACACGCCCACCGCACGTCGTAGGCGGTCAACTCCCGTAGCGCCGCCTCGACATCGACCCGGCGCAGCGTGAGACGACCGATCTGGCCGGTATAGGCGTCGCTGCCGGTGATGGCCTTGGCGAAGATGGCCGGGTTGGTGGTCACCCCCGTCACATGCCGGTCGGCGACCAGGCGGGCCAAGCTGCCCTCGATCAGCCGCCCGCGGTTGAGGTCATCGAGCCAGATCGATACCCCGGCCTGGGTCAATGCGGTCAAAGGGTCGGACATGAGCATCTCCTTCCATGCGTTTGGCGAGTGCAGCCGTTTACCAGGTGTCGAGTTCGGCGCCCGACCGAGCATTTCGGTGCCGGCAAACCAGTTCCGACTCTGGGCACGAGGGCGGCGACCTCGGCGTGGATGGCCCCGAGTTCGGCGGTTGGAGCCCGGGGGTCTGGACTCGGATCCGCAGCGCGCAGGACACCTCGGTGTCGCCTCGACGTGGTCGAGGGCCAGGCCGCAGGCGAGTGACGCCACCCCGGAGAAGCCGGACCGGCCTGCGGTGATGCTGGAAGATGGCGATCGATGCGATGCCGGACGGGAAGCGAGGAGCGGTGATGGAGAAGTTCTCGGTGGAAGCGATGGCACGAGAACTGCTGCAGCGGGCGAACGCGGTCCCCGCGCGGCGGGCGGCGGCCACGATGTATGGCGGGCATGAGCATCGGCTGCGACAGACCGTGGTCGCGTTGGCTGCCGGCGCCGCGCTGGGCGAGCACGAGAATCCGGGCGAGGCGACGCTGTTGGTGCTGCACGGCCGGGTCCAGCTACACACTGCAGGCGCCTCGTGGGCGGGCCGTCACGGTGACCTGCTGATAGTCCCGCAGGCCCGCCACAGCCTCGAAGCGATCGACGATGCCGTGGTGCTGCTGACAGTCGCCAAATAGCCGGGACGGGGACGGGCGCACTGTCGACCTCGGTCAGGGCCCGGCGGTGCCGGGAGTCGATGGTAGGCGCTGCAGTGTCCGGCGGCCCCGGCGCTCTAGTCGGCATCGGACTCATCGGCCCGGTTCGATGGATCGGTGCCGTCCGCCTCAGCCGCGGTAACCGTGGCGCGGCCGGCGGCACCCCAGCCGGCGTGGGATTCGGCGCGCATCCGCTCCACCATGTGTGGGTAATGCAATTCGAATGCGGGCCGCTCCGAACGGATGCGGGGTAGTTCGTAGAAGTTGTGCCGTGGTGGCGGGCAGGTCGTCGCCCATTCCAGGGAGTTGCCGTATCCCCAGGGGTCGTCCACGGTGACGACTTGACCGTATCGATAGCTTTTGAACACGTTCCATACGAAGGTGATCATCGAGAACCCGAGAACGAACGACCCGAGGGTGGATACCGTATTGAGGATCGTGAAACCGTCGGCGGGCAGGTAGTCGGCGTAGCGCCGCGGCATGCCTTCGGCGCCGAGCCAGTGCTGCACCAGGAATGTCGCGTGAAAGCCGAGGAAGGTGGTCCAGAAGTGCAGGCGGCCCAGGCGTTCGTCGAGGAAGCGGCCGGTGAATTTCGGGAACCAGAAGTAGATGCCGGCGAAGGTGGCGAACACGATGGTGCCGAACAGCACGTAATGGAAGTGCGCGACGACGAAGTAGCTGTCGTGCACATGCCAGTCCAGGGGTGGGCTGGCCAGGATCACCCCGGACAGGCCGCCGAACAGAAACGTGGTGATGAACCCCAGCGACCACAGCATGGGTGTTTCGAACGTCAATTGCCCCTTCCACATGGTGCCGATCCAGTTGAAGAACTTCACCCCGGTCGGTACCGCGATCAGAAACGACATCAGGGAGAAGAACGGCAGCAGCACCGCGCCGGTGGCGAACATGTGGTGCGCCCACACCGCCGACGACAATGCCGCGATACCGAGAGTCGCGAACACCAGTGCGGTGTAGCCGAAGACAGGTTTTCGGCTGAACACCGGCAAGATCTCGGTGATGATCCCGAAGAACGGGATCGCGACGATGTAGACCTCGGGATGGCCGAAGAACCAGAACAGATGCTGGTAGAGGATCGGGCCGCCGGTAGCGGGGTCGTAGATGTGCCCGCCGAGGTGCCGATCCACCTCCAGGGCCATCAAGGCGGCGGTCAGGATCGGGAACGCCAGCAACACGAGAAAGCTCGTCACCAGAATATTCCAGGTGAAGATCGGCATCCGGAACATCGTCATCCCGGGTGCCCGCAGGCACACCACGGTGGTGACCATGTTCACCGCGCCCAGGATGGTGCCCACGCCGGATAATCCCACCCCCATGATCCACAGGTCGGCACCGACGCCGGGGGAATGGATGGCCGAGCTCAACGGTATGTATGCCGTCCACCCGAAATCGGCGGCACCGCCGGGGGTGACGAATCCCGCGGTCGCGATCGTCGCGCCGAACAGATACAGCCAGTAACTGAGCGCATTCAGCCGTGGAAACGCCACGTCGGGGGCGCCGATCTGCAGTGGCAGTACGCAGTTGGCGAATCCGAACACGATCGGGGTCGCATAGAACAGCAGCATGAGTGTGCCGTGCATGGTGAACAACTGGTTGTACTGCTCGTTGGACAGGAACTGCAGGCCCGGCCGCGCCAGCTCGGTGCGCATCAGCAGCGCCATCAACCCGCCGATCAGGAAGAACGATATCGCGGTGAAGATGTACATGACGCCGAGAAGTTTCGGGTCGGTGGTGGTGACGATCTTCCGGATCGCCGCGCCCTGGGGGCCCATCCGCGCGGGGAACGGGCGCTCGGCCTCGACGGCGGGCATGGTGTGCCCCGGTGCTGCAGACAACGGTGAATCCCCTCTCGGTTCGACATCCTCGACGGGTACACATGGCGGGTGGCGGACCCGGCCGTCACAGCATCGGGATCAGCCGACCCCTCGCCGCATGCGGCGGCGAGTGAGACACCGCGGTGAGACAACCGGTCCCTGTGTTGATGGTCGGCACCGAGAGATCCGGTGGGGTAGGTCACCCGCCGCTTAGTTTATACAAGATTTCGATGTATAAATAGAGGTATGGCGTATGTGATCGGCGAGCCCTGTGTGGACGTGATGGACCGGGCGTGTGTGGAGGAATGCCCGGTCGATTGCATCTACGAGGGCGGCCGGTCGTTGTACATCCACCCCGACGAGTGCGTGGACTGCGGAGCGTGTGTACCGGTGTGCCCGGTGGATGCGATCTACTACGAGCAGGACCTTCCCGCCGAACTCGAGCCCTATCTCGACGACAACGCCGCCTTCTTCACCGAAACCCTGCCCGGACGCGACCAACCGCTCGGATTTCCCGGCGGCGCAGCGAAACTCGGCCCGGTTGGGGTCGATACTCCGCTGGTCACCGCGCTGCCGACACGGAGTAGCCAGCCATGACACGCGAAAAAGCATCCGCCACCACACTGCCGCGCTCCCGTGCCACGCCGACCGGAGCCGGTGGTGGGCGTCGCGGCGACGTGCTCGCGGCATTGCGCGGTTCCCATGATGCGTTGAGCATCGTCGATATCGCCACGCAGCTGCGGCTGCACCCGAATACGGTGCGCTTCCATCTCGAGGCGCTGGTCGAGGCCGGGCAAGCCGAGCGGGTCGAACCCCCGCGCACCGGGCCGGGGCGCCCGCCGCAGATGTTCCGCGCTCATCGTGGGATGGACCCGGCCGGGCCACGTAACTACCGACTGCTCGCCGAGATCCTCACCGCTGGGCTGGCCGCCGACCCCGACCCGTCGGCCCGCGCCGCCGAGGCCGGGCGACGCTGGGGCCGCGAGATGGCCCGCGACATGGACACCGCGTCGCCGACCGCCGAGCAGGCGGTGGATGAACTGGTGCGGGTGCTCGACGAGATCGGCTTCGATCCCGAACCCGACACCGACGATGATCAGCCGAAGATCCGGTTGCAGCACTGCCCGTTCCTTGACCTGGCCGAAACTCGTGCGAGCGTGGTATGCCCGATCCATCTGGGCTTGATGCAGGGGGTGCTCGAAGGCCGGGCTGCACCGGTCGCCGTGCAACGGCTCGACCCGTTCGTCACCCCCGACCTGTGCCTGGCTCACCTCACCACGACCAGCACCGCCACGCCCGCGCAGGCACCGACCGGATCCGCGGCATGACCACCGCCGGGGCCGTTGTCACCGCGGTCGGTTTCTGCTGGCTCGGCATGGTGCTGGCGATCTCGTTCCTGGAGGCGCCGCTGAAATTCCGGGCGCCCGGCGTCACCGTGCCGATCGGGCTCGGAATCGGACGGCTGGTGTTCCGCGCCCTCAACGGCATCGAAATCGTTTTCGCGGCAGCGATTCTCGTCGCTATCGTCATCGACCCGCCCGCTACGGGCACCATGACCGCGCTGATCGTGGCTATTGCGGCGCTGCTCGTGCAGCTCACGTTGGTCCGGCCGCGGCTGACCCGCCGCAGCAATGCCGTGCTCGCCGGCCACGACGCGCCCCGATCGCGCGGCCACTACGAGTACGTGGTGCTGGAAATCCTGAAAATAGCCGCACTTCTCGTCGGCGCCACCCTGCTACTGGCCCACAGCGTGTCATGAACAACTCCCGGACCGCAGCCGGTCCCGCAGGAAAGACGCACCAGCCGTCCCCAGCGCGGCGGCCGCACCACGGTTCACCTTCACACACACCCGGGAGGAATCGACCGACAGAACAATCCAGCGACACAGCAGAGGAGGAGTAGCAGATGAGCGATCCCGTTTATCCCGCCGCGACCCACGACGTCGGCGCGCGGCGCCGCGAATTGGCCCCCGACATCCATCAGGCGTTCGACGAATTCAGCCGGCAGGTGTTCGCCGACGGGGCGCTGCCGCAAAAGACCAAGCAGCTCATCGCCGTCGCGGTCGCGCACGTCACCCAATGCCCGTATTGCATCGCCGGCCACACGAGGCTCGCGCACCATGCCGGTGCCGGCGACGCCGAGATCATGGAAGCGATCTGGGTGGCCGCCGAGATGCGTGCCGGTGGCGCGTTCGCGCACTCCACCATCGCCCTGCACACCCTCGCCGGATACGACCATGACCACGCCGGCTGAATCCCGCCCCGAACACCCGCGCCCATCCCGCGACCAGCACGACGCGGTGACCGAGCAGACCACACACCGCCGCGATCACCGCGGCCGGGCCCGCGCTCCGCTTATCGTCGTCGGCATCGACACCTCCGAGGCGTCCCAGCATGCGCTCGCCTATGCCGCCGGCGCCGCACGCCGCATGCATGCCACCGTGCTGGTTGCCTACATCAGCACGCTCGCCACGAGCGCCTACCCGACCAGCCTGGCGCCGATGGGCGCCGACCTCACCACCGCGCAGGTCACCGCCACCCGCGAGCTGGCCACCGAGATCCTCCACGACCTGCCCCTGCCCTGGTCGTTCACCGTCCGCTGCGGCGACCCCGCGGTCGAACTGGCGCGGCTGGCCGAGGACAACAACGCCGACAGCCTCGTCGTCGGCCGGTCGAGCAGCCGGCTGCACCGCCTCACCGGATCCACCGCCGCCCGGCTGCTGCGCCGGACCCACTGCCCGGTCACCGTGGTGCCATAACAGCGGGCCCGGCTCCACGACACCGATCCGGCTCAGCCGACCGGGTCCAGCACCAGAGCCTGGCGGCGTTGATGCACGGTCAGATACCGCAGACCATGCGCTCCCGCGGTGAACGCGCGCCGTGACCGGCGCGGCAGCCATACCAGCGCACCCGCCGCCAACTCGAGCTCACCCAGCTCGGTGGTAAGGGTGCCCGCGCCGTCGAGCACGTGGATCAGCACATCCAGATCCGGCCCGGTATGCGCCTCGATGCGCCCGTGCGGAGCAATGCGAATGATGTTGGCATCCAGATCGCGGCGGCGCACCAGCAACGTCCACACCGCCCCTGTCGTATCCGGATGTCCAGGCTCGAACATGGTGGTATCGGTCAATATCCGCGGCGGCGATGTCGAAGCCAGCTTCCCGATCCGCACCCGCCACACACGCGGCCCGTCCTCGACAACCTCCCAGCCGTACCCACCGGGATGCTCCACATCGAACTCGGCACGCAGATGCCGCGGATAGTGATTGTTCACCAACACGAACGACTCCCCGGCAGCCAGGGCATCGAACCGCGCGAAGATCGCCGGATGCTTGTCCGGTTTGCGCACCTCCCGCACATCCAATTCCGCCGGTCCCGTTTGTGCCAGGTCCGTGTCGGGCATGTGGCCCACCTCCTAGTTTTTACAATCTCTTATTGTATAAACTAATCCTGCGCGGCTCGCCAGCCAAGCCATCCCGGTTATGACGCCCGTCATCCACGGCCCGCTCGGCCGGGCCAGGCGGCGACTCGCAACTGTCCGTACCGGAGGAATTCGAGGAGAACGCGATGACCACCTCAATCCTGCCCCCGCCCCCCAGCCACCACCCGGTCGAGACTCCGACGCGTGCGATCAGCGTGATCCGGCGGGTGCAGGATGCGGTGTGCGCATTGCCCGCTCCCACATTCCCGCAGGACACGCTCAGGGCAACGACGGTGAACGACCTCGTTTCCACCCACGTCATCGACGCCCGCACCCTCGCCGTCGTCGCCCGTAGAGACCGCCACATCCAGCCGATCGCCGCGATGATCACCGAGCACCTGCTCGGCGTCACCGCCACCGTCGTCGGCAGCGCCATCACCGTCACCTTGGGCTGACCCATTCCGTCACCGCCCGCCGGCGCAGCACACCGCGTATCTTCTCCCGGCGGGGTCTCTCCGGCCGAAGCCAAGCAGGTATCGGACCGGGATCCGATTCGCACCGCTCGCCCGGTCCCTGTGTGCCGCCTCGCGGATTCAGTTCCCGCAACGAATCGAACGGTGCTCCACCTCATACACATCGGGAAAGCCGCAACAGCAGGGCAGGCACTCGACGACATCGTCGGGAGCCGAAGCCATCTCGGCGATCGAGTCCCGCGCTCGTGCCATCGATTCTCGCTACACCGACCGGTTGTCGATGCTGACCCCGAACAGCTGGAACGACATTGCTCCGAGCCTGCAGCAGCTGGCCGGACCGTGTGATGTCGAACTCGACTTTCTCGACCGTGTCCGAAGCCCTGGCAACTCGACGATGTTGCTGCCGTCGGGGTCACCCCTCCAATTCCGGATACCCGACACCTCAGTCGGTACACGACATCCCGACATCACGTCGGCTGCGGCGATCAGAGTCGGTCAGACAAGCAGCCGCAGCGCAACCTTCACGCGTTCTCTAGCCGCTGTCTGCGTGAGATTCCTTGCCAGACAACGAATCTTCGGAATCGAACAGAGCGACAGAGGGGCTTCCCAGGCTCGGACGCCCACGGCGATCGTCCGGCGATGCGACGTCACCGGCGGGCTGGGAATGGACAGCGAGGACGGGAAGGCCACAGTCGCCGGCCATGCGGTCGACCCAGCGGATGAACTCCAGTGCCGAGCCAGCGAACATGCGCCGTACCCGGTCCTGGAAGGCGCGCACGTCGTGGCCAGGCAGGAAGTCGCGGGTGCTGATCTCCCCGCACCCGCAGCCACAGGGCCGTTCGCGGAACTCGGCCTCTTCCGGGAGGTCGCAGTAGCCGACCGGGTTCTGCGAGGCGTTAACCACCGGATCCGGTTTTCCGATCCAGGCGTCGCGGACCGGGTGGCCTTCCGCCAGCGCCTCACCGTCGAGGGCGACCCGATCCTCATGGACAGACACGCCGCGGATCTCGGCGACGGCGCACACCCGGCCGTCACCGATGATCAGGGCGAACTTCTCCCGAGACAACCGTTCCTTGTTCACCTTCCATATGCCTCGGCCCGCTGTCCATGCCTCCCTTTCGGTCATGCGCGGAAAGTAACCGACGTAATCCCGATGCAGCGGGTCGTTAGTAATGGGTGAGTAGTAACCAAGCTTGAACCGAACAGCCATACAGGCCACTCCTCGTGTAGACCTGGCGCGGTCTCCATAGTGTTGCATCAGTTCAAATCAGATTGCAAACGATGAATCGCAACAGCTAAAACCGGGTGCGTGCCGTTACGGTTGATTCGGCGAGAACCGGGTTTGAGAGCGTGTTCGAACCGAACGACAGTTGTCGGAAAACGATCGTTTGCCGACAACCTGGCGTGAGCGGGTGAAACCCCAGGACGTGAGTGTCGGAAACCCGTGCCGGAAAACAATGTCGGCAAACCCGATTTCGGCTATTTTCGACACCATGTTGATCGGCTACGGGCGGGTGTCAACCGCCGAACAGAATCCTGCCCACCAGATCGACGCCTTGCGTCGCGCCGGTGTCGAACCTGCCGATGTCCATATCGATACTGCCAGTGGCGCGAAGGCATCGCGACCGAAACTCGATCTCGTGCTCACTCTCGCGCGCCGTGGCGACACCATCGTCATCACCCGCCTCGACCGGCTCGGCCGGTCGGTGCTGCACCTGATCACCCTCGGCGCGCAGCTGCGCGAGCGCGGGATCGGGTTGAAGGTGGTCGAGCAGGGCATCGACACCGACACCGCCGAAGGCCGCGCCATGTTCGGCATGCTGAGTGTGCTGGCGGAGTTGCAGCGGGAACTGATACTTGCCAACACCCACGACGGTCTCGAAGCCGCCCGCGCCCGCGGCCGCAAAGGCGGCCGACGGCCGAAACTCACCGCGCACCAGGTCGAACAGGCCCAACGCCTCTACGACGAGGGCCGCCACACCGTGCAGCAGATCGCCGATATCCTCGGCGTCAAACGCGGCACCCTCTACGGACACCTCGACAAAACCAAGATCGGCGCACGGCCCCACTCCGGTCCAGCCGGAACACCAGATGCCGAGGTGGCGGTGAGCTCCGCAGGGAACCCCACCGATGCCGTATCAGTACTCGCTGACGCTCCGGCTCCGGTATCGGTGATCGCAGAACAGGAAACCCGCAGGGCTACCGGCGATCCGGCCGACCTGTTCGATATCGCCAAGGCCGACCACGAACCGGCGTCGGCCCAGCCGAAACCTGCGGCCGTCACGACCGTCGACGACGACGATGAGCGGGACGAAACCAGCAACACCGCATTCGATTTCGCTCGCGAGCGGCCGAATCTGACGTGGCGGCTCAAGCAGACTGCTCAGCGGAACCTGCCCGAGGCTCCCGCGGTATGCCCGAACCCGATGTGCGGCTACAACAGCAGCGACACCTCCGAGCGGGGGCGGTTGCTCGAAGACATCCAGGTCGTCTGGCTCGAACCGGCCGACGACGGCGGCCTGGTCGAGCGGCGACACTGCCAACGGTGCCGTCCTCGCGACGTACCGATCACCGACATCGAATGTGCAGCCTGCGACTGCGGCGGCCCCCTGCTGACCGGTCCCTACGCCACCGAGCTGCTCGACACCGGGGAACTACCGATGCTGGTGCGCCGATGGCTCGCGGTCCGCCGGTGGCGCAGCACCGACGCGGGCTTGGTCTGCCCGGACCACCCGGCCCCGCAGTGAGCTCCGCCGTAGATTTCGGTACGTGATCGAAGACCGGCTCGACCAGCCCGGGGCCTGATCAAACCCGCCCACCTCCACATTCTGAGGTTCCCCGCTTCCTTGGAGGTGAGGTTCCCCTGTCCCGGGCCTCCAACAATGTGGCCGGCCGGACTCGACGGAATCTTGAACGGCTCGGCTCGATGGCACCCTCTGCCCTGAGGATGTGCCCTTGGCCGTACTGCTCAGCTGAGTCCCCCGATTTGTTGGGCGATGGTGGTGAGTCGGGTGTGGGCGGCCGAGATGACACCGCTGCGGTTTTTGTGCGTTTCCTCGTAGGTGATGATCGTTCGGATGTCGGTGGGTTCGGTCAGCTCCTTGACCGCGGTGACGGTCTGGTTGACGTTCAGCTCCTCGTAGTCGCCGATGGGTAGCTCGTCCGGGTCGAGGGGGCCGGTGGCGGTGCGGATCGAATGTAGGGCGTCGGCGGCGGTGGTGGCGCCTTCGCGACGGGTGACCTGCTCGGCGGTCTCGAGCGCGGCGTCGCGGGAGGCGGTGAGGGTTTTGACGGCGACATCACCGGCCTGGGCGCCTTGGGTGAGGAGTTCCCCGACCGCGGGTGGGGTGGCCCGGATGGTGTCGAGCAGTCGGTCCAGGCCGCGGGCGGACCAGGTGATCGGGAGGTTGGCCAGCTTCACCGTGGTCCCGGCGGCCGCCTGCAGGGGTGTGCGGCGCAGTGCGGCCGGCCCGCCGAGGGCGTCCTCGGCCAAGACGGTGGTCAACCAGTCCACGGTCGCGGTGTGCGCGGTGATCAACCGTTGCGCCAAGGCCACCACATCCGGTTGCCGGGCGGCGGTCGCCAACACCTTGAGGTAGCGGGCTCGGTCGAGGAGTTGGTGTTCGAGGGCGAGGTCGCCGAGCAGGGCCTCATCGAACGGCTGGGCCTGTTCGGCTATCGCCTTGACCACGGCGGAGACTCTCCCGAGGAGAGGGCCGGCCAGCGTCGGCACACCGCCGAGTTCTCGCAGGACGGTCTCGATGGCCTCGGCGCGGGCACGGGCGTTGTCGGCGTTCTCGGACAGTTCCCGGCGCACCGCATCGGTGCGGGCCTGCGCCATCCGGGTTTCGGCGATCTGGATCTCGGTACTGGTCAGGTCGAGGACGACGCGCAGTTGCGTTCGCAGGGTCGTGGTGTCGAGGGTACTCATACAGAACTTGTCCTTTCGTACGGTGAACGGCATCGAGGCGGCGCAGGGCACGCCGGTACCGCGACTACCCTCACCACCCACCGGTAACCCGATCCATGACATGTCTCCCCCGGCCGACATCGAGTCCGGCGTGTCAGCGGACGGTCGGCCAGCGGGGCTGCGAGCATGAGCGTCCATGACCAGGGTGAAGAGGAGGACCGCCATCCAGCGCATCTGGACTTCCATTCGTGCGGTCGGTGCGCAAACCTCGAGGCGAGATGGTGATCTCGTCACGGCGGTGCAAGTCGAGATCTGGCATCGCCGGTACCCACCGACGAGCGTGATGCAGGCCCTGAGTACTGAATGCGGATACCCGGTGCGTGGAGACGATAGGCGGGTATTCGTCGGGCTGGACATCTTGATGCGTGTCCGCGGCTGGCGTTTCATTCGGGAATATTCCGGTCCGGAAGTGCTCACCTTCGGTTACGGGCCATCTCAGGCCGGGTTCGATCACGCCGGCCACGGCCTCGGGCCTGCTACCACGGTCGTGGTGGTTCTGGATCGCTCATATCCGCGCCACATCGCCGCGGGGTGTGAGGTCGAAATTCTGCTCGCCGGCGCCCCGCACGGACACGCTCACCTCACCGACCTGCACGGCCTCACCACGCACCTGGATGTCCTCGAAACCCACCGCCCTGGCACCCCGTTCTCGGCCCCGTTCCCGATCGGCCGGGCCCGCGCCGGGAAACGTGCACACCGAACCGGTCCCGGAATCCTGAAGCTGTCAGGAAGTGCACCGTAGCTTCGGCAGGGGCGGATTCGGTTCAGCGGAGATGCCATGGGTTCAGGCGTGTAGCGCCTCCTCGACGCTGTGGTAGAGCGCGAGAAAATCCTCCAGCCCGGTGATCTCGATCGGATGAATCACGGGCCGGTTGTGGTCGACAGCGATACGCAGCGGCCGTCGACGGTTCTCGGCAGCCCTGGAAGCTTTGAGTAAGGCGCTGAGGCCGTGGCCGCCCAGGAATTGCACCGCGGTCAGATCCAGGACGCAGAACCCGCCGCGCGTCTGGTTCAACCCCGTGCGCACCGCCTGCATCAGCTGGTGGGCGGTTGTGTGGTCGACCGCCCCGCTCACCGCCACCACCGCGACCTCGCCGGCCATCCGATGCTCGATCGCCAGTCGGGCACCCGCCGACGCATCGTCGTCTTCAGGCACGTTACCGACTTTAGTCCTTGGGCAATCACCCGCGGGGCCGGCTGCGCCGAGACAAGCCACATGACCGAACCTGTCACAGGATCGTGCAGCAGCCCCGCAGTCCTCTCGCGGTTGGTGCCAGGGTTCTTCAACGCGGAGCCGTCGATGTTGCATGCGCTCCGGCCCGGGGCCGGTGAGCCGGGAGCGTCGACCCGTTCGGGCGGTTGTGGCGAGGGGATCCGAATCGGGCTTTACTCGGGTGTAACGATCGATGCCGCATTATGCACATGCGCGGTCATCACTGGCGATGGGCAATGTCACCGGAACGGTCACGCTGCGACTTCGTGCACCGCGGCATGGGCTCGCACCTCGAGAACGGCCTGCAGGACCGTTCGGGACACGGCTTCCAGGATGCGATGGTCGCTCGGATGTCGGCGTTCTCGGGCAGCTCCCGGCGCACCTGCATCGGTGCGAGGCCACCGCATCTTGGCAGTGGCCACCCGACATGTTTCGCCCGTCCCGGCTATGAATTGGGGCGTGGTGGTGGCTGTGTCGGTGCCGGGCGGTCGGCGAGGCCGAGTGCGAACATCACGTCGGGGTGGATCTCCAACGTATTCGCTGCGGTGCTGCGTTGGAGGGTGGGGCTGGTGCGGTGGATCGCGATGCGCTGTCGGGCCAGCATGCCGGAGGGGTCGACGGTGTAGGCGTTGGTGGATTCCTCGTGCAGGCCGAGGGAGTCCGGGAAGGGTTCCAAGACCTTGTTGCGGACGAGTTTGACCAGCTCAACCGCCTCATGCGGGCCCATGGGTATCCGGCGCATGCGCTGGTCGGTGAAGGCCGTGCGCAGGTCGTCGGGTAACACTGCGGTGCGGATGAGCACGGTGAGCCGGTCGTCGGTGGCCACCACCCGCAATGCGGTCGCTTCGAGCTGGTGGCCGAGAACGGTCAGCGCCTGATCGAGGCGCCGCCGCGACCAGCCGCTACGAGCCAGGAAATCCGCGATGCCGAGCCCGTCGTGGATCACCAGCAGCGCCAGCACACACCCCGCGTCCTCGGCTTCACCGCACCCGCTGCCGGGCGGCGGCCGGATATCGGCCGGGCCGCCGTAGATGACCAGGTCGTCCAGCGGCATGTCCAGTAACCGGCGCAGCCGGTCGAGAACGATCAGGCTCACCCCGCGCTGATCGGGGTCTTCTTCGAGTGTGCCGAGTCGGACCCCGAGGGCGGTATCGAGTTCTTTCGCGGTCAATCCCAGGTGCGCGGCCTTGCTGCGGATGGCGTCGTAGTGCAGCCGCGGCCCACTCGCCGGAACGCGGTGTTGTCCAGGTGCGGCCGCCGTCCGGCCCGGGCGGGTCACTGGGGGTTCACCCATGGCTGCGGCCAACGGGTCTTCACGGTCCAGTCGGTCTCGCGGTGCAGGCTCGGCCCGACCCACCAGCCCGCGATTGTGAGGTGCCAGTGGCGGTCGGCCGGCGCCGGTGGCGGCAGCGCGGTCCCGCATGCTGCCGCGGTTCCGTTCAGGTGCCGCGCCGCCGCGCCGACACCGGCGGTGAGCAGAGCACGATCCGGTGCGCCACCGCGCAGTTGGAGAAAGGCGCGGGCCGCGACCAGCAGCGGCCGGGCCGGCGCGGGGACGGCGAAGGCATGGCGTGTGCGGGCGCTGTCACCCCACTTCCGTGGTGCGCTGTCTGTGCCCAGGGCAAGTAGTGCGCCGTCGTCGGACAGGGCACCGATCGGGATCTGGGACAGATAGGCGGCCGGGAACCCGGTGAACAAGGCGGTCGCCAGTGCGGCAGCATGTACCGGGCTGGCAGTGCCCGACCGGATGCGGTCGATGACCGATTGCGTGACCGGTGCGCCGGTGAGCCCGGGGCCGGCGGCGGTGAACAGGTCGCGGGGTAATTCGATCAGTAGTCCGTGCAGTAGGCATCCGGCTTGGGCTCCGCGCAGTAGCGTGATGGTATGGCGGCGGGTGGGGCTATCGCTCACCAGTTCGGTGAGAAATCGCTGCAACTCGAAGGTGTCGTCGAAACGTTGCGGTAGTCTCACCCGGTCTCGTCGCCGGCCCACGCACAGCAGCCCAGCGGCCAGTGTGCGCAGGTCATGAGCGGAATAGCCGTTGACCAGCAACTGTGTGCCCACCGTGGTTTCGGTCGCGGACAATCCGATGGGCAGCAGAGACCGCAGATACTCCGCCGGTTCCTCGTCCGCGGTGATCGGCCCGGGATCGGGCATCGCGTGCATCCACCGGCACGTGGCAGCCATCCCGGTCGTATAGACCGCATCCACGCGGGCGAACTCCGCGGCCGGCAGACTCCGATACGCCTCGGCTCGGAAACCGGTGACCTCACCATCAGGAATCGGCGGGAACTCGGTCGGTGGGAACTCGGTCGGCGAATCCGGCGCCGCCCGTACAGGCTCAGTGCGGCGCGTGGTGCCGATCACCTCACCGACATCTCCGACCACCTGATGCGCGGTCCCGGCCGGTAACCGCTGGACCAGCCGATACGGGCCCTCACCGTGAATGACCAGCACCAGCCGGATTCCCGCGTACAGTCGCAGATCGACCAAGCGCTCCAGACCCGCCGCCGAGAGCCGGTGCGCGCGCAGCACGATCACCTGATCGATATTCAGCGCGGCGACCCAGGCTTTGACCGCCTGCCACGACGGAATCACTCCGGAAACCCGCTCCTGCGACGGCCGCGCCACCGCACACCCCAGCGCCGCCAGCAGATCATGGGCCAACGGCGCGGCACCGGTGGTGGCCGGGGTCGGATGCACCGTAACCCGGCCCGCCACCGGGTCACTGAACTCCAGCAGGACCCGGGTCACCGCGGCATCGTCGTCGTGGTCGGCCACGATCATCACCGGCGGCACCAGCCGGTCGGCCGCATATCCCACCGGATGGTCTTCCCAATCGTCGACCGGCACACCCGCGTCCGCCTCCGGTGCCCCGGTCATCCGGTGCGTCCGCTGAGCTTGGTGAACACCCAACCGAGCACATCATGGTCGACGGTGTCACGCTCCAGCCGCTGCAATGCCCGGTCCGCGTGCGCGGTGATCTTGGCCCACGACCGGAAATTGCCGTGTCCGGCGTGCGCGTCGGCGAACTCGATCACCTCCGGGTCGGCGTTCTCCCAGATCGGGTGATACGCCGGAATCACCCGCGCCACCTGCTCCCGGGTCATCCGCCGGAACTCCTGCCACACATACACCCGCGACGACAGCATCGGTTCACGACGCAGCACCTGATAGCAGTCCCCGCCGCCGACGAACACGATCGCGATATCGGTGCGCCGGTCATCCCACAAATGCCGCCAATACTCGAAACACTCCCGCGACAGCCACTGCGCCTCATCACACACCAGCACCCGGAACCGCTCGGACAGCACGTCTTTGAGGACGTGGTCGAACTCGATCGGCTTGCCCGGCGGACAACCGCTGATCGCCAGCGCGTCGAACAACACATGCCGGATATCGCGTGGTGTCGGCCGCGCCCGGAACTGCACCCGGCACACCATCCCCGGCGCCAGCCGCCGCAGCGACGCATTCACCGACAGCGTCTTGCCCAGCCCGGCATCCCCATGCACACACATCATCGCCTTCGCCGCGATCACATCGGCCAGATTGTCCTGCGTGAGTAGCAGCGAGTCGGTGGCCACGATATTCGCCCGCGGCAACCCGAGGAAATGATCGGCCTGCTCGTCACCGACGTCCAGGCCGGGATTGCGTGCACTCACCGGGTGCGGGTCCTTCCCTCGTCGTTGTCGCGATCCAGACCGACCGGCAGCACCCAGCCCGGCGCCGGCGGTGAGAGCGGGATCAGGTCCGGGCGCGACCAGCGCACCAGATCCTGGTCCCGCTCATCGGCGAGTTCGCGTTCGGCCTCGGCCACCGTCACCGTGTCCAACCTTTTCGCAGGTGTCGGGGTTGTGGTTGCGGCATACCGGGCACGGCGGGCCTTCTCCGCCGCGGCCAGGTCCGCGCGCAACTGCCGGGCCTTGCGGTTGCGGGCACGCCGTACCGCGGCCACCGTCTCCGGCGGCGCCTGATCAGCCAGCACCGCGGTCCCCAGGTACACACCGGATTTCGCGTCGAACACCTCCACCTCATGGGCGTGATGCGGCATATACCGCAACCGCACCGCCGTGCCGACCCGGCCCACCATCCACTCCGCCACATAGCGGCGGCCCCGCCCGAAACCGATCCCCTTCGTGGTGATCTTGCGCTGGCGGCGGTCATCTTCCAGAGTGAACATCCACAACTTCGCCGCATCCACGTCATGAACCGGTGTCGGATCATCCAGCCACGACTGCAACGGAGTCCGGTCCCCCAGCTCCCGGATCGTGTGCTCACCGTTCCACCACTCCACCCACCCCAGCAGCTCCGCGGTGAACGCCTCGAACGTCAACGCGGGCTGATCAGGATCCACCGGGACACCGTTGACCTGGGTCTGGCGGTGGGTATAGCGCGGCATCCCCGCGAACAGCATCTTCTTCACCGCCCCGTTCACCATCTCCACCGACCCCTTCCCGAACGGGGTATACGGCGCCAAGTCATTCACTCGCACCGCGAACGCCCCCAACGCCTCACGCACCGTCCGCGACAAGAAATCTTTGCCCTGATCGACACGCACCGCCCCGGGCAACCCCCCCGCCGGACCATACGGCGCAGACCGCAGCACCGCCGCCCGCAACGCCGCCAGGATCGGCTCCCGGCTCGGCGCCTGCGGCGTCACCGCCGTCCCCAAGATCACGTCATGCGCCGCGTCGACGAACCACGTCACCCACGGCTTCACCCACCGGCCATCCACCTCCACCTGCACCGACGCCTCGACATGATCGGCCTCCCACACGTCGTTCCGGAACGACGCCGGCCGAGTCAAGAACACATCGAAACGCCGCCGAGCCCGCTCACCGGCCCGAAGACCCGCCAGCTCCCCAGCCGTCAAATCGCGTTTGATCGCACGCTGCACCGTCCGCAGATCCGGCGCGGCGCGACCACCAGCCTTCTCGGCCTCGACCAGCTCACGATGCAACGCCGCGGCGTTTCCCCGCCAATACGCCAACCGCACCCGCAACCGCTCGTCGATACCGAACCGCTCACGCCGCACAGGAACAGCCTGCGACCGGCGCGCCCGCAGCCACCGCCACACCGTACGCTCGGCAACCCCCAGCGCCTGCGCCGTAAGCCCCACCAACTCACTGGTCAACTGCCCATGCTCATCCAACTGAACCAGCCGATCTATCGCCGCCTGGCAAAGCACGCGCATATGTTCCTCGACCACCAGCCCAGCCGCCCAATCCGCAAAGACTCGCGCCAGCCCAGCACGAGCATCCATCGCCGACTACCAGGCGATATTCGATCACGAATCAGATAGCCGGGAGACCGGATTCACTGACAAAATGGTGTCGCCTACATACTGACAATTGAGCGTCGTATCGCACGGAGCCCGGAGGGCCCCGAGTCGATCGAGGTGATCGATCGCCCGATCACCGGGCCCGGGCCCGGGCAGATCCGGGTTCGGGTCGCCGCCGCTGCCGTCAATCCCGTCGATCTCGGCGTCGCGAGTGGCTTCTTCCACGGGTTGGGCCTGGTTCATCAGCCGGAGTACACCGGGCTCGGCTGGGACTTCGCCGGTACCATCGCCGCCGCGGGTCCGGGGGTGAACCTGGCTGTCGGCACCCGGGTCGCCGGGATGATCGACGGCTTCGATCGGGACTACGGCACCTACGCGGAGCAGGTGACAGTAACCGCCGCGGATGTGGCGGTCGTACCGGATGAACTGGACCTGATCACCGCGTCCACCGTTCCGCTCAACGGACTGGCCGCGGCCCAGCTTCTCGATCTGCTGGGTGACGCGCCGGCCGGCCGGAACAGGCTGCTGGTCACGGGCGCGGCCGGGGCGGTGGGCGGATATGTCGCGGCGCTCGCGCCCGACCGTGGCTGGCGGGTCACCGGTCTGGCGCGACCGGAGGACGAGACGTTCGTCCGTGGCCTCGGCGCCGAATTCACCACACACGCCGGAGGGGGCTGGGACGCCGTTGCCGACGGTGCGGCCATGCAGGACCAGGCCCTGGCTCTGGTCCGCGACGGTGGTGTGTTCGTGGGTGTGCGACCGAATGCGGTCCCGGCTCCCGAGCGGGGAATCGCGACCACTGCCGTGGTGTCGCACCCCGACGGAGCGCGCCTGAGTGATCTGCTCGCCCTTGCCGCGAACGGCCTCCTGCCCACCCGGGTGGCCGCGGTGCTGCCGCTGGATCAGGTCGCCGATGCCCACCGGGCGGTCGCCGCGGGCGGTATCCGCGGCCGTCACGTTCTCACGCCCTGAGCGGCAACCCGGCAAGAAACCGGCCATCCATCGGACGCCGGCCCCGGCCTCGGGCACCCCTTCGGCACCGCCGACGCGCTGTGTTCCGGACCGTGCGGACGTAGACGCACGCTTATGGAGTCGAGACTGTGAATGCTGGATGGTGGGCGTCGTCTCCAGTTGACTTCTGATCATGAATACAAGCCCGTTTGTGATCTCGACTTCTCTCGCGGCCCTCGCGAGTGCCGGTGTCGGCGGAATGAACTACGTGTTCTCCACATCTGTGATGCGCGGACTGGACAGTACCGGCCCCATCACCGCCATCACCGCAATGCGCGGTATCAACGCGGACGCGAACACGAACCCGGCCTTCCTCCTCGGGTACTTCAGCGCGACAATCCTGGCATTGGTGGTCGGCGTGATCACGGTGGCGCGGCTGAATCAGGCCGGCAGCTGGTGGGTGCCGGCCGGTGTGATCTTCGTGCTCCTCGGTGCGGTCATCACGATGGTTTTCAACGTTCCGCTCAACAACCACCTGGACACCGTGAACCCCGATGGCCTGTCGGTGGCCGATGCCGCGCGCGAATGGCAGGCGTACTTCTCGACCTGGACAGCATGGAATCACGCGCGCACCGTCACCGGCTTCGTCGGCGCCGTGCTGCTACTGGCCGGCCTGCAGAACCGGTGACGCGCGCCGGCCCGAGTTCCGGCCTCGCGGGCGGCGGCGGGGTTGCGCCTGTACGGGGCCTTCGATCGGTACCGCCGCGGGTGCGAAGCAGCTATGGGGAATCGCAGGAACCTGCCTCGGCCGCCCATACCTATGGGAAATCGGCGATTGCCGATGTGTTGCGGCTACCTATCCGGCGATCGTCGACATGTTGGTGGTCAGCGGCCTCGGTGTAGCGGGATCGAGGGGTTCTTGCTCGTCGTGGTCACAAGCCACGCCGTGGCGCGAGACGGTGGCACCGACGAGGAGGCCGGTCGGTCGCTTCGAGCCGTACAGCCGTCCTCGAAGACCGGCCTCCGCACAGCCCGGCACACCGCCGCAACGAGTTCGCCGGCCACGACAGAAACTGCCCCGGTGGCCGGCGCATACAGGAATGGTTCTGCGATGACGGAAGTACTGCCGCCTACAGTGTCGACGGCGCAGATCGATGTCGTACACAGCACATGTGCCCGGCACCGGCTCGGCAACGACCTCCCCGCTGTCGAAGCCGGTCCGCGCGGTCATACCACCCTTCCCGCCGACCGGATCCCGGTCGAGGCGGTCCCGCGGCGCGACGTAGCGGGTCGTGTCCGGGGACAAGGGGTGCGGATGATCATGATCCGCCACGGGGCGACAGGCGATCACGCTCGTGACGATATACAAGGGCCCGGCGGCGGGCCGGGACTCTCGCCTCGCGGCTACCGTCAAGCCCTGGGCGTGGCCAACAGGCTCGTGATCGGACAGGAAGCGATCGGCGCGGTGTATTCGACGCCTCTCACCTCCGCGGTGCAGACCGCGCGACTCATCGCGACAGCACTGCACCTGCCCCTCTCCTACGACCTGCCCGCACCCGACCGCACGTCGCACTCGGACAGCGTCGAATCCCGGTCGGCGGAGGTTCGGCAGATGGGTGAGTGCCTGGAGCGCATCATCGAACGTCATCCGGGTGAAACGGTGATCCTGGTTTGTCACCGCGCCTCCATCATCGCAGCCGAGCTGTACTTCCGGCTTGCACCGCTCGAATCCGCGATCGGCGCGGTCGACCACGCCGGCATCACCGAATGGGAGTGCGTTCCCGTAGAAAACCCGGAGTCCCGGCTGCGGCGATGGCAGCGTCTGCGGCACAACGACATCGCCCACAGGATGTTCGAAGCGCTCGGGGAATGAATCCGCGGGCGCGGGTTCCGCCGGCCGACCACACCATCGACTGTCTCCCGAGCCGGAGCTCTCGACCGGCCGCCGGCGCTTCTCGATGCCGTGGGGCCTGGCGTGGAGCCGAGTCACCCGGTCCGTACCACCGGCGCCGCAGCCGGGAGTTCGGGGGCTGCGTCCGGAGACTCGGTCGATGCCGCTGGAGGGTGCGCCGTCGAGCAAGGGAATCCCGCCCTCGGCCACGGGAAGAAATCGAGAGCACCGAATTCGGGGCTCATGAGGATCTGCGCGCCGTGCGGGCTATCCAGTCGGCATTGGGCTCGATTGCGTAGGGGCGCGTCGAGTCCCGGTCGGTCCAGCTCGGCTCGAGGAAACCCACCGGGTCTGTGCACGAACGCCGGTAGAACCAGCAGTGATCCGCGCTGGTATCCACATCGGATCGCCGGACGATCACCCATCCGCTGCCGTCGCTGCGCAAACAGGTGTCGGCCCCCTCGTCGCATTCGCCCGGCGCGAAACCGGCGGCCTTGTCCAGTACCTGGCCGGTGCCGTTGTCCTCGTTCTCGCCGGCGACGACCCGCAGGCGGTCCTTCGGAAGTGTCGACGGCATCTCACCCGCGTAGCCGGTGGTCCACACCGCACGCACCCTCGGGTCGTGGTTCGGGGCGAGGTGGGCGACGGCGCCGCCCTGACTGTGCCCCCAGGCCGCGATACCCAGATCGCAGTCGACAGTGTCGAGCGCGCAGGCGACGGTGAGCAGACTGCGTGGCTCGGATGCGGAGAACAGGCACCGGGTCTGGTTGCGATGGTCGCTGAACAGCGCCGCGAGGCTGTTGTCGTAGTCGACTGTGAGCGCGACGAAGCCGCGGCGCGCCATCGCCTCGGTCACCGCCTCGGCCGCGGGTGCGTTATCGGCCGCATCGCCTCCGGCGGCCCTGCCGATATTGGTGCCCACGAAGTACAGGAACAATGGGCGCCGCGCGGTCCCGGCCGATTCCGGTTCGAAGCCGCGGGTGCGGAACTCCTGAGTGCAGGCAGCCCCGTTGTCCACGGTTCCGGTGTAGATGGGCGGTGCCGCGACCTCTCGGATCGCGTCCGACTCCTGTGCGAGAGACACGCCGGCGTGGCCGACGATGCCGACCAGCAGCACCGCTGCCAGCGAAAGAAGCCTCGTCCACGACGGGCGCCGGAAGCGGCTGCCTTGGGAGGAGAGCGCGGAAGTGCGGGGGAGGGAAATCGTGATGGCGGAACGCGGAACCCCGGGGATGGTGTGCTCCTCTACATCGGATTCGCCGATATCCGCTCGTACGCTGCGCGGCACCGGCCCGGAAATGAACGGGGCCGAATCATGACCCACCGCTGCGATAGTACGGAACAGCGGCGCCGGTGTTTCCCGGTCCGGTGGCGAACGGGCGATGACCGCCCGTGGTCGTCGCTAGGGTGAGGGCATGGGTGCGTGGGGCGTCAAGGCGCTGGAGAGCGACGAGGGTCTGGAAGTGCTGGCGCTGGTGGAGCGGATAACCGCCGGCCGGGAACGTGTGACGGCCGATGAGCTGGTGCACGCCGCTCACGGGGAGGGGTTGCTCGGTGGCGATCCCGCCGTGGACGAGTATCTGTACGACGTGACCGCCTTGGCGCTCGCCGAGATCCTCACCGGGGACACCGCACAGCTCGCGGAGCCGACATTCGGCGGGACCGTCTTCGTCCCGACTCCCGAGGGCAGTGCCGCGCTGATCACGTGGCTGACACAGCTGTGTGATGCGGGCGAGGATCGGGAGTTCCGCGAGCTGCGATCGAGCGACCCACACCACTTCACCCATCTCACCGCGGTGCTCGCGGCACTGAGTCGCACACAGGATGCTCGATAGCCCGCTTTCTGCCGTCGGCTGCTTCCCACGGGTGCCCGGAGTCCCTCTGTCCGCCGATCACGGCCGGCCGGTGGCGAAAGCCTGGACGGCGTCGAGGAACTCCGGTCCGCCCTGGACGTATCCGCCGATGGTTCCACCGACGAGCACGCCCACGGGGATGCTGACTCCCCAGATCAGGAAGAGGCATGCCCCGAGGAGGCCGCCGACGATGGCACCGCCGACGACGCCGGGCAGGTTCTTGTCGATCTGCTCCACGAGCCGGCTGTAGGAGCTGATGTCCTGCGCTTGCGCGCTGTCCACGGCCGTCGTGGCCGGGGTGAGCGTCAGGGTGTGGCCGTCCGCGCCGATGTGCTGCGCAATCGGGATCGAACGGCCGTCGGCGGCGAACCATTGCGGCATTTCGACGGCTGCCGCCGCGGCGCCGGTGCCGAGCACCACCGCGCCGTCGGGCGTGAGCTCGAACCTACCGTTCTCGACGGTGGCGACAACGACCCTGTCGACCGGCGAAATGGTTATCCGGTAGTCGATCCCGTGGTCGTTACCGGAAGTCGTAGCCCCCGCGGGCATTGCGGCCGGCTGCTCCGCGACGGCCGGCTCTGCGTGGGCGGTTGCCGCAGTGATGCCCACGGCCGAGATGGTCAAGAAAACGGAAGCAGTGGTTTTACCGAACTTCATTCTTCGAACCCCTCCACTCAGCAGCCCCGGATGGGCGGACCGGGTCAGACTCTAGGCGGTGCCGAATTCGATGGTGTGTACGCCACACAGCTCGAACGCCACACTCCGGTTTCCCAGGTGATCGGCGGAAGCGTAGTACACGCGCACGCGGTGCGAGACCTTCTGCAGGACAATGTCGTACGGGTGCATCCGGGGTCAGAAGTCGCAGGGCGTGCGGCCACAACTTCCCGGATCAGCGCCGCAGGAGGTCGCGAAGTGCCGCGGCGATATCGGCCGGCGCTTCTTCGGCCATGAAATGGCCCGAGGTGACCGTCCGGTGGTCCAAGTCGGGTGCCCAGTTCGCCCAGAGTGCGGCGGCCTCGTAGCCCAGCGCCGCACCCCAATCCTGCTGCAGTACGGAGACGGGCATGGCCAGCCTGTTCCCCGCGGCGCGGTCGGCGCGGTCGTGATCGACGTCGACGGTGGCCGAGGCACGGTAGTCGGCGACGATCGAGGTGACGGCGGCGCGGTCGGCGTCCAGGTAGGCCGCGCGAATATCGGCGGGGATCGCGGCCGGATCGTTGGTCCACCGATCGAGGGAATAGGAGAAGAACTCGTCGGCACTCGCCGAGATCATCTGCTCGGGCAGGCCGGGCGGCTGGGCCATCAGGTAGAGGTGGAAACCGACGGCCGCGTCGGCCCCGTGCATCACCTCCCACATATCCACGGTGGGCAATACGTCGAGGCAGGCCAGATGGGTGATCGTTTCGGGATGGTCGAGCCCGGCACGGAAGGCGACCAGGGCGCCGCGGTCGTGTCCGGCGAGTGCGAACCGGTCGTGCCCGAGGGCTTCGGCCATGGTGACGATATCGGCGGCCATCGTGCGCTTGGAATAGGTATCGGCCGACACCGCGGCAGGCTTGTCGCTGGCGCCGTAGCCGCGCAGATCGGGACACAGCACGGTGTGTTCGGCCGCGAGGTCGGCGGCGACATGACGCCACATCAGGTGGGTCTGCGGAAAGCCGTGGAGCAGGACGATCGGGGACCCCGATCCGGCCACGGCCGCCTCGAGGGCGACGCCGTCGGCGACGGCGACACGGTGGTAGTCGAATCCGGTCAGTGCGGGTTTCATCGGTGCGGTTCTTTCTTTCGAGGGTGTCCGCGAAGTACTCGGCGGATCGATGGCCAGACTGTGACGCGGCGATGAGCAACCGATGAACACGCACTACAGTGGGCTGATGCGGTTTCAGGTGCTGGGACCGGTGACCGTGCGCGACGATGACGGCGCCCCGGTCGTACTGCGCGGGCCGCGCTATCGCGCCGTGCTGGCCCGGTTGCTCGTGGCCCGTCGCCGCGTCGTTCCCGTCGGCCGGTTGGTGGACGATCTGTGGACCGATCCGCCCGCCGATCCGGTCGGCGCGATCCGGACCTTCGTCGCCCATCTGGACCCGCTCCGACGACCCCGCCCAGGCCGCACGGCTGGTCGCCACGGCCGAGCGGACACTGCGACGCCTCCCCGAACAGGACGATTCGAACCGGGCCCGGTTGTTGGCCACGATCGCGCTCGAGTCGCGCGGAACACTTCCACGCGACGCACCGGACGAACCCGGTCTGCGGCCCCTGCGAGCGGCCCGCCGAGCCGAGCAGATCGCCCGCCGCCTCAACGACCCGGCACTGCCGGCCTTCGCCCTCAACGGCGTGTTCATGCAAACGTTCCAGCGGGCAGGCCTGGCCCCGCGACGAGACGCCCTCGCCTCGGAAGTGCTGTCTGTCTCGACCCGCAACAACCTGACCACCTACGAAGTACTGGGCCACCTCATTCGCCTGCAGTCCCGCTGTGCGCTGGCCGACCTCGTCGGCGCAGACCGGCACGCCGCGGCCGCCGATCTGCTCGCCGCCCGGCACGGACTCCCACTGGTTACCGTGTTCACCACCTGGTATTGCGCCCTTCGGACGGCGACAACCGACACTCTCCCCGCCGCCGAACGCGCATACGAGTCGGCCGCCGCCACGTTGAACGGTGCGGGAATGCCCGGTCTCGAACACGGATTGGTGGCGTTGGCGCGACTGTGCCTGTACCTCTCCCATCGGGACACCGAACGAATCGCGACAATGGCGCCCGACACCGACTGGGGCCCGTACACGCCGTGGGTGCGCCCGACCCTCCTGGTCGCCCGCGGGCAGCTCGACAGTGCCCGAACCGCATTGCGCCGTCTCGAATCCCCACCCCGGGACCTGCTGTTCGAAGCCCTGTGGGCGGTCATCGCACACGCCGCGATCGCCGTCGACGACGTGGATGTCATGCGCCGGGCCCACAGCCGGCTCTCACCAGCGGCCACCGAGACCACCGCGCAGAGCGGATTGCTCGGATTCACCTCAGTAAAGACCCATCTCGACGAACTCGCTTCCCGACTGGCTCGGCACCAGGAAGCGCGGCAAGATTCGCCACGCCCTGCCTAGGAATCGACGTGGTGCCGGTTCGGCATCCTTCGCGCCGACGCGGCCACCACCGCCGATGACGCCCCCGGTGCGGACCCCGGCCCGCACGGCGAGACCGGTGGTGGTCCGTAGCTCCGACGGGACAGCGATACCCGCGCATCGGTCGATGCGTGCCGCACCCGATCCGAACGGTCGATTGTAGGGACTTCCCGACTGTTCATCCGCCCACGGAATCAACACACTTGGACTTCGACCCATTCGGGGCCGGCCGAATTCTATTGATGAACGTAGGTGGAACATGTCCCGTCACGACCCCGGCGCGCTGCCGAAAGAGACCGAGCCCGGACAAGCGAACAGACAGATCTCGTCCGGCGCATTCGGCGCAGCGGTGGCCGTCGAATCGCGCACTCGGGTACAGCACGCGGCCGACCTCGGGGAACACCGGGTACGAGAGGTGCGTGGCACGATATTCCCGGCCTCCACCGAGGAGGTGCGGCAGGCAGTCGTCTCGGCGGCTCGCACGAATACCCCGATTTTTCCCCTGAGTACGGGGCGGAATTGGGGAATGGGATCGCGGTCGCCGGTGAGCGACGGGTGTTCGATTCTGGACGCCGGCCGGATGACCGCGGTCCGGACCCTGGATCTGGACCGCGGGTACGCGGTGATCGAGCCGGGTGTGACGCAGCGACAGCTGGCCGGACTCCTCGAGGACACACCGTGGATGCTGAACGTGACCGCGGGCTGCGCCGATGCGAGCATCGTCGGAAATACGCTCGAGCGCGGCGACGGCACCCTGCGTCCCCGGATCGACGATCTCCTCGGAGTCGAAGTCGTGCTCGGTACCGGGCAGGTCATGACCACCGGCGGTCTGGACCGCAACGGCCGGTACGCCGGGACCGTGGCGGGCCCCGACCTGACCCGCGCCTTCGTCCAGAGCAACCTCGGTGTGGTCACCGCGATGGCGATCGGCCTCGTACCGCGGCCGCAGACGATCACCCTGGTACACGCCACCTTCGCCAAGGCCGCGCTCGCCGAGGTGGTGGAGGCGATGATCCGGGTCGGCCGAACGCGCAACGCGACCGACGGCATGCTGCGATTGAAGGACCTCTTCGTGGTGCCCGCGACCGGGCGCGCCGCGCTGCCCGCCACCGCCGATATCGATGCCGTCACTGTGCAGTTACCGCTGCTGGGCTCCCGCGCGGCCGTCGAGGATTCCGAGCGGACCGTGCGCGACATATTCTCCCGCGTCCGCGGACTCGTTTCCTACCGCTCGCTGGATACCTCGCAGACCGCCATCGACGACCCGCTCCATCCCCGCACTCTGTTCGCGCGCGGGATCCCGTCGTGCATCAATGTCCAAGACGGTCTCGGCGTCACCTCCTGCGCGCAGGTCGACCGGTCGACGATCGGCCGGTTGATGTTCCTGCCGGTGGTGCCGTTCGAGCGAGGGGATCTGAGCAGAGCGATCGAGCTGTTCGAGGCCGAGGCCCGGCGGTACGGCACCGCGGGCATGCTCGAATTCAATGTGGTCTCGCAGCGGTCCACGAATATGGTGGCCCAGATACCGTTCCTGCGAGACCCGGGCAGTATCGATCGCGCACACGAATTGCGCCGCGCGGCCCGCCGGTCCTTTCTGCGGGCCGGCTTTCCGCCGTATCGCTCCGATATCGATCACGAGCCGTCGGAACTGCCGGATCGGGCCGCCGATTACCTCGATGAGCCGCTGCACATGCTCAAGCGGATGTACGACCCGGCCGCGATCATCGCGCCCGGCCGTTTCCTGGCGTCGGACCGATGACCGCGTCCCGAATCTTCCCGGCCCCCACCGGCCCGGTGCTGGACTGCGTCGTCCGCGGTGCCGGAGTGGGCGGTGCGCTGCTGGCACTGTTGCTGGGCCGCCGCGGTCGTCGGGTACTGGTGATCGAACCCGGCCCCGAGGTGTCCCGGCGGGGCGCCGACATCCTCAAACCGCGCGGTATTCGCATCCTCGATCAGCACGGCCTGCTCGACCGGTTGATGCGCCGAGCGGCGCTACGGCGCAGGGTCATCGATTTCCACCACGACGGAACCCTGTTGTTCTCCTACGATTTCGCCGAGCACACCGACACCGGCTACTTCCTGACCATCCCGTACGCCGAAACAGTGGGAACGATCCTCGCCGCGTGTGGTGAGCTGCCGAGTATCGATATCCGGTTCGGAAGGCGGATGGTCGATGTGCGCGTCGCGGATTCCCGGGTCACGGAGGTGACACTCGATGACGGCACGGCGGTGCGCGCGCATATGTATATCGACTCGGCGGGAACTCGTTCACCACTGAGCGATTTCGTCGCCGCACCCCGGGAGGTGAGTTGCCACGATCACGTACTGCGGATGGCCACCGTGCCGGCCACACCCGGTGTCCTCGAACGCAATCGGCTCTATTTCGATTCCGGCGGCTGGTTCGCCTACTTCTATCCGGTGGGTAACGACCTGGCCAGAGTGTTCGTCGGACTACCGGAAGACCAGGACGGCGCGGTGTTTCGCGAGCGCAGTATCGATATGAAGGCGCGGCTGGCCGGCTTCGTCCCCCACCACCGGGACGCGCTCGACCGGCTCGACCCGACGCAGTTCTCCCGCGCAACCCTGTCCGTGTACCGCAGCACCCGGTATCACCGGGGAAATGTCGTCCTGCTCGGCGGCGCGGCCTTCTCACCACATCCGATGACCGGCCAGGGAATGAGTTACACCATGGAGGACGCCAGCGTACTGGCCGAAATCCTCGCCGAGGCATGTGACAGCCCGAAATCGGAGCGACTGATCCAGGAACGCTACCTACCCCGAGGTGCCGCGCACGCCGAGCTCATCGCCTACGGTGATGCCCTGGCCGGCTCTTTCCGCGATCGCGCCGCCTACCTCGACGCGCACCGGCCCGGCCTCCACGGTGGGGATCGCTGACGCCGCAGACCACCGGCCGGTCCGCCGGCACCGGGTCTCATCCATCCGATCCTCGGGCGTCCCGATAACCGGCGCTACCGAATTCCGTCCAGACCCCGCCACCTGCGTCACAGATCGAGGCCGGTGTGGTCAGCTTCCGCTGCCACCTCCGGTGTAGGCGCCGCCCAGGAGGCGACGTCGCCGGCGGCGGACTTCTCGGTCCGGCCGGGCCTGCCCGGCTTCGGGTTGCGCCTCGGACTGTGGCTCGGCCGGCGGTTCGGGGTTACGCGAGGTCTTGCGGAAGATTCCCATGTCGGGCTCCTGTTCGGTGGACGATTCGAGTGATATCCGGCGGCGGAACCCCGGCCGCCGGCGCGGGTTCCGGATCACGACGGTGTGTCCGGGTCCGCCGGTGACGCGGCGGCGACGATTTCCTGCAGGGCGGCGATATGGCCGGTGAAGGCGTCGCGTCCGCGCTCGGTCAGGTGGGCGCGGACCTTGCGGCGATTGCCGTCCAGGCGGCGTTCGGTGGTGACGTAGCCGGCGCTCTCCAGAGTGGCGAGCTGTTTGGACAGGGCCGAATCCGACAGCCCCAGACGGTCTTTGAGGAACGCGAACTCGGCCCAGTCGGCGGCTGCCAGCGTCGCGACCAGCGTGAGCCGGGTACTGGGGTGGATGAGTTCGTCGAAGCGGGCCTGCGTCACGCGCGGAACCACTGCCGCAGGACACGCAGGATTTCCGGGCCGCCGAAGCCGATGGTCGCCGCCACCGGCACCCCCGCCCATATCCCGGGGTGGCGGGCGCCGTCCGCGTGCAGGACCATCGCCACGCCGATGGTGAGTGCGACGAGCGCGCACAGCATGCCGATGACCACGAACGGCGTGCGGCGTCCGGCCACGGGCGCACTGACCTGCACCTGGCCGGTGCGGTGACGCCCGTCGAGCAGCCGCGAGGCGATGAACGAGTGCCCGGCGCCGAAGATCAGCGTCGCGCCGACGGCCGGCCACTGCGGCCCGAGATCCCCGATCGCGCAGAGACCGACCCAGCCCGCGGCCATTGCCCACCAGTATCCGCGCGGCAGGCCCACCTCCCGGGCCACTCCGCGACGCGCTTGCTCCACTGCGTCCAGCGCGGCGCGTGCCTGATCCGGAGCGACGTCGTCCATGGCCACCTCACTTTCCTGCCTGGAAAGTAAGAGTCCACTTTCCGGGCGGGAAAGTCAATAGGGGAACCGCTGGATCGTGTGTGGCGAAGTGGGCAGGTAAGGTGATCCAGATCACACGGAAGTTCTGTCACGTTCGCCGCGGCTGTTCTGTCCAATCCTCGACCGCGAAGCCGAGAGCGCTGGAGAACGCCATGAACACCACCGAAACCCACCACATCGTCGTCCTGGGCGCCGGCTACACCGGAATGCTCGCGACCCAGCGGCTGGCCCACCGGACCCGCGCCCTGGACGTGCGGATCACGCTGGTCAACCCGTCGGACCGGTTCACCGAACGGCTGCGGATGCATCAGATCGCCGCCGGGCAGTCACTGGCCGACCACCGGATCCCCGACCTGCTCGACGGGACCGGAGTCGAGTTCCACCGGGCGGCGGCGACCGCGATCGACCCGGTCGCCCACCGGGTGACCCTCGACAACGGCATCGTCCTGACCTACGACACCCTGGTCTACGCGCTCGGCAGCGCCACCGACACCTCGCGGGTGCCGGGCACCGCCGACCACGCCTGGACGCTGAACGATCCGCGGCGCGCCCGCGACTTCTCCCGCCGCCTGGCCGAACTCGCGCACTCCGGCGGCGCTGTCACCGTGGTCGGCGGTGGCCTCACCGGTATCGAGGCGGCCACCGAGATCGCGGAAAGTCATCCGGAGCTGACCGTCACACTGATCGCCTCGGCCGAGCCGGGTTCGATGATGGGTGCGCGTGCCCGCGCCCACCTGAATCGGGCGCTGGACCGGCTGGGTATCCGGAGGAAGGTCGGCGTGCAGGTGACCAAGGTATTGCCCGCCGGGGTCCGGCTGGCCGACGGGGACGTGCTGCCGTCGGATCTCACTCTGTGGACAGCAGGTGTCCGGGTGCCCGCCCTGGCCCGCGAGTCCGGAATCGCGACCGACGCACGGGGATCGGTGCGCACCGATGCCACGCTGCGTTCGGTATCGCACCCCGATATCTACGCGATCGGCGATGCGGCGGCGGTGGAGATGGCATGGGGCCGGATCCACGGCACCTGCCAGAGCGGCCTGCCCACCGCCGCCTACGTCGCCGATACCGTCACCCGGCGGCTACGGGACAAGAAGGTCACGCCTTTCCGGTTCGGCTACTTCCACCAGCCGGTGAGTCTGGGGCGCCGCGACGCCGTCATCCAGTTCACCCACGCCGACGACACCCCGCGGCGCTGGTACCTGAAAGGTCGCGCGGCCGTGTTCTACAAGGAGAGCGTGAGCGGCAGCCCGGTACCGATGTTCGCGCTGAGCAAGAAGATGAACGTCTCGGTGACGCTGTCCAAGGGCGGTCGCGCGACCAAGAGGAAAGCGTGAGGTCATGTCACATGACAAGGATGCGCCGGGACTGCCGATGCCGCCCGGTGCGGACCCCTTCCTCGAGCATCGGCGCCTGCTGTTCGGCACCGCCTATCAGATGCTGGGCAGCGTCGCCGACGCCGAGGACGTCCTCCAGGATGCCTGGCTGAAATGGCACGATATCGACCGCGACACGGTGACCCACCCGAAGGCCTATCTGGTGCGCACGGTGACCAACCTGTCGCTGAATCGACTCACCCGCGCCGCCGCCACTCGCGAAACCTATCTCGGCCCGTGGCTTCCCGAACCCGTGCTCACCGCACCGAACGCTGCCGAGGAGTCCGAAATGGCCGACGCGATCTCGACCGCGATGCTGGTCGTGATGGAAACTCTGAGCCCCGTCGAACGTGCGGTCTTCGTCCTCCGCGAAGTATTCGGGTATTCCCATGCCGAGATCGCCGGATTCATCGACAAACCCGAGGCCACCGTCCGCCAGATCGCCCACCGTGCCCGCAACCACGTCCAGTCCCGGCGGCCCCGCCACGATTCGGACTCCGACCGGCGCCGGCAGATCACCCGGCAGTTCCTGGACGCGGCCCACGGAGGCGATGTGAACGCACTGATGGAACTGCTCGCCCCGGACGTGACCCTCTGGAACGACGGCGGCGGCAAGGTCACCGCTGCTCGCCGGCCGCTGCACGGACCGGACCACGTGGCACGCTGGATGCTCGGCGTCATGGCCAAACCCACGTCGGTGGGAGCGCGGCTGGAACCGGCCACGATCAACGGCGAGCTCGGCCTGCTGGTCGTCCTCGGCGAACACCCCGTGGGCGCCATGACCTACGACCTGCTCGACGGTCGTATCCACCACCTCCGCTTCCAGGTCAATCCCGAGAAGCTCGGTGGTCTGAGCGGGTGGGCCGGCGAGGGGGAGTGAGCAGGACAGGTGCCGGGGCACCTGTCGAACGTGGACGAGCAGGCTCGGGCGACGGCGCTCGGCTGCCACTTCTCCGATATCGGGGCAGAATCGAGGGATGACAAAAGCAGTCGTGAACGGCGTCGTCATAGCCTCCAGCGACGACACCGTCATCGTCGAAGGCAATCATTACTTCCCGCCGGACTCGGTACGGCACGAGTTCTTCGTGCCCACCGACACGCATACGTTCTGTCCGTGGAAGGGCCGGGCCGGGTATTACACCGTGGAAGCCGGCGGCGGCCCGCCGCTGACCGACGCTGCCTGGTACTACCCCGAGCCGAAGACCAGAGCAGCCGAGATCAAGGACTACGTCGCCTTCTACGCGGACCGGGTCGACATTCTCGACGACTGACACCCCGGAGATACCGGCCACCCTCCGGAGCCGCAGCGCCGATCCTGCGCGAACCCGATGAGCCGATGTCCCAGGTGTCCGCCCGGCAGGGCGAGCGCGAAACGGAACGCCCGGGCACCGGGGAGGCGGCAGAGCCGCAGCGGCAGGTGGCTCGGATCGGCGCCGTATGCACCCGGGTGAAGCCGGGATGTGCTCAGCCCGGATCCCGGACGGCGGCTCCGGCCTCGCGCAACAATCGCTCCATCCCGAATATGCCGTAGGCGGCCGCGAGACCCCGAGGCGTCCTGCCCGTGCTGGTTTCGGATTCGATATCAGCACCCGCCGCGAGCAGTGCCCGGGCGATATCGGAATGCCGGTGCGGGACCGCGATGTGCAGTGCTGTCCAGCCATCGGGTGTCCGCGTGCCGGGGTCGGCGCCCGCGTCGAGCAGCATCCGTGTGATCGCCACGCGACCGCGGTCGGCAGCGATCAGCAGGGGAGTCCACCCGGTGCGGGTCCGTGCCCGGACATCCGCTCCGGAGTTCAGCAGGTCTCGGACGAGGTCCGCGTCGCCTCGGTCCACCGCCACGTGCAGGATGGTGGCATCCTCGCCGGTCGCGGCGTCGGCGCCTTTCGTCACGAGCAGACTCACGATCTCGTGACGTCGGCGGGTCATCGCGATCGTTTGCGGTGTCTCACCGACGGCATTCTTCCGCTCCGGGTCCTCGCCGGCCTCGACGAGAAGCCGTACGACCTCCAGTGACCGGTTTCGGGCAGCGGTATGCAGGGCGGTGTCACCGTCGGTGCCTGAGCGCGCTGCTTCCATCACCGAGCCGATCATCGTCGGATCACCGCCGGTGAAGACCCGCTCCAAGTAGGAGAATTCGTACAAGCCCTCGGGGTACGGCCGGGCGCCGGCGTCGAGCAGCAACCGGATGATCGGTAGATGGCCCGCGGCGTCGGCCAGTTCCAGTGGTATTCCATTCCGCGTCCTGGGGCGAGCGCCTGCGGCGAGCAGTGCCCGGACGATCTCGGGGTGCCCCCGCCGGGCGGCCGACTCCAACGGTGTGATCGACCTGTTCGCCCGGCCCCGGGGATCCGCGCCCGCGGCCAGCAACTCGTGAACGACGTCGGTTCGCCCCGCCTCGATCGCTACCAGCAACGCGGTACGACCGGCCTTCGTCGCCGTGTCCGGGTCCGCTCCCCGCCGCACCCACATGAGGATCTCGTCGAGAAACCCGCCCCCGATCGCATTGCGCAAAGGCTGGTCCGGCCGCTCCCGGCAACCGTCGGCCAGTATCGCGAAACAGCCGTCGAGTGGCGCACCCGACGCGCCCCGGGTGAAGTTCCCGTTCGGATCTTCTCGGAAGTGTGCGCGGGCGCCACCACGGTGCCGTCCGACAGTCCCACCACGTGCTCCTCGCCGCGGCACCGCACGCGCGCGGATTTTCGTAGCGCGGGAGCTACTCGGTCGCCCGGTGTCATGGACTCCACCTCGGTCTTCGGCGGTATGGGCGCGAACCACACACCCGTTCGTACTGCGGTGATGATCATCGAGCCGCAGGCCCGCGGTCAACTCGTTTCCCGCCGGTTGCGCGCGAAACCTGCGCACATACCCTCGATGGACAGCAGGTACTTGTCGGTGATCGGTTCCGGGACCGCGCTGTCGAATTCGGTCAGCCGAGCGGGTCGGGGCCGCCGGATTCCCTGTCCTGCAGTCCGAGCAGGCCGAGGGCGAAATCGGCGTAGTGGGCGGCGATCTGCTCAGGTGTCGCGGGACCGTCGGGACGGAACCACTGGGGCAGCGAGGTGCACATCGTGGCGATGGCGCGGCCGGCGATCCTCTCCCGGCCGGTGATCGGATTTCCCGCGCGTACGGCGGCGTCGATGTCCTCGTCGAGGAGGTACTGGATTCTGTCGCGGGAGGAGGTGATCCGGAGCCGGTTCTCCTCGGTGAGGCTGCGCATCTCGCTGGCGCCGATGAAGGCCAGTTCGCGGCGGTGGGTGTGGAAGAGGGCGAGCGCTTCGACGACATATGCGACGCGCGCCCGGCCGGGCCCGGCCTCGCGCCGCGCCGCGCGTACCCGCCAGTGCAATTCGTCCATGGTGAGGTCGAGTGCGCGGACCAGCAGTTGCTGCTTGTCGGGGTAGTGGTGATAGACGCCGGGCACGCTCATGCCGGCGCGGCGGGCGATGGAACGCATGGTGGCGCCGTGGTAGCCGGTTTCGACGAACGAGTCGATGGCGGCGGCGAGTACGGGGTCGATATCCAGCGGCGGGAATTCGCGCCAGGCGCGGCGTGGATCGACGTCCGGTCCGGAGGCGTTGTCACGGCGGACATCCGATCGCGCAGCGCCGGATGCGGGCGCATCCTGCTCTCCGATGAGCCAGGACACCGTGGTGCCGAGAAGTGCGGCCAGCTGCTGCACCCGGGGGATGGATATGCCGGTCTTGCCGTTCTCGACGGCGCTGAGTGTGGCGGGGCTGACGGCAAGGTGCCGCGCCGCCGCACGCAGCGAGAGACCGGCCGCGATCCGGGCCTGCCGCGCGCGTGCGCCCACCGCCTGCTGATGATCGGAGGCGTCCATGATGTTCAGGATAGCTGAACATGACTGCGGGTGTCGTATGGCGAATTGACAGCGATTATGGTCGCATGCGACTCTGCCTGGGAGTCAAAAGCCGAGCGATCGTTCGGCATACTGGATGGAGGAGTGGGCCTGTGGCGATCGATCTCTCCCTGCCGCCCGAGGTGCAAGCTCTGGTCGACCGGACCCGTGGCTTCATCCGTGAACACGTGCTGCCGCTCGAGGACGCGCACGACGGTGACATCACCGCGGCCGGTGGTGACCGGTTCCGTGTGGAACTGCAGCAGGCTGCCCGCGACGCGGGCGTGTTCGCGCCGCATGCGCCGGTCGAATACGGCGGTCACGGCCTGGGTATGTGCGACCGGGCGCCCGTCTTCGAGGAAGCGGGATACTCCCTGTTCGGGCCGACGGCCCTGAATATCGCCGCGCCCGACGAGGGCAATGTGCACATGCTCGCCCATATCGCGAACCCGGAGCAGAAACAGCGGTACCTCGCTCCGCTCGCGCACGGCGAGGTCCGCTCGGCGTTCGCGATGACCGAGCCCGCACCCGGCGCGGGGTCGGATCCTTCCGCGCTGGCCACCCGCGCGGTCCGCGCCGAGGGCGGATGGCGGATCAACGGCACCAAATACTTCATCACCGGCGCCGACGGCGCGGGATTCTTCATCATCATGGCGCGCACCTCGGGCGAGCCCGGTCAGCGTGGTGGGGCGACGATGTTCCTGGCACCGGCGGATACCCCGGGTATCCGGGTGGGACGCCACCTCGACACCCTGGATCGTTCGATGGTCGGCGGCCACTGTGAGGTGTTCTTCGAGGATCTGCTGGTCCCGGAGTCGGCGGTGCTGGGGGAGGTGGACCGCGGCTTCGAATACGCGCAGGTACGTCTCGGTCCCGCCCGGATGACCCATGTCATGCGATGGCTCGGCGCGGCCCGGCGCGGACACGATGTGGCAGTGGCCCATGTGGCGCAGCGGGAGGGTTTCGGCTCGCGGCTGGGAGACCTCGGCATGATCCAGAAGATGGTCGCCGACAACGAGATCGATATCGCCGCGACCCGCGCCCTGCTGACCCGTGCCTGCTGGGAACTCGACCGGGGCGAACCGGCCGCGAACGCCACCTCGATCGCGAAGACCTTCGCCGCGGAGGCGATCTTCCGCATCGTCGACCGCAGTATGCAGATGTGCGGTGGCCTGGGGGTCTCCGGTGACCTCCCGCTGGCACGGCTCTCGCGCGAGGTTCGCCCCTTCCGGATCTACGACGGTCCTTCGGAGGTGCATCGGTGGGCGATCGCCAAACGCGCGGTGGGCGCCGCCAAACGCGCGCTGCGGGAGCAGTGAATGAACCTGCCGGGAATGGATGTCGCGGCGCTGGAACGGTTCCTGCGCAAGCAGGGCGTCGAAGTGCGCGGTGCGCTGCGCGTGGAATTGATCAGCGGGGGCCGGTCGAATCTGACCTTCACCGCGTCCGACGACGTCTCGCGGTGGGTGGTCCGCCGCCCGCCGGTCGCCGGGCTCACCCCCTCCGCGCATGATATGGCCCGCGAGTTCACGGTGACCGACGCGCTCCAGCGTTCCGCGGTGCCCGTGGCGAAAACGGTCGCGTTCGACGCGGCGGGGACGGTTCTCGGCGCGCCGATGACGGTCGTCGAATTCGTCGACGGAGCCGTGATCCGGGACCGGGACGATCTCGCCGCCCTCGGTGACGAGAGTGTGGAGGCCGCCGCCACCGAATTGGTGCGGGTGCTCGCCGAATTGCACGCGGTGGATCCCGCGGCCGTGGGCCTGGCGGAGTTCGGCCGCCCGGAAGGGTTTCTCACCCGCCAGGTGAAACTCTGGGCGTCCCAATGGGAGCGGGTCAAGACCCGGGAGGTCGCCGACGTCGCGACTCTGCACGCGGCCTTGTCGGAGGCGGTGCCGCGGGAGTCGGCCGCTGCCATCGTGCACGGCGACTACCGCATCGACAACACCATCCTCGACTCGGCCGACCCCGGCCGGGTGCGCGCAGTCGTCGACTGGGAACTGTCCACACTCGGCGATCCGCTCACCGACGCCGCGCTGATGTGTGTCTACCGGACGCCGGTCTTCGACCTGGTCCTGGGCACCCGGGCCGCGTGGACCAGCGACCGGATGCCCACACCCGACGCGCTCGCGCACTCCTATGCCACCGCATCGGGACGCGATCTCGGCAACTGGGGTTTCTACCTCGCCCTGGCCAATTTCAAACTCGGCGTGATCGGCGAGGGCATTGCGCACCGGGCGCGCCACGGATCCGACGCCGGTTCCGCCGCCGAGCGCGCGGCCGAGGCGACCCCGGAATTCATGGCGGCCGGATTGCGCGCGTTGAAAGAAGGCGGGAAGTGAACGACAAGCACCCGAAGTCGGCCCTTGTCAGTGGTGCCAGCCGGGGGATCGGCCTGGGAATCGCCCAGCGACTGGCCCGGCGGGGATATGCCCTGACGATCACCGCGCGCGACGCCGACCGGCTCGATGTCGTCGCCGCCGACCTGCGCGCGGCCGGCGCTGCCGAAACGGTCTCCGTCGCCGCGGATATGGCCGATCCGCAGGGTGTGGAGCGGGTTCTCGCCCGGCACGCCGATCACTTCGGATCGATGTCCGCGCTGATCCTCAATGCCGGCGTCGGTACGGCCGGCGCGCTCGCCGATTCGTCGATGCGCCGATTCGACAAGACCCTCGCGGTGAATCTGCGCGCGCCTGTGCAACTCATCCAGGGCGCGCTGCCGATGCTGCGCGCGGGTGCGGCCACCGAGCCCGCGCACGGGGCGAAGGTTATCGCGCTCTCGTCGATCAGCGGTGTGTACGCCGAGGCCGGACTGGCGGTGTACGGTGCCGCGAAAGCGGCGCTCATCTCACTGATCGCGACCCTCAATGCCGAGGAATCGGGCAACGGCGTCACGGGTACCACGATCGCGCCGGGCTACGTCGACACCGAGATGAGCGAATGGATCCACGACCGGATCCCGCCCGAGCAGATGCTCACGGTGAACGACGTGGTGGAGATGGTCGACTCGTTGCTGCGGCTGTCGTCGCGGGCCGTGGTGCCGAATATCGTGATGTCGCGAGCCGGTACCGACGGCTATCGCGCGTAGCGCCGCCGGCCACTCGTTCCCGCTGCGGAGCGGATCGCTCGATCGACGGACGCCGACCCGGCGTAGTTCTGCTCATCGGGCCGCGGGCGGACCGGTGGGCAGAACGCGGCCCGACGGAGGAGGTGGACCTATTCGTCCGGTCGGGCGTTATCCGGCATCGTTGTACTCTGCGACGCTCTCGGCGAGGATCTCCCCGACCCCGTTGCTCTTTCCGGCAAGAACGTCTCGCCGCTGTCCCGAGGGCGACACCCCACCCAATTCGGGGTACGAGGCGGAGGGGATATCGAGACACGCAATATGGGGCACTAGCGGAAAACGTCTCATTTGTAGCAGACTGGGCGGACACCCGGCGCCCCGCGGAGCGCCCCGGTGGCAGAGCTCGAGGAGATGGCGAAACGATGAGCGACGACAGTGACCTACCGGCAGTCCCGCATGCCGTCGGTATCGATATCGAGCGGGTCACCGTCTGGTTCGCCGAGCACATTCCCGCGGCCACGCCACCCCTGCGGTTCGAGCTGATCACCGGTGGCCGGTCCAATCTCACCTACCGTGTCCACGACGAGTCCGGCGCCCGCTGGGTGCTGCGCCGACCGCCCACCGGACACGTGCTCGCGTCGGCGCACGACGTCGTCCGGGAATTCCGGATCCTCGACCTGCTCGCCGATAGTCCGGTTCCCGTCCCCCCGGTGCTGGGCTGCTGCACCGACCACGCCGTGACCGGCGCCGATTTCTATGTCATGGAAAACGTGGACGGTATCGTTCCCGACGATGCCGCGGCCGCCGCGGCGATCCCGCGGGAGAGCCGGGCCGCCGCCTCCCGCGATATCGTCGATACGCTCGCGGCCGTTCACGCCGTCGACACCGCCACGGGGCCCCTGGCCGAGTTGCGCAGACCCGGTGGCTACCTGGAACGCCAGCTGCGCCGCTGGCACCGTCAGCTCACCGCCGGCGGTGTCGGGCCCGGCCCGCTCTGGGAGGTCCACGACCTGCTCGCCCGGCGGATACCGGCGCAGCGGTGGACCGGGATCACCCACGGTGATTTCCGCCCGGGCAATCTGCTGATCGGTCCCGACGGAACCGTCCGGGCCGTGCTGGACTGGGAGCTGTGGACAGTCGGCGATGTGATGGCCGATATCGGCTGGCTGGCCGCCTCCTGGGCATCGGCCGAGCCGTTCGGCTGGGCACCCGACCCCGCCGAGGGCTACCTCGATATCGACACGGTGCTCTCCCGCTACGCCGACACCACCGGCCGGTCCCTCGATGATCTGCCCTACTACCGGGCATTCGCCCTGTGGCGGCTGGCGGCCATCGCGGAGGGAGTAGCGGCCCGTTTCCGCGCCGGAGTGATGGGTGACCAGGATATCGACGTGCGGGAGATGTCGGAGCGACCCGCTCGCCTCGCCGAATCCGCGCGCGCGGTACTCCTCGGCTGAACGACCCGGGGGTCCGCGCTCGCCGCGACGCCGGTAAATCGTCTGCGCCGCCGGCGGACCCGCCCCGTGCCCAACGACCGGACCCGCCACCCCGGGACGATCCACCACAGGTGGCCGTTCACCCGGTGGATGGCAGAGTTGTGGGATGACAGCTGCCACGAGCGCCCGTCACCGGAGGTTCTCGGCTTTCCTGGCTTCGCGCAGTGATGTCGAGCTCGTCATGCTCATGGACGCGGGCCGGTCCGAGACCGTGGGAGTGGGCGGCGGCTCGGTGGTACTCGACATCTCCGGTGTGCCGGTGTTCGCCAAGCGGATCCCGCTGACCGATCGGGAACTCGCCCACCCGGGCGTCACCGCCAATCTGTTCGACCTGCCGGTGTACTGCCAATACGGCATCGGCGGACCGAGTTTCAACGCATGGCGCGAGCTGGCCGCGAATATCGCCGTCACCGACGGCGTGCTGACCGGCCGAACGCAGGCCTTCCCGATGCTGTACCACTGGCGGGTCCTGCCCGGCCGGTCGCCGATCGCCGCCGAACACGCCGATATCGACAGAGTGGTCGCTGCCTACGGTGGCTGCCCGGCCGTGCGGGCCCGTCTCGAAGCACTGGCCGTCGCGGCATCCAGTCTCGTGCTGTTCTGCGAGTACATCCCGCATGCATTATCGGACTGGCTGCGCCACGACCCGTCCGGTAAGGCCGCGACGGTCGAACGGCAGCTCTCGGAGATCGTACGGTTCCTGGGGGATCGGCGGCTGTTGCATATGGACGGACATTTCGGCAACCTGCGCACCGATGGGCAGCGCATCCATCTCACCGATTTCGGGCTCGCCACCTCACCGCTGTTCGACCTGTCACCCGCCGAGCGTGAGTTCGCCGAACTCCACGTCACGCATGACGCCCGCTACGCCGCCATGCGGCTGGTCAACTGGCTGGTGACCGATGTCTGCGGCGTACCGATGCCGGCCGACGGTGGTCCCGTCGCCCGCAACGAGTACGTCCTCCGGTGCGCCGCCGGCCATATCCCCGACGACGTGTCGCCGGTCGTGGCGGCGATCCTGACCCGGCACGCTCCCGCCGCCGCGCAGATGAATGCCTTCTACTGGAAATTGTTCGGCGGCGACTACCAGGCGAAATACCCGGAGCGGTAGTCCGATTCGGCCCGGTGGCCTCGGCGTACCGCCCCGGTCGAGGGCCGCGCGTGCACGGCACCCGGCCGTGGAGAAAACCGACGGCAACCGGTTCACCGACGCTCGGGCGTGTACCGCCACGCCGACTGGCAGGAGCATCCGTGCACGGTTTTCGGCCGAGGTCCCCCGTTGCTCTGGTCGGCCGTCCGCCGGCGTACGGCGGCGGGAGCGCCCACGCCGCCGCGGCCACCGACACACCAAGGGCCGGCCCCGGGCACGTATCCGAGCAGCGACCGGTGGCAGGCAGGCCCATCGTGAAATCCACCCGTTCGTCCAGGAGGGCAGCCGCGGCATGGGCCCGTTCCGAAGCGGATGGGGGGAGCGCACTCCGGCCGACGATTCGGAGCGCGCACCGTGCCGTGGTGCGCGCCCCGTGGTCGGCCGAGATCAGCGGGTGGTGCGGCGGCGGAACTCGAGCGCGGTGGCGACCGCGTAACCGCTGCCGCCCGCGACGGCGAGCATCCAGAAGGGGCCGGATGCGCTGAAGCAGAGTGCGCCGGCCGCGACCAGAGCGAGCCATGCGCCGAGGCCGTAGTGCAGGACATTGCGGCGGACAGCGCCTTCACCGAGGTAGATCAGGCCGACGATCAGGCCGGAGCCGGCGGGCCAGAGTACGGATTGCAGATGGGGCAGGTTCAAGGTGGCGGTGAGGCCGGTGATGGCGACGGCGAGTGCGGCGAAACCCACGATCCAGGAGAGGCCGAGGAGTTTACCGCCGAGTGCCTCGGATTCGGGCGCGGCGCGTTGCGCGTTCAAGGCGGCGATGGTGGCGAAGACCGTGCCGCATGCGAGACCGATTCCGAGCAGGCCCATCGGTAGCCATTCGGGAAGGACGACGAGAGGGTCGGCGCCTCCGGAAATCGCCGCGGCTCCGTGGCCGAGGATGTAGGCGAGGCCGAAGCCGATGTAGGTGGCGCGGTTGTCTATCTCACCCGGGCGGGTCGCGGCGGGTGCGGTGGCGAGTGGGACGGTGACGGCGGCGGTCATGATGCTCTCCTGGGCTCGGTCTGGGTTCGGTGGCGGGGTGGGGCGGAGCGCTCGGCTCAGGCGCGGTCCGCGTCGGGTACGAGTACGACCTTCCCGGCGACGGTGCGGGATTCCGCCAGTGCCAGTGCCGCACTCGCCTCCGACAGCGGGAATTCCGCGGCGATCTGCGGGACGAGTACGCCGTCCGCGACCAGCCCCAGCACCCGCGTGAGATCCTCGCGCAGCCGGCTCCGGAAAGTATCGAGGTGGCGTTTGCCGGCCCAGAAGTTGTAGAAACGCGCGCTTTTGCCGTTGGGCAGGTAGTTCCACAGCGTCAGCCGGGCGAACAGTTTCAGCACCGGCAGCCGCGAATCGCCGTCGGTGTCCTTGGTCGCCGCGGTGCCGTAGGACACCAGCGTGCCGCCGCGGCGTAGCAGCCGCCACGATTCGACCACTCCGGCGCCACCGACGTGGTCGAATACCGCGTCCACGCCGTCGGGTGCGAGTTCCCTTATCCGCCGGTACATCCGGGGATCGCGGTAGTCGACCGGAATGGCGCCCAGGTCGCGGACGACCGCATGGTGGCGCGGGGAGGCCGTACCGATCACCGTGACGCCGTGGTGGCGGGCCAGCTGTACGAGCGTCGAGCCCACACCGCCGTTGGCGCCGAGTACCACGATTGTCCCGCCGGACCGCACTCCGGCGGTGCGATGCAGCATCTGCCAGGCGGTGATGCCGTTGACCACGACGGTTTCGGCGGCGGCCGCGGATACGCCGTCCGGTACCGCGACCAGATCGGCGGCGTCCAGGAGCAGAGCGTCGGCCCAGCCGCCGACCTTGGTGACGGCGGCGAAACGCCGGCCGATGAGGCCGGAATCCACCCCCGACCCGGTGGCGGTGACGGTGCCGACCACGTCGTAGCCGGGCACGAAGGGGAAGGGCGGCTGGTCGAAATATTTGCCGCGGCGCATCTGCTGCTCGGCGAACGAGACGCCTGTGGCGGCGAGGGTCAGTACGACCTGCCCCGCGGCGGGGGCCGGGAGTTCGCGACGGGTGACCCGGAGACCTTCCGGTGCGACCTTGCCCGGGAGGACTATCTCGGTGACGTGGGTGGTGACGGTATTGCCGGTCATTGCTGGGATCCGATCCGCTCAGTTGGGTTAACGTCCGTAAGGTTACGACCGTTAATTCGAAGGCGCAAGAGCTAACACGCGTAAGTTTTGTTCTGTAAGGTGACGGTATGCGAGACGAACGGACGGCCACCCGCACCCGCAACCGCCGTGGGGAGGGTGCCCGGCTGCGTGACGAGATCGTGGCGGCAGCGGTCGACCTACTCGACGAAACCGGCGAGGAAAGTGCCATCACCCTGCGCTCGGTGGCCCGCCGCGCCGGGATCGCGGCGCCCTCCATCTACCGGCACTTCCCCGACCAGCCCGCCATCATGCTCGCCGTCGTACGCAATGCCTTCGCCGAACTGGATCACCGGCTCCGCGCCGCCCGGGACGACGCGGCGGATTCACCGCGAGCTCGCCTGCTGGCCGTGTGCTACGGCTACCTGGAGTTCGCGCGCACCCGGCCCGGGCGCTACCGGGCCATGTTCGCCGGGGTCTGGATACCCGATCTGACCGCGGCGTCGGTGACGGCAGCGGATATGGCCACCCTCGGCCAGGAAACGCTGGGGTTGCTGACCGGGGCGGTCGAGGATTGTGTCGCCGCCGGCTGTGCGACCAGCAGTGATGTCGCGGCCGACGCCGTGGCGTTGTGGCTCGGCCTGCACGGGCTCGCCCATCAGCGCATGGTCTCCCCGTCGTTTCCCTGGCCACCGGATATCGCCGATCGTGTCATCGTCACGCTCGCGCACCTCACCGGCGAATGAGGCCCACCCTCCCGCGACGTGCGAAAGGGGCAAACGATCGGTCGCGCAGAGCAATCCCGACTTCGTTCTTGCTAGTTTGTCGGCGTAACGAATCCGGTCCGCGCCGCGGGCCGTTCCCACAGGACGGAAGAAGAGGTCGATGCCGGGAACGAACTATGCGACCGACCGCCATCTGGTCGGGCGCGGGATTGCCGACATCACCGGGGAGCCGGTCGAGGTCGGCATGCTCGGCTACGGCAAGGCCGATCAGCAGGCCACCGGGATACACCTCCGATTGCGCTCTCGCGCTTTTATTTTCGCCGACCCGCTCGTCGATCGGCGAGTGCTCCTCGTCGTGAACGATCTGCCGCTGATCTTCTCCAGCATCACCCAGGAGGTGTTGCGCCGCCTGGCCGAGCGTTTCGGCGACACCTACACCGAGTCCAATGTGATGCTCACCGCGACGCACACCCATTGCGGGCCCGGCGGCTATTCGCACCACCGCTTGTACAACGGGTCGAGCGGGTTCCGTCCCAAGACCTTCGCGGCGATCGTGGACGGCATCGTGGAAGCGGTGGAGCGGGCACACGAGGATCTCGCCCCGGCCACTCTGCGTCTCATACACGGTGAGTTGCGCGAGGCCAGTGTCAACCGCTCACGAGCGGCATTCGACCGGAACCCACAGGAGGACAGGGAGTTCTTCCCCGACGCCGTCGACCCGCAGACCACCCTGTTGCGCATCGATCGCGAGGGCGAACCGATCGGGGTCGTGAACTGGTTCGCCACGCACGGCACGTCGATGACCAACGGGAACACGCTGATCAGCGGCGACAACAAGGGGTACGCCGCCTATCACTGGGAGCATGTGGTCGAAGGTGTGAACTATCTGGCGGATCCGGACCCCGACTTCGTCGCGGCTTTCGCGCAGACCAACACCGGTGATATGTCGCCCAACCTGGACGGTGGGCCCGGTGCCGGTCCCACCGACGACGAGTTCGAGAACACCCGGATCCTCGGTATGCGCCAGTACGAGGCCGCGGCGAAACTCGCCGCGGGGTACATGCCGAGAATGGCCGGCAGCATCGATCACCGCCTCGTCCACGTCGATCTGTCCACGGTGACGGTGTCCGCGGAGTTCACCGGAGACGAGCGCGAACATCGCACCGGCCGGCCGGCGGGGGGCGCGGCCGCTTTCGCCGGCGCGGGGTACGACGGGCCCACCCATTGGAAGACCTTTCACGAGGGCCGTAATCCGGGCTGGGATCTGCTGTCGCGATGGGTGTACCGGTTCGCGCCCGCACTGCGGGATACCCAGGCGCCCAAGGCGATCGTCGCCCCGGGCGGACTGCTCAATCGGTTCGGGCCCTACGTGCAGGAGATCGCTCCGATCCAACTCCTCCAGATCGGCGAGCTGTACCTGATCGGTATCCCGGGTGAGGTGACGATCACCGCCGGTCTGCGATTGCGGCGCACGGTGGCGGCCGCCCTCGGCGCCGAATTGGCCAATGTCCTGGTCGCCGGATACAGCAACGCCTATATCCACTACGTCACCACCCCCGAGGAGTACGACGCGCAGCACTACGAGGGCGCGAGTACCTTGTTCGGTCGATGGGAGCTGCCCGCCCTGCAGCAGATCGCGGCGCAACTCGCGACCGCGATGCACAACGGCGACCCGGTGCCTTCCGGGACCGCGGCGCCCGATCTGACGGAGTCGCAGAAGCCGGTGAAAACCGCTTCGCCGGTGGACTTCCCGCCGGTGGGGCACGACTTCGGCGACGTGCTGGGCGAGCTCGAGCCGGCATATCGCGCGGGGGAGCGGGTGACCGTCGAATTCGCCGGCGCACACCCCGGCCACGACCTCCATCGCGGCAGCACCTACCTCATGGTGCAGCGGCGCGACGGCGAGCGCTGGCGCACGATCGCCGACGACGGCGACTGGTCGACCACCTTCAGCTGGTCGCGGGGCCCCGCCTCGAGCTCGCGAGTCACCATCACCTGGCACAGCCCCGCCGACGCGACACCGGGCAGCTACCGGATCCGGTACTTCGGCGACGCCGTGAAATCCGGTAGCGACCGCACCCCGATCAGTGGCACGTCGCCCGAGTTCCGGATCGACGCCGACGACCAGGACGACTGAGCCCGCGTTCCGGGCGTCGCCGGCGTGCGCTTCCCGGATGGACGGGGCTTCCGGGCGGCCGCGGGGAACTGGTCGGCGCCCCCGTGCCGGTCCCGATCTCGCGCCGCGCCCTGGATTCCGCCATCGGAGCGCGGCTGCGGGAGCTGCCGCGGAAATGGACGCGCGTGGAATTCCGGATCCCCGCCGGCGGGCCCGGCACGACGGTCGAGGACCGGACGAAGAACTAGCCGGCGAGGTGCCGGGCGATGACCAGGCGCTGGATCTGATTGGTGCCCTCGAAGATCTGGGTGATCTTGGCTTCGCGCATCAGCCGCTCGACCCGGAAGTCCACGGTGTAACCGTATCCGCCGAGTACCTGGACCGCGTCGGTGGTCACCTTCATCGCGGCGTCGGTGGCGACGAGCTTGGCGACCGAGGCCTGGCGCGAGTACGGCAGTCCGGCGTCGCGGCGGCGGGCGGCATCCAGATAGGTGGCGCGAGCAGACTCGACGGCGGCGGCCATATCGGCGAGCAGGAAGCCGAGGCCCTGGTGGTCGATGATCCGGCGGCCGAACGCGGTGCGTTCCTTCGCGTAGGCGACCGCCTCGTCGAGTGCCGCCTGCGCGAGCCCCACTGCGACCGCGGCGATACCGAGCCGACCGGAATCCAGAGCACTGAAGGCGATCTGCAGACCCTGCCCCTCGGCGCCGATCCGGCGTTCGGCGGGGACGAAGGCGTTGTCGTAGTGGGCGGAGGTGGTCGGCACGGCGTGCAGGCCCATTTTCTCCTCGGGTTTGCCGAAGCCGAGACCCTCCGTCTCCTTCGGCACCAAGAAGCAGGAGATTCCCTTGGAACCCTCGCCGGTGCGGGCGAACAGGTTGTAGAAGTCCGCGATTCCGCCGTGGGTGATCCACGCCTTGGTGCCGTTGATCCGGTACCCACCGTCGGCCGGTGCCGCCTTGCACGCGAGCGCGGCCGCGTCGGAACCCGCCTGCGGTTCGGACAGGCTGTAGGCGCCGATCGTGGTGCCACCCAGCATGTCCGGCAGCCACTGCTTTTTCTGCTCGTCGGTACCGAAGGCCAGCAGCGGATGACAGGCCAGACTGTGCACGCTGACCGCCACCGCGACCGCCGCCCAGCGTGCCGCCAGCTCCTCGAGGACCTGCAGGTACACCTCATAGGGCTGACCGCCGCCGCCCCACTCCTCCGGATACGGCAGGCTCAGCAGTCCGGCCTCGCCGAGTGTGGTGAAGACGCCCGCCGGATAGGTATGGGTCTTCTCGTGCTCGTCGACGATCGGCGCCAGGGTTTTGTCGGCGATCTCACGGGTGAGCTGGATGAGCTCCCGCGCCTCCTCGGTGGGCAGAAGACGTTCGACGGCCACAGGGCTCTCCTCGGGCGATACGGGTATCAGTACTCTGTTCCGACTCACAGTACTGAATGCCTACACGGTACTGCAAGGCATCCTTCAGTATCATCCGCGGTATGGAGCAGCGCCCGTCCTTCGCCACCGCCCGCCGTATCGAACTGTTCGACTCACTGGTCGCCCTGTTCCTGGCGGAGGGCTTCGCCCATCTCACCCTGGACGCCATCGCCGCCCGGCTCAAATGCTCCAAATCCACCCTCTACACACTGGCGGGCAGCAAAGAACAGTTGGTGACCGCCGCGACGGTGCACTTCTTCAAACGGGCCACCGAGCGGGTGGAGGCGACCGTCGCCGCCACCACCGGCCCGCGCGAACGGATCGCCGCCTATCTGGCCGCCGTCGGTGACGCGCTCGCCGGGGCCTCGGACCGGTTCATGGCCGATCTGGACGCCTTCGCGCCCGCTCGCGAGGTATACGAGCGCAATACCCGGATCGCCGCCGGCCGGGTCCAGGAGTTGATCACCGATGGCGTCACCAGTGGTGATTTCCGCGGCGTACACGCCGCCTTCGCCGCCGATCTGGTGGCCACGATGATGGTCCGGATCCAGCAGGGCGGGGTGCGTACGGTGACCGGCCTCGACGATGCGAGCGCCTACCGTGAACTGGCCGCCATTCTCACCACCGGTATCAGCCGGTGAAACCGTCGCCGCCGTGACCGGCGCGCCACGCGGAGCTCGGCCGTTTGAGATCCCGATTCCTTCGAGCAGGTCAGTGCGCTCCTGTATGCCGATCTCCATTCCGGATCGGCGGCTCGTGTCGCGGAGTTTCTTGCCGGCACACCCGCACGGTATTTCCGAATGAGCGCGCCCGTCTCGTCCGGTCCGGCCGTCCGGTCGCGCGGTCATCGCGCGACCGGACGGATTCTCGGTCAGGGCATTTCGTCGTATCAGACGCCGAACGCCGTGGGGTAGGTGATGGTTCCGCCGGGAACGGGGCGGGTGGCGTCGAGCGCGAGTGCCATCATCGCCTCGTCGGGGGCGTCGAAGGGTGCGTGGATGCCGAAGCGTGCGGCCGGGGTGAAGCCGAAGCGCGGGTAGTAGGCGGGGTGCCCCAGTACGACCACGATGTGCTCGCCCATCGATCGTGCGGCGTCCAGCGCTGCGCGGATCGCCGCGGACCCCGCCCCCGTACGTTGGGCTTCCGGTCGCACCGCACAGGGGGCCAGCGCCAGAGCGGGCACACCGTCGATATGGCAGCGGGTGAGCAGAGCATGGCCGACGACCTCGCCGGTGGAGGTGGCGGCGACCATGGACAGCCCCTCGATCCATGCCGCGGGATCGGCCCGCAGCGCGTCGACCAGGTCGGCTTCCTCGGCGGTGGGGAAGGCGGCGAGTACGACGTCCCGGATTGCCGGAATATCGCCGATGGTTTCGGGACGGGTGGACCAGGTGCTCATGGTTGTTCCGTTCTCGGTCGTTGTGGTGGGGTGGTCGCCGGGGCGCAGGATGTAGGCGGCGTAGTGGTAGTCGCGGCCGTGGCGCCGGCGCATGGTGATCTCTGTGCGCAGTGCGGCCAGCGCCTCGCCCATGCCCGGGCGGTCCGGGTCCATGTGGCGCATCCGGCGGGTGAGCGGGGTGTAGTACTCCTGCCACCAATCGGTTTCCGGTAGCGGCCAGTGCGCGTGCACCCGATAGCCGGCCGATCGTGCGGCCGCGGTGTTCGCGGCGTGGGTGCGCACCGGGTACACGGCGTCCCAGTAGTCACGGGCCGCGGCCGCGGGTTCGGGGGTGGACCATTCGATCTCGGTGATCGCCAGTACCCCGCCGGGGGCCAGCAGCCGCCGCCACGCGCGCAGCGCGGTGTCGAAGCCGATGGTGTAGACGGAGCCTTCGGCCCAGATCGCGTCGAAGCTGTGATCGGGAAACGGTAGTCGGTCCATCGAATGGTTCACCATCGAGACCTGTCCGATCAGCCCGCGGCGGGCCGCCGCTGCGGCCAATTCGTCGAGGAAGGGCTGGTGGATATCGACGGCGGTGACTCTCGCGCCGGTCTCGGCGGCGAGCAGCAGGCCGGCGCGGCCCGGGCCGCAGCCGGCGTCCAGGACGCGTGGGTGTGCGGGAAGCGGTCCGGCGGCCGCGAGCAGACGCCGCGTCGTCGCGTCCGAACCCGGCCCTTGTCTGGGCAGGCCGGCGTGCACGGCGAAGAGCGCTTCGGTGACCGCGTCCGGGCCGTGGCCCTTGCCGGACGCGTCGAACTCGGAAGAGTGAGAAGACAACGTGGAAACCCTTGAACGGGGGCCGGAAACGGTCCGTCCGCCGCACCGGTGAGCACATGCCCTAGGTGCGGGGCCGATCGGATCGGTCTGCGGCCCGGAAGATGGGGTGACCTTGCGGGCAGGCCGAGCGGCTTCGCGATCCAGGGCACGGGTACGGGCGGCCGGGGCCGTGCTCGGCCGCGGACCTCCCGATATCCCGGGAATGCCACAGGAACGCGGGCATCGGCATGCCGTCCCCCGTGAAGCGCCGTGCAGCCACGGCACTGGAGACGACTACGCGATGCGGGCGGGCGCGCTCGGCGCGGGCCGGATCACAAAACACCTCTTCCCAGGGCGAGAGCCCGATACAGCCGACTGGACGCGGAAGAATAAACCATATCCGCGCCGTCGAGTCCAACGGTTTTCACCGGGGCGCCCGATGCGTCGTCACGGTCTTTCCGCCGGGTCGCCGTCCGGGTCGGCCTCGGAGACCCGCGGGCCGGGGCCTGCCGACCCGGCGGGGTACTCGTCGAGGGGGACGAGGTCGCGGGACCAGGCCGAGATGACCGGATCGACAACGCGCCACGCTTCTTCGGCTTCGTCGCCACGCAGCGACAGTGCCGGATTCCCGTTCAGCACATCCAGGAGGAGCCGCCCGTAGGCGGGCAGGTCGGGAGGCTGGGTCTGTGCGGACATGGTGAGTGGTACCAGCGACTCCCCATCGCCGCCGATGGCGGTCAGCGCGAGGGTCATGGTCTCGGGGTCGAGCCCGAAGCGCAGGACATTGGGTTGCGCCGTCCCGTAGCGGCCGAAAGGCAGATAGGGCACCGGCCGGAAGTGGACCGCGACCTCTTTGCGATCGGCGGCGAGCGCCTTGCCGCTGCGGAGCACGAATCGCGTTCCCGACCACCGCCAATTGTCGAGTGTCAGTTCGATTTCGGCGAATGTTTCGGTGCGGTGCCGCGGGTCGACCCCGTCCTCGTCGATATAGGACGGTACGCGGCGCTCTCCGATCGTCCCCGCCGTATACCGGGCGCGCCGGGTGCGGCGTGGGATCTCCGCGTCGGTCAGTGGCCGGAGGGTTCGCAGCACATCGACCTTGCGGTCGCGCAGGTCGCGCTCGGACAGGGTGATGGGCGGTTCCATGGCGATCAGGCAGAGCAATTGCAGGAGATGGTTCTGCACCATGTCCTCGAGCGCGCCGACATGGTCGTAGTAGCCGGCTCGGCCTTCGAGGGTGAGGGTTTCCTCCCAGATGATCTCGATCCTGGCGATATGCGCGCTGTTCCAGATCGGCTCGAGTACCCGGTTGGACAGCCGGCTCCCGAGCAGGTTCTGCACAGTCGTCATGGCGAGGAAGTGGTCCACCCGGAAGACGGCCTCTTCGGGGACCAGATCCGTGAGCAGCCGGTTGAGTTCCATCGCGCTCGTCAGGTCCTCGCCGAACGGTTTCTCGAGCACGATCGTGCTGCCCGGGGGCAGACCGACCTGATCGAGAGTCTGCACCGCGGTGGGAAACAGAGCCGGTGGGAGTGCGAGATAGACCGCGACGGGCCCTTCTCCGGCGACGGCCGCCGCCACCGTATCCGGATCGCCGATATCCGCGCGCCAGAACCGGGCCGCGGCGATGATCGCGTTTCTGGCGTCGGCGGGCAGTTCTCCGGCATAGCGGTCGAGTTGGGTTTCGACCCAACTTGCGAAATCGGCCGCGTCGCGGTCCTTGCGATCCGCGCAGACGACGCCGAAGCCGTCGTCGAGCCGGCCGGCGGCCCGCAGCGCGGCCAGACCGGGCAGCAGGTAGCGGCCCGACAGGTCGCCGGTGCCGCCGAAAATCACCAATCGTGCGATCATGTCGTCGCTCCCGCCGCACGTGCGAGGTTCACGCCGCTGGCGATGACCCCGATATGACTGAATGCCTGGGGGAAGTTGCCCATGAACGCTCCGCTCGACGGATCGATCTGCTCGGAGAACAGCCCCAGTGTGCTCGCCCTCGCGCACAGCGAAGCGTAGAGTTCCCCCGCTTCGGCGAGCCGCCCCTGCAGGGTCAGGTTGTCGACCAGCCAGAAGCTGCAGAGGAGAAAGGCTCCCTCACCACCGGGCAGGCCATCGGGTGACTCGTCGTGGAGGTAGCGATACAACAATCCGCCGCCCGCGTCGAGCCGGTCCGCGACGGCCGCGGTGGTCGCCACCATGCGGGGATGGTCGGGGGGTATCACACCGCGCAACGGCAGGGCCAGCAGGCTCGCGTCGAGGGTCCCACCGCCGTCCAGATGGGCGCTGAATGTCTTGTGCTCTTCGTCCCAGGACTCCTCGACGATGCTTTCGCGCACCCGATCGGCCGCGGTGCGCCACCTGGAGAGGGGGCCGGGGGCCAGACCGAGGCGCTCCCCGATCGACGCGGCGCGACTCAGCGCGACGTGGCACATTCCGGCCGAATAGGTGAACACGCGGCCCTGACTGCGTATCTCCCAGATCCCCTGGTCGGGAACCCGCCACGACCTGGCGGCCGCCTCGGCCGATCCGGCCAGACTCGACCACAGCGGTGTCTGTAGTTCCCCGCCCGCGCGCAACCACTGATCGGCGCAATCGAGGATTTCCCCGTAGACATCGTGCTGGCGCTGATCGGCCGCCCCGTTTCCCCAGCGCACGGGTCCAGAGTTCCGGTAGCCCGCCAGGCCGCTGTCGATCACCTCCGCGGGCACGGGATCGCCGTCGAGGTCGTACATGATCCGTGGGGTACCGCTGCGTTCGAACGCGTCCAGTACCCAGCCGAGGAACGCGTCGGCTTCACCGCGGAAACCGATGCGGCGCAGCGCGAACACCGCGTATGCCGCGTCACGTATCCATACATAGCGGTAGTCCCAGTTACGGCTGCCGCCGATGGGCGCGGGCACCGACGAGGTCGGTGCCGCGATCACCGAGCCGTGGGCCCAGTGATCACACAGTTTGAGTGTGATCGCGGCGCGCCGCACCAGCGGCTGCTCGGGACCGTGATATGAGAATCCCTCCATCCAGGTGCGCCACGCGCGGGCGGTGTCTTGCAGCATGGCCGGTGGGTCGAAGCGGTGATGGCGCTGGAACCGTCCCCAGGACAACACGAGATCGAGCCGTTCTCCCTGTGCCAACCGGACCGTACTGTGCAGACCCCGCAGTGCGTGGTTTGCGCGCAGGTGCAGCCGCAGTTCCGGGCGGGCCGGTATCCGGATCTCGATTCCGCTCGCCACCTCCCGCGGATTCGCGCCACCGCGCGGGGCGACGATCACCTCCAGCTCGACGTACCCGTCGACGACCACGGCGGAGCGCACCAGTTCGGACCGGCCGGCCGGGGCATCCTCGGTGAGATCCGCGCCGGCGCGCAGAACCAGCGCGTCGGTCAGCCGTACCGTTCCCGTCCGGCACCGCAACTCGGTCTCGAGGACGCCGGTATTGTGCTGATATCGCTGCCGGGCCGCCAGCAGATCCACCGGAGCCACCGTGAAATGCCCGCCCCGGTCCCGGTCGAGCAGTCCGCAGAAGACTGGTTCGGAGTCGAACCGGGGCAGGCACATCCAGGAGATCGAACCGTCCACGCCGACGAGCGCGGCCGTGGCGCCGTCGCCGATCAGGCCGTGATCCTCGAGCCGGAGATACCCCGCTATCCGGGGTACGGGCCGGAATGGTGGGTCGATATCGAGCATGCCACCTCGCTTGCGCAGATATGTATCGCGACCGATGGAACGAGCCGATGGAGTACCTGATCAACACCTCGAACGGAGTTCCGGTATCGGCTTATCGGTGCATCTCACCGACCCGATCTCTTTCATGACGAAAACTTTCATCGTTCACCTCTCGAGGACCCGATGGGCGGATCGGATATCGGTCCGATACGCCGAGCGCGTGCGGGGCAGTCAGGGTGCGGGGTCGTCCCCGAAGGCATCGGGGGCGATGGTGCAGAAGTCGGCGACCGGCCTGCGCGGGGTCCGTGCGCCCATTTCGCCGTCCGGGGCGCGACCGACACGCAGCACCACCTGAGCCGTGGACTTGCTCGCGGTCAGGTCCGAGGCGATGCGCCGGGTCTCGGGTAGTTCGGTGATATGGGTCAGTGGGCAGGTCGCCAATCCGGCCGCGGTGCATTCGAGCAGCACCGCCGACAGCGCTTCGCCGGTCCGGAGCCAGGAGAGGGGAGAATCGTCCGGTGTGCCGAGTATCCAGAGCTCGGCCTCGTCCTGCCGGTCGTCCGGCTCGTCCCGGGGCGTCGCGCGGCCCGGATGCGGAAACCTGCGCCCGACCGGTACCCGCGCCGCGTCGACCTCCGATACCAGGGCGTCGGCGGGGACCCCGTCGGGCAACTTGTCGTGACCGCTCCACCATTGAAGCTCGGCCCGGTAGGACATGTCGTAGCGTCGCAGGGCCGCCGAGTGTTCGGACGCGGTACCCAACCGGCTCGCGGTGTTCCGGTCGAGGACGTCGAGTATCACGTCGTGGTCGCGGGCGAGCAGGCGCACGGTTTCCACCAGCCCGGACAGATCGCCCGGATCCGCGAGCGGACGGCGATCCGTGCGCCGCCGCTCGATGATCTCGGCTCGGCTCCGGAGCGGCGGGGGAGTGTGCGGCCACGGCTGGAAGGTGAGGGTCGCCAGAAGATCGCCGTTGCCGTGATCGGGCAGCCGCACGACCTCGGTGTGCAGGCCCGCGGCCGCGAAGGCGCTGCGCGCGTGGTCGAGCACCGCACCACAGCTGACCATGAGCTGCCGTCCCTGGGGATCGGCCGAGGGCAGCCGGCGCTCGTTGTCGCGAAAGAGGTCCAACTGCCCGGCGCGGTAAACCCACCGCCAGGGCTGGGTGTTGTGCACCGACGGGGCTCTCGCCGCCACGTGCATGGTCGCCAGGAGCGTTTCGCGGTCGGGTGCGGGACCGACGCCGGGGGTATCACTATCGGCCATGGCGGCAGTGTATGCGCTGGTACCGCGGTCCCATGTGACCGTCGGCGGGGCCGGAGATTCCCGCGAAGCGGCCTGCGTGCTCCTTCCCGATGGGGAGGCCGGGCGTTCCGTCGTATTGTCGATGGGTCCGCGACAGGGGCGGCGGCCGCCGCGAACCGGATCACCAGGAGTGCGTGTGCCCGCCGAGCTCACACCGTTCACCATCGCCGTCCCCGAGCGTGAGCTCACCGATCTCCGCGCGCGGATCCGCGCGACACGGTGGCCGGACCGGGAGACGGTCTCGGACTGGTCCCAGGGGGTGCCGCTGCAGGTGATGCGTGATCTCGCCGGCTACTGGGCGGAAGAATACGACTGGCGGCGTTTCGAGCGGCGGATGGCGCGGATCCCGCAGTACCTCGCACGCATCGACGGTCTGGACATCCACTTCCTGCACGTGCGCTCCCCGCATCGCGACGCGTTGCCCCTCGTGGTCACCCATGGCTGGCCCGGGTCGTTCGTGGAGTTCCTCGATATTCTCGAGCCGTTGACCGACCCGCCGGACGGCGCCCGGGCCTTTCACCTCGTCGTGCCGTCGGTGCCCGGTTACGGGTTCAGTTCCCGCCCGGCCGTTCCCGGCTGGGGAATCGAGCGGATCGCGCGGACGTGGGCGCGTTTGATGGAGATGCTGGGTTACTCCCGCTACGGTGCGACCGGCGGCGATTGGGGCACGAGCATCAGCACCATGCTCGGAGTACAGGATTCCGAGCATGTCTGTGGTATCCATCTGACGCCCCCGCTGGTGGCTCCGGACCCCGCGACTTTCGATTCACTGACCGAGTCCGAACGCGCGGGCCTGGAGGTCCTGGAGAATGCCGCGGACGGGTCCGGATACGCGGCGATGCATTCCACACGACCGCAGACACTGGGCTACGCGCTGGCGGATTCGCCCGTGGGGCAGGCCGCGTGGATACTCGAGAAATTCTGGGCCTGGGCGGATCACGGCGGTGACCTCTTCTCGGTACTGGACCGTGACCGGGTTCTCGACAACATCACCCTCTACTGGCTGACCGGCACCGGTACCTCCGCTACGCGGCTGTACTGGGAGAGTTTCCCGACCGTCGACGGCTGGTTCACCGAGGGCACGACCGACTCGATCACCGTGCCGACGGGCGCGGCGATCTTCCGTGATACGCCGCGCCCGTCGCGACGCTGGGCCGAGCGCCGGTTCACCGATATCAGGTACTGGAGCGAACCCGGACGTGGCGGCCATTTCGCCGCTTTCGAACAGCCGCAGCTGTTCGTCGGCGAGCTCCGGGCCTCGTTCGACGCTCTGCTGAGGAGCGAGGGAGGCCGGCCCTGAGATCGTGGTCGCCGCGCCCGGTCGCGTGATGTCGCCCGTGCGGGTGTCCGGTCAGCAGGCGACGGGTGCGGGTTCGCCGCGCATCCGGCCCTCGATCCACGCCAGCATCGCGGGCATGCCGGCCACCGCTGCGGTCAAGTGTTCGAACGAGGGGACCTGCAGTGTCTGCAAGCGCACCCCCGCCGCGCACCATCGGCGATTGGTGTTGTCGATCGCGTCGACCGGAACCAGCGGGTCGGTCGGCGAATGCCATTCGAATACGGGTATCGCCGGAACGGGGCCGTAGAGTTCCACGCTGTTCTCTGCCACGACGGTCCAGGCATCGGGTTGGTCGAAGACGGCGGGTCCAGTCGCGTACTCGTGTGCGCTGCCCCCGGCGCCGATGGCGAGGATGTCGTTGGTGCAGCGGTTGGCTATCGCGTCCCGCATCGCGAGACCGCGCTGATTGAGATTCGAACCGACCGGCACCCGGTCCGGATATTCCCGCTCGAGGCCGATGGCCGCCGCCATCGCCAGCCCGAACGCGGGGTGCGGATTGAAGCCCAGCCCCTTCGCCATCGAGACCAGGTTCATCGGGGCGCCCCCGATGGCCGCGCCCGCGAGCTGCAACTCGGGTGCGTAGGTCGGCTGCAGGGTGGCCGCCCACGCCGTCGCCAGCGCGCCACCGGAGTAACCGGCCAGCACCGCGGGGCTGTCCGCAACGGCGAGTTCGGGTACCTGCTTCACCGCCCGGACGCTGTCCAGGGTGATCTGGCCGCCCAGGCGCCCGGCCCCGAGCGCGAACTGTGGCCCGAGATGATCCGGCAGCGCCACACTCCAGCCCCGCTGCAGCATTCCGCCCAGTACCGGCATGATCGTCGACAGGTTCAGGTCGGCATCGTAGAGGCGGTGCGATACCGCGCAGCCGGTGCCGAGCGAATTGATGAAATGTTGATACGACACCAGCGGTGCGCCGGGTCGATGGTCCGCGGGAGTGGCGATCGTGGTGGTCGCCGCGATCGGAGTGCCCCGGGAATCGGTCGAGCGGAACTTGATCAGCCGGACGGTGGCGCCGGGGAAGACGGCCACCGGTGGCAGTACCCGCACGCCGAGCACGTCACCCGGCCGGTGTGCCGCCAGATCGGCGGGGGCGGCGTAGAACCGGTCGGGATCCGGGATCGGATAGACCGGCTCGGCGGTTGCCGGTGTCAGCACCAGCAGCGTGCATGCCAGACCGCCGAACGCACCCAGAAAACGAAGAAAGGAACGAGTCACGATCTCAGCCTCCAGAAGGGGGGAAAGGGTTCGCCGCAATTGCCGCTGCGCAGCTGGAACAGATCGCTTCGGGGAGCAAGCTATCACGAAGATCCGGGGCGGGACCGTATTGCACGAAAGACGTGTTCAAGAGCGAAAGGTACGTAATTTCCGCGCGCGACGACCAGTTGCTGTGCACTCGCACGGCCGATCTCGGCCGGCGTACGAGGATGCCGGCAGGGCGCGGCAACCATTGCGCGACCTATGCTCTGCCGGACGTGGACGGCAACTCCGGTGCCGGCCACCTGGCGGCCGGCAGGACACCGTCACCTTCGAACCTGTCCCCACTCCCGGCTGTGATCCCGCCGGGTTCCGGCGGCGGCCACCGAGGACCTTCGCCATCGTGTCGACGGTCCGCGGCAGGGAGCGGGGAAGGTACGGTGCCCCGCTAGCTGCCGCGCGCCGGCCGGCCGGCCGCGATCCACTTCTGGTGTCGTTTCACCGTGCGGTCGAAAATCCAGGAGATCTCTTTTCCGGTACGCCGGTCGAAGGCGAGCTCGCTCATATGCGTGGGTTCGTGGAAAGCCGTCCACATCGGGGAGTCGATGACACACAGCGGATCCGGGCGCTCGGGTGGATTGGGCGGCAGGAGCGCCCAGCGTCCCTCCAGGGCCCGGCGAAACGTCTCACCGATGAAGTAGATGAATCGCACGCCGAGTTCGAGGTTCTCCTCCGCGGCCATCTCGTCGAAGTGCGAATAACGACGTAGCATCTCGTGTTCTGCTATTACCAGTCCTTCGCGGGTCCAGAGATGGCCGTCGAGTTCGGGAACGTCGACTCGGACGAACTCGTTCTCCATGGCTTCCTGTTGCATCCGAACCCACTCGTGAAAGAGTTCGTCGTTTTGGATCTGCTGGTATTCCGGCGTGTCCCGGACCGTCGCCGGTTCACCTGTCGTGGACATCGATTCTCCATTTCGCGTTGCGAGCTTATTTCATGACCTTTTCCGCGGCGAATTCGTGGCGGTCACGGATTCGGCCTGATCGGCGCTGCGGCGGATCGTTCACGCGCCCCGAGCGGTCGGCGAAGCCGGACCGGGACATACCGTGAGAAATGCCCTGCCGGCGGGGGTATGGGTCATTGCGCCCAACTACTCCCTACCCGGGGTTCGGTGCCGGCGCGGGCGGGAAGGCGGCCGGCAGTACCGCCGGTGCCCGGTGGAATGGGCCCGGACGCCAGGTCGGTTGCGCGGCCGGCGCCACCAGTTCCATTTCCGGGGGAGCGCGTCGAGCAGCAGGTCGATCGTGGCCTCGACCGCCACGTACCCGGGCGACCGGGCCGGGCAGGCGTGCGGTCCGATACTCCGGTAATGCTGTGCTTCCGGCATCGTGGGCCGGCGGGAAACCGTTCGGGCTCATCAAGAATTCGAAGGGCGGCGTAGCCGATCACCAGGATGGCCGGCACGCCCGGCGCCAGTTCTCTCGGGACGAGCACACCGGGGCGGTCCCGCATCCCGGCGTAGGCGTCATGGGGATCGTTCGCGAATTCCTCCGAATGGATACGGAAGCGCGGCCGCCCCACTCCTCCGGTGGGTTCCTCGTGGATCATCGGGCACCCGCGGACAGACGCAGTTGCTGCGGCACCGAGGCGTTGTGCACGGTCAAAGACGAGGCTCCAATCGCTGAGACAGGTACTCGCCGAGCACGACCACTCCCTGTGGCCAGGTACGCCGGTCCTGCTCGCGAACAGTGCTGTGTCACGAACACTTTCGCCGATTCCTACATATCGTTCGGCGATGTCCGCGTGGAGCCATCGGCTGTGGAGTCCGTAGGTATCTGCCCTGTGCACGGTACCGGCCCAGGGAATGGCGCACAGCAAATTCCTGGGAACCGGACCCGGCGCCCTGCCGCCGGAGCATTCGGCTCGCTCGGCTGTAGCGCAGCAACCCTCGACGCCCGGCCGCCGGCATCGTCGCCGGCGATCTGACGGCCCGGCGCGGATCGTGTCGGGTCCGGAAGCGTTCGCGTGCTATCGGGCGGTTGCGTCGGTGATGACGGCGAAAACCGATTCGAGTATCGCGGCCAGCCGGTCGGAGGGGGCCTCGTTCAGTGCTCGCATCCCGACGACCCGGCGCATCAGCAGCACCCCCGAGATCACCGACAGCATGACCTCGGCACGGATCCCGTTGTCGGATTCGGGGAGTTGCCGGGCCACTCGCTGTCCGACATGGCGTTCGATCGCGTCGCGCACGATCTGCGCGGCGTACGGGCTGGAAACGGATCTCAGCATGATCAGGAACGGGTCCAGCGGATCGGCGCCCGGGTTCGTGCGGGCGACCAGGGCGGCGGCGGTGTCCTGTACCAGTGACCCCGAGTCGGCGGCGATCACCGCCGGGGGCGCGAAGGACACCTCCACGGCTTCGGCGAACAACCGTTCCTTCGACCCGAAATACCGGTTCACCATCATCGCGCTGACTCCCGCGTCCTGGGCGATGGCGCGGACCCCTACGCCGTCGTACCCGGCGCGGGCGAAATGCCGGATCGCCGACCGGAGGATCGCCTCGCGGGTGGCGGCCGCGTTGCGTGGCCGGGACCGGGCGGGGGTCATATCTGCGGCCCGGGAATACAACCGGTGAAGTCTACGTTTGTAAACATATTGCAAGTATACAAGTGTAGACAAACACGGGCGTCGCGGATGCGGAGTTGGCGCCGCGAACCACAGCCACGAACCGAAGGAGTGCAGCAATGTCCGATCCATCGAAGGTCTGGTTCGTCACCGGCAGCTCGCGCGGATTCGGCGCGGAACTGGTCCGCGCCGCTCTCGCGCACGGGGACCGGGTCGTCGCGACCGCGCGGCATCCCGAACAACTGCGCCCGCTCGTCGACGGCGCCCCGGACCGTGCCCGGGTCTACCCGCTCGACGTGACCGACGCCGCCGCGGCCTGTGCCGCCGTCGATTTCGCCGTCGCCGAATTCGGCCGCATCGATGTGGTGGTCAACAATGCCGGCTACGCCGACAGCGCGGCGATCGAGGAGATGAGCGGCGCGGACTTCCGCGCCCAGATCGAAGTCAACCTGTTCGGCGTCGTCAATGTCACCCGGGCCGCACTGCCGATCCTGCGTGCGCAGCGGTCGGGTGTCTTCGTCCAGTTCTCCTCCGTCGGCGGACGTGTCGGTGGCACCCCGGGCATGGGGGCGTATCAGGCCGCGAAGTTCGCCGTGGAGGGGTTCTCCGAAGTACTGGCGAGCGAAGTGCGGCCGTTCGGGGTGCAGGTGATCATCGTGGAACCCGGCGCTTTCCGGACCGACTGGCAGGGCTCTTCGATGGCCATGCACGAGCCGGGCCCGGACTACCTCGGCACCGTGGGCCGAGTGCACGAGATGCGCCATGCGACGAACGGGGTCCAGCCCGGCGACCCCGCCCGGGCGGCGCGGATCATCGTCGATATCGTCGACGAGCCCGCACCGCCGCGACGACTGCTGCTGGGCAGCGGCGCGGTCGATCAGGCGCTTGCCGCCGGCGCCGAGCGCGACGCCGAGACCCGGCGGTGGGCTTCGATCAGCCGCGGCGCGGATTTTCCCGATCCGGTGGCCTCGGCCTGACCGGAGGATCAGTGTCCCGGCTCTGTGGGAGAGGCCGGTCAACCACCGCGTTCGTAGAGCTCCCGGACGGTGTCGACCGTATCGGCCTCGGCCGGCGATTTGTCGTCGCGATAGTGCACGACGCGGGCGAACCGCAGTGCCAGCCCGCCGGGGTAGCGGGTCGACCCCTGCACTCCGTCGAATGCGATCTCGACGACCTGTTCGGGCCGTAGTCGTACGACGTACCCCTCGGTCGGGCCGTCGGCGAGTTCGGTGAAGCGCGCGGTCTGCCACTCCAGCATCGCGTCGGTCATCCCTTTGAACGTCTTACCCAGCATCACGAACCCGCCGGTGGCCGGGTCGCGAGCGCCCAAATGGATATTGGACAACATTCCGGTGCGCCGGCCGGAACCCCATTCGACAGCCAGGACCACCAGGTCCAAGGTGTGCACGGGTTTGACCTTGAGCCAGCCGGCGCCGCGGCGGCCGGCCTCGTACGGCGCCGACGGTGACTTCGCCATCACGCCTTCGTGTCCGGCGGCCAGTGTGCGGTCCAGGAACTGTTGTGCCGCCTCGGCGTCGGCGGTGACCAGGCGGTCGACCCGCTGGGTGCGGGGCACGAGCGCGTCGAGTGCGGCGAGCCGGTCGCGGGTGGGCAGATCGAGGAGATCTCTGCCGTCGAGATGGAGCAGATCGAAGAAGAACACCGACAGCGGTTCGAGATCGCCCGGATCCTTGCGGCCGAAGCGGGCGGCCGTGACCTGGAATCGATCCGGCCGTCCATCGGGCCGCAATGCGATGGCCTCGGCATCGGCGATCAGATCGGTGGCGGGAAGGGCGAGTGTGGCCGCGACGACCTCGGGGAGACGGGCGGTGACATCGTCGAGACTGCGGGTATAGACCGAGACCGTGGCACCGGCGCGGTGGATCTGCACTCGCGCGCCGTCCAGCTTGGCTTCGAGAACGGCTGTGCCGCCGAGCCGTTCGAGCGCTTCGGCGACCCCGGTCGCGGTCTGGGCGAGCATCGGCCCGACCGGCTGCCCCGCGCGCAA
>NZ_BAGJ01000273.1 GCF_000308775.1 Nocardia testacea NBRC 100365
CGCACCGCCGCGTCCGGGTCGGTGAGGGCGCCGGCCAGTGCCGCGCTCGCCTCGTCACCGGGTATCTCCGCGATCGCAAGCACCGCGCGCCGCCGGATGGCGGCGTCCGCGGCGCCCAGCCCGGCCACCACGCCGGCCAGGCCGTCTCCGCCGGCTCGGGCGAGCGCCCAGCGCAGCGCCCCGGCGACATTCGGATCGGATTCGGTGAGAACCGCCCCGGCCAGCAATTCGGTGGACACCGGAGCATCCTCGGCCGAGGCCAGGGCGGTCCGCTGCCGGCGCGCGGCACTCGGCGACTCGAGCCCGTGCAGCAGTTCCACGATGCGCAGGACATCCGGCCAGCCCGCCGGTGTCGAGGCATCGACGGTCCGGAGCCGGTCGAGAAGCTCCTGTTCCCGTCGCACCCGCGCCTCGGTCCGCTCGATCAGAGCGCTCACCAGTTCCGCCGGGGTGAATGCGGGGTCCTCGAGCGCCCGCCCGACCTCCCGTAACGACAGGCCCAGCGAGCGCAGGCTTTCCACATGGAAGATCCGCCGGATATCGGCGGGGGCGTACTCGCGGTAGCCGCCGACGGTGCGACCGGTCGGCCGCACCAGCCCGAGGGAGTCGTAGTGCCGCAGCATCCGGGTACTCACCCCCGAGCGGCGCGCCACCTCACCGATCAGCATGCGGCCGGTCCGGCGCGTTCGGGACCGAGCGCGATGATCCGTTTCGCCTCGGCGATATCGGGGTCGAAACCGGCCTCCGGGTCGCGCAGCAACCGTTCGGTGGCGCGGGCATGCGCGCGCACCGCCGGATCCGGTCCGGCCGACCTGGCCCGGACGGCCGGACCGGCGTGGTCGCCGAGCGCGACCAGTGCCCGGCTGAGACTCAGCTGGACGGTCCGGTCGCCGCGCCCCAGCTGGGTGGCCAGTTCCGCGGCCAGCTCCTCCTGCTCGCCGTCGGGCACCAGGACCACGGCAGCTCGCCAGGCGCTCCGGGCGACCTCGTCGTCGGCGTCGCGCAGCAGCGATCGGGTGATCGCCGGCCAGACGGACCTGTCGCCGATCTTGGACAGGGTGTGCAGCGCCTGGCTCCGGGCCTGCGCGCCCGCGGCACTCAGTTCCGCGCGCAGTGCCGGCACGGTGATGTCGGCCGGATGGCGGGTCAGGGCCCAGGTGAGCATGTCGCGGACGTAGAAGTCGGGTTCGATCGCGCACCGCGCGATCAGCGGGCCGACGAGGCCGGGCACGGGGTTCGTACCGGCGGCCAGCGCCGCCTGCAGCCGGGTCGACGAGGCCGGGGCGTGCAACGCCTCGAGCAGGCGCGTATCGGGTGAATCGATTATCGGGTCGATGGGGACCACCTCCTGCGCTCAGTGAAGACCTTGTCACAGTGTCAGGGTCAAATCCGTGAGGTCCGGGCCGCCGCGCGCGGGTGCCGTCGATACCCCGCCCCGGCCCCGCGTGGTGTCACCGGATCGGTATGCCGGAATGTATTGGGCGCCTTGCCCGGATGGGGTATACCTGCGGGGTACCGACCGCACGACCCCACGAGGAGCATCCGCCGTGTCCGACGGCTCTATCGATCTGCGTACCGATGTCGCGCATCCCGCGCGCATGTACGACTACTTTCTGGGTGGCAAGGATTCCTACGATGCCGACCGAGCCGCGGCCGAGCAGGCACTGCGCGATTTTCCGGCGGTCCGGCTGACCGCGCGCACCAACCGCGAGTTCATGCGACACGCCACCCGTTTCCTCACCGAGCAGGGAATCCGCCAATTCCTCGATATCGGTACGGGTATCCCCACCGAGCCCAATCTGCACCAGGTCGCCCAGAGCCTGGCACCGGACTCGCGGGTGGTCTACGTCGACAACGACCCGATCGTCCTCGCCCACGCGCGGGCGCTGCTGGTGAGTACCGAGCAGGGCCGTACCGCCTACATCCAGGCCGACGCGGGGGATCCGGAGGCCATCCTCGCCGCGCCGGAACTGCGCGCGACGCTGGACCTGTCGCAGCCGGTGGCGGTTTCGCTCATGGCGGTGCTGCATTTCGTGCCCGGTGATGTGTACGAGATCGTGAACACGCTGATGGCTCCGCTGGCGCCGGGTTCGTATCTGGCGATGTCACATGTCACGACGGAGTTCGACGAGGGGCCCGACGATCCCGACGGTATGGCCCGGCTGTTGCAGGTCTACGTGGATCGCGGAATTCCGGTGCGGCCGCGGACCCGCGCGGAGGTGGCCCGGTTCTTCGATCAGCTGGAACTGGTGGAGCCGGGTGTCGAGGTGATCCACCGATGGCGCAACTCGGGTATCGAGCATCCGCCGAGCCATGACAAGAAGGTGTCGCTCTACGGTGCCGTGGGCCGGAAGGTCTGAGACTGACCGGCGCCCGGCGGGAGTGCTCGTGGCCGGGCACCGGTAGCGGTTCCGGCCACCAGGGGCGGCTCGACGGGGACCGCGTCGTGGTCCGGTTCGGTGACGGCCGGGATCCGACGCTGTTCCCGATCGTCACCGATGCTCTCCGCGGCGGGTGGCGCGGGACGGCGTGCCCGCTGGGCATCGACCACCGCGCCCAGCAGCACCGCGAAATTGGCGACCCACAGCCAGACGAGGAATACGACCGCCGCCGCCAGGGAACCGTAGACCTTGTCGAAGGAGTCGAAATGCGCGGCATAGAACGACAGGCCGGCCGAACCGGCCAGCCATACTCCGACCGCCAGCGCGCTGCCCGCGGTGAACCAGCGCAACGGCTGCCCGGAAACATTGGGCGCCAGCCGATACAGAAGTGACAGCGCGAAACTCGCTACCAGGGCGAGCACGATCCACCGCAGTATCGACCAGATTCCGTGCACGAACGGCAGACCGGCGAGAACTCCGCCGTACCGTCCGGCCATGCCGTTGGTGACCACGAAGCCCAGACCGGTGAACACCATCAGCGAGATCAGGACCACGCTGAGCGACAGCTGCAGAAGTACCGTCCTGAGCCGGGATCGGCTCTCCACCACGGAATACAGCGCATTGGCGGCCCGGATGAACGCGCCGATATAGCCAGACGCCGTCCACAGCCCGGACACCAGTCCCGCGATCGCGATCGGCGCCGACCAGACCCGTACCTGTTCGAGATGGCGTACCGAATCGGCGAGCAGCGTCCGGCTGCCCTGCGGACCGACATGGCTCGCCGCGCCCGCGAGCGCACCGGTCGGCTCCGGCCCGGCCCGGCCAGGCCGAGGACGGCGACGGTGAGCAGCAGGGCCGGAAAGAGCGACAGCATACTGTAGTACGTCAGTGCCGCCGCCCAGTCCGACAACTCGTCCGACCACGCCGCCCGCACTGTGCGAACCAGAATCCGGAACTCGCCACTGCGCAGCACTCGCACGCGCACTCCGCGCCACCGCCGATCCATCCCCGGCAACACCTCCGGTTCTCTCGGCTACCCGCGCCGTGCGCTGCGCAAACGCGATCCTGCCCGGTGGCTCTCACATATGCGAGCCGCCGTCGACGCGGATCTCGGTCCCGGTGACGAAATAGGCATCCGGTGAGCCGAGCATCGCCACCACCGCGGCCACCGCGTCGGGTCCGGCGAAGGGTGCCCCCGCGGGCAGCGGCAGGGCGGGTGTGGCCTTGGCGAACAGTGCGATATCGGCATCGGCGGGCAGCCCGGGGCCGAGGCTCTGACCGGACGCGCCACTGCCGTCGGTCATGCCGGACGAGATGGAGCCCGGCTGAACGGCATTGAACCGGATGCCCTGCCGCCCGAACTCCATCGCCAGCGCGTGCGTCATCGCCTGGATACCGCCCTTGGACGCGGCATAGGCGGACATGTAAGGGTGGGCGAACGCCGCGGAGGTAGAACTGAAATTCACGACCGCGGGGTCGTTCCCGGCCCGCAGCGCGGCCAGGGATTCGCGCGTGACCACGAAAGTGCCGACGAGGTTGATCCGCAGGATCTGCTCGAATTCCGCGACCGAGGTCTGTTCGAAATGTGCCGACCGCAGGACACCGGCCGCATTCACCAGGGTGTCGAGCCCGCCGAGCCACCGCAGGGCGTCGGCCACTCCGGCGCGGACCGACTCCTCATCCGCGATATCCATGATCGATGTGCTCAGTCGCGCCCGGTCGGGACCGGCCTTGGCCGCGGTGTCCTCGAGGCCGGCCGCGCTGATATCGGCGGCGACCACCCGGCCGCCTTCCCGCAGTATCCGCAGCGTCGTGGCCTGTCCGATACCGGATCCGCCGCCGGTGACGAGGACGCGGCGGCCGTCGTATCGCTGGAGTTCGGTCATGGGAGGGCTCCTGTCGGAAGTCGGGCTCGGTGGGCGGAACGAACGGTGCTCCGCCCGACTCCCGAGGATGCTGGCCCGCGCCGCCGCCCGGCCGTGCGATTCCATTGAGTGGGCAGTCGCCTCAGGACCCGGCGCGCAGCCCTCGAGAATCACGCGTATGAGCGATGGACTCCCCACACCGGAGCAGCTGACCGCGCTACCCGGGACGATGACCGGGACGGTCACCGCCGAGACACTGGACGGCGGTGACCATATGAATGTCGTGCAGTACCTGCGCTGGGGCACCGAAGGGGCCGATACGCTCGTCCGCGCGGTCGGTATCGACGACACCTACCGCGCCGAGCGGCAGATGGGCCTGTTCACCGCCCGGCACCATCTGTCCTACACCAGCGAACTACGCGAAGGTGATCGGTTCGCGGTGGCCGGACGCATCCTCGACCGCAGCGCCAAAGCCGTGCACATGATGACCTTCCTCGTCGATACCGGCCGCGGCCGGATCGCCAATACGCTGGAGATCCTGCTGATCCACGTGGACCTGCGGCACCGGCGTGCGGTCGAGCTGCCCGCGGATATCGCCGACTCGCTGGACGAGCACATCGCCCGCTCCCGGGCACTGCCCTGGGCGGCTCCGCTCTGCGGCGCCATCGGCATCCGGCGCTGACGGCCCGGGCCGGGAGCTCGGCAGGAGAAGCCGCTCGCCGGCGGCACAGGATCGAGCGGTAGCCGTCGCCCGCGGCCGTCGCGTACCGGCGGCGGGGACCGCGGGCGGGTACCGCTTCGCGAGTTACCGGGTCAGTCCGGCGCCGGCCGCACCGGCGGTGAGTGCTTCGAGACCGAACGCTTCGACGGGGCCCAGCGCACCGGCGCCGCGCAGACCACCGTCGAGCGCGGTCTGCGCACCCCAGGCGAGGATGGACGCGGTGAAATCGTAGGGGTCTCCACCGGTCAGGGTGACCGATGCGAGATTCGAACCGGCCGCGTCCGACACTTCGGCCACCACCCATGTCCGGGTGCGGGAGCGCGCGGTGGCCGCCGGACCCCCGGTGGATCCTTTGACGATCCGGGTCAGCGCACTCTCGGCCAGTCGTCGCACCGGGCCGATCCGGGCCAGGGTGCCGGTGAGCAGCGAGGTGACCCGTAGACCGTGCGCCGCCCCGCCGGGCATACCGAGGTAGACGTCGGCGTCACGCAGCTGCGGATAGGAACGGGGGAGCGCGAAATGTTCCGAACCGGGCACCGACGCGCCGGTGAGCTCGCGGCCGGCGACCTCGAAACCGCGGACCCGCGCGGCCGTGCGCTCGGGGACGACCCGGCCGCCACGCAGCGCGAAACCTCCTTCGAAGAGCATGCCCGCCATCGAGGCCCGGGTACCGCCACTGGTGCCGGGGTCGGTGATGAAATAGCCGATCTCCGCGCGGACCGCCTCCGGCGCTTCGGCCAGCGCGAGACCGGCGGCCAGATTGCCGGGGACGTAGTCGTAGCCGAACGCGGTGAGCAGGCCGACGCCCGCCCGGCGGGCCACGTCGTCGTGCTCGAAGACGGTCCGGATGAACGGGCCCTCACCGGTGGAGTCGAAATAATGCGCCCCGGCCTCGACGGCCGCGGCCAGTGCGGGGCTGCCGTAGCGCAGGAACGGCCCCACGGTGCTGATCAGCACATCGCCGGGACCCAGCAGGGCCCGGACCGAATCCGGGTCGGTCACATCGGCCACGGCGGTGTCGGCGCCGCCGAGGTCCGCGGCCAATTTCTCCAGGGCGGCCGCATTGCGTGCGGCCAGGACGGGCGCGGCGCCCCGGCCGACCAGGGTCTCGGCGATCAGCCGGCCGGTGTAACCGGTGGCTCCGAACAGAACGATCTTCGGCATCACTGGTACTTCCCTATCTGTACTCGGTGCGGCAGGACATGGTTGCGCGGTGCGGCCGAACGGTCATTCGAGCCGGTCGCGGGGATGCTCCGGCCCCGGCAGGTGCAGGGCCAGCAGCGCCGTGTCGTCGGTGACACCGGGGCCGAACGAATCGAGTAGGGCGGTGATCGCGGAGACGGTGTCGCCGGCCGACGCGGGAGCGAGATCGCGGGCGAAGTCGAGCAGCGCCGACTCCCCGTAGAAGCCCGCGGCGGTGCGGGCCTCGGTGAGTCCGTCGGTGTAGAGCAGCAGCGTCGCGCCGGGTTCCAGGACGAAGGTCACCGTCGCGACCGCCGCGTCGGGGAACACCCCGACCAGTTGCCCCCCGGGAGTGTGCAGGTAATCGGCCGTGCCGTCGGCGCGCAGCAGCAGGGCCGGGGGATGCCCGCCGGAGGCGAGGGTGACGGTGGCGCGGGGGCCGGCGACGCTGTCGGTCAGCGTGAGCCGGCCGTAGATGACGGTGCAGAAACGGGGATGGCCGCGGCGGTGGTCGCGCACCATGGTGGTGTTCAGATGCCGCAGGACCGCGGTGGGATCCGAATCGTAGACCGCGGCAGCACGCAATGTGTACCGGGCGAGCGAGGTGATGGTGGCGGCGACGGCGCCCTTGCCGCAGACGTCACCGAGAAAGAAGCCCCAGGTACCCGGGGAGATGGGGAACAGGTCGTAGAAGTCGCCGCCGACCTCGTCGGGGGAGGCGGGGTGGTAGTGCGCGGCGACATCGGCTCCGGGGACCTGCTCGAGTGCCGCGGGCAGCAGCGTGCGCTGCAGGGTCTCGTTCAGCCGCTGCAGGCGTTCGCGGTCGCGTTCGACCTCCCGGCGTGCGCGCAGCAGTTCGGTCTCGTAGGCGCGGCGCTCGCGGGCGTCGAACACCGTGGTCCGGATCAGCATCGGCTCCTCGTCCGTCCCGGTCTTCACCGTGGAGGTCACCAGGACGGGCAGCCGCGAGCCGTCGGCGGTCCGGAGTTCGAGCGCGATCCCACTGATCTGGCCCTGCATCCGTAGCAGCGGCGCGAAATGGGTTTCGTGGTAGAGCCGGCCGCCGACGGTGAGCAGATCGCTGAAGTGACGGCGGCCCACCAGGTCTTCGCGCCGGTAACCGAGCCAGCCCAGCAACGTCGAGTTGATCTTGGCGATCCGCCCGTCGAGCAAGGTGGACAGATAGCCGCAGGGGGCGTTCTCGTACAGGTCTTCGACGTCGTCCTCCAACAGGGCGGTGAACTCCGCGCGCTGCTCCGGATCGTCCGGTTCGAACCCGGCGCGTTCCGGTCCCGAGCCGCCCGCGCGGCACATCATCATGATAGGTCGCGCACGAAGCCGGCGATCGCGGCGGCGGTCTCCTCGGGAGCCGCCAGTTGTGGACAGTGCCCGGTCGCGGTGAGGGTCACCAGCCGGCTGCCGGGGATGCGGGAATGCACGAACTCGCCGACGCCCGGCGGGGCGATCGCGTCGTTCGAGCACTGTGCGACCAGTGTCGGAACCCGCACGGCCGCGAGATCGTCGCGATTGTCGGACAGGAACGTCACCCGGGCGAAGATCCGGGCGATCTCCGGATCGGTGCGGCAGAACGTCGTCTCCAGCTCCTGCGCGAGCTCCGGGCGCTCCGGGTTACCCATGATCACCGGTGCCATTGCTCCTGACCAGCCCAGATAGTTGGCATCCAGCGATTCGAGCAATTCATCGATATCGTCGGCACCGAAGCCGCCCCGGTAGCCGCTCGCCGGGTCGTCGATGAAGCAGGGGCTCGGCGCAAGCAGCACCAGGCCCCGGAACAACTCCGGCTCCGCCGTCGCGGCCAGCACGCCCATCATGGACGCCACCGAGTGGCCGACCAGGACCACCGGACCCATATCGATCGCCCGGCACACCTGCCGGATGTCTTCGGCGTAACCGTCCATCGTCGAGTAGCGTCGCGGGTCCCACGCCGACAGATCGGACCGGCCGGAGCCCACGTGATCGAACAGGACGACTTCGAACTCCTGCGCCAGCAGGGGCGTCACCAGACGCCACAGGCCCTGATCGCAGCCGAAACCGTGCGCGAGGACCACCACCGGCGCTCCGGTGCGACCGGTGACGACCACACGATTTCTCTTCAGCACATCGACCACAGACCTCATCCTCGCAGAACTACCCCGGCGGACCGCGCCCAGACGGTCGCCCCGGCATACTTCGCTTTGTGGACCATCGGGCGGTCACCGGCGCGGGGAACCCGTCCGCCGGACGCCGCTCCGCGCCCACCGGCTTCGGGACGGTCCGGACTCTTCCCATGCCGGGAGAGTCGTCGTCATCGCATGGCGGACCACGACGTTTCACACTGTTCACATGTCTGTGTGCGTCATATCGGGGATGCCGGCCGAACCGACCCACGGTCCGGCCCGGCCGCGGTGACGACAAGCGGGGACATCGTTGAACGAGACTCCGAAGGTGGACACGGACGAACTACGGGCCTTGGTGACGACGCTGGAGAAGCTGATCACCGAGGCTTCCCGGGTGACGGGGGAATTGAAGGCCGCCATAGCCTCCGCCGAGGCGATTTCGGCTCCGGGCCCGGCGGTCGTCGCCTCCTCGATGGTGACGGCCTCTCCCGAACCCGCTGTCGCGGTGGAGGGTCGGCTCGCCCGCGGTGGACCGCCCGTGGCCACGCCCTCGGCCGTCCGCGCACCGGCTTCGACCCCGTGGGCCCGTAAGCGGGCAGCCACCTCCGCTGTGGTTCGTCCCGCACCTCCCGGTACGGTTGCCGCCCCCGTCGTCGCGGCATCACCCGCGGAAACGACGACCCTTCCAGAAAAGCCGGCGGCCGCGGCATCGGCGCCGGAGTCGCGGCCGATGCCGGTCGCGCCCTCGACGCCTGTCCGGTCGGTTCCCGCGCCTTCGGCTTCCGTACCTTCGGTTCCCGTACCTTCGGTTCCTGCGCCTTTGATCCCCGCACCTTCGGCGTCCGTCCTCGCGATGGCGGCTGCCGGATCGGTGCTACCCGCTTCGCCGGCGTCCTCCGTTGTGGCCGCACCGGAACCACTGCAAACGACCGGCCAGGCCGAGTCGTCGCCCGGTCCGGTGCAGACCGCCGGCGCCGTGGGTGTGTCGCACGAACCCCAGCGGCCGCCGGCGACCTCCATGACCGGTGGTAAGACGACGTCCGAAACCATTGGGCGAGAGATCGATTCCGTGCCGCTGGGCGTGCTCGGGGCCGGGGTCGATACCCGTGCCGCCGCCGCGGACAGCAGCGTGAGCGCGGCTGCGGCGAACGTCGGTACGCGAGCGCCCCGAGAACAGCCGGAGCCGCTCGAGGTCGCGGCGTGTTCATTGTGGGATTCGGCCGGGGAACCGGTGGTCCCACACGCCGAGCCGGTCCTGTCCGCAGGCAGGGTCGAGGTGTCACCGCCCCCGGAACGAGCCCGGCCCGCGGGTGGGCCGGGCGAACGGCCGCGTATGGCCGTGCACAGCGAAACGCCCCGGCCCGTGGCGCCGGAGCCCCGCCCCGTGCCGCGCACGGTCGAGTTGCCCCCCGAGTTGTCGCTGCAACTGGCCCGGATCACGAAACCGGCCGGAACCCGGCCGGTGCCGCGGCCGGACGATCCGGTGCGGCGGGAGCCGTCGGCCGAGCCGGTTCGCCCGGACATACCCGTCGCGCTGGTTCGCGGGGAGGTACCGGCGGTGGCGATGGGTGCCGAGCCGCCACCCGGGCCGATGCGAACGGAGGCACCGGCCGAATCGGCGCGCGCGGAGGAACCGAGGCGCCGGGAGTCGCCTGTCGGTCCGGTGGCCGAGGAGTCGTTGGTCGGTGTGGCGCCTGCGGAGTCGCCTGCCGGTCTGGTGCCTGCGGAATCACCTGTCGAGCCGGCGCGCGCGGAGTCGCCTGCCGGTCCGGTGCCTGCGGAATCACCTGTGGGTCCGGTCCCCGCCGAGTCGCTGGTCGGTGCGGTACCCGTGGACTCGCCCGTCGGGTCACTTCGGTCGGAGTCGTCCGAGCCGGTACGCGGGGAGCCACCTGCCGACCCGGTCCGCCCGGAGCCGCCGGCCGAGCCGGAGACAGCTCCCACATTGCATTTGGTGGGGGACCCGTCCACGCCGGATATCCTCTCGGCGTCCGGGGCGGAGCCGGAGCCGTGCGGGCCGCCCGAGGCGCTGACCGTGGTGCCGGGAACGGGCGGCGACCCCGGCGGCGCGATCCGGCTCGCGCACGATATGGCCCGCAGGCACGGCCTGAGGATCCGTGGCTTCGAGACGGTCGAGCTGGAAACCGAAGTGGTGCAGCAGATCTCCGCGGCGTTGAACGACCTGATCGCGAAGTACACCGTCGAGCTGTACGGCATCGAGGTCACCGAACAACGCGACGATACGATTCGCCGGGAGCGCAAGAAAGCAGTGGAGTCGGGTTCGGCCGAGCCACCCCCGGTGTGGATCACCCTGGAGCGCGCGGAGCTGACGGGCCCGGATGCCGGCGGGCCGGGCTCGACGAGAAGGCGTTTCCGCCGGGGCCGCACCACCGGCCGGCCGGCGTACACCGCGGTGGTCCGCGCATTCGCGGCCGCGCTCGACGAGGCGGGAGATTACCGGGCACGCCAGGAAGCCTGGCGGATCCTGATGGCCGGTTCCCTCAGCGGTGGGCCGGATATCGGTGCCGGTCTGCTGGATCCCGGGCGGGCGCTGGTCGAAGGCTTCGTGGAAGTCGAGTTACACGGCAAGCGGGCGGGTGAGCCGGCGAAGGCGCTGCATCAAGCCCTGCTGAAAATGGCTCAGGCCGACTCCACGGAGTCGACGGCCTGACCGGCGTCCCGCCCGCTCCCGTGGTGTCGGATATGGGTCCGGGTGGGTGTCGCCGCGCGGACGTCGCGCAGGCCGAGGTTGTCGCGCAGGGTGGTGCCGGTGTACTCGTCGCGCAGGACGCCGCGGTCCTGGAGCAGCGGCACCACCTTGTCCACGAATTCGTCCAGCCCCCACGGCACGAGATGGGAGCCGAGAATGAATCCGTCCGAGCCGTTGTCCTGCACGAAGGTATCGATCTGTTCGGCGACCTGGGCGGGGGTACCGACCAGCGGGCCGCGCTCGAACTGGTCGATCACCACTTCCCGCAGCGTGAGTTTTTTCGCTTCGGCCACCTCGCGCAGGCGTCGCGCGGTGGCGAAGCGATCCTGATGCACGAACGCGCGGCCCTGGATGATCGGGGGTGCGTCGGGATCGGGGTCGATATCGGGTACCGGGCCCTGCGGGTCGTAGCCGGACAGATCGCGGTTCCAGATCTGCTCGAGCAGGATCAGCGCGGTCTGTCCGGTGACCTGTTCATCGCGGACGGCGTGATACTTCTCCACCGCTTCGGCTTCGGTATCCCCGAGCACGAAACCGGCCGAGGGCAGGATCTTGATATCATCGGCGGCTCGTCCCGCCGCCACCGCCCGTGCCTTGATATCGCGGTAGAACTCCGCTGCCTCCGGTAGTTTGCCGTACGGGGAGAAGATCGCGTCGGCGTTCGCGGCCGCGAAATCCCGGCCCTGCGGTGATACTCCGGCCTGCAGGATCACCGGTCTGCCCTGCGGGCTGCGCGGTACGGTGAACGTTCCGGAGATATCGAACTGTTCACCCCGGAAGGCGAAGGCGCCCGCGTCCGGGCGGGCCAGGAACCGGCCGGACAGCCGGTCCGCGACCACATCGCCCGCCTCCCACGAATCCCACAGGGCACGTACCGCGTTCAAGGTCTCCTCCGCCCGCACATAGCGGTCGGCGGGGTCGAGGAAGCCGCCGCGCCGGAAGTTCTGACCGGTGAACGCGTCGAAGGAGGTCACCACATTCCAGGCGGCGCGTCCCCCGGAGAGGTGGTCCAGGCTCGCGAACTGGCGGGCCAGCTCGTAGGGCTCGTTGAAGGTCGTGTTGATCGTGCCCGCCAGTCCGAGATGTTCGGTGACCGCCGCGAGCGAGGCCAGCACGGTGAAGGTATCGGGACGGCCGATGATGTCCTGATCGAAGATCTTGCCGGCGCGTTCGCGCAGGGCGAGTCCCTCGGCGAGGAAGAAGAAGTCGAATTTCCCGCGCTCGGCGGTGCGGGCGGTGTGCTCGAAGCTGCCGAAGTCGATCTGGCTGCCCGCCTCGGGGTGCCACCATGCGGTGTGGTGGTTGACGCCGCCGAGGTAGGCGCCCAGGATGACCTGTTTACGGGGAGTGCTCATGGTGGCCTCGCTCAGGTGGTCGCGTAGCGGTTGGGAACGGTGGTGGGCAGTCCGAGCAGCGCGCGCAGCGAGCCGTCCGGATACTCGGTGCGGAAGACACCGCGGCGTTGCAGGACGGGAACGAGCCGATCGGACACCGCGGCCAGATCGTCGACCGCGACACCGGGCCGCAACCGGAAACCGTCGATACCCCGGCCGCTCCAGTCGATGAGCAGCTCGGCGAGTTCGTCGGCGCCACCGGCGGATACGGCGGCATCGGAGGTGTACTCGGCACCCGCCGCCTCGTTCAGGCGGGCCAGGCGTTGTGCTCCGGTCGCGTCACCGGTATCGAGGAAGACGACGAGATCGGCGTAGACCCGCAAGGGCTCGCCGGTGCGGCCCACCGCCGCCGCGGCCGTGGCTATCTGTTCGAGTATCGGGGCGGGACCTGCTTCGCGAGTGGGTGTGACGAACACCAGATCGGCTCCCCGCGCGGCGAATTCGTAGATCAGCGGCGCGTGCGCGAGTGCGGTCACCACCGGCTGGCCCTGCGGTGGCCGCGGTGTGATCGACGGGCCACGGACGTTGAAGTGACGGCTCCGGAAATCGATGTAGTGCAGTTTGTCGCGATCGATGAAACGCCGGGTGGCGATATCGCGGATCTCCGCGTCGTCCTCCCAGCTGTCCCAGAGCCGTCGCACCACTTCCACGACATCGGCGGCCTCGTCGAATAGATCCCGCACGAATTCGGGAAAGATGCCCGCGGCCCGCGCCTGCGCCAGTTCGGTGGCGGAGAGTTCTCGCGTGGGGCGGCGCCCGAAATGCGCGGCCTCCGCCGCGGTGGCCGAGACTCTGGCCTGCCAGCCGGCCCGGCCGCGTGAGGTGTGGTCGAGCGTCGCGATGGCCTTGGAGAGGTGGAACGGCTCGGTATGGGTGGTGGTTACGGTCGGCACGAGACCGATGTGGCGGGTGACGGGCGCGAGGCGCGCGGCGATCAGATGGGCGTCGATCCTGGCCCGGACGCGGTCGAGGGCGCCGTCGGGTGTGTCGGGCACGGTGAGACTGTCGTCGATGGTGAGGAAGTCGAGTAGGCCACGCTGGGCGGTGGCGGCCAGGTCCGTCCAATAACCGGGGGTGAACAGTTCGGCGGGCCTGGAGTTCGGTTCCCGCCACGCGGCCGGATGCCGGCCCGCTCCGTCGAGCGCAACGCCGAGATGTAGTTTCGGTGCCATCGTCTCCCGTTTCCTGTGCGTACGCCAGTGGTCTCCGGGTCAACGCCGGGTTCGTCGCCGGCGGCCGCGCGGGTCGGGCGAACACCGCGCCGAGTGGGTTCTCCGGATGAGCGGCGGGGGAGTCGTGTACGGCGATAACGGGTGGCCACGCCTTCGCCGCGAGCGCCGTCCCGCCTGGCGCCGGGCGCTGTCAACGATTGGGATCAGTTCGAGCCCGCTGAAATAGGAGTCCGGTGCACGCCGCCGCGCTCCGTGATCGGCTCCGGGGAACGGCCGCGACCGTCCGGCCGCGGGCACCGACATAGTGTGACCTCGTGCGCGCGCGACTGATCGAATCTCCCCACCGGGTGGCCGCGGGGCTCGTCGCCCTGCTGGTGCTGATGGCCGCAGTGGTGGTGACCGTCGCGGTCGACGGGAGCGGCCCGCGGCCGGTCCCCGCGACGGCGACCGATGGGTTCAGCGCCGAACGGGCCCTCACCCACCTGAACCGTTTCGCGACCGAACCGCGGCCGCTGGGCAGTCCGGCGAGCGACCGGGCGCGGCAATACCTCACCGGACAGTTGCGGTCGGCGGGCTTCACGGTGGAGACCCAGCGCGCCGTCGGCGCGCGGGCGTGGGAAGGGCTCGCGACATTCGGCCGAGTGGACAATGTGATCGCCACGCTGCCCGGGCGCGCGTCCACCGGAACGGTGCTGTTGGTCTCGCACTACGATTCGGCCGCGACGGGCCCGGGCGCCTCCGACGACGGCGCGGCGGTCGCGGCGATGGTCGAGGTGGGCCGGCTGATCGCCCGGCAGTGCGAGCAGCGCAACGATCTCGTGCTGCTGTTCACCGATGGGGAGGAGGACGGGCTGCTCGGTGCCGAGGCGTTCGCCCGGGAGCATCCGCTCGCCCGCTCCGGCGGTGTGGTGCTCAACTGGGAGGCCCGCGGTGTCGCCGGACCGTCGCTGATGTTCGAGACCTCGGCGCACAATGCCGCGCTGGTATCGCTGTTCGCCGGCGCGGTGCCGCATCCGCGGGGTGATTCGTCGCTGGTCGAGGTGTACCGGACGATGCCGAACTTCACCGATTTCACGGCTCTGTCGGACGCCGGCTTCACCGGGCTCAACTTCGCCTATATCGAAAACCCGTCCTACTACCACACGGCCGGGGACACCATCGGCAACCTCGATCGCGGCAGCCTGCAACACCACGGCGAGAACATGCTCCACCTCGCCCGGGCATTGGGTGCGGCCGATCTGGCCGACTTGCGATCCGACCACGACGCCACCTATTTCCGGCTCGCGGGCACCATGATCACCTATTCGAACGCGCTGGTCCTGCCGATCGCCGTGCTCGCGGCGGTGGCGGTCGGTGCGGTGGCGGTGCTCGCCCGCCGTCGCGGGTATGCCGGAACCGGGCAGCTACTGCTCGCCGCGGCGTCGGTGGCACTGCCCCTCGGAGCGGCGGCGCTGCTCGGGCAGGGCATGTGGTCGGTGCTGGAGTGGCTGCGTCCCGCGTACGCGCAGATGGGCGGGCTACTGCATCGCCCCCAGATCTACGAGTGGGCGCTGGTGGCGCTGGCCGTGACGTCGGTACTTGCCTGGTATCTGCCGGCGCGCCGCCGGCTGGGAGCGGCCGCGCCGGCCATCGGGGTCCTGGCCTGGCCCGCGGTACTCGGTGTGGTGTGTGCGGTGGTGGCGCCCGGCGCCTCGTTCCTGTTCGCCCTGCCCGCCCTGTGCGTGGCGCTGGGCATACTCGCGGCACTGCTACCGGTGCGCTGGAGCCTGTGGCCGGTGACGGTGTTCACGCTGGGCGCGCTGGTTTCCGCCGCGCTGCTGGCGCCCCTGACCGGCAACCTGGTCGACGGCATCGGCCTCGCACTCGGCGGGGTCGCCGGGGCCGGCGCGGGACTGTTCGTGCTGATGCTGCTACCGCTGGTCGAGTTGCTGCTGCCCGCACCCACCGCCCACCGCCGCGTCACCGTCGCGGTGCCGGTGACGGCGGCGGTCGTCTCGGTGCTCCTGATCGGCGCGGGGACCGTGGTCGACACCTTCGACGCCCGCCATCCCGCCCGCGCTCACCTCGCCTATGTCCTGAACGCCGATACCGGTGTGGCGAGCTGGGTGAGCAAGGACGCGGAACCGGCCGAGTGGACCCGCACCTTCGTGGACGGCACCGACATCGCGCGGCTCTCTCCGGGGTATGCGCGGGGCACCCTGTGGACCGGACGAGCCGAGCCGATGGCGCTCGACGGCCCGGTGCTCGATGTTCGCCGTCGCGACGGGGACACCGTCACCGTGCACGTGGCGTCCCGGCGCGCGGCGACCGGCCTGGTGTTGCGCATCGATCACCCGATCGACCGCGTGACCGCGGCCGTCGCGGATGCGACGCCGGTCGAGCTGGCCGTCACGGGGGAACGGGCCGATACCTGGCCAGGGGAGATCCAGTTCCGCGATCTGCCGCCGGAAGGAGCCGATATCACCGTGCGCACCCCCGGCGCCTATCGCGTTCGGATGACGGTTTCCGACGAGACCCACGGCCTGGCCGCCGCGCCGGGCTTCCGGCCTCGTCCGGAGGATCTCGTGGCCTCGATCCGGGACGACGGCGAGCGGATCGTGGTGACACGCACGGTAGAACTCTGATCGGCAGCCGAAACCCGGAAGCGGGTGGTGCGGAATCGCTGACCCGGCGAACATCTCATGCGCGGTAGTCCGGCGGTGCGGCCGGACGTCCTGAAGCTGTTGCCGCGCCCGCGGTTTACCGGCGTCCGATGATGCCGTCTTCGTCCACGGACAGTTCTGTATGTGGGCGGTGGACGGGTGAGTGTCGCTGCGGCGGTACCGATCCCGGGGTGAGCCCGCCGCCGGCCGGCGGCGCCCGGGTGGCCGTTGTCCGCAGGAGGCGCCGGGTCGGCGGGCGACACATCGGGACGGCTGTGTTCGGCCCGATCCCGGTGACCGCACGCTACGACGGCATCCGTCGACCTCCCGCCGGTCGTTCGCGCCACACGGACCGGTCGGCCCGCGTGCGCTGTACCCCGCCGGAAAGGACCCGGCCCGTGCCGAAATCGGATGTGCATCGCAGGAAGGCTCTCTTCGATGCCGAGGCCAGGTTGTCCTGGGGGCTCGCCGGTCTGGCGGGGCTCATCGGCGCCGCGGCCCTCGCCCATACTGCGGGTGGTTCGCGATCCGTTACCGTCCAGAGTCCTTGCCGGAGCCGACAACCGGCAGCATTCCGGCCGGTAAATGAACAACAGGAACACTTTTCGCGCTGTGCGGGCCGCGGTGGGCGAAACCCTGGATGTGGTGGGGCGAAATCCGCCGATGCCGTCCCCGAGCATCGGGCGAACCTTTACCGTTCCGGCGGCGGCGCATTAATCTGGGCGCACGGGGTCGCCGGAAGGTCGGTGGCTCGGTCGTTTTCGAGAGCGAGGGAAAATGTCCGGCCCGTCGAAAAAGCCCTTCGTCCCCCCGCGTTGGTTCGTCAGGTCCTTCTGGGCGGGCCACCGCCTGATCTATCGCCTCACCGCGCGCGGTCTGGCGCGCCCCGAACACCACGGCCGGATGGGCATGCTGCGACTGCGGACCCGGGGGCGGCGCACGGGTCGCGAGCGCGCGGTGATCCTGGGCTATTTCCGCGACGGCGATGATTTCGTCACCCTGGCGATGAACGGCTGGGCCGAGCCCGCGCCCGCCTGGTGGCTCAACCTGCAGGCCGATCCGGCCGCCGAGGCCGACACTGTCGACGGTGTGATCCGGGTCCGCGGCCGGGAAGCCATCGGCGCCGAACGCGATCGTCTGTGGGCGGAATTCCCGCGGTACAACGGCTGGGGCGGCGCGGACTTCGAACGGAACGCCGCACTGCGTTCCCACGCCACGCCGGTGGTTGTGCTCGAACGGATATAGCCGGGACGCCGGTGGCCGATCCGGGTCGGGGTGCCGGCGAGCTCAGTCCGGTGGTTCCTGTGTCTCGTCGGCGACGGTCACCTCCGGCGCGATCTCCCGCGTGGCCATTCCGCCGTCGCGGCCCTGATCGGTCGGGCCGGGCCGTCCGCCTTCGGGCTCGTCGTTCTCGGTCTTCTCCGTGCGTTTCGCTTCGGTCAAGACGACTCCTTTCGCTGTGGCTTCGGCCTACCCCCGTTTCCGCGGTCGAAAAGCGGAGATCCGGCTCCGTGCGCGGGTTTGCGGCGGAGCGCCCGGGGTATCGCGCTCGGGCTGCCGGGCCGACATTCGGGAAGGGAGAGCGCGTGAACTATCTACAGAAGGCGATGGACGAAGTGACCACTCTCATCGGCCGAGCCGTGGGTTCGGTATCCGGCGGAACCGGCCGGCGGGCGCTGACTATCGAGCGGCCGCGCGCGGCAGTGGAAGATTTCTGGCGTGACCCGGACAACCTGTCGCGTGTCTTCGACGGGTTCGCCGACGTGCGGTCGACAGCTCCGGACCGCTACGAGTGGACGGCGCCGCCGGACGGTGCGGACGCGATCCACTGGGAGAGCGTGCTGCTGGCGGAGCAGAACGGACTGAAGTTCGTCGACGCGGTGGACCCCGACCGCGCGCGGATCGAGCTGGAGTTCACCGACGCGCCGCGGGGCCGCGGTACCGAAGTGCACATATCGGCGACGGCGCCGCTGCCACGGCAGCTCACGGGTGCGGCTGCCTTCGCGGTCCTCTATCGCGCGCGTGCGCTGATACAGACGGGAGAAGTGCCCACCCTCGACCGCAACCCCAGTGGCCGGGCGGCCACACAGGAGGCGTGATGCGTGCACTGTGCTGGAACGGAGTCGACGATCTCGCGGTCCAGACCGTGCCCGATCCGGGCCTGGTGAATCCGCACGATGTGATCGTGCGCGTGAAACTGACGACGACCTGCGGCTCGGATCTGCATTTCATCGACGGCTATCTCCCCGGTATGCGCGAAGGTGACGTGTTCGGCCACGAGTTCATGGGCGAGGTGGTGGAGACCGGGGCGGAGGTCACCGCCACGAAGGTGGGGGACCGCGTGGTGGTGCCGTCCTTCATCGGATGCGGGGCGTGCTGGTACTGCGAGCACGACCTGTACTCGGTGTGTGACACCACCAACCCCAACGCGGCCCTGCAGCAGCCGGTCCTCGGTCATCCGACGGGCGGGATCTACGGGTACACCCATCCGTTCGGCGGGTACCAGGGCTCGCACGCGAACTACATCCGCGTCCCGTTCGGCGACGTCAATTGCTTCACCGTGCCGGAGGGCATCACCGACGAACAGGCCCTGTTCTGTTCCGACGCGGTCCCCACCGGCCTGATGGGGGCCGACTTCTGCGATATCGCCCCGGGTGACACTGTCGCGGTGTGGGGCGGTGGCGGGGTCGGCCTGATGGCGGCACACTCCGCCCTGCTGCTCGGCGCCGAACGGGCCGTGGTGATCGATCGGATTCCCGAACGTCTGGCTCTCGCCCGGGACCGCTACGGCGCGGAGACGATCGACTACACGGCGGTGGACAGCGTCCAGGAGGCGCTACTCGAGCTGACCGGCGGCCGGGGACCGGACGCGTGCATCGACGCGGTGGGCATGGAGGGGCACGGAACGGGGCTGCAACAACTCTACGATCGGGCCAAACAGCTACTGCGACTGGAAACCGACCGGGCGACCTCGCTGCGGCAGGCACTGCTCGCCTGCCGCAAGGGCGGAGTGGTCTCGGTGCTCGGCGTCTACGGCCTCACCGATAAGTTCCCGATGGGGGTGGTGACGAACAAGAGCCTCACCATCCGTACCGCGCAGCAGCACGGGCAGCGGTACATGCCGCGGATGTTCGACTACATCCAGCAGGGCGATCTCGACCCCTCCCATCTGATCACCCACGATATGCCGCTGGAGGACGCGGTGCGCGGCTACGAACTGTTCAAGACCAAACAAGAGGGCTGTATCCGGGCGGTTTTCCGGCCGTGAACGGCGATGTGTGCGCCGGGGGGCGGTGTCGATGAAGGTCGTGGTCACCGGCGCCAGCGGCAATATCGGTACGGCGCTACTGCGCTCGCTGTCCCGGGAGGGGCCGGAACCGGTCGGGATCGCGCGACGTCGTCCGCCGCGGGGGCAGCAGCCCTACGACCGGGCCCGGTGGGTCGAATGCGATATCGGCGAGCCGGCGGCGGTAAGCCTGCTGACGAAGGTGTTCGCCGGCGCGGATGTGGTGGTCCATCTCGCTTGGGCAGTGCACCCGCACCGGACCGATCCGCCGCTGACCAGGACCAACGCCGGTGGTACCGCCAATGTTCTCCGCGCGGTCGCCGAGGCAGAGGTGCCACATGTGGTGTGCGCGTCCTCCGCGGCGGCTTACACGCCGGCCGCGCGATGGCGGCGCGTCGACGAGCAGTGGCCGTGCGATGGACTGTCCGCGAGCGCCTACAGCAGGGGCAAAGCCGAACTCGAGGCTCGACTCGACGAGTTCGAACAATGGCAGCCCGCCGTGCGGGTGGCGCGTATCCGGCCGTGCGCTGTGGTGCAGGCCGACGCGGCGGCGGAACTGGGCGACTGGTTGTTCGGCCGCTGGCTGCCGCCTGCGGTGATCGGCCGTCCCGGGTTGCCCGTTCCGCTGTGGAACGGCCTGCGCCTGCAGTTGGTGCATGCCGAGGACGTGGCCGCGGCCGTCGTCTCGATCATCGAACGACGCGCCGGCGGCGCCTTCAATCTCGCCGCCGACCCCGTGCTCACCGCGGCCGATCTGGCCGCGGTGTTCGGCGGCTTCCGGATCCCCGTGCCGCACCGGGTGCTGACCGCGGGCGCCGAGGTGAGCTGGCGGCTGGGTTTACAGCCGCTGCATCCGGCCTGGCTGCGGCTGGCCGACCGGGCCTGCCTGCTCGACACCGGCCGGGCCGCCCGCGAACTCGGCTGGACGCCGCGATACGACGCGGCCGCTGCCTGCGCCGAACTCGCTGCGGCAATGCGCGCTCGGCAGCGCGGTCCCAGTGCACCGCTGGCGCCGGGTCGCCCCGCTTTCCGATTGGGGCGACCGACCCACCAGAGCCAGCGACCGCCCGCGCCCGGGTGACAGCCGCGGGACCGGCACCGGGGGTCGGTGGGTCAGCTCTGGGAGTGGGGGGATCGCCCGACGGCCAGGGCGGCGAGACGCTGGAGTGATTCGCGATTGCGCGGCACCAGCGCCAGGTCCTGCAGCGCTCCGGGAAGGTATTTCCCGGGGCCGCGGACGATTCGTTCGGTGATCCCGATCTCGGTGCGGTCGGGTCCGAGTTCGGTGAGGTCGAGCTGGATATAGGCCGCACCCGCCGGCCACAGCCGGGCTTCCAGTTCCAGCCGGTGCGGTGCGTCGACCGCGCGAACTTTCGTGGTGTCCTGCCGGGCCAGTGGCCAGCCGCCCACGCTGTGGTGGATACGGGTGCCCACCTGCGGCCATCCGCTGTCGACCGCGCGGATATGCGAGGCGCCGACAACCCACAGCCCATACAACCAGCCGTCGGCGAGGACCGCGAACACATCCTGTACGGGTACCGGTATCTGCACGCTCGGTTCGGCCGCCATTGCTCCTCCGATCATCCGGACCATTCGGTCACCGGGCGCCGCTGCCCGGCCGGTGAACCGGGGCGCGATACCCGGGATCCGTGACTCGAAACAGTGGCGCCCGGACGCGGTACGCGTCCGCGCGGGGTTTGCCGCGCGGCGGGCGGGGCACCCGGCGGAAGGCCGGAGCGGGAGCGGCCCGCTCGGGCGCCAGGAGGAAAGGACGAGCCAGTGTCGAACCGTGACCGCACCACCACACCGACCGCCCGTTCGCCGGTACAGTTCGCCGCCACCGCGGTCGGTGCGGTTTTCCTTCTTGTGGGCGTGCTCGGCTTCATACCGGGGATCACCACGAGCTACGGGGATCTCGCGTGGGCGGGGCACCACTCCGGGGCGCAATTGTTCGGTCTCTTCGCGGTGTCGGTGCTGCACAACATCGTGCACCTGGCATTCGGTCTCGCGGGCCTGGTCGCGGGCGCGCGAGCCCGGGCGGCCCAGGTGTACCTGCTGGCAGGCGGCGCGATCTATCTGGTGCTGTGGGTGTACGGGCTCATCGTCGACCAGGACAGCACCGCCAATTTCGTGCCACTGGACACCGCGGACAACTGGCTGCACTTCGGTCTCGGCGTGGGCATGATCCTGCTCGGGGTCCTACTGACCCGGCACAGTGAAGATGTGGGGCGCCGACTGTCCGACCGACAGCCGGGCATCATCGAATAGGCGCAGGAACAGCGAGTGGAGGGATGATGGCGAACGGACCCGAGCCGCCCGGGTCCGCGGCGCGGGCGGCCGGTGGGATGGACGATCGCGCGTCGCCCGTGGTGGTCGGTGTGGTGGCCGACCCGGATCTGCCGGCGCGGCTGGCCCGGGAACTGGTCCAGACCCTGCCCGCGGAACTTGCCCGTCGCGGCGATCCGTCGCGGTGGCGGCTCGAGGTCCTCGACGATCCGTTCGAGGCCATGTACCCCGATCTGGAATATCTGATCGACAAAGCCGGGCGGCACGTCCGCGACACCGCATGGGATCTGGCGTTGTGCCTGACCGATGTGCCCATACGCAGTGACGGCGAGATCCTGCTACTGAGCTTGGATCTGCGGCACCGGGTTGCGCTCGTCTCGCTGCCCGCGCTCGGCGGTCTGGGGATACGGCAGCGTCTGCAGAAGCTGGCCGCGGTGGTCGTCGCCGCCCTGCCGGCCACGGATCGGACGGCGGCGGGCGCGGCGGTCGCCGAGGTGGCGACCCGCGTCCGGCGCGCCCGGGTGCGGATAGATCCCGAGGACAGTGGTGTGCGGGTGGTGCGCGACCGGGCGGTCGGCTATCCGGCGTTGCTCGCGGGCATGGTGCGTGCGAACCGGCCTTGGCGGCTGTTCGTCGGCCTGTCCACGGCGCTGGGCAGCGCGCTGGCCGGTACCGCGTTCGGGGTGCTGTACTCGAGTATCTGGCAGCTGGCGGACGCGATGGGCGCCCTGCGCCTGGCCGCTGTGGCGCTGGCTTCGGTCGTCTCGTTGACCGTATGGATCGTGATGGGCCACGGACTCTGGGAGCGCCACGGTGCCGGAGAGCCGGCCCGCGGACACGACACCGCACTGCGCAATGCCGGAACCGCCGTCACGGTGGGTATCGGGGCCGGGGTCTTCTTCGCCGTGCTGTTCCTGCTGACGCTGGCCGCGGTCTGCCTGGTGATCCCGCCGTCCTATCTCGCGAGCGTGCTCGGCGGTCCCGCCGGTTTCGCCGAGTACCTCACGATCGCGGTGATGGCCAGTGCGCTGGGCACGGTGGCGGGCGCTGTCGGATCCGGATGGGAGGACGACATCACCGTCCGCAAGGCGACATACGGATACCGCGAGCAGGAACGCCGCGGCCTGGTCGACCGCGGCGACCGGCCGGGGCGGCCCTGACCGCGACGCGGTACGGGGTGCGGACCGCCCCGGCGGGCTCAGAGAATCGGATTCCCGCCGGTCACCGCGACCCGCGCACCCGAGACGTAACTGCCGTCGTCGGAGGCGAGCAGAACATAGACGGGAGCCAGTTCGGCGGGCTGGCCCGCACGCCCCAGCGGAGTGCTGTCGCCGAACGCGGTGACCTTCTTCTCGGGCATGGTGGAAGGGATCAGCGGCGTCCAGATCGGCCCGGGGGCGACACTGTTCACCCGGATCCCCCGCTCGCCCAGAAGCTGCGCGAGGCTCGCCGAGAAGTTGGCTATACCGGCTTTGGTGGCCGCGTACGGCGCCAGGGTGGGCGAGGGCGAATCGGAGTTCACCGAAGAACTGCCGATGATGGAGGCGCCCGGGCGCATATGCGGTAGCGCGGCCTTCACCAGGTAGAAGTACGCGCCCATATTGAGTTTCCAGGTGTAGTCGAACTCTTCGTCGCTGATCTCCTCGAGCGTCTCGTGCGTCATCTGATAGGCGGCATTGCTGACCAGCACGTCGATCGTGCCGAAGGCGCCGGCGGCGCGCTCGATGACGGCCCGGCAGTGGGCCGGGTCCGACAGATCGCCCGGCACCAGGATCGCCTTGCGGCCCGCTTCCTCGACCAAGGCGCCCACTTCCGCGGCATCGTCGTGTTCGTCCAGGTAGGAGATCAGCACATCGGCCCCCTCCCGGGCGAAGGCGATGGCGACCGCCCGGCCGATACCACTGTCGGCGCCGGTGATCACCGCCGACTTGCCGGTGAGCTTGCCGCTGCCGCGATAACTCTGCTCGCCACAGTCGGGGACGGGTGTCATCGCGGACTGGATGCCGGGGACCTGTTGCTGCTGTTCCGGGAAACCCATGATCTTGCTCCTTTCACGGCATGCGGGGTCACCACCGCGGTGGTGGGTGATCGAGGTGCGGATTACCGGACCGGGCCGTTCGAAACCGGGCGGGCCGGATCGGTACATCCCCACCGAATCGCGGGCGCCGTGCCGCGCCCCGGCGCGGTGTCGTGCGTGGGCCGGCCCGGCCACGCCGACCGCGCGCCGGAAGGTTTGCTGGCAGCCCCCGGCGCAGTGCCGGTGGGGCGCACCGCCGCCCCGCTCCGCTGTTCCTGATGAACCAAGCGTTCGCCGCTGGCGCGCAGCAGGTCTCGATCGCCCGGTCGGCCGGCGCCGGAGCCGGCGTGCGCAACCGGGCCCGAACGTGTCGTACCCCGCTGCTACCGTCCGGTTGTAGTGCGAAAAGCGTTGTGTCTCAGTTCAGCTGTGCTCGCCCTCGGGTCACCGCCGTCAAACCTGTTGGTTCATCGATCCTTCCGGGCCTAGGCGGAGCGCGGGAAAATAATTACACTCGGCGTCAGGCTCTGGCTACGAGCCTGGACGCAGGGGTCGGGTAGCTGGAAGGTGTCGGTGTGGGTATCGAGCTTGTTCCGGGAGTGCAGGGTTCGCCCGATCGGGCCGGTCACGGAGGCGACCGGGCCCGGATACACGCCGGTTCGGCTCCTCGGTCCGGAAGGCAGCTCGGCCGGACCCGTGACGACTCGTACACCCGGCCGCACCGTGCCGACCCCGGAGAGGGAATCGAGTGGGAACTGTCGGGCTTCGCGGGGGAAGCGGGAACACCTCGCGAGCGTGGATCGGTCAGAACTGGAAACGCTCATGGGCAACGAAGCTCCGGACCGCCCCGTGGCTATGGCGGACTATCTGAACGCTGATCCCACCACGACGACCGTTTCGTCGTTCGTCGTCGAGGCACGTCGGCGCGGGATCGATCCGTCTCCGTTACTGGATGCCGATTTCCTTCTCCGCGGCGAGGACTAGGTCGCTCGGCCGGATGCCGAAGACCTTGCAGATCTTGTACATCTGTGCCATCGTCATCGCCCGTTCGCCACGCTCGAGCCGGATGATGGTCTTCTTGTTGTAGCCGGCCTTCTCGGCGAGCGCTTCCTGACTCCAGCCGCGCCGTGCCCGCATCGCGCGGACTTCCGCGCCCAACGCCGCGTCCAGTCGTGCCTCCTCGCTGGTCGCTTCCTCCGACTCCGCGGGCGTCGCATCCATGTCGACCATTCTGGGATCGGGCAGGGTCTGAATCAAGTGCCCGATAGTTTCGGATCCGCGGCGGAATTCCGGATCTATAGTGTACTAACATGGCCCATTAGTGACTGAAAAAGGTTGAAAAGAGACCGAAAAGGGCCTACGGTGAAGAGAGCGGTTATCTATCACCGCAGTTCACGCCCCCGCAGCGCCGGTCGCGTCCGCACCGGTGAACACGGCCGGCCTCCCGGGGCGCCGACGACGATCGGCGCGAGGACAGGAGGGTCCGATGGCCTGGAGCGGAGACCCGGTATGGCTGGCCGATGTGCTGCGCGGCGCCGGCTTGGCGGTGATCGAACACGACGGCTGGCGCCAACGCGGCCACGGCGACTTCCTCGACATCCGCGGCGTGCTGTGTCATCACACCGGCGGGGGTGGTCCCAACGACTGGCGCATCGTCCAGGACGGCCGTCCCGATCTGCCGGGCCCGCTCGCCCAGCTGGTGCTGGAGAAGGACGGCACCTACCGGGTGATCGCCGTCGGCGTCTGCTGGCACGCCGGGCGCGGGAGCTGGCCCGGCTGGCCGACCGACAACGCGAACTATCACACCATCGGCATCGAAGCCGTATCGCGTGGCACCCCACCCTGGGATTGGACGCCGGCTCAGCTCGACGCCTACAAACGCGGCTGTGCCGCCCTGCTCCGGCGCATCGGTCGCGGCGCAGGCGATTGCGTCGCGCACCGCGAGTACTCCAGTGAAGGAAAGATCGACCCGGCGGGGATGGATATGAACGCCTTCCGCCGGGATGTACAGGCGCTCCTCGACGGAAAGGGCGAGCAGATGGCGTTTCTGGAAGAAAAAATCACCAATTATCACGGCGAGCAGGTCACTGTGGGGACCCTGCTGCACTATCTGGACAAACATGTCGGGCTCGCGCTCGACCAGCTCTCCGGTGCCGGGACCGCCCGCGGTGCGAACTTCCCCGGCTGGGATTTCCTGGGCGACCGCACCACCGCCGAGGCGCTGGGCGTTATTGGCGCGGCCCTGAAGATTCCCGGATTCCGCGATCCGGCCGCCGACGAACGCGCCTGAGAAAGGACGCGACAACCCCGCCGCAGTTGGGAGGACAGCATGATCAGCGAAGTGGCATCTGTTCTCGGCGGCCTGGTCACCGGCGTCGGCGGGGTATGTGCGGCCGGGATATTCGGCAGGCGTAAACGACGGGCCGACGCGGTCCAGGTACTCACCCAGGCCGCCGCCCAGATGGTCGAGCCGCTGTCGCGGCAACTCGCGGCGATGACCGCCGAATTGGAAGCGCACCGCCGGATCGTCGCCGACGCGGAAAGACGTTGCCGCCTCGCCGCCCCCCAGCACGCCAGCTGGGACATCGTCGTCCGGTCCTCCCTGCTCGATCTGGGTGTCGATGTACCGCCACCGCCCCCGCTCACCAGGGAGATCGCCGAATGACGGGGTAGCCGGGCGCAGGAGTCACCGCCTGACGCGGCACTCGTGATCCCGTAGTGGCGCGCGGGCGGTTCTCGGTGACCGCACGGCGGCTACTCGGTACCCTCGCAGGTCCCGAACGCGGGGTGGCCGGGCTGAAACAGGCGGGCCGGTGGTACGCCGGGACACGGGCGCTCGACGACCCGGAGATCAGCCCCGCCTTCGCCGACCTCACCGATCTTCCCCCGGCGATCGTGTTCATCGGCCACCGCGACATCCTCCTGCCCGACGCCCGGCGGATCGAAGAGCTCGGTGCCGCCGCCGGCGTACGGGTCGAACTGCGCGAAACCCCGGTGAACCCGCGTCGTGCAGGGTGACCCGCGCGCCGATCGCCGGGTGAACGACCGGTTCGGCTCAGCCGGTGCTCACCGGTCGGCTCGATCGCGCCGTTGGTGTCGGATCCGTCGCCTCGGCGGCGAGATCCAGTGGGGCCGACAGATCTTCGTGTTCAGACCTCGATCTGCGAGCCCATGATCACCGTCCGGTCGCGGGGGAGCCCGAAGTAATCGGCGGCGTCGGAAGTGAGGTAGGAGGTGGCGATGAACAGGTGTTTGCGCCAGGGCGCCATGGTGTGCGCCGGGCCCGGTTTGAGTTCGATCTTCGACAGGAAGTAGGACGCGTCCTCCACCGAGATCGGGCCCTCGGTCTGCGCGGGATCGAGCAGGCCCAGCAGCCGCGGCACCCTCGGGGTCTCCATATAACCGTGGTGGACGGTGACATGGATGATCCCGTCGTCGGGGTGGCCGAGTGGATCGATGCGGAGCCGGTCGGTGTCGGGTACGCGCGGAACCGGCAGGGTGTCCAGGGACAGGATCACGACGTGTTCGTGCAGGACCCGGTTGTGTTCGACGGTGGCGCGCATAGCCAGCGGCGTGGTGCTGCTGCCGCGGTTCAGGAATACCGCTGTCCCGGGGATCCGGATCAGCGGCGGGCGGCGGCTGCGCAACTGTTCGACGAACTGCGGGAGCGGACCCTCGGCCTGCCGCCGCGCGGCGGTGACGAGGACCCGGCCCCGCGCCCAGGTGATCATCACGGTGAACGCGGTGAGTCCGATCAGCAGCGGGAGCCACGCGCCGTGGACGAGCTTGGTCAGGTTCGCCGCGACGAACAGCGCGTCGATGGTGAGCAGTGGGACCGCGCCGAGCAGCACCAGCCACAGCGGGGTTCGCCATTTGGTGTGGGCCACGTAGAAGAAGAGCAGGGTCGTGATGGTGATGGTCGCGGTCACCGCCATACCGAAGGCGTAGGCCAGCGCCGCGGAACTGCGGAAGGCGAAGACCAGGGTCAGTACCGACACCATGAGCAACCAGTTGATCCACGGCACGTAGATCTGCCCGATGGTGGATTCGGAGGTGTGCGCGACCCGCAGGCGCGGCAGATATCCCAGTCGCACCGCCTGCGCGGCCACCGAGAACGCGCCGGTGATCACCGCCTGGGACGCGATCACGGTCGCGGCGGTGGCCAGCAGTACCAGGGGCAGCCGGGCCCACCCGGGAGCGAGCAGGAAGAACGGACTGTCCACCGCGGTTTCGTCACCGAGGACGAGCGCGCCCTGCCCGAAATAGCTCAGTGTGCAGGCGGGCAGGACCAGACCCAGCCAGCCCCGGGTGATCGCCTTCCGGCCGAAATGGCCCATATCGGCGTAGAGCGCTTCGGCGCCGGTGACCGCGAGCACGACGGCCGCCAGGGCGAAGAACGCGATATGGAAATGCCCGATGGCAAAACCCAGCGCGTAGGTCGGGGAGAGCGCTTTCAAAATCTGGGGATGCTGGGCGATTCCGGCGATGCCCAGAGCGGCGATGGACAGGAACCACACGATCATCACGGGACCGAACAGCCGGCCCACCGTGGCGGTCCCACGTCGCTGGACGGAGAAGAGAGCCACGATGATCACGACCGTGATCGGAATGATCAGGTCTTTCAGATCCGGTTCGACGATCCGCAGCCCTTCCACCGCGGAGAGCACCGAGATGGCGGGGGTGATCATGCCGTCACCGAAGAACAGTGCGGCGCCGAAGATCCCCGCCCCCGCGAGGAAGCCGGCCGTGCGGCGGCCGCGGGACGCGCCGAGGCGGCGTAGCAGCGTGATCAGCGCCATGATGCCGCCTTCGCCGTCGTTGTCCGCGCGCATCACCAGTGAGATGTAGGTGAAGGTGACGATGGTCATCACCGACCAGAAGATCAGCGACACCACCCCGTACACATTGGCGGTACCGATCGGCACCGGGTGTGGATCCTGCGGGTCGAACACAGTCTGGATGGTGTAGATGGGGCTGGTGCCGATATCGCCGAATACCACTCCGAGCGCGCCCACGATCACCGCCGCACGCACCGGGTCGCGGCCTGGGGTATGCGCGGCGGGACCGGTACGGGTTTCGCTGGCCATGGTTCGCTCCTCGTCGGCCGGGTCCGCACTATCGTGCACTGCCCGACCGCCGGTCTGCGGGAGCGGCCGCCCGCGCGCTTGTCGGGCCGCGGGAGTGGTCGGTACGCGGATCCCCGGCCGGGGACCGCGATCAGTGCGCCGCCAGAGCCCGGTCCGCGCGGGCCACGGTGATCCGGTCCAGCGCCATGACCAGGGCCAGGGCCGCGACCACCGGAATGCAGGCGAGGAGCACGATCGTGGCGGTCGACGCGCCCAGCGCGATGAGCGCACCCCCGAGGATCGGCCCCAGTACCGAACCGAGCCGTCCCAGGGACGACGCCCAGCCGACTCCCGTGGCGGCGGTGCGGTCGGGGTAGAGCGAGATCGCCAGCGCGGCCTGTCCGATCATGCCGGCCTGCAGCCCGAGGCCGACCCCGGCGAACACGATGAGCAGCAGCGCCTTGTCCGCGCCGAGGAAGCCGGAAACGACCAGGAAGATCACGGCCGCGACGGTGGTGCCCGCCAGTACCGAGGTCATGCGCAGGCGCAGCGCGCCCAGCATGAGTACCGCGGCGCCGATGATGCTGCCGACCCCCAGTGCCGCCGAACCCAGCGGGGCCAGGCCCTTGCTGAACCCGTAGCCGGTGAGCAGGGTGGGCAGCCACGACGAGAAGATGTAGAACACCGAGAAGGTGAGGAACGAGAAGCCCCACAGCAGAACGGTGCGGAGGCGGACGCCGGGGTCGAAGAGCCGGGCCACCGAGGCGCCGTGCCTGGCGGCCGCCGGTTCGATCGTGCCGATGACCGTCGTTTCGTCGGGCAGCCCCAGCCACAGCAGGGGGAACAGCAGGGCGGAGGCGAGCGCACCGGCGACGAACACCGACTGCCAGCCGTAACTGCTCACGAGTTCGGTGCCGACCAGGCCCGCGATCAGGGAACCCAGGGAGATCCCCATGGTGACGAACACCGCGATGGATTGACGTAAGCGGGCCGGGTTGAGGGCGGTCGCGTGCGCGACGGCCGCGGGAAGCACCGCACCGAGACCGAGCCCGGTGACCAGGCGTAGGGCGGTCAGCTCCCAGAGGGATGTCGCGGCCGCGGTGAGCAGCGATCCCGCGGTGAACACGAGCACGGCGGCCAGGATGACGCGCCTGCTCCCGAAACGGGCGACCAGCCGGCCGACCGCGATATACCCGAGTGCGACGCCGAGGCTGGTGATCGAGAGCGCCGGGGTGAAACGCGACGCGGCGACACCCCAGTCCGCGGAGAGCGCGGGGATCGACAGACCCAGGGCGATGGTGTCGTAACCGTCGAGCACGACAGCGACGAAGGTCAGGGCGAGCACGACCCGGTCGGGGCGGGTGACGGTGCCCGGGGTTACGGCGGCGGGGTGTCCGCTCATGGTGGCGTCCTCGGCAATAGTCGGCGCTGGGCGCATGATCGATAAGTTTGTGGTCGGGCGCTCATCTCCGCCGAGACGGCTCGGCGCCAAGGCATGTGTAATCGCTTAGCACTAAGACGTCAATGCGTGATAGTGATCCCGGCATGCTCCGAACGGCTTATCTGGCCGGCCGGAAACGGCGGAGACGCAGGTCACAGGCTTGGTGACGCCGGTCACGGAGATCGGAAAAAATTTTCGGGCGCGGACGTCGGTTCGAGCGGTGCGTTCACCCGGAGGGCGCCGACGCGGTAGGTACTACGGTATGCGGAACGCGCCCCGCTGTGCAGGGGCCGGCCGAGCTCGACCGAACTGGAGGCTCCCCGGATGAAGGGCCCGATTCCGCTGCCGATCGTGCTGCTCGGCTACGGACCCGTCGCGCGGAACTACGCCGCCGTGCTCCGTGCCCGCCGCGCCGAATTCCGCGGCCGGTACCTGGTGGACCCGTACGTCGTCGCGATCCGCGGCCGCGACGGTCAGGTCCGCACACCCGACGGCGGCGTGCCCCCCGATCGGAACCGCTGGCCGGCCCGCACATCGATCGAGGAATTACTGGCGGACACCGCTCCCGCTGTCGTCGCGCAGGCCGTCCCGTCACACCCGGACGGCGCCGCGGAAGCGCTCGCCGAGGGACTCGCCGCACTCGCCGCCGGGGCGCATCTCGTGACGGCGACCAAATCCCCGCTGCTGTGCGGATGGTCGCGATTGCACTCGGTGGCCACCGAATATGGACGAGGCGTCCGGATCTCCGGTGCCACGGGCGCGGCGCTGCCCGCCGGTGATCTCGCCCGCGCAGGGCTGCGCGGTTTCGAGGTGGCGGAGGTACGCGGCTGCGTGAACGGCACGGCCGGTTTCGTTCTCGATCGGCTCGGCGAGGGCCTGGCCCCGGCCGCCGCACTCGCGCTGGCCCGCGACCGCGGGATCGCGGAGGCGGACGCCACGGCGGACCTGTCCGGCGCCGACGCCGCCACCAAACTGCGCCTGCTGTCCGGTCTTCTCTGGGGGTGGGATGTGGCGGCGTGCCGGGTCGAGGCGGAACCGATCACCGACGGCACCGCCACCCGGGCCGTCGCCGCCCACGCGCGTGGAGCGGTGCTGCGGCATATCGGGTCGGCCCGGGCCGATGATCCCGGCCGGGTCGTCGTCGCGCTGCGGGAGTTCTCCCGGACGGCCGTGCCCTTCGGTGTCCTGACCGGCCCCGAGAAGGCGGTCCAGTTCCGCTGCGGCGACGCCGGCGACATCACGGTGTCCGGGGGGCGGTCGAGTCCGCTCGGCGCGGGACTGGCGATGGTCAAGGACACGCTCGCGCTCGCGATCGACCCGGTGGCCGGGATCGGCTGAACCTCCCGTCGCGGTGCTCGGCCCGGCTCACCGTTCGTCGCGCAGCCGGTACAGCGTGGCGGTGACGGCGCTGGTCGCGATATCGGCCGCGAAGTCGGGGTCGCCTTCGGCGTCGAGCAGGACGGCCTGGGTGAACAGCGGGCTCAGATGCGCGGCGACCGTACGTCGCAGCTGATCCGGCGGGGAGCCCGTGCCGCCCGCCGCCGACCAGAGAGTGCCGGTGATCGTGGTGAACAGCTCGTGCAGTGCGCGCAGATTCTCGTCGTGGGCGGCGGCCAGCAGCGGCGGCAGCCGCCGCGTGCGCAGATGCCAGATGATCCGGCCGGCCGCGGCGGCCTGCCGGTGCACGCGACGGGTCAGTTCGGCCAGCCAGTTCTCCCACTCGGACCCGTCGTACTGCGGGAGGGAATCGAAGAAGTCGGCGTAACCGGCCGCGAGGGCGTCCCGGATCAGCTTCTCCCGGGTGGCGAAATGGCGGAAAACGGTGCGGCGCCCGACTTCGGCGTGGGCGGCGATCTCCTCGACGGTGATATCGAGCCCGTGTTCGTACATCGCCCGCTGCGCGGCGGCGAGGATGGCGTCGGTCGTTACCCGCACCCTCTTCAGTTGCACCGAACTGTGCTGGTCAGTGCTACCGGTCACGTTTCCCGCTCTCTCCTTGACGCGCCACAGTGTCGCTCCGACACTTGAGAGTGTCAAATGACACTCGCGAGTGCCACCTACGAGAGTTCGAAGGTGAGTCCGATGTCGATCGATACACGCGAATCCCCTCTGGAACACCGCATCGCGGAGTTGTACCGCACCGATCGGCAGTTCGCCGCGGCCCGGCCCGACCCGGCCGTTACGGCGCGAGCGGAGAAACAGGGCGCGCGGCCGGTCGAGGTCGCCGAAACCGTGATGCAGGGATACGCGCGGCGGCCCGCGGTCGGTCAGCGCGCGATCGAATTCGTCACCGATCCGCAGACCGGGCGTACCTCGGTGGCACTACTGCCCCGATTCGACACCCTGACCTACGGCGAAGTCTGGGACCGGGCCGGCGCGCTCGCCGCGGCGCTGTCCGGTGATCCCGTGCGGCCCGGCGACCGGGTCTGTGTCCTGGGGTTCTCCAGCGTCGACTACACGCTCGTCGATCTGGCGCTGGTACGGCTGGGGGCGGTGGCGGTGCCGCTGCAGACCAGCGCGCCGGTCACCCAGTTGCGGTCCGTCGTCGCCGAGACCGAGCCCACCGTGCTCGCCGCGAGTATCGACCACCTGGACGTGGCCGTCGACCTGGTACGCACGGGCCCCGGCGCGGCCCGGCTCATCGTGTTCGACTATCACCCGCAGGCCGATGACCAGCGGGCGGCTTTCGAAGCCGTGGTGGCGCGGCTGTCCGCCGCGGGCAGTCCGGTACGTGTCGACGATTTGTCCGAGGTCATCGCCCACGGCGCCACACTGGCGCCGCCACCGGTGCCGCCGCCCGCCGAAACCGACCCGCCGGCCCTGCTGATCTACACCTCCGGAAGTACCGGCGCGCCGAAGGGTGCCATGATCACCGAGCGCCTGGTGGCCGATCAATGGCGTGCCGCGACCAGCGAACGGTGGGGCCAGCCCGCCACCGAGCCGGCCATCGCGCTCGGCTTCATGCCGATGAGCCACATCATGGGCCGCGCGATCCTGTACATGACGCTGGCCCGCGGCGGCACCGTTTTCTTCGCCGCCCGCAGTGACCTCTCGACCCTGCTGGACGATCTCGCGCTGGTCCGGCCCACTCAGCTCGTATTCGTGCCCCGTATCTGGGAAATGCTCTACCAGCGGTTCCGTGGCGAAGTCCAGCGTCGTACCGCCGCCGGCGCCGACCCGGCGACGGTGGAGGAAGAGGTTCGCACCGAGCTCCGGGAGAAACTGCTCGGGGGCCGCTTCCTCGCGGCGACGACGGGTTCGGCGCCCATCTCGCGGGAGCTGCGAACCTGGGTCGAAACGCTGCTCGGCTTCCACCTCGTCGACGGTTACGGCTCCACCGAGGCCGGGAGTATCGCGGTCGACGGCCGGATACGCCGGCCGCCGGTGCTCGACTACGAGCTCGTCGACGTCCCAGAGCTGGGTTACTTCCACACCGACCGGCCGTATCCGCGCGGCGAACTGGTGATCCGCTCGGAAGCGCTGATCCCCGGCTACTACAAGCGTCCAGACGCCACCGCCGAGGTGTTCGACGCCGACGGCGCGTACCACACCGGCGATATCTTCGCCGAGGTCGGCACCGACGAACTCGTGTATCTCGAGCGGCGCGGTTTCGTGCTGAAGCTCTCCCAGGGCGAGTTCGTGGCGGTGTCCACGGTGGAGGCGGCACTCGCCGAAAGCCCCCTGGTCCGGCAGGTCTACGTCTACGGCAACAGCACCCGCTCCTACCCGCTGGCGGTGGTCGTGCCGACGGCGGAAGCGATCGAACAGACCCGCGGCGATATCGAGGCACTGCGGCCGCTGCTCGCCGAATCATTGCGCCAGGTCGCGAAAACGGCCGGTCTGCAGTCCTATGAGATCCCGCGCGACCTGCTCGTCGAGACCCGGCCGTTCACCCCGGAGAACGGGCTGCTCACCGGAATCGGCAAACTCGCCCGGCCGGCGCTGAAGCAGCGCTACGGGCCCCGGCTGGAGCAGCTCTACGCCGATCTGGCCGCGGCCGAGGCCGAGGAATTGCGCGCACTGCACCGCAGCGGCGACCGGCCGACGGTGGACACAGTGGTCCGCGCGGCCGGTGCGCTCCTGGGCTCGGCCACCGGTGATCTGCGTCCGGACGCGCATTTCACCGAACTCGGCGGTGATTCGCTGTCGGCCCTGACCTTCGCGCAACTGCTGCGGGAGATCTTCGATATCGAGGTGCCGGTGGGAACGATCATCGGACCGGCCACCGACCTGCGCGCTCTCGCCGATTACATCGACGGGCAGCGGCGCGGCGGTCACCGGCCGACCTTCGCCTCGGTACACGGTGCGGGTGCCACCGAGGTGTATGCGCGCGATCTGACCCTGGACCAGTTCATCGACGCCGGAACGCTCGCGGCCGCGCCCGGGCTTCCGGAGCCGAGTGCGCCGGCGCGAACCGTCCTGCTGACCGGTGCCACCGGGTTCCTCGGCCGTTATCTGGTGCTCGAATGGCTGCGTCGGCTGAACCACTCCGGTGGGACGCTGATCTGCCCGGTCCGGGCGCCGGACGACGCGGCCGCCCGGGCCCGGCTGGACGAGGTGTTCGAGACCGGCGATCCGGCGCTGTCCGCCCGCTACCGGGAGTCGGCCGCCGGTCATCTCGAGGTGATCGCCGGGGACAAGAGCGCGCCTCGGCTCGGCACGACCCGGGCCGTGTGGGAGCGGCTGGCGGATACGGTCGACGTGATCGTGGATCCGGCCGCGCTGGTCAATCACATGCTGCCCTACCGGGAGCTGTTCGGTCCCAATGTGGTGGGCACGGCAGAGTTGATCCGCCTCGCGCTGACCACCAGGCAGAAGCCCTACACCTATATCTCGACCATCGGGGTGAGCGATCAGATCGATCGGGCGGCGTTCACCGAGGACGCCGATATCCGGGTGATCAGCCCGCGGCGAGCGATCGACGGCGGTTACGCCAACGGATACTCGAACAGTAAGTGGGCCGGTGAGGTCCTGCTCCGGGAGGCCGCCGACCTCTGCGGTCTGCCGATCGCGGTGTTCCGCTGCGATATGATCCTCGCCGATACCGAATACTCCGGTCAGCTCAATCTGCCCGATATGTTCACCCGATTGGTCCTGAGCGTGGAGGCCACCGGGACGGCGCCGGGCTCCTTCTACGAACTCGATGCCGAGGGCCGGCGGCCGCGCGCCCACTACGATGGGCTCTCGGTCGGTTTCATCGCCGAGGCGGTCGCCACGCTCGGGGCCCGGCCCGGGTCCGGTTTCCGGACCTATCACGTGATGAACCCGTACGACGACGGGATCTCGCTGGACACCTACGTCGACTGGCTGATCGATGCGGGCCACCCCATCGAGCGGATCTCCGGCTACGACGACTGGTTGCAGCGCATGGAGACCGCGGTCCGGGCGCTACCGGACCGGCAGCGCCGATACTCCCTGCTGCCGTTGCTGGACAACTACCGCAAACCGCAGCAGGCGGTCCGCGGGTCCATCGCGCCGACCGAACGGTTCCGGGATGCGGTCCGGCACGCGGAAATCGGTGCCGAGAAAGACATTCCGCATGTGACCCCGGACATCATCGTCAAGTACACCACCGATCTGGAGCGGCTCGGACTGCTGTGAATCCGCCGGCCGCGAGGTCGGAGCCCGGCCGGTGCGACTAGGCCGCCGCGCCGGTACCCACCGGCCCGGGCTCGGTGGCGTGGGGCCGCCGCATCCGATCGACGATCAGGCCCGCGACCGCCAGCGCGCCGGCGAGGGGCAATTCGACCGCGCCGGCGACGGTGAGGGCGCCGAGTCCGCCGTAATAGAGATAGCGGGTCGGGAGGGACAGCTCGACCGGCCCGGCCTTCACATCGATGCCCGGGCCGGGGATCGCGACCTGGGCGCTGAGATGGGGCAGGGTCACCCGGGCCGCGGGTGCGCCGCGGCCGCGGGGGCGGCCGGCCGGGGGCGCCGCGATGGCGGGGGACGATTGCCCGGGGCTGTTCGTGTTGTTCCGGGAAGGCATGGGACACAGTCCTCTCATGGTCGATAACTGCCGAATCGCCGGCGGCCGACTGGACCGGCCCCGCCGGGTCGCTCCTATCGATGATCGCGCTCTGACCAGGTCGAAGGCAACCGCTCGCTGCCTCCGCCCGGTTTCCGGCGGCCCGGATGATCGGATGCTGCCGTGGGTTCCACGCCCGGTGATCGAACCATGGCCGGGAACCAGCGGCAGCACCTTCTGCAAGCCTCGGCCATGCGGTGACCTGGGACAACTGCCCGGATCGGGCGGCCGATCCGGGCAAGTGCTGCGGGCACGGCTTCCAGCCGCCCCACCGCGCCCCGATATCGCTGCCGGAACCGCGGGTGCCCGGCGGTCGCCGGGAACATTTTTCCGATACTCGGCCGGGCCTCGCGGCGGATAGTGGTGGCCGACCGGGACACCGCGAGCCGCCCGGATCGACCCGCACACAGCTGCTGATGAGAGGACACCCGTCGTGACGAACCCACCCGAGCCCGCCCGGTTGCAGGCTGCCTTGGACGATATTCACCGCGCGGGGGTCCCCGGCGTATTCGCCGAGGTGCGTGACGGTGAGCGGAGGTGGCGCGGTGCCGCCGGGGTCGCAGATATCGAGACCGGCCGGCCGGTCACGGCGGATATGCGCCACCGTGTCGGCAGTATCACCAAGACCTTCACCGCGGCGGCAGTATTGCAGCAGGTGGAGAACGGGCAGATCGGCTTGGACACTTCGATCGGTCACTACCTGCCGAAGCTGGTCCCCGGCGCCCGCGGCGATGCCGTGACGGTCCGGATGCTGATCAACCACACCAGCGGGTTGGCCGAATATCTGCCGTACGCCTACCCGTCTCTCGCCGCCTTCCCCGCGGTGGCCGATACGCGGCCCGACAGCCTGGACGAGAACCGGCACAGACGTTTCGACCCGCTCGAACTGATAGAACTGGGGGTCTCCGCCCCCGCGGTGGGGACGCCCGGGGGCACTCCGGGCATCTACTCCAACACCAACTACCTGCTCCTGTGCCGGCTCCTGGAACTGGTCACCGGCACGACCGCGGAGAAATACATCACCGGCAATGTCATCGAGAAAGCCGGACTGCGCGATACCGAACTCCCGGAGAGCACCCGGATCGACGGGCCGCATTCGCGGAGCTACGAAGCGTGGTTCGGCATGCTCGAGCCGCCTCGCGATTTCAGCGTTTTCGACATGTCGTGGGTGGGCCCGGCGGCTTCGCTGATCTCGACGGTCGCCGACCTGAACCAGTTCTTCGGCCTCCTGCTCGCCGGTGAGATCGTGGCGCCCTCGTCGCTGGCGCAGATGCAACGTACCGTCCCGGTCATCTCCTTCGAAGGGAAAACGATCGAGTACGGCCTGGGACTGCATCGCATCGAGATGCCCGGGCACGGGACGTTCTGGGGTCACGACGGCTCGGTCTGGGGCGCCGGAGCGATATCGATGGTCCGCGCCGACAGCGCTCGGCAATTCTCGGCCGCGATCAATTTGCAGCGCTGGAATCGGCTCGACGAGCAGGGCAGGCCGCAGCCGCATCCCATCGACGGCGCGCTGGCGGCCTTCTACCGGCTCGTGATGTGAGGCGCGAGGGCCGGCGGCTGCGCGGGTGACGGGGGGTGCGCTGCCGCCGGGCCCGGCGTGCTGCCGCGGCGCGGCGTGGATCGCTGCCGGACGGTGTCCCGGCATGGTTGTATGAGGGCGAGCCGAACCGGAAGGAGCCGGAGAGCGCTGTGACCGACAGGGACGAGAAGCAGACAGCACATCGTGCGCTGGTGAACAGCGTCCTGACCGGCGCGGGGCGCGCATCCCCCGAACAGCGGGCACGAGCCTTCGCCCGCGCCGGCCTGCCACCGCCGGTGGACACCTTGATCGACAAGGTCGTCACCTGTCCCGGCCGGATCACCGATGCGGATTTCGGTTCGGCGAAGGCCGCGGGTTTCACCGAGGACCAGCTCTTCGAGCTGGTGATATGCGCCGCGGTCGGTCGCTCGGCCCGGCTCTACGCGGCCGGGCCGGCCGCGCTGGCCGCCGCCGACGCCGGTGCGGCCGAGTAATGCGACTCGATATCCTCGACCACGGTTACCGCCGGCGAACCGAGTTGCTGTTCACGCTCATCCGGATGCTCTCCGGACACCCCCCGCCCGATGCCGCCAAACTGACCTTCTACCGGCCCGCCTTCTACGGGACCGCCGCGAAGAAGTTCACCCAGGCGGCGATGCGCGGGCCCTCGGCGTGGTCGGTCGCGGACCGAGAACTGATGGCGGCCTACGTCTCGCAGGTCAACGGGTCGGCATTCTGCATCGCCGCGCATACCGCGACCGCCGGCCGGGCCTATCGCGACCCCGCGAAGGTACGCGAAGTGCTCACCGACCTCGATACAGCCCCGATCGACGACGGGCTCCGCGCCACCCTGCGCATGCTGGGCACATTGACCAGGGAAGGGGCGGTGAGCGCCGCGGATATGCGTGCGGTGCTGTCCGCGGGGGTCTCGCGCGACCGGATCGCGGACGCATTGGCGGTCTGCGCCGCCTTCGACACCACCGACCGGCTCGCCGACGCGTTCGGGTTCGAGGTGCTGAACCCGGCCGGCTTCGAGGCAGGGGCGAAGTACTTGCTGAAGCGCGGTTACCGCTAGCGGTCGTCACGGCGCGGTGCCGGTGTTCCGTCCGGCGGCGCGAAGCCGCCCGCGACCGTCCGGTCCGGATGTTCCACACCCGCTGGCAGACTGGGCGGATGGCCCGTTCCGCTGAGTACCGTCCCACACCGGCCGACCTGGCGGCCGCGGCCGGGAAGACGATCCCCGATGTGCTGGCGCCGGATCTGCGGGTGCTGTTCTGCGGGATCAACCCCGGACTGTGGTCGGGTGCGACCGGCCATCATTTCGCCCGGCCGGGAAACCGTTTCTGGCCCGCGCTGTTCCGATCGGGTTTCACGCCGCGCCTGTTCCGCCCCGATGAACAGGACGAACTGCCGGCGCTGGGGCTGGGGATCACCAATGTGGTCACCCGCACGAGCGCGAAGGCCGACGAGCTGACGAAGCAGGAACTGCGCGACGGTGGCGTCGCACTCGCCGACCGGGTGCTGCGTAACCGGCCACGAATCCTCGCGGTGCTGGGCCTGGGCGCCTACCGCACCGCGTTCGGCCGCCCGCGGACCACCGTCGGGCGCCAGGCCGAGACGATCGGCGACACCGAGATCTGGGTACTTCCCAACCCCAGCGGCCTCAACGCCCACTACACCCTGGACGCACTGGCCGACGAATTCCGTGCGCTGAGAAGGGAATCGGAGTCGAGGGCCGCGCCCGGGCACGCTGCCGAGTGAGGTGGCGCGGTCGCGGCGATCAACCACCGGCGACCGACGGAATGATCATGACCTCGGTGCCGGCGTGCAGGGGTGTGTCCAGGCCCCGTAGTGTCCGGCATTCGTCGCCGTCGACGTAGAAGTTCACATAGCGGCGAAGTTCGCCGCTCTCGTCGCGGAGGCGGCGCTCCAGTGCGGGCGACCGCTCGCGCAGCGCATCCAGCACGCCGCGCAGCGTCGCGCCGTCGACGGCCAGTTCCTTGTCGCCACCGACGTAGGCCCGCAATGCGGACGGTAAGCGCACCTGTGCCACGGCCCTATCCGACCACTCGGGCGCGCACACACAGGACATCCGGCAATTTGTCGACGACCAGTTCCCAGTGCTCGCCCTCGTCGGCACTGCAGTAGACCTCGCCGTTGCGGGTACCGAAATAGATCCCGGCCGGGTCGGCGTCGTCGGCGCACATGGCATCGCGCATGACCGCCGCCCAGAACGGTTCCCGCGGCAGCCCGTCGGTCTGCGCCGACCAGGTCTCGCCGCCGTCGGTACTGCGGTAGACGGCGCATTCGGCGTTCGGCGGGAAGCGGAATCGCTCCATATCGGCCACCAGCGGGAATGTATAAATCATTCCGGGGCGCCGCGGGTGCGCGACGATCGGGAATCCGAAATTCGAGGCCGGTAACCCGCCGTCGATCGGCTGCCAGCTCGTCCCGTCGTCGGTGGTGCGGAAGACCCCGCCGTGGTTCTGCAGATACATCGTGCTCGGGGTACCGGCGTCCATGGCGACCTTGTGCACGCACTGCCCCCACTCCGGTAGTTCACCGGGCATGAAATCGGCGGTGACCCCTTTGTTGGTGGGCTTCCAGGAGTTGCCGCCGTCGGCGGTCTGGTAGACACCGCCGGTCGACATGGCGACCGTGATGCGCGCCGCGTCCACCGGATGCGCAATGATCGTGTGCAATGCCAGCCCGCCGCCACCCGGCATCCATTCGGGGCGGTGCGGGTGGTCCCACAGGCCACGGATCAGTTCGAAGGTCCGCCCGGCATCGGCGGAGCGGAACAGCGCCGACGGTTCGGCGCCCGCGTACACCACGTCCGGCTCGGCCGCGGTCGCGGGCGCGATCTGCCATACGCCCCGCAGCGCCGCTCCGGTATCCGGCGGGAAGGCCAGCGGCGCGGCGTCCGGTTCGCTCCATGTCCGGCCGAGATCGTCGCTGGTCACCATGGTCGGGCCGAAATGGCTGTCCAGTACTCCGGCGAGGACGCGCGGCGTCGGCCGCCGGGTATCGATGGCCAGCGCTTTCACATCGGCCACGGCGAATCGGGGCGGGCTCACCTCCCAGCTCGACCGGCCGTCGGTGCTGCGCGCCAGGAACAAACCCTTGCGCGTCCCGATTCCGAGCAGAACCTCCATGGCCGACCTCCAGGTGTCACCGCCACGCCGACGCGTGCGAGCCTACCCCGTGGGTGTGACCGGATTCACCGGATCGCGGACGGGCGAGTCGCGCGGCGGGGCCGATCAGTTCTGTTCCGGGCGCCGATCGGTGGTCCGCACAGTGGCCGGCCGGGCCGGGAACGGTTCCGCATCGGCCGGGGTGGGCAGCGCGGATTCGGCGCCCAGGCCCTTCTCCGCGGCGGTCGCGCGGACCGCGTCGACGACGAGCAGCAGTGCGGCCCGCCGGGCCGTATTGGTACGGAAGGCCAGCGATACCGTCCGGGTGAGCACATCGCCCAGGGCGACGATATCCACCCCCGGCGGGCGCAGGGCCAGGCCGAGATCCGATACCAGCGTCACACCGAGCCCGGCCGCCACCATCGCCATGGCCGTCGCCTGCTCCTCCACCTCGTGATCGATCCGTGGTTCGAGCCCGACGGATTGGAACGCCAGCCGCGCCGCGTGCCCGAAATGCGAGCGGGCCGGCGCGAGGATCCACGGATGCTCGGCCAGCTCGGCCAGGGTCACGCTGGCCGCCGGTACGGCCCCGGGCGGGACCGCGACGTAGATCCGTTCGACCGCGATGACGGCACGCTCCAGGCCGCTGTCCCAGGTCATCGGATAGTTGGAGTACTCGAGAACGAACGACAGATCCAGTGCCCCGTCGCGCACCGCGGCGGCGGTGGCCTCCGGCACGAGTTCCCGCGTCCGTACCGAGATTCCCGGATGGGTCCGCGCGAGGGCACTGAGCGCGTCGGGCAGCAGACCGGAGGCGACCGACGCCCACACCCCGGCGGTGAGTTTCGCCGTCATCGTCTCGCCTGCGTCCTCGAGGGCCTGGGTCGCCCGCTCGACCGACGCGAGGATCTCTTCGGCGTGCTCGGCCAGCAGCACCCCGAGATCGGTGAGTTGCAGTCGGCGTCCCCGCCGCTCGAACAGGCGGGTGCCGACATCGCGCTCCAATTGGGCGAGCTGCTGGGATACCGCCGACGCGGTGTAGTGCAGTGCGGTCGCGGCCGCGGTGACCGTGCCGCGCCGATGCAACTCGCGCAACATTCGCAGACGGGCCAGCGACAGGTCCATGGTTTCGAGCCTAAGCGTTGTGCAGCATCCCTGAACACCGCCGTGAACGAACCGTAAATAGACGAATGTGCGATCGCGAATGCAGGCTGGTGACACCGGAATCGAGCCATCGGCCGGGACGACGTGGTCCGGACAGGGGATTACGCGCGCCCGGCGCTTCTCCGTGGGTGATGGTGTATCCGGCACGAACACGAAGAGGAGGTGGTTCGTCGTGACGACGATGCAGGACCCGGCGGGGGGCGCCGCGCAGATTACAGCGCAGACAGTACCGGCCGTACCGGCGGCAGTGGCCCTCACCCCCGCGGTCCGTCGTTCCGAGCCGTATATGCGCCTGCAGTGGACGGACTCGCAGACGGGCGCGGTCGGTTATCTCGTGGTGCACACACTGCGCGGTGGGCTGGCCACCGGCGGCACCCGGATGCGGGCCGGCTGCACGGTGAGCGAGGTCGAGGATCTGGCCCGGGGCATGGCCAACAAGACCGCGACATTCGATCTGCCGATCGGCGGAGCCAAGGGCGGGATCGATTTCGACCCCAAGGATCCGCGTGCTGTCGAAGTATTGGAGCGATTCTGCGAGGCCATGCGTCCGTGGATCGATTCACACTGGGTGACCGCCGAGGACCTGGGGGTCCCACAGCATCTGATCGACGAGGTCTTCGAAAAGCTCGGCCTGGGTCAGAGTTATCACGCCGCGATCCGCCGGGCCGCCGACCCCGCTGCGACCCTCGAGCGGGTCCGCCGCGGTTTGAACGCGGCGGTCGAGGGCGGGTTCCTGCTGGGCGATGTGATCGGCGGCTACGGTGTCGCGCACGCCTGCCTCGCCGCCGCGGTCTGGTGGGGCCAGGTGCCCGCCGAGACCACGGTCGCGATCCAGGGGGTGGGCACCATGGGCGGGGCGGCGGCCTACTACCTGCACGAGGCCGGGATGAAGGTCACCACCGTGGCCGACGCGGCCGGGACCCTGCACTGCGCCGACGGGCTGGACATCCCGGCGCTGCTGGCCCTGCGCAATGGGTACGGCGAGATCGACCGCTCCCGGTTGCCGGCGGGCATCGAGCAGCTGCCACGGACCACGATCCTGGCCGCCGAGGTCGACATCCTGGTCCCGGCCGCGATCTCCTACGCGATCACGCCGGACAACTCCTACGATGTCCGGGCCCGGATCGTCGTCGAAGCCGCGAACGCGGCCACCACCCCGGAGGCGGAGGCGATGCTCGCCGCCCGCGGAGTCCCGGTACTGCCGGACTTCGTCGCGAACGCCGGCGCCGTGGCCTGGGCGTGGTGGCTGCTGCTCGGCGAGGTCGACGATACGCCGGAGAACTCGTTCGACCGGCTCCGCACCATCATGCACAGCAAGGTCGCCTTGCTGCTGGCGGCGTGGGCCGAACAGGGCGTGACCCCGCGCGAGACCGGTCACCGCTGGGCCGACGACCCGCCGCCGCTCACCGGCCCGGTTGTCGTCCCCTGATCCCGGAGGCCCCGGCCCGTCGGCCGCTGCACCGTCAGCGGCCGACGGGTACCCGTAGCTCGACGGCTCGCCGGGCGAGCCACTGGAAGTCGTCCCACAGTTCCGGTGCGTTGCGATCCGCACGGTATTTCTCCACGAGGGGCCGCAGCACATTCCAGCAGGTTCGCAGCGAATCGCCCCAGGAGTCGGCCACGACATCCGATGGTATGAACCCGCTCCGGCACATGATGCCCACGCAGTCGTAGCTGTGACAGACTCGTTCGGCGCGCTGGATATCCTCCTCCGACCACGAGGCGAACTCCTGGAATCGCAGGTGACGCATGACGAATCGGCGGTCCTGGCGCAGCGATTCGTCCTGGAGCATGTCGTAGACGGCTTTGAACGCACTGGCGTAGGTGGTCTTTCGCATCTCGACCACCTGCCATACGACCAGCACCGCGGCGATCAGAGCGATGAGCGCTGTCGCTACTCCGGCCGCCGCCGCGACCGCAGACGAATCCATCCGGCACACCTCATATCACCGACGGCAGAACCGCCTCGAGCGTAACCGATCCGTTGCCGGTCCGCGGTGCCCCGGCCGCCGGTCGGCGGACCGTCAACCACCGTCGCGCGCAAGACATCTCGGATCCGAGACCGGTCCGGTCCGCCGACCGGGCGCGGCACGGGAGCGTTTCCGGTGCCCGCGTGACGGACCGGGCCGCGGTGCTCAGCTATCGGTGTCGCGGTAGACGACGATCGGCCGGTCGGCGCGGTGCAGGAGGTTTTGACTGGTGGATCCCATCAGGGCCCCGCGGAATCGCCCCCGGCCCTTACTGCCCACGATCGCCAATTGCGCATCGTCGAGCGCGCGCAGCAATTCGCGTGCCGCCGATCCGCGCCGCGACCGCTCCTCCACTTCCACGTCGGGGAAGTCCGTCCGGTACGGCGCGATGACGGTCGACAGGGTCTGCGCCTCGGAACGGGCGATCCGTTCCCAGTCGATCACCATCGCCGTCGGGCCCAGGAGTTGCAGCGCGGTGGGAACGGCGTCGCCGACCGCGGTGCTGTCGGACCACACCCGTACCGCGGTGACCGGGACCGAGAAGAGCCGCGCCCATTCGAAGGCCAGCCGGGTCGCCCCGGCCGACAGCGGGCTCCCGTCGACGCCCACCACGATCGGGCGATCGTCACCGGGCGCGATATGCGCGGTGTCCCCGCGCCACACCGCCACCGGGCATCGCGCGCTGCCGACCACCCGCAGCGCCGTCGACCCCAGCAGCCAGCGTTCCACCATCCCGGCGCCGGTGGCGCCCAGGACGATCAACGCGGCGCCTTCGGCGGCTCGCAGCAGGGCCGTGGCGGGCGCCTCGGTCTCCGCGATGGAGGTCAGTTCGACACCGGGCGCCCAGTCCCGTAACGCGGATTCGGTCGTGGCGAGGAGTTCGGCGCGGAAGAGCCGGTGTCGTTCGGCCAGTTCGGCGGGATCGAGCGCGACCTCGGGCATCGGGCCCGGCGCGGGGGAGGAGTGCACCAGATGGAGGGGTAGGGCGAGCTTGTCGGCGAATCTCGTGGCCCATTTGGCGGCCGCCAGCGCGGTGTCGGATCCATCGATACCCACCACGATATGGCTCGCCGCGGAATTCGCGTGCATCGCACTCCGCCTTTCGTCCCGAGGTTGCCGATCTCCCGCCTGGCGCTGCGTGTCCTCGACGTGCGCGACGACCATTCGTGCCGCTCCGTCGAGCCCAGGATAGGAGTCGGCACGGCAGGCCCGGTGGGTCGACACGCGGCCCGGTGGTCGTTCGTCCGGGTCGTGCGCCCGGCGCATCGGCTCTCACGACCGGGGAAGACCGAAGTGATACCGCTATCGGGGGCCGTTGTGGCCCTCGCCGAGCCCGGCCCGATGGAACGCCCGCCGGCTGTGCACGAGTAGTTCCCGCACCGCGGGGCGTACGGAGTGTTTCCAGATCAGGGCGAGGTACGCGGCGGTATCGACGCCTTCGAGGGTCAGCGGGACGAGCCGGTCGCGGTGGGCCGCGGCCATGGAATCGCTGAGGACGGCGACCGCGAGTCCGCGAGCGGCGAGATCGGCGATGGCGTCGGCGGCGCCGGCCTCGAGCGCGACCACCGGGCGGAGGTCCTGTGTCTCGCAGGCGCGGTCGAGCACGGTGCGTACACCGGTGCCGGAGGGCATGCACACGAGCGGGTGGGCGCACAGCTCCGCAAGGGTGACCCGCCGCCGCGCCGCGAGCGCATGTCCGCGGGGAACCGCCGCGACGAGTTGTTCGCGGATGAGAGTCAGCGCTTTCAGCCCGTCGGGTTCGGCGGTCGCCGTCCCGATGAGAGCCACATCCAGCGCACCGGTCCGTACGGCCTCGGCGAGCCGGTCGGAATTGTCCTCGAGCAGGGAGATCTCGACACCGGGGTGGGCGCGGTGAAAATCGGCGAGGGCGTCGAACAGTGGTGTGACGGTGCAGCCGACGACCATTCCCACGGTGAGTCTGCCCCGGATCAGATCGGTGACCTCACCGACCGCCTGGCCGACCGCTTCGGCGGCCTCGAGGGCGGTCCGGGCGTGTTCGAGCGCGGCTTTTCCCGCGACGGTCAGAGTGGCGGTGCGCGCCGACCGGTCGAACAATTCGGCACCGAGTTCTTTTTCCAGTGCGCGGATCTGGGCGCTGACGCCGGACTGGCTGATGTGCACCCGCTGTGCCGCCCGGGTGAAGTTCTGTTCCTCCGCGACCGCGACGAAGTACTCCAACTGCCTCAGTTCCATAACTGTTGATTCTAGCTTTCATAAGAACCAGCTGTTGGACTTCTGGTTTCTATCCGGCCAGGCTGAAACGAGTCGAATCCGAAACCACAGGAGGAAAACAATGCCCGAATACGAGAAGGCGCTGCGGCCCGAAGACATCACACGCCTGTTCGTCGAACGCTCCAATGCCGGTGACGCGGAAGGAGTCGCCGCACTCTACGAAGAGGACGCCGTCCTGGCCTACCCACCCGGCAGCCGAACCGTCGGGCGGGCGGCGATCCGCGCACTGTGGGAGAAGGTGCTGGCCGCCGGGCCCCGGTTCGAACCGGAAGAACCGCTGCCGACGCTGATCAGCATCAGCGGCGATCTCGCCCTCACCTCGACGCCGCCGAAGGACGGTACCGGTGCGCGGGCGCAAGTGGTCCGGCGCCAGCCCGACGGCAGCTGGCTGCGAGTACTCGACCAGCCGGAGTTCATCGCACCGACCCCCTGAACCCGGACGCGGGTTTCCACCCCGTCGGGACCGGACCCGCGAGGACGGTGCGGAAGCATCGCCCGCTCGGGTCCGCTGCGGCCCCGTGCGGGCGCACCGTGTCCTCGCGCCGAACATGAAGGGCGACAACGCTCGTCGACATCCCAACACGCGCAGTCGCGGATCGACCCGCCCGCACTGCCCGAACCGGGGGCCTGACCGGTGCGCCGCGTCTGCGCTGTCGCACAGGACGATCCGCTCGCCGCGCCGTGGCTCGGCGAACTGGTCGTCGAGTACAGCAGCCGGTACGGCGGTGCCGCCGAGGAGGTCCGGCACGTATCCCGCCGGGGAGTTCGCCCCACCGGACCGGTGCCCTGTTGGTGGCGGCCGGTGCCGACGAGACAGAAACCTACGCGAGGCGCCCCGGATGATCCGGGACGCCCCGCGTCCGGTCGGGGCCGGCGCTAGGACGTCTCGACCACCTGGGTCCCGTCCGCGAATCGGTCGTGCCAGCCCTGTTTGGTCGAGCTGGAACCGACCGTGACGGCGATACCGAGTGCGGCGAAGAACCAGAGGACGCCGCCGATGCACGGCACCAGGTTGAGCAGCATATAGGCGTTGCGCAGGGCGGATTCCTTGACACTGGGTTTGGCCGCGCCGCCGGAACCGTTGACGTGCAGGCCGAGCAGCTTCTTACCGGGGGTGGAACCCGAGCTCACCTCGAACCCGAGGAAGTACAGGAAGGCGAAACCGGCGCCGGGCAGGATGGAAACCCAGCCGGGGGTGTGCACGGTTTTGTCCAGCAACCAGAAGAAGATCGCACCGATGATCGCCGCGACGATCCAGTCGATGAAACGGGCCGCGGCGCGTTTGCCCAGGCCGCCCGGGGTGATCCCCGCGGCCGCGGTGAATCGGGGGTCGTATGCTCCGGTGGTCATCGTGTTCCTCCTCGATAGCGACCGCCCCCGGCGGTGTGGGCGCGGGGCCCGTCCGGGGGCGGTTCCACGATCTCATATTTCGTCGTGGCGCTCGGTGTGGTCGTGCGCGGTGTGGTTGGGGCCGTTGCCATCCCGAGTCCGGTCGCGGTGTCTTTCGCCATCCGTCTCGCCGGCTGCCGTCCCGGGTGCTCCCGGTCGGCTGTCCATATACCGCGACGGTGTGCTGTGCGGCGATTCCGTGGCCGACCGGGGCAGCAGACGCTGCAGCACATCGGTGAGCGTGATCAGGCCGACCGGGTCGTCGGCGTGGCCGGCGGTGGTGACGACGGCGAGGTGACTGCGGGTTTCGCGCATGGTGCGCAGCGCCTCGTACACCTTCGTCGCGGTGGTCAGGACCAGGACCGGACGCATCAGCCGCTGCGCGGTGGTGCCCGCTTGCGCCTGCAGGCTGTCGCGGACGTGCAGGACCCCGTCGATCCGGGCGCCCTCGCGAACCAGCAGCCGCAGATGCCCGGACTCGCGCGAGATCGCCTGGATGGTCTCCGGGCCGGCGTCCGGGCCGACCGCGCTGGGGCGGGCGCCGGGCCGGAGGATATCGGCGACGGTGAGCTGCTCCAGTTCCAGCGCACTGATGAGATTGCCGTGGTATCGCTCGTCGAGGGTGCCCACGGTCGCGGAGTGTTCGACGAGGTGGCGCAGCGCGGCGGGGTCCTGTCCGGCCTCGACCTCGTCCACCGGTGTCACCCCTACCACGCGCAGGCACCGGTTGGCGGTGCTGTTGAGCGCGGTGAGCAGCGGGCGGGTGAACCACATGAAGATCCGCATGGGGACGGCCAGAATGGTGGCCGACTTCTCCGGATGGGCGATCGCCCACGATTTGGGTGCCATCTCACCGACGACCAGGTGCAGGAACGTCACCACGATGAGCGCGAGGACGAATCCGATGACATCGGCGACCCAGACCGGCGCGCCCAAACCTTCGAACAGCGGCGTCAGCCAGTGGTGCACCGCGGGTTTGGTGATCGCGCCCAGCGCCAGCGTGCACACGGTGATGCCGAGCTGCGAGCCGGCCAGCAGCACCGACAGCTCCGCGGAACTGCGCAGCGCCGCGCGCGCGGCGCCGCTCTCGGCCGCGGCGTCCTCGAGCCGGTGCCGCCGGGCGGCGATGAGCGCGAACTCGACCGCGACGAAGAACGCGCTCGCTGCGATCAACCCCACCGTCACCGCCACGACGACCCAGGGGTTACTCATCACCGGTGGCCTCCGGCTCGGGCCGCACGATGACGAACACCGACGCGGGCACGTGCTTGTCGACCCGGCGCACCTCGGCGACCAGCGTGCGGGCCGGCCGCGGCGGGTCGCTGAGGTAGTCGGCCGGCTCGGCCGGCAGGGGAATGCGCACCTCGTCGCCGACTTCCGGTAACCCGCCGGAGGCGCTGATCAGCAGACCGGCCAGGGTTTCGTGATCGCCGCCGGGCAAGGCGGAGGCGAGGAGACGTTCGACCTCGTCGAGGTGGACGTCGCCGCGTACCAGCCAGCCCTCGCCCTCCACGACGATATCGCCGACGGTGCCGGGATCGTGTTCATCGGCGATTTCGCCGACGAGTTCTTCGGCGATGTCCTCGACGGTGACGATCCCGGCGAAACCGCCGTATTCGTCGACGACGAGCGCCATCTCCTCCCTGGCGGCACCGAGCCGGTCCACCAGCTCGGGGAGCGGGAGCGAGGCCGGGACCAGGACCGCGGGGCGCAACCGGGTCTGTGCGGTGCCGGTGGGAGCGCCGGCGAGAAGATCGTGCAGATGGATCACCCCGCGCAGGTCGTCGCTGGAATCTCCGATCACGGGGTAGCGCGTATGGCCTGCTCGCATCCGGGTGAGCACCTCACCCACCGGATCATCGATGTGCACGGTGTCGACCCGCGCACGGGGGATCATGGCGTGCTCGGCGGTGCTGGTCGGGAAGTCGAGGATGCGGTCGAGCAGCGTGGACAATTCGGCGGGCAGCTCCCCGGAATCCCGGGACGCCGCGACGATGTGCTCGAGATCGCGGGGGGTGGCCGAATGCTCCACATCGTGCACCGGCTCGATGCGCAGGGCGCGCAGCAGCAGGTTCGACGACTGGTCGAAGAGCCGGATCAGCCACCCGAACACTTTCAGGTACACCGCCGTCGAGGCCGCGAGCCGGCGGGCGACCGGCTCGGGCCGGGCAATGGCGAGGTTCTTCGGTACCAGTTCCCCGAACAGCATCTGTACCAGGGTGGAGAACGCGATGGCCAGCACCGCCCCGATTCCGATCCCGACGGCGGCCGGTACTCCGGCACCACCGAGCAGATCGGCGAGACCCCGGCCGATGAGTGGTTCGGCGACATAGCCGACCAGCAGCCCCGTCACCGTGATCCCGAGCTGGGCGCCGGAAAGCATGAACGAGGTGCGCCGGGTGACCCGCAGCGCGCGGACGGCGGCCCGATCGCCCGCCGCGGCACCGGCCTTCAAGCGGGACCGGTCCACGGCCATGAACGCGAATTCCTGGGCGACGAAATAACCCGTCGCCGCCGTGATGAGCAGCACGACCCCGATGCCGAGGGCGATGTTCAGCGCGGTCAGCACTGTCGTGCCCCGCTTCGATGTCGGGGAGGTTCCTCGTCCCGGCGCGCGCCGGGGTGCCGATTCTTGCGCGATGCGCGTTTCATGAACTCTCTCTGCTCAGGGACGGTGATGGGGGAACCGCGGGCTCGGGTCGCCGGATGTTCGCGTCAGACGTTCACGCCGTAGTCGCGGGCGATCCCGGCGAGTCCGGACGCGTAGCCCTGTCCGATGGCACGGAACTTCCACTCGGCGCCGTGGCGGTACAACTCGCCGAACACCATCGCGGTTTCGGTGGAGGCGTCCTCGGACAGGTCGTAGCGCGCCAGTTCCGTCCCGTTGGACCGGTCCACCACTCGGATGAACGCGTTGCGCACCTGGCCGAATGATTGCTGCCGGGCATCGGCCTCGTGGATGGACACGGGGAAGAAGATATTGGTGATCGCCGGCGGGGTCGCCGCCAGATCGACGTGGATCACCTCGTCGTCGCCCTCGCCTTCACCGGTGAGGTTGTCGCCGGTGTGCTCGATGCTGCCTTCGGGGGAACGCAGATTGTTGTAGAACACGAAATGCTGGTCGGACACCACTTTCTGCTCCGGGCCCGTGGCGATGGCGCTCGCGTCCAGATCGAAATCGGCACCCGTGGTCGACCGCACGTCCCAGCCCAGACCGACCGCCACCGCGGTCAGGTTCGGCGCCTGCTTCGACAGTGAGACATTTCCGCCCTTGGCGAGACTGACACTCATTCGGCTTCTCCTGATTCTCGAGACGTCATCGATTGTCCGGCGCCGCGGCTGCGGCGAGGACTTGGCGTATCCTCCGGCATTCGCCGACCGGCACGGATACGTGCGCAAAGTCGCTCGGCACGGACACCGGGCGCGGGCTCAGCACGCGCAGGATATCCGGCCCACCGGCCGTGCGGTGCCGGTGACGCTGCGGATTTGCCGAGTCCCTCGTGCGGACATACATCCGACACTAGCACGCACCACTGTATGGTTGTCGGTGGCAGAAGGAGGTGCCCGTGCCCGAGTCGCTGCTCAGGATCGGTGAGTTCGCTGCCCGCGCCGAGGTCAGCGCGCGCACCATCGACTATTACACCGGTCTCGGCCTGCTGATTCCGGCCGAACGCACGACCGGTAACTACCGGCTCTACGACGCCGCCGATATCGACCGGGTCCACCTCATCCGCCGGCTCGAGGCCCAGGGCCTGCCGCTGGAGGAGATCGCCACCGCCCTTACGGCCGGCCCCGGCGATATCGGGCACGTGCTGGACCGAATCGACGACGATCTGAAACTCCTGCACGCCGCCGCCGAAACCGCTCCGGCCGAGATCCACGGCCTGCTGACGGTGATCAGTGCCCGCATCCACTCGCTGATCACCGTGGCGCTGCAGCTGCCGCCCGACATTCCGGTCCTGTGAATCGGTCCGGTGGTGCTATGTGAGCGCCCGAGGCCGAGAAGCTGTTCGAAGAAGCCGCCGAAACCGTGTGCGCGATCGACGAGATGGATCTCAGGAGACCATCGGGACCGCTGCGCCGCGCGGGCGGCGCGGCAGGAGATCGGCGAGCGGCCCCGCCGCCGTCAGCGCAGGTCCGGCGCGATGACCCGATGGGCCCGTGCCAGCTCCGGAATCACCCGGTCCCAGATGCGCCGGGTGTGCGGCCGGCCGTGGAGCAATACGAGCGCCGGACCGGAGCCGGCGACCGTGACGGCCAGTTCCACGGAATTCGCTGTGATCCGCAGCCCTCGCGGTGGTGTGCCCACCCGCATCTCGCCTCCTGCACCCCGGGGTGACCGCCCGGCGCGGCGATCTGTTCGCGCCGGACTGCCCGACCCGGCAGTTGCTGGACCGCCTGGGGACGAAATGGGTCTCGATGGTGGTCGAGGTGCTGGCCGAGGACAGTCCGCATACGGTCCGTTTCGCCGCGCTGCGCCGGCGGATGCCCGGCGTCTCACAGAAAATGCTGTCGCAGACACTGCAGGGGCTCGTCGCCGACGGGCTCGTCACCCGGCACGTCGAAACAACTGTGCCGCCACAGGTCCACTACGGCCTGACCGAGCTCGGGCAGTCCCTGGAACTCGTCCTCGCGGTGATGCGCGACTGGGCCGAAACACATATGCCGGAGATCGGCGCCCACCGTGCGGCAGGCGGGGGACCGGTGAGTCCGGCGGCGGAGGGGCGCGGGCCGAACGGGAACGGATATGCAGGGCCACCGGTGACGCCGTGCGCCACATACGCGCACACGCGAGGCGCGCCGACGGACCCACTGCACCGGTACTGGTCAGCCGAATCCCGACGGCCGGCAGCGCTGTACCGGAAGCCGGGTCCCGTCCAGGAACGAGCTCGGGGAAACGCCCATGAGAGAACGGAATTCGGCGGACATATGCGAATGGTCGTAATAGCCGGCGCCGGCAGCCAGCTGCGACCACGACGTGGTACCGGCCCCGGCGAGCACCCTGCGGACCCGGTCGATCCGTGTGTAGTGCTTCGGGGACACGCCGATTCCGGTGGAGAAGAGGTTGCGCAGCTGTCGTTCGCTCACGGCGAGAGCGCCGGCCAGCGCGGGGACCGTACCGCCGGAAGGCTCCGCGGATACCGTGTCGACGGCGTTGCGGAGCAGCGTCCGATGCAACCGCTGCGTCGGGCTCTCCCGGATACGTTGCGGTAGTCGCTCTTCCAGGTAGGGCAGCAACTCGTCGTAGCGCAGCTCGGCCATTTCGGTGGCGAGTCCGGCTACCGGGCCCGGTAGCTCGGCGAGGCGGACGACCCGGTCGGTGAGGTCGCCGGCGCCGACCCCGAGCACCGGCCCGGTGGCGCCCGGCGCGAGCCGTAGCCGCAGACAACCGAGAGGTTTGTCCGCGGCGGCGTAGGACGCCCGGGTGCGTGGGCCGAGGACGAGCGGGTCCCGCGAGCCGTGATCCTGCGTGGTGCGCAGCACGATCATGGTGGCGGCCCACGGAATATGGGCGAAGGGTACGGCGACGCGGTTCGCCGGGATACGGCCGAGTTCGGTGAGCCACGGACGCAGGGCCGGTGGGGCCGGCGTCGTGGTCTCGGTGAGATCGGTGGTCACGGACGGCAGCTGAGCCGGCGAGAGGGTCACTCCTCGAGTGTATGCAGGTCACGGAGCTCCGATTGTGCCGAAATCTCCTATCGGTCCGGCCCCGCACGGCGGCACGGTGGTGTCATGATCCTGATCACCGGTGCCACAGGCACCATAGGTAGTGAGCTCGTCCGGCTGCTGAGTGCGGGCGGCGAACGGGTTCGCGCCCTCACCCGCAACCCGGGCACGGCCTCGGTACCCGCCGGAGTGGAGGTCGTCCACGGCGACTACACCGACGTACCCGGAGTGGCCCGCGCGATGACGGGCGCCGAATCGGTGTTCGTTCTCGGCCTGCTCGGGCCGGAATACATCGAGACCGATCGCGCGCTGATCCGGGCCGCGCGGGACGCCGGGGCACGCCGCATCGTGAAGTTGTCCGCGATCGGTACCGGGGACCCCGCACTCGGCCGGGTCGGGACCTGGCATCTGCCCGGGGAGGAAGCTGTCCGCGACAGCGGCGTGGACTGGACGGTCCTGCGCCCCAGTTCGTTCGCGTCGAACACGCTGGCCTGGGCGCCCGCGATCCGCGCCGGGTTGCCCGTATCGAACCTCACCGGATCCGGCGCCCAGGGAGTGGTCGACCCACGTGATGTCGCCGCCGTCGCCGCCGAAGCGCTGCTGTCCTCCGCCCACGCCGGTCGGGTCTACACGCTGACCGGTCCCGAACTGCTCACCGCACACGACCAGGCGGCCGCACTCGCCGCCGCGCTCGGACACTCCGTCGAGGTGGCCGATATCGCCGAGAGCGCCGCCCGCGAACATATGCTCGCCGCGGGAGCCACCACGGAATTCGCGGACGGGGCGCTGGCCGGGCAGGCCTTCGTCCGGGCAGGCGGCAATGCCGTGGTGACCGGCGATACCCCCGAGGTTCTGGGCCGGCCGTCGCGGACCTACACCGACTGGGTCGCCGACCATATTTCGGCGTTCACCGACGCGCCGGCGCCGCGCAACTGGCGCTCGTACTGACACGGGGGCCTGCGGGATGCGTTGCGGGCCCGCAGAATCAGCGCGTTCACGGCCACACTGCCCTGGCCGTGACGGTCGCTCTGGTGCGCCGGCATATTGTCCGGCGCCGCCGCTCACCGATGCCCGGCCGCCCTCGGCCGTCAGCGGCTCGTGCGACGCCGATGGCCGCGCTGCCGGCAGGTCGGTCCGCAGTAGCGCGCGGGCCGGCCGGTCGCCCGATCCCGCAGCCGCGTACCGCATTCCGCGCAGTGCCGGCCGCGTCCGGTTTCGTGACGCCGAGGTAGCTCTCCGTTACGTAACATGGCTCCTTCCGTGACGGTCGTGGTGCGCACCACCTCGAGCAGTTGCCGGACAAGGCGGGCGCCGCGCACCCGGCTGCGGTGGGCCGACCGGATCGCTGCGCCGCCGACGGTCAGCGCGGTCAGATCGGCGACCTCTATCTCCGGGCCGACGGCCCCGGCCCGTTTCGCCTGGTGCAGCAGGCGCCGCAACGATTCGTCGAACTGCTGCGCCGCGGTCGCGAGCAGGGCGTGCGGCCAGCTCTGGTCAGCGGTGAGCGCATCGCAGATCTGTTTGCGGCCCGCCGATTTCTCGATCACCTCGAGCAGGAAACCGTACAGCGCGTCGCCGGGTGGGGCGGATTGTGCCCACCGGTCGGCCGCCCGGGCGAGACCCGCCACGTGCTCGGCGAGTACTGCCTCGACCAGGATCTCTTTACTGGGAAAATGCCGGTACACCGTACCGGCGCCCACGCCCGCGCGCTGGGCGATCCGGCCGATCGACACCTCCGGCCCCTCGTCGGTGAACAGGCGCACGGCGGTTCGCAGGACGAGCTCGCGATTGCGTCTGGCATCGGCGCGCGCACTGTTCGGTGCCGGAGGAGCTGTCATGTCACGTAATCCTTGTCCGAGGCGAGGAAACGGGCGGAGTATTCCGGATCATGTCAGTATCCACATTCGACGGAACGGACGCCGTGCGCACCGAGAAACAGATCCCTTCCGATTCTCCGATCCTCGTCACCGGGGCCACCGGCCGCCAGGGCGGTGCCACCGCGCGACGCCTGCTGGCCGCGGGCCGGCCAGTGCGTGTCCTGGTCCGTGATACCGAAGCGCCGGCCGCACGCGCACTCGCCGCCGCGGGCGCCCGGCTGGTGCGCGGAGATTTCGACGACCTCGGCACCCTGGCGCCCGCACTGGAGGGTGTCGCCGGCGTATTCGGTATACCGCCCGTGGCATTCGGGCCGTCCGGACCGGATATCGAACTCGAGACGACGCGGGGCCGGGCACTGATCGACGCGGCGAGGGCCGCGGGGGTCGAGCAGGTCGTCTTCAGCACGGTCGCCTCGACCTCGGCGCCGCTGCCCGGCGGCGTCGCGAAGCGTGCGATCGAGCGGTACCTGCTCGATCGCGTCGATGTGCCGACAGTGCTGCGGCCGGTCCGGTTCATGACCAACTATCTCGGAGTCGCGGTGGCCGGTATCGACGGCATATCACACGGCGTGCATCGGCATCTGTTCCCGCCCGAGGAGCCGATGCAGGTCATCGCGGTGGAGGATATCGCCGAGTTCGCCCTCCTCGCGTTCACCGAACCCGCCCGTTTCGCCGGCCGGATACTCGAACTCGCGGGCGACCAGCCGACTCCGGTCGCGGCAGCCGCCGCGATCAGTGAGGCCACCGGTATCCCGGTGCGGTACGAGCAGCTCACCGACGACGAAGCCGCGGCGCTCGGGTCCGAGATCGCGGCGGCGCGGACGAACTGGCGCGACGGTCACCGCTGGCACGCCGATATAGAAGCCCTGCGCGTGATCCACCCCGGTCTGCGCACCTTCGCCGATTGGCTCGCCGAATCCGGCGCCGCCGTGCTGCGGGAGCATCTCGTCGCCGCCGGTCTCGAATCCGTGGAGTGAGCCGTGCGCGGCCCGGGAGCGCCCGCCGGCTCTCCCGGCCCCGCAACGGGTTCTACGCCGGCCGCGGCCCGCGACCCGTGACGCCGAATTCGCGGGCTCAGATTTCCGGTGCCGAGGGGTCGCCGACCTCCACGGGATTGGACGGATCCGCACTCCACTGCGACCAGGAACCGGGGAACAGGCTCGCCTCCCGCCCCGCCGCGGTGAGCGCGGCGACGGCGATCGCGGCCGTCACACCGGAACCGCAGTAGATGGCCGGGGGCCGCGACGGGTCGGCGTCCGGGTACCGGGCGAGGATCTCCTCGTCCGGGAGGAACCGGCCGGACTCGTCGAGCAGGGACGTCGCGGGAACATTGCGTGCGCCCGGAATGTGGCCGGCCACGGGGTCGACCGGTTCGTTCTCCCCCCGGTATCGCTCCGCGGCGCGTACGTCGACGAGTGATCCCTGTGCGGCGATATCGGCCAGTTCCTCCGCCGTCACGACATCGCGCGCACCGGTGTAGAGGTCCGGTCGGGTCACGGTGGCGTCGCCGGGCGCCGCGATCACCTGGCCGCTCTCGAGGCTGCCGCCGTACTCCCGCCATGCCGCCAGGCCGCCGTCGAGAATGCGGACATCGGGCAGCCCCGCGGCGGTGAGCACCCACCAGGCACGCGCCGAACCGGCGCGGTTCCAGTCGTCGTAGACCACGACCGGGACACCGTCGCGGACCCCCCACGCGCGCAGACTCCGTTGCAGTGCGGCACCGTCGGGCAGCGGGTGGCGACCGCGGCCGGTCACCGAGTGGTCGGACAGTTCGCTGTCCAGGTCGACGTAGACGGCGCCGGGCAGATGGCCGGCCCGGTAGTCGGCACGCCCATCGGGACGGTCCAGCCGCCATCGCACATCCAGCAGAGTCACCTCGGTTCCGGACGCGAGCGTCGCCGCCAGTTCGGCGGCGGTGGTGAACACCTCGGCACGAGTAGTCATCGAAAAGTCTCCACCTCTGCGGCCGGCACGGGCTACTTCGTCGCCGTGACCGGTGCGGACCGGCCGACGACGGCACAGCGGATGCTAGCAGCGGTCCGGGAGGGTGTCGGCTGTCCCGTCTCGGCGCCCCGTCGTGAGCATGCTGTCACGATTCGAATCCGGGAGAGGCGAACGCGGCACAGGCCGTGGATCCGCGCCACCAGGGCCCGGTGATCCGCGCCCGGCAGGCCCACGGTCTGCACCGTCACCGCGCGGGCGCCCGCGGTCAGGATGTGGTCGATGCCGACCAGCGGGGGCCACTGTTTGTCGGTCGGATAGGTGACCAGATGCCCGGCTCCCGCCTGCACCGCGGCGTCGGTGTACCGGCCCGATGCCAGCGTGCGAAACTGCGCGTGATCGTAGGTCGCGTTGAAATCACCGCCGACGATCACCGGCCGGTCCGCGGGTGCCCGCTCGAGGATCGAGCCGAGGCGCGTCAGTTCGTCCGCCCACACCGGTGTGCCGTACACCGGCGGCACCGGGTGGAACGCATACACCGTCACCGGCCCGATTTCCGGGAACGTGGCAGTCGCCGAGAGTTGGTTCAGTACGAACCCGTCGTACTCGACGGTGTCTGAAAGCGGGTGGCTGCTCCAGATGCCGGTCCCGGCGGCGGTCCGGCCGGGGGAGAGGTACCGGTGGGGCAGTGCCGCGTCCAGTCCGGCCCGGCCGAGTGCCTCGACCGCCGCGGGGGTGAGTTCGTCGACGGTGAGTATTTCGACGCCGCGGGTGCGCACCTCGTCGACCAGCGCCCGTGGGTCGGCGCCGTCGAAGAGGAGGTTGGCCTGCATGACGGTCACCGTGCGGCCGGCGTCGTCATCGGGACCGGAAGTGTAGAGGGGAGCCTGGGTCCAGACCCCCGCGGCGGCGACCGCTCCCGCCAATCCCGCACCGCCCCAGCGCCGCCCGGCGGCGAACACCGCCGCCCCGACGAGTGCCGAACCCATCAGATAGGGCGCACCCGAGGCGGCGAGCACCAGGAGGCGGGAGCTCGAGCGACTGAAGTGCAGACCCACCCCGGCGGCGCCGGCGAGGGTGGCCGCCCAGGCCACCACCCCGATACCCACTCGAACCGGCTTCCACTCCATATCCGACAGCCAAGCACACCACCCCCGCCGCGAATACGTCCGTGGCGGCCGATGGTTGCGGATGATCGGTCGTTCCCTGGTTCTGCTCGACAACGACGGCAGTGGGGAATATCTGCGCGAAGAGAGTGCGGCAGAGCCGGCCGCGGGCCCGGATCCGCTTACCACGACGGAACTACAGTCGGCACTCGCTACAGGATCACCGACCGGCTCGACGATCTCGGGGGCTGCACGGACAACGGCGAACGACTCCTTATCGCCACCGACCTGTGGCGGCCGCCGCCGACCTGCTTCTCACCGGACACGGCCATTGGGCAGGGGCCGGCAGCGGTACCCCGTGCCGGCTTCGACCACGATGCCGGCACGGGGTACGCGAAAGCATTGGCCCACGGGTGCGCGCTCGGCGGCTCAGAAAACATGGAGCCTATATCGAGACCATCACCCAGGCGCTGATTATCTTCGGTGGCCGATTCTTCGACGGGTTCACCGCCCGGGGACCCGGCTGAGCCGAGCCCCGCCGTGGGACCGCCCTGCCCGCCACAGCCATGACGTGGTACCCGAATACCAGACGTCCACAAAAGGGCGGTTGCTGGACACAGGAGACGGAAAACATGGCCGCCCAGCGATTGATCGAGGATTTACCTGTTCGACAAGGCATCGAATTATGAACATCGGCCCCGGTCGGCGGCGAGGATCTGTTCGACGAGGATGTCGGCATGGCCGGCGTGACGGGCAAGTTCTTCGATCATATGCGCGCAGATCCACGAAAAACTGACCGCTCCGCGCCGGTAGTGAACGAACACATCGCCCTCGAGCGCGGTACGCGCGATCGCTCGTGAGCGCTCGGCAGCCGCTTCATACTCGACGATCGTTTCCTCCAGAGGCTGCTCCGGCGGGACCACCCAACTCTGGTCATCGCCACGGGCATACCCATCGCACTGGGATTCCTCGAGCCCACCGACCGTGCGCTGAAACCAAACACGCTCCGCAGCCGCGCAATGCTTGATCAACGCGATCGGCGTGGTCAGCGACGGCACCAGACGCCGCCGGCTCTGCTCATCGGTAAGGGGCTGCACCGCTCGGACCAAAGCCACGCGGTTGTGGTCGAGGACAGCTTCCCAATCACTGCGTATCACCCAGCCAGCGTATGAGCACCGACCTCTGCCACCGGAAGGTGGCGCCTCTTCCGCCGGCGCCGACCTCACCTGCATCGCATGGACCGGTCATGTGTATCTCGAAACCTGGGTTTCCAGACGGGATTCAGGGCCTGGCCCGGTGGTGACGTGGCCGCCGTGAAGGCTTCGGCCAAGTCCTGCGCATCATCGCCGCCGCCCCCGCATCGCTGGCCGGCCGATACCCCGAAGGGAACACCGGCCGCGCCCACATCAGCCTACGGCTACCGATGCCAGTGCCAGTCGACCTCGCCGAACTTCTGCGCCCATGAGACCGGCATAACCCCGCAGCTGATTTGACTGTCTCAATCGTGGTCTCGTGACCGGGGTTGTTGGGCAACAGACCCTCGCGTCGATACCGTGACGCCGTCATCACCGACCACTACACGCCTCGCGGCGGCTATCAGTCGATCCGCGATGCCGCCCTCGCTCGCATCGAGCAGTACGAATGCGAAGCAGCCAAGACCCCATTCGACCCTGAGCAACTCGCAGGCCACGCCCGCATCCTGAGGAAGAGCCCGACGCTCACATCACCGTAGGCGAACCCGTTGGATCGGACTGCGCCAAGTGCGGGGGTGCGGGCGATCGACCCCGGACTGCTGCTGGTCGCGCGTTCGTTCGGCGCCTCCCTCCGGCGCGCGGGCGTTCGCCACGCCACCAGGCGGCTCGGGCCCGGATTCGGTAACAGACGGACCAAGTGATCAGGAATCGAGAAGCGCTGGTCACAGCGCTGCTATTAACGTCATCCGCATCGAAATACGCACGGCAGAGCGCCGGGCGCGCGAATTCTCTCCGAGGAGGACGCAATGTGCTGGAACGGGCCGATCCGGCGGACGCACCGCGTGCTGGTGCCCATTTTCACGGCGACCCTGGTACTCACCGTGGTCGTCCTGGCGTTGCAGGGTCCGGCGTGGGTGTCCTATCTGCCGCTTCCCCCACTGGCCTTTCTGTTCTTCTCCGGCCTCTATCTGCTCGTGCGACCTCTCCTCGCGGCCCGGCGCGGCGGCGCGGCCGCGGACCTCGCACCGAGAGCGGATACCGGAGCGCCGGATCGGCCGGCCGCGCTCCGCGTACGGCAACTGCACCGCTGGTCCGCTGTCGCTTTCATACTGACCGTGCTCGCGACCGTTGTCGCGCTGACGCTGCCGGAGCCCGTGGTCTGGGTTTCCTACTTGCCGCTGATCCCGCTCGCCCTCCTCTTCTTCTCCGGGCTCTACCAGTTCGCGCTGCCGTACCTCGGCGCGCGCCGAGGCGCCGCCCAGATCACCGACGGGCGCACCCCCGCGGCCTGACATGCTCGCATCGGCGCGCCGGGAACGTGCGGTCGCCGCCGGTTCGTTACGCCGCCGGAATACGTCTGCCCCACCGTTCGTGTGACGCCCGCCGCGGCTCGGGCACCGGGCGAGATCGGCGCGTACCGACTCAGCGGTAGAGACCGACCAGCGCGCGTGCGGCCGCGTCGACGATCTCGTCCGGGGACGCCCCGAGTGTGCCGTCGAGCCAGGCGGTGACGAGTTCGGCCATACCACCCACGAAGAGCAGTCCGGCGGTTTCGTCGGCGTTCTCGCTGCGGTCGCGGGGGCCGAAGAATTCCCGCGCCTCCAGCGCCGACTGATGGGCCAGATGGCGCAGGAGCTCGGTCCGGCGCCGGCGCAACTTCGGTATCGCGACCGATTCCACGATGGCGACCCGGCCCTTGCGTGGGTCGTCGAGCAGCAGTTGGACGAATGCGCGAATCGAGGCCTGGGCGCGGTCGGCCGGGTCCGCGCCCGCGTGCTCGGCGGCCCGCCGGCTGATCTCCTCGATCTCCGCCGCGATTCCATCCATCACCGCCTCGAGCAAGGCGTCGAGCCCGGAGAAGCTCTCGTAGAAGTAGCGCTCGCTCAGCCCCGCGGCGGCGCAGACGGCGGTCATCGTGGTCCGCGCGTCCGGGTCCGCCCAGACGGTCAGCCCCGCTTCGAGCAGCCGGGCGCGGCGTTCCGCGGCGCGATCGGCCGCGCTCACACCCCGGTAGACCCCCGATTGCACGGCCACGTCCTCAGCATGCCACAGGAATCGGCGGCCAAAGGTTGACAGGATGTCCTTCCTGAATCAGTCTTGACGTGACCACCGCCACACCAGCACGAGGTGAGCAGATGAAGGCCGAGGCCCTGGAACCACGCGAGGAAGCCGCTACGACGGGGCCGGCGCTCACGCGACCGATCCCGGTCCAGCACCGTGATGACCGCGGACTGCCCCTGCTGGGGCAGGTCCTGGAGTACGCCAAGGACCCGGTCGCGCTGTGCCGCGGGCGCTGGGAGCGCTATGGTCCGGTCGCACCGTTCCGCGCGCTCGGCAAGAACGCGGTGATGCTGTTGGGGCCCGACGCGTGCGGCGCGGCACTGCAGAACAAGGACAAGGCGTTCGCCAACGAGCCGGCCTGGTCCGAACTCGTCGGCCCGTTCTTCCACCGCGGTCTCATGCTCATCGATTTCGAAGAGCACCTGGCGCACCGGCGGATCATGCAGGAAGCGTTCACCAGAACTCGCTTGGAGGCCTACACCCAACGCCTGCACCCCGCCATCGAACAGGGTGTGGCGGCCTGGGAAGCGGGCACCGAGTTCCCGTCGTACTGGAAACTCAAGCAGCTCACCCTCGATATCGCCGCGGATCTGTTCATGGGCGGTGTGCAGGACACCGGGCAGGCCGAGATGGACCGCATCAACAAAGCGTTCATCGCCTGTGTGCAGGCCGCGGCCGGGATCGTCCGGATCAACGCGCCGTTCACCCGCTGGGGCCGGGCCTATCGCGGCCGCAAGGTGCTCGAGGAGTTTCTCCGCCACTACCTGCCCGCCAAACGCGCCCGGCAGACCGACGACATCTTCTCGGTGCTCTGTCACGTCGAGAACGAGGACGGCGAGCGGTTCGGCGACGATGACGTGGTCAACCATATGATCTTCCTGATGATGGCGGCCCACGACACCTCCACCATCACCACCTCCACCATCCTGCAGTACCTCGGGCAATATCCGGACTGGCAGGAGCGCTGCCGCGCCGAGGCGCTCGCCCTCGGACCGGCGCCGTCGATGGCCGAGCTGGACAAGCTGGTCTCGATCGATCTGGTGATGCGCGAGGCACTGCGCCTGCGGGCTCCGGTTCCGGTGCTGGTCCGGTACGCGGTGAAGGACACCGTGGTCGAGGGCGTCCGTATCCCCGCCGGCACCGACGTCATCGTGGGTATCCAATTCACCCACCTCATGGAGGACTACTGGACCGATCCACTGTCCTTCGACCCCGACCGCTTCGGTCCCGAACGCCGCGAGGACAAATCGCACCGCTTCGCGTGGGAACCGTTCGGCGGCGGTGTACACAAATGCATCGGAATGTATTTCGGGGGTCTGGAGGTGAAGGCGATAATGCACAGATTGCTGCGCGAATACCACTGGACCGTCGACCCCGGCTATGTGCCGCCGATGGACTACCACTCGCTGCCGTTCCCGAAGGACGGTCTGCCGATCACCTTGATCCGTAACTGAACCGCCGGCGGCTCGCCGCCCGGCGTCGCTTTCGGAGGAATTCTCCCCGCGTTCCCGCGGGCAGGACCGCGGCTCCGCGCCCTTCACGAATACGGGTCTCCCGGGTGTCGCACGGTGGCACGGATCGGGGCCGGTCGTGTGTGACCACGCGGGCATGCGCCGGCGAAAGGGTCGCTACGGGGTCTCGCCGATTCGCCGCCGTGTTCGTTTCTTGCCCTGTAAGCCTATCGACCATGTGGGTAACCAGGAATACGCTGGATATCGTCCATTGTAACTTGGTCTGTCCCATTTCTGGGGTCTCTGGTCTCGGCCGCTTTCGTCGTGAGGTGTAGCGGTACCCGAGGCGGCGAGGAGTGAGCATGAAAGGCGGAGCAAGAATTGCGTTGGGGGTGGGAATCGGATATTTCCTGGGTCGTACCCGCAAAATGCGCTGGGCTATGGGACTGGCGGGCGCGGCGATGTCCAAACGGTCCACGGGGCTCGCCGGTGAGCTGCTCGAGCGCGGCACATCGACACTGGGTGGTTCCAAGGAGCTGACCAAGATCACCGACACCGTGCGGGGCGAACTGCTGGGGGCGGTGCGGTCGGCGGCCGTGACCGCGGCGAGCAACCGCCTCGACGCGCTCAACGAGCGGCTGCAATCACCCTTGCCGGCCGCGGATGAGGACGAGGACGAGGACCGCCCCGGGCGGGCCGCCGCGACGGAGGAGGACGCCGGGCCCGAGCCGAGCGATGCGGATGGGACGGCCGACGAAGAGCCCGGCGAATCCCCGGACGAAGAAGAAGCCGAAGAACCCGCACCCCGGCCGCGTGCCCGCCGGACGACCGCGACCAAGTCCTCCCGATCCGGTACCCGCACGTCGACCAGGTCGTCCGGCTCCGGCGAGAGCGGTACGACGACGTCGCGTCGACGGCGCGCCGGAGACGATACCGACAAGGCGCCCGTGCGGCGGACGAGGCGGTGATCAGGGATGGCGAAAGTACTGCGGGATACCGTCTCGGGCGTCGGCAAAGCGGCCACCGGTACTGCCGGCCGCGCGACCGGGGCCGCGAAATCGGCCGGTTCGACGGCCAAGAAGACCGCGGAGCAGGGAAGCGCCGGCGATCTGCTCCGGCAGTCGGTGCAGAATCTCGCCGGAACCCTCGCCCAACGTGCCGTCTCCGGTCTGTCCGGCGGGGTCTCGAATGCGGCCGGCCGGCTGAACGACTATGCCGAAGGAGAGGGTGGCGGCAATCTGCTCGCGGCGCTGACCGGAGTCGAGAAGCTGTCCGAGGGCGCTTCCCCGATGCGAGCGGCCATGAGCGCGGGAATGAGCAAAATCGGGAAGTCGGTCAAGGACACGGTGTCCTCCGCCAAGGACGCAATCACCGGCGGCGGCAAGGGCGGCAAGGGCAAGAAACTCAAACTGGCCAATATCGTCGAGCACATCGATATCGGTGCCGACGTCGAGCTCGTCTACGACCAGTGGACACAGTTCGCGGAATTCCCCAAGTTCACGAAGAAGCTCGAACAGGTCGAACAGGTATCCGATGAGAAACTTTCCTGGACCGGACGCGTGTTCTGGTCACGGCGGACCTGGGAGTCCACGATCCTCGAACAGGTGCCGTTCGAACGGATCATCTGGCGATCCAAAGGGGCCAAAGGCTATATCGACGGGGCGGTCACCTTCCACGAACTCGGTCCACATTTCACCCGGGTCCTGGTGGTTCTGGAATACCACCCGCAGGGTTTCTTCGAGAAGACCGCCAATATCTGGCGCGCGGCCGGACGCCGATGCCGCCTGGAACTCAAACATTTCGAACGTTACGTCATGACCGAGGCGGTCTTGAGCCCCGACGACATCGTGGGCTGGCACGGGGAGATCCGCGACGGCGAGGTCGTCGAGGACGACGAGACCGCGCGCCGCCGGGAGCAGGAGGAGGCCGAGGGCGAGGAGGACGAAGGCGAGGGCGCGGAGGACGAAGGCGCCGCGGATGAGGAACTCACGGACGAGGACGAAGAGGACGAAGGCGAAGAGGAAGACGAAGCAGAAGCAGACGAGGACGAAGAGCGCGGAGACGAGGAGGGTGGCCCCGACGACGAGGAGGCCGAGGACAGCGCGGAAGACGAGGGCCGCGAGGCCCGGCCGTCGCGCCGCCCGCGCACCGGCCGTCGTGCCGCCGCACCGCGCCGCTCCCGCGCACAGCGAGGAGCGAGGACATGACCATAGAACCCGCGGGTGGCGGCGGTAGTGGCGCAGTGGCCCGGCCCAATTCATCCGGCCTGGCCGAGGTCGTCGACACCATTCTCGACAAAGGACTGGTCGTCGACGCGTTCGTCAGGGTCTCCCTGGTCGGCATCGAACTGGTGACCATCGACGCCCGCGTGGTGGTCGCCAGCGTCGATACATATCTGCGTTTCGCCGAGGCCGTCAACCGGCTGGAGATCTCCAGTAACGAGCCGAAAGGACTCACCGACCTCGTCGGCGATGTCACCGAGGGCGCGGCCGAGCACAAGACGAAAGGCGCCATCGAAGCGGCGGGGAAAAAGGTGCAGGACTTCCTCGGGGACGTACAGGACCAGCGCCAGACCTCCCGGGCCACCAAACGAGGGGAGCGATGATGTCCACCGCGAGCAGCACAACCGAAAGCGATCGCGACCAGCGGACCGGGATATACGTCTACGGCATCGTGACCGCCGATGTGGAGCCGGAACCGCACGCCCAGGGTATCGGTGACCCACCCGCCGAGGTCGGCGTCGTACGGCACGGCGATATCGCCGCCCTGGTCAGCGAGGTCACCCTCGACCGCCCGCTGGGCATGCCCGACGATCTCACCGCGCACGCGCGCCTGCTGGACGGGACGGCCGCGGTCGCCCCGGTGCTGCCCCTGCAGTTCGGCGGTGTCGTGACCGATACCGAAGCGGTGGAGAAGGAACTGCTCGCACCCAACCACGACCAGTTCCGCAACGCGCTGAACGATCTGGAGGGCCGCGCCCAGTACGTGATCCGCGGCCGCTACACCGAGAACTCCGTGCTCCAGGAGATCCTGGACGAGAACGCCGACGCGGCACGACTGCGCGCGGAGATCCGCGACAAACCCGAAGACGCCACCCGGAACGAACGGATCCGGCTGGGCGAGATCATCAACCAGGAGATCGAGGCCAAACGGGCGGCGGACACCCGCCGGGTGGCGGCCGCGCTGAGCGATCTCGATCCGACCGTGCGGGAGCGTCAGCCCACGCACGAAGAGGACGCGGTCCACCTCGCCCTGCTGCTCGAGCTGTCCCGGGAGGACGAGTTGCTGCAAGCGCTGACCGAACTCGGCGAGGAGTGGGCCGAACGGGTCCGGCTGAACCTGATCGGCCCGATGGCGCCCTACGATTTCGTCACCGCCGGCGAAGTCCCGGAGTGAGGACATGGGACTGCTGTCGTCGATCGTCCTGTTACCGCTGGCCCCCGTCCGCGGGGTGATCTGGCTGGGCGAAGTGATCCAGGAGCAGGTGGATCAGCAGTGGCGTAGCCCCGCCGCGGTCCGGCGCGATATCGAGGAGATCGAGGAGGCCGCCGCGGCGGGCGACATCTCCGAGGAGGAGCGGGACCGGGCATTGCGGGAGGTTCTCTCCCGGATCAGGCGTCCTTCCGGAGGACTTCCGCCTGCCGGGGAGAGGAGACAGTCACCATGAGCCGCAGATCGACCACCGAGGACGCCGCGGACGTGGATCCGGAGCCGGACCACCCTCTCACCGCCAGGGAGGCCGCGGCGGCGGCGATCGAGCACCTGAGAGAACTGACATCGAAATCGGTGGAGGGGGTGACCTCGATGGAGCCGCTCGAAGACGGCCGGCTGGTGGAGATCGAGGTGCTCGAGGACCACCGCATCCCCTCGTCGGCGGATATGCTCGCGCTCTACGAGGTGGAGATCGACTTCGACGGGAATCTGCTGGCCTACCGCAGAACCGCGCGCTATGCCCGCGGCAGCACCGAGATCGGCGGAAGAGGCCGGCGATGACGGTGGTCGGAGGTGGCGGGTCCTACGAGCCGCAGCCCTACGGCGGTGGCCATCAATCGACCAACCTGGCCGATATCCTCGAGCGGGTCCTCGACAAGGGACTGGTCATCGCGGGCGATATCCAGGTGAACCTGCTCGATATCGAATTGCTCACCATCAAACTGCGACTGGTGGTCGCGTCCCTGGAAACCGCCAAGGCGGTGGGTATCGATTGGTGGGAGACCGACCCGTGGCTCAACAGCAAGGCCCGCACGCTCGAGCGGCAGGATCGTGATCTCGAACTGGAGAACCGCGAATTACGTGACCGGATAGCCCGGCTCGAGGCCGGAGGGGACCGGCGCGAAGCCGTCGAGGAGCGCCGCGAATCGCGGGAGAGCGACCGACCGTGACGGGTGGGACCGGTGTCTGGCTGTATGCGGTGACGGCGGCCGCGGACGCCGCCGCGGGTTTCGACGGGCTCACCGGAGTGGCGGGCGAACCGGTCCGAGTCGTTATCTCCGAGCCGCTCGCCGCGCTCGTGGGCTCGGTACCGCTCGACGTGTTCGGGGAGCAGCCGCTGAGCCGGAACCTGGAGGATCTGGATTGGCTGGCCGCCACCGCCCGGGCCCACGATGTGGTGGTATCCGCGGCGGTGCGCCGGGCCCCGTCGGCACCGTTGCGGCTGGCCACCGTTTTCCTCGACGACGAGCGGGTGCGGGAACTGCTGCGCGACCGGCAGGCGGATCTGGAGGCGGCGCTGGTTCTGGTCAGTGGTCGCACCGAATGGGGCGTGAAGGTCTACGGGGATCGTGCCGCACTCACCGCGGCAGTCGCCGAGGCTCGTGCCGAGGACACCGGGAAAGGCGCGGGCGCGGCCTACCTGGCCCGCCGCCGCGCTCAGCTGTCCGCCCAGGAGACCGTGGAACACGATGCGGCACAGCGGGCGGAGGTCATCCATACCCGGTTGAGCCGTCGCGCCGCGGCCGGTCGCCGGCAGCCGACCACCGATCCTGCGCTGAGTGGCCGCAGTGATTGGATGGTGCTCAACGGGACCTATCTGGTCGACGACGACCGCGCCGCGGATTTCGCCGCGACCGTCGACGCCCTGGCTGCCGTATTCTCCGGTATCCGGCTCGAACTCACCGGCCCGTGGCCGCCGTATTCGTTCGCGGGCGTGGAACGCGAGCCGCGGTGAACAGCGTCGACAGCGAGCGCCGCATCGCACTGGTCGATCTGCTGGACCGGGTGCTGGCGGGTGGGGTCGTCGTCACCGGCGATATCAAGCTCGCCATCGCCGATGTCGATCTGGTCCAGATTTCACTACGGGCGCTGATCTCTTCGGTCAGCACCCTGTACGGCCCCGGGCAGGAGCCACCCGGATGACCGAATTCGACGGTCTCTCACCGCGAATCGACACCGATCCCGAGACGGTGGAACGCGGCCTGGTCACGCTGGTTCTCACCTTGGTGGAACTGCTGCGTCAGCTGATGGAACGGCAGGCCCTGCGGCGGGTCGACGCCGGCGATCTGAGCGAGGACCAGGTCGAGCGCATCGGTACCACGTTGATGCTGCTCGAACAGCGGATGGACGAGCTGCGCGAGCATTTCGGCCTCACCCCCGAAGACCTCAATATCGACCTCGGCCCCCTGGGTCCGCTCCTTCCGGAGAACCCTTCCGGCAGGTGACCGGAACCGCTGCACCGGTGTTGTCGCGCGCCCACTCGCCGGTGTACCCGCCGAAGAACACGTGCCCATCCCCGCACGGGGACCACAGCTCGTTTGAGGGCCCGCCGATTCCGTGGCACCGCATCCGCTGTCCGGGCATAGAATTCGCCAATGGTCCCCGCCGCCAATCTGCTCGCCTTCGTGGCCGCCGCCACGCTCATCGTCGTCGTTCCCGGGCCCGGTGTGCTGTTCACCATCGGGCGCGCGCTCACCCTGGGGCGCCGGGCGGCGTTGATCTCGGTGCTGGGCCACGCGCTGGGCGTGCAGATCGCCCTGCTGTTCGTCGCGATGGGGCTGGGTGCGGTACTGGCGGCCTCGGCCACCGCCATGGCGGTCGTCAAGGTGGCCGGCGCGCTGTACCTGATCCATCTCGGTGTACAGGCCATCCGCGAGCGGAAGGCGTTGCGCGAGGTACTGGGCGCGTCCGTGGCGCCGGTGAGCGGGCATCGGGTGTTCCGGCAGAGCATGATCGTCGGTGTCACCAACCCGAAGGCGATCGTGTTCTTCGCCGCGGTGCTACCCCATTTCGCCGACCGGTCCGCCGGATCGCTGCCCCTGCAGCTGCTGGCGTTGGGCTCGGTGTTCCTGGTGATCGCGCTCATATGCGACAGCACCTGGGCAGTGCTCGCCTCCGCGGCCCGCAACTGGTTCGCGCGGTCGCCGAAGCGGCTGGAGGCGGTCGGGGGAGTCGGCGGGGCGCTGATCGTCGGGCTCGGCGCGTCGGTGGCGGTGGAGCAGGGCGTCTCCGGCCGCTGAACACTCGGCGTGGTCCCGTGCTCATCCCGGACACATTCCCTTCGGCGGCCGGACGCCGGGCTCTCCCGCTCGGCCCGCCACTTCAGCGCTCCGGGAGCACACCGGGACCGCTGCCGGCGCCGGTGACCTGCATCGCCATCGGAGGTGTCCGTCGGCGCGTACCGTCCCCGGGCCCGGCGCCGACAGCGGGTGACCGCACCGGAGAAGCGGCGCCCTGACTGCACCGGCGGCTGTCCCGGCGAACCGAGCGCGCGGCTCAGGAATGGTGGGGGAGCGCGGCATTCATCACCCGGCTCGCGGTGGCCTTGACCGAATCGGGCAGCACATGCGCGACCGTGGCCAGCGCCCGGGTGCCCAGTGATCCGCCGACGACCTTCTGTTCGTCCCGGAGCAGCGCGTCCACACCCTGCCGCGCCACCCGCGCCGGATCCTCCTTGGGGCCACGCCCCATCGGTGTGTCGAGGAGACCGGCGCGGCGGAAGAAGTCGGTATCGGTCGGTCCAGGCATCAGCGAGGTCACCGTCACCCCGGTATCGCGCACTTCCTCCCGCAGCGCCTCGGCGAAGGACTGGATGAACGATTTCGACGCGTGGTACACCGCCTGGCCCGCGCCGGGCATCATCGCCGCGACCGAGGAGGTGAACAGCAGGCCACCCGTATCGCGGCGCACCATATCGCCGAGCGTCAATTTGGCCAGGTGCACGGTCGAACGCACATTGAGCGCGATGAGGTCGAGTTCGTCGTCGAGGTCGGTGTCGGCGAAGTTGCCCCCGCGACCGACCCCGGCATTGAGCGCGACCGCGTCGAGCGGCCGTTCGTCCTGGGTCGCCGCGGAGTACACCTGTTCGACGCCTTCGGGCGTGCGCAGATCGGCCTGGACGGCCCGCACCTCGATCCCGGGTCGGCGGACCGTCTCGGCGGCGGTCTCGATGTCCGCGTCCTCCGCGGCCATGACCACGTCATAGCCGCGCTCGGCGAACACGGTCGCGAGTTCCAGGCCGATACCGCTCGAGGCGCCGGTGACGAGAGCAAGAGGATGTGTCGTGGTCATCTGCGGCGGCTACCCACATCGCCGCGGATCATGCGGTCGTGCCACGCCGGCCTCGGTCAGCCGCCGCGGTTGTATCCGAGTTCCTCGGCGATCGGGTTGGGCGGAACCTCGATCTCCTGCTCCGCCAGGCCGGGATGGCTGTGGGTGCGGTGCTGGGCGGCGCGGTCCGCCGGTGACCGTCGCGGTTCCAGGTTCACCGATTGCAGTACCTCCCGCAGATTGCCGTAGGTCTCCGGTGGAATCGCTTTCAGCGCGCGCACCGTATCGGCGTCGGCGTGCGCCCTGGTCGCGCAGTGCACCAGGTCCTGTTTCTCGGCGGGAAAATCCGCGTCGGACAGTGCGGCCCGGACTCGATCGGCATCGGTTGCGACCATCGTCGTCCTCCTTGTTCGCCTCGGCGGTCGGGTGTGTGCGATGGCGCGGTACCCATCCGGCTCGCGGCTAACCCGAAACGCCGGAGCGCGTCAGCAGGTCACGTGGACATCGGCAGTCCCGTCGAACGACACATGGACGTGGTCGTAGTGATTGGCGGTCGGGTCGCCGCGATCCTCCATATACGACCAGCCGCTGCCGTCGTTGTACCGCTGCTGCCAGATCACGTATGTCACGCCGAAGCGCTCTTTGTTCGCCAGGACGAAGTCGGCGATCGCGTCGCCGCGGGCGGGATCGGAGGTCATGAAGTCCAGTGCCAGCCCGGCGCCGTGGTCGCCGTCGTAGCGGCCGACGGCGCCGCCGATATCGCCGACCCCGAACGTCTGATCGATCAGGTGGCCCACCTGCGCGACCTGCGGACGCGCTCCGGCGAGGTCGGTCGAGCACAGGACGACCGGAGGCGGGGGAGGCGCATGGCGTTTCGCATAGCGGGCAGGCTCGGGCGGGCGTGCGTCCGCGGCCGCGACGGGGACAGGGGCCGCGGGCGCCTCCGGTGCCCGGACGATTCCGGCCACCGGTACCGGTGCATCGGATGCGTTCGTCGTCGGCTCCGCGGCCTTGCCGATGCCGGCGGCGGGTTCGGCGGCCGCATCGACCGCTGCCGCGGCGGGCCGGGTATCGGGACCGGGACGCGCCGTCACGGACAGCGCGATCACCGCCGTTGCCGCGATCGCGCTTCCGGCCAGCGGGGCGATCTTTCTGGCGCGGGCCGGTTTGCGGTGTTGACCAGGCATAATGGTGACTCGTAACGCTCGACGACAAGATCACTGTTAGATTACGAAATGGTCGCGGGAATGTCACGGTTGCTGGCGCACATAGGTCACGCCGCGGCGGCGTTCGTGCACGTCCACGCGATCCACCGGTCGATCGGCCCGCTCCGCGAGCCGATCGGGGTACGACCTACCCGCCCACCGCCCGCCGCTCGGCTGTTATGGTCGGTTTCGTTCTGACACGGGGTGCTCCGCGCATGCGGGGCTGAGAACATACCCGAGAACCTGTCCAGGTAATGCTGACGAAGGAATGTCTTGGCTTCACGCGCGCACACCACCGGATCCGGCAGATTCACCGAATACCTCTGGGATCGGACGAAGGATCTGCGCGGTGCCATCGATGAACTCGAATTCCTGCGTCGGCTCGGCGACGGCACCCTGCCGCTCGAGGTGTTCCGTACCTATGTGGAGCAGGATTCGCTGTACCTCGCCGGTTACTCGAAGGTGCTGGCCCTCCTGTCGGCCAAATCTCCCGACGCGCAGGCCGCGCAGTTCTGGGCGGGTTCGGCGGCCACTGCGGTCGCCGTCGAGGCGGAGCTACACAGCGACCTGCTCAGCGACAGCCGGCTCCCCGCCCGGGAGGGCGAGCCGGAACCGTCGACGGCGTGTCTGGGCTATGTCTCCTACTTGATCGCCACCGCCGCGACCGAGTCCTACGCAGTGGGGGCGGCGGCCGCGCTGCCGTGTTTCTGGATATACGCCGAGGTCGGCCGGGGTCTGGCCGCGAGCGCCGCGGAGGTGCTCGCGGCCGACCCCGGTCACCCGTACGCCCAGTGGGTCTCCACCTACGGCGCCGCGGAGTTCCAGGAATCCGCGACCGCGGCGCGGTCGTACGTCGACGCGGCGGCCGCGGCCGCGAGCGAGCGGGAGCGTGCGGCGATGGCGACCGCGTTCACCGTGGCCACCCGCTACGAGCTGATGTTCTGGGACACCGCCCTGTATCCGCAGCCCTGGCCCGCCGCATGAGCGGCCGCCTGCGCCGCGCCCTCGCGGCCGCGGTCGCGACCGTGGCCGCGCTGTCCGCGCTCACCGCCTGCACCGCGGGTCCGGGCGCCGGCGAGACCATTCGTTTCGCCCTGGACTGGACGCCGAACACCAACCACACCGGGCTCTTCGTCGCGCAGCAGCGCGGTTACTTCGCCGAGGCCGGTCTGGATGTGCAGATCCTGCCGTACAACAACACCGCGGTCGATACGGTCGTCGACGCCGGGAATGCCGAATTCGGTATCAGCACCCACAACTCGTCGACCTTCGCGCGGGCGTCGGGAGCGCATACCGTGTCCGTGCTCGCACCGCTGCAACACTGGGCGACCGGGATCGGCGTGAAGGCCGATCGCGCCGACATCACGCGCCCGAAGGACCTGGACGGCAAGACCTATGCCGGATTCGGCGACCCCGGCGAGGTGGAAGCGCTCCAGCAGGTGATCCGCAACGACGGCGGCCGCGGCGAATTCACGACCGTCACCCTGGGTACGTCGGCCTACGAGGCCGTCTACTCGGGCAGAGCCGACTTCACCGTCTCCTACCTCGGCTGGGAGGGTATCGAAGCCGAGCACCACGGCACGCCGATGCGGTACTTCCGCTATACCGACTTCGGTTTCCCCGACGCGTACGCCATCGTGGTCGACGCCAACCAGGACTGGCTGGCCGCGAACCCCGATCGGGCGCGCAAGTTCGTGCAGGCATTGCAGCGGGGTTACCAGTTCGCCGCGGACGATCCCGACGCCGCCGCCCGGGACCTTCTCGCCGCCAATCCCGGCGCGTTCAACGACGAGGGCCTGGTCTTCGAGAGCCAGCGGATGCTGGCCGAGCAATTCATGAAGGGGCCGGACGGCCGGGTGGGCGGCCAGACCCGTGAGCAGTGGGCGGCGAATTCCGGCTTCCTGTACGAGAAGGGTCTGCTGACCGGTCCCGACGGTGCCCCGCTCACCGAGGAACCGGACTGGTCGAGCTACTTCACCAATGACTACCTCGCCGCCCCCTGACCACACCGCGCCCGAAACCGACCCGGTCGCCCGGACCGCGCCGGGCCGATCGGCCGGGATCCGCTGGGCGCTCCCGTCCGTCGTGACCGTGGCACTACTCGTCGCGCTGTGGCAGATCTATGTCGAGATCAGCGGTATCCGTCCGCAACTGTTGCCGTCCCCGGGCCGAGTCGTGGCACAGGGGTGGGCACACCGCGACGAGATCGGGACGCATGCCGCCGCAACCCTCCAGGTGACACTGGCCGGTTTCGCGGTATCGCTGATCCTGGCCTGGCTGCTGGCCGTCGTGGTCGACTTCTCGCCCTGGCTGCGGCGCGCGTTCGTACCGCTGTTCGTCGCCTCCCAGACGCTGCCGATCATCGCGATAGCACCGTTGATGATCATCTGGTTCGGTTTCGGACTGCTTCCCAAAGTGCTGGTCGTCGCACTCGTCACCTTCTTCCCGATGGCAATCGGGCTGATCGAGGGATTCGCCGCGGCCGACCGCGAGGCGGGTGCGCTACTGCGCAGTATGGGGGCGTCCCGGATCCAGGTGTTCCGGTACGTGCGGTTGCCGTCCGCGGTGCCGCGCTTCTTCACGGCATTGCGGATCGGGATCACCTATGCCGTCGTCGGTGCGGTCTTCGCCGAATACGTGGGTGCCAGCGAAGGTCTCGGCATCTATATGAGCCTGCAGAAGAACTCCTTCCGTACCGATCTGGTGCTCGCGGCGGTTCTCGTCACCGCGCTGCTCAGTATCGCGCTGTACCTGCTGACCTTCGTGGTCGAACGAATCGTCGCACCGTGGTCGCGCGCGGAGAACAGGAGCCGGCGTGACTGACGCGCGAGGGCACCGGATCGTCGTCGACGCCCTCACCAAATCGTTTCCGCGGACCGGCCGGCACCGCCCCGACCGGCAGGTGCTCGGCGGTGTGTCGTTCACCGCGCAGCCGGGCGAGTTCGTCTCCGTCATCGGCCCGAGCGGCTGCGGCAAGAGCACCGTCTTCAATATGCTGGCCGGTCTGCAGACCCCCGACTCGGGCAGTATCCGTTTCGGCACGAGCGACGGCGAGCCGACGGCACCGCACTGCGCCTATATGCCGCAGAAAGATCTGCTGTTCCCGTGGCGCACCGTCCTCGACAACACCGTCCTGGGATTACAGGTGCAGGGCGTCCCGAAGCCGGAGGCCCGGCGCCGGGCCCGCGAACTGTTCCCGGTCTTCGGGCTGTCCGGATTCGAGGACGCCCGGCCGTCCCAGCTCTCCGGCGGTATGCGGCAGCGGGCCGCATTGCTGCGGACCGTGGTCCAGGAACGCGAACTGCTGCTGCTGGACGAGCCGTTCGGCGCGCTGGACTCGCTGACCCGCACCGAGATGCAGGCGTGGCTGCAGGAGGTCTGGCAGCGCTACCGATGGATGGTGCTGATGATCACCCACGACATCCGGGAAGCGGTGTACCTGTCGGACCGGGTGATCGTGCTGTCGGCGCGACCGGCTACCGTGCGCCGCGACGTGCGTGTCGAGCTGCCGCGGCCACGGGAGTTGTCGATGATCGCGACCCCCGAGTTCGTGGCCCTGGAGCAGGACCTGCTCGACGTACTCCACGAGGAAGCACGTCACGCGCTCGCCCGGCGAGACCATTGAGGCACTCGGAAAATCGGTCGGCCGGCGGTCCAGGATGCCGGCTCGCGGTACGGGAACCGGCTGATTGCCGACGTGTGGCTGACCGCCGTAAGAATTCCGGCCCGCCGCGGCCGGTTCGGCGAGACAATCGTCGGACCGCGCCGGAGGTCCGCAGATTCGCCTCCCGGGGCACGCGAGATCCGTAGGAGGGCCATGTTCGTCCCGTTCAGTGTCTCCGATTTCCTCGATCGCGCCGAAGTCGTCTACGGCGACCGGATCGGGATCGTCGACGAGCCTGCCCAGCCCGCGCCCGGCCAGGGTTCGCTGACCTACTCCGGGGTCGCCGACCTGGCCCGTAGACAGGCCGCCCGCCTCGACGAACTGGGTATCGGGGCCGGGGACCGGGTCGCGCTGGTCAGCCATAACTCGAGTCGCCTGCTGACCTCGTTCTTCGGGGTGAGCGGATGGGGCCGGGTGCTGGTCCCGATCAACTTCCGTCTGCGCCCGGACGAGGTGCGCTACATCGTCGAGAACTCCGGGGCCCGGGCCTTGTACGTGGACCCCGAACTCGCGGACTCGCTCGGCGAGGTCGACTGCGAGCACAAGTTCGTGCTGGGCGACGACACCGACCTCTACGCTGCCCCCGGGGCGGTGCCGCGGCCGTGGGAACCCGACGAATCCGCTACCGCCACCCTCAACTACACCTCCGGGACCACCGCTCGCCCCAAGGGCGTGCAGATCACCCATCGCAGTATCTGGGTCAATGCCGTCACCTTCGGCCTGCACACCACGATCAGCGACCGCGACGTCTATCTGCACACCCTGCCGATGTTCCACGCGAACGGCTGGGGCATGCCGTTCGCGATGACCGGCGTCGGTGCCCGCCACATCGTCCTGCGCAAGATCGACGGGGCCGAGATCCTGCGCCGGGTGCGCGATCACGGCGTCACGGTGCTGTGCGCGGCCCCCGCGGTGGCCGCCGCGGTGCTCGACGCCGCGCAGACCTGGGAGGGCGATATCCCCGGCCGCGACCGGGTGCGGATCATCATGGCCGGGGCGCCGCCGCCGACGAAAACCGTCGCCCGTGTCGAGGAGGAACTCGGCTGGGAGTTCATCCAGATCTACGGCCTGACCGAGACCTCACCGCTGCTGACCGTCAACCGCTCCCGGGCGGAATGGGACGACCTCGATCCGGAGACCAGGGCCGGGAAGCTGACCCGTGCCGGGGCCCCGGCCCTGGGCGTCCGGCTGCGGGCCGAAGAACCCGAGGAGGGCGCGGGCGAGGTGCTGGCCCGGTCCAATGTGGTGATGGAGGGCTACTGGGACCGCCCCGAGGAGAGCGCGGCCGCGCTGGCCGGTGGGTGGTTCCACACCGGCGACGGCGGAACCCTCGGCGCCGACGGCTACCTGACCATCGCCGACCGCAAAAAGGATGTGATCATCACCGGCGGCGAGAACGTGTCCTCGATCGAAGTCGAGGACTGCCTGTTCTCCCATCCCGCCGTCGCGGAGGTGGCGGTGATCGCGGTACCGAGCGAGAAATGGGGCGAGACCATCAAAGCGCTGGTCGTGCTGACCCCGGACGCCGAAGCGAGCAACGCGACCGAAGCCGAACTGATCGCCTGGTGCAAACAGCGGCTGGCCGGGTACAAGGCGCCCACCTCGGTTGAGTTCCGCAGCGAGTTGGCCCGGACCGCGACCGGAAAGCTCCAGAAGTTCAAACTGCGCGCACCGTACTGGAGCGGTCGCGGCCGCCAGGTCAACTGATATCCGGCGGGCTCGCGTGAAGCTCACCGCGTGGCGTAGTCGGCGACCCCCTGCCAGTCGATCATGACGCAGGGTTCGTCGCCGACGGTCCAGGCATCGTGTCCGGGCGGGACGATCATGAAATCGCCCGGGCCGAATTCCTGTTTCTCGCCGTCGTCCATGACCACGGCCAGGTGCCCCGAGACGCAGTAGCCCGTATGGGGCGCCTGGCAACTGTCGGTCCCGGCGATCGGCCGGACATGTTCCGACCAGCGCCAGCCGGGTTCGAAGACCGCCCGGCCCACGGGACCGGCGTCGAGGTTGACCAGGTCGATCTTGCCCTTGCCTGCCTCGAACGGACGGGTCTCCTCGGGCGAATCGAAGTTCTTGCGTACCAAACCGGGCATAATCGTTCTCCTCGGTACTGCGAATCCCCGTTCCTGATGGGTCGAATTGCCTCCTCGGGCGCCTGCGCCGCCGATATGGGTACAGCCCAGAATTTCGTGTGATAGGCATCACATTTTACTGGCGGGCCGGTGGCGGCGGCAAGCCGACGGGCCGCCACAGGCGTGCGAGCCCGATGCGCGGTGACGAGGGACGCCCGCTCGCGACCGGTTCGCGGGCCGGACCGGTCGCGCTTCCGGTCCGGGGCGCGACTACGCGGGCCCGGCACCCACCCGGTCCCCCGAGTCGAGCGGTATCGGCTCGAACATCGGTGGCTCGTCTTCGGGGAACAAGGCCGTCGGACCGTAGATCCAGTCGGTGAACGAGTAGTCGTCGATCGAGCGCTCCCGCAGCAGCACATTGCGCTGCGCGCGCCGGACCCCGTCGAGATGCCAGAGCTCACCCCACGCCCGGGCCGTCAGCACGACCCGCCGGCAATGTTCCGGACGGACCGCCTCGTACGCTGCGAGTGCCCCCGCCCAGTCGACGTCGCCGTCGTCACCCCGCAGACGCCGCACGTGTTCGGCGAGCACCCACCCGTCCTCGATCGCCATGATCGCGCCCTGCGCCATGTACTGCAGCGGTGGGTGGGCGGCGTCGCCGAGCAGCGCGATGCGCCCGTCGACCCATCTGTCGATCGGGTGGCGGTCGTACATCCGCCACCATTTGTCCCGCCACATATGCGGCAGCCGATCCTGGACGAAATCGCAGGTCGCGGCGAAGGCGGTATCGAGTTCGTCGGGAGTGCCCCAATCGTCGAGCCCGGCCACGGCCTTCGGGGATTCGAATACCGCCACCTGGTTGAGCAGATCGCCGCCCCGCAGACCGTAGTGGACGAAATGGCAGCGTGGACCGACATAGACGACCACCTCGGAGAGGTCCACCGGCCGGTCCACCTCCGCGATCGGCACGGTACCGCGGTAGGCGACATAGGCCGAGGACACCGGCCGGTCGTCGGTGAACAGTGTGCGCGCGACGGAATGCAACCCGTCGGCCGCGATCACGATATTCGCCTCGTGCACAGCACCGGCCTGCGTCGTCGCACCGGCCTTCCCATCACCCTGCGTGTAGGAGACGACGCGCTGTTCGGTGAGCAGTTCGACACCCGCGTCCCGGCATGCCTGCAGGAACAGTGCGTGCAGATCACTGCGGTGGATGACCAGATACGGGAATCCGTACTCGCGCTCCAGATCACGCAGGTCGAGCGAGGTCAGTTCGCTTCCGTCCACCGCGTCCCGCATCACCATCCGGTCGGGCACGACCCCGCGGGCCTTCACCTCGTCCAGCAGGCCGTAGTCGTTGAGGATGCGTGTGCAATTGGGTGCGAGCTGGATCCCCGCCCCGACCTCACCGAACTGTTTCGCCTGCTCCAGGACCCGCACCCGCAGACCGAGCCGAGACAGTGCGAAAGCGGTACTCAGCCCGCCGATGCCGCCGCCGACGATGACGACGTCAGGGGTGCTCACGATGAGCCTCCTCTACAACCAGGGGCCGAGGTCGGGGACGCCGGCGAGGGAATGGGGACGACCGGCGAGGTACGCGGTGACCTCGGATAGCGGGCCGTCGGGGATTTCGTCGAGTCCGCGCTTGCCCCGGATATCGGTGACGAGCGCGGAGAGGAACGTGTCGGGGAGGTCGGCGAAGGTGGTGCCCGTGCCGAGATCGACGGCATGGACACACACCTCGCGCGCCCGCAGCCACGGGATCTCCGTGGCCGGGACGGTCCGCCCCTGCGCGGTGACGACCTCGTGGTGCCAGTCGTCCTCGCTCAGTGCCTCCATCGCGACGGACAGTTTGCGTACTGCCTCGTTCAACCAGATGGTCAGCTCGTCCGCGGACAGCGCGGCGCCTGATTCGATATCGGCATTGCGCTGGTCGGGCGAGGAATACATCGGCCTACGTTCGCCGGTACGTGCCCAGTGCGCCAGATTCCCGAGGGCGTCCGCATTGGCCGCGACATGCGCCACCAGATGCTTACGCGTCCACCCGGGCAGGAGGCTCGGCGCAGCCATCGACCGGTCGTCGAGCAAGGCGGCCTGCGTGACGAACAGCCCCGTCCCGTGCTCGGCCCACTTCAGCGCGTCGGCGTGGGTCCGTCCGGTCACGATGCCTTCACGACCTTGTTCGTGCACGCCCCCAGCCCGGCGATCCGGGTCACCACGGTTTCCCCGCCGACCAGATAGACCTTCGGGTCCCGGGCGTGACCGACTCCGGCCGGGGTGCCGGTGGCGATCATGTCCCCCGGATTCAACCGGATGACCGTCGACACGTACCGCACCAGGCGCACCGGGTCGAACAGCAGCGTCCCGGTATCGTCGTGCTGCATGACCTGCCCGTCGACCAGCGTCTCCACCTCGAGCGCCGGTCGCACCCCGCCCACCTCGTCCGGGGTCACGACATAGGGTCCGACCGGGGTGGAGGAATCCCAGATCTTGCCCTGCGTCCATTCGATCGTGCGGAACTGCCAGTCCCGCACCGACACATCGTTCATCACGGTGAACCCCGCGATGGCGTCCGCGGCTTCCGTTTCGGTGGCCCGCCGCACCGGTTTGCCCACGACCACCACCAGCTCGACCTCCCAGTCCAGCGCGTCGGTCTCGGCCGGCTTCACGATCGGATCGTCGGGCCCGATGAGGCTATCCGCGAACTTCGGGAAAAGCGTTGGGTAGCTCGGCAGTTCGCGTCCCATTTCCTTGATGTGGTTGGTGTAGTTGTGCCCGACGCAGATCACCTTCGACGGGTTCGGCACCACGGCCGCGAAGTCCGCGCCGGTCACCGGCCAGGTCCGCCCGGTGGCTTCGGCCGCGATCGTGGCCCAGTCGTCCCGGGCGAACAGCGCGCCGAGATCGTCATAGCCCAGGTCGACGAGTGCGTCACCGTCGAGGCGCACCGCGCGGGTGCCGCCGTCGACGCGCAGGGTGGCGAGTTTCATCGGGTGATCTCCTGACGGTCGAGCCGGAGCGCCTCGAAAACGGGCGCGTCCGAGAAACGGAAAAGGTCCAGGGCGCCGGAATCGGAATCGGTGGATCCGGCCTCCGATCTGGCGGAGAAGGGTTCCCACGAGGGGACGACGAACAGGTCACCGCGGGTGACCGACCAGCTCGTGTCTCCCACGGTCACCGTGCCGGATCCGTCGAACACCTGATACACCGACGACCCGGTCTCGCGGACCGGCGCGGTTTCCGAACCGCGGGCGACCCGGTGGAATTCCGCTCGCATGGTCGGCAGCACATCGGTGCCGTCGTGCGGATTGGAGAACCGCACCGCCGCGTGCCCGGGTTCGACGGTCCCGCCGTACCCTTCCTTCTCCAGCAGCAGCTGATCGTTCAACGCGGCATCCGTGTGCTCCCACTTGTAGGCCAGCAGCGGAGACCCCGGCGCCACCGCACCCACCGACAGCGGCCGTAACCCCGGATGCCCCCACAGTCGCTCCGACCGCGACCGCTTCGGCGTGATCCGCTCCGCGGCGCTGATCTCCGCGCGCCCGAACTGGAAGAACTGCGATTCCACGACGTACTGGAACGGAATATCCAGTCCATCGATCCAGGCCATCGGCTCCGTGGTCGCATTGTGGTGCGCATGCCAGTTCCACCCCGCCTGCGGAAGGAAATCACCGCGCCGCATGGGCACCGCGTCCCCGTTCGCCGTATCCCCGGTGCCGCCGACCACCGTCCACACTCCCGAGCCCTCCACCACGAACCGGAAGGCGTGCTGCGTGTGCCGGTGCTCCGGGGCATCCTCCCCGGGCATCAGATACTGGATCGCCGCCCACAACGTCGGTGTCGCGAATGGCCGCCCACCGAGCGCCGGATTCGCCAGCGCGATCGCCCGCCGTTCACCCCCGCGGCCGACCGGCACGATATCGCCCGCCCGCGCCGCGAGCCGCAGCAGATTCTCCCACCGCCACAGATGCGGCACCGCCCGCGACCGCGGATGCGCCGGCATCAGATCACCGATCTCGGTCCACAGCGGAACCAGCAACTCCTGCTCGAAACCGCGGTACAGCTCCTCCAGGGCAGGAGTGACGTCCGGCTGGTCCGGCGCCGCGACCGCCCGCAGGCGGACGGGGGTGTCCGTGGTGCTCATATCGCCTACAGTGGCCTTTGTCGAGCCAGCGGAACAGATAATTCTGGAGAGCAGAACGGTTACATGGGCAAAACAGCACCGAAGACCCCACCGGCATACGTCGTGACCAGTGCCGATCACGCACTGCGCGCGGCGGTCATGCTCCAGTTGGAGGGTGGGCTGACGGTCAGCCGAGTCGCCGAACGGCTCGGGGTGGCGCGGTCGACGGCGCATCGTCTGCTGCAGACGCTGGTGTACCGGGATTTCGCGGTACAGGACGAGCAGCGGATGTACCACCCGGGCCCGGTGCTCGAACTGGCCACCCATTCCCAGTCGCGCACCTCGCGGCTCCGGGCGGCCGCGCTGCCGCATCTGCAACGACTGGTCGATCTGGTGGGGGAGTCGGCGAACCTGACGATCCGGACGGGAGACACTGCCCGGTTCATCGCCAGTGTCGAATGCCGTCAGGCGCTGCGGGTGGGGTCGCGGGAGGGGATGGTGTTCCCGGCCCATCGCACCACCGCCGGCTTGGTGCTGCTCGCGGAACTGGACCCGGCCGAGTTGGACGAGCTCTACGACGAGGCACGATATACGGAGCGTCCCGACGAACGGCCGGACCTGCCGAGTCTGCGCACCCAGCTCGCCAAGGTCCGCCGGGCGGGGTTCGCGCTGAACGACGGGCTCTCGGAGCGCGGAGTGGTCGCGGTCGGGGTTCCGGTGCGGGAGGCGGACGGGACCGCGCTGGCGGGCCTGTCGGTATCGATGCCCTCGGTCCGCTACACCCCGAATCAGTTGCCGGCGCTGGTCGCCACCCTGCACCGGGCCGCGGGCGGGATCGAAGCGAGCCGGGGCGCCGACCGAGGAACGACGCCGCAGCCCGAGCGGCACGAGTAGAAGAGGCCGGCTCCGCGCTCGTCACCGCGGCGGTGGTCAGAGAATCGGTGTCGATCGCTCCAGTCCGGGGATCTCGCCATTACGGAACGCATCGACGAAAAGCTCGTGGTCGGTGCGCGTGCGACGAGCGTATGACCGGCCGAAATCCACCATATCGCGCACGAATTCGTCCTCGTCGGACCCGATGGCCGCCATGATCGCCCCCTCGCTCTGGAAATCGACCAGTGTCTGATCGGAGTCGGCGTCGGAGAAGCAATGCATACCCGCGGTCGCCTGGCCGAGGTATTCGATCACCGGCTGCATTTCCTCCGGCTCGGTGAGATCGGACCAGTCGAGGTCGTGCACGTACGGTGAGAGTTCGGAGACGATATATCCGTCCCCGCCGATCTCGGTGTAGCCGAGCCAGGGGTCGGCATGGGCCTGGAGGGCGCGCTGGGACACGGCGGTGCGGTGCCCGTGGTGCCGGAAATAGTCTCGGATCCGCTCGTCTTGCACGATCCGGCCGGGCGCGGCGATATTCCCCTGCTTCATGGACAGGATCACATCGTTCTCCAGCGCCTCGGTCTGCCCCTCGACGAGGATGTTGTACGCGGGCAGCCCCGCCGACCCGATCCCGAAGCCTTTTCGGCCGACGATATCCTTCACCTGGTAGGTGATGCTCCGGAACCGCTTGTGTGCCGGAATCGTCTCCAGGTATCCGGTGAAGGCGTCCAGCACCAGGGCGTGCTCTTCTTCGTTCAGAGAGCGGACGTCCTTGCCCGGCCGGAATCGGCGTTCGTAGTTCTCGACCATGGTGGTGCTCGCCAGGAGGGCGGTGCGGGTCTTCATCCGGGCGTCCAGCAACACATCGTGCACGGGGCCCTCGGTATTGCGCAGATGCAGTTTGAAGTCCTGTTCGTTCTGGGTGCCCTCGTGAAAGGCGCGCACCATCCGCATATAGGAGCGCGCGTATGTCGTGGTCAGTGCCTCGATATCGGCATCGGAGACGGCCTTGCGGCGGGCCAGCAGCGCCACGCTGGCGCAGAACCGTTTGATATCCCAGGTGAACGCGCCGAGATACGCTTCGTCGAAATCATTGACGTCGAAGACGAATTGGCCGGCGGAATCCATATAGGTGCCGAAATTCTCCGCATGCAGGTCGCCCTGGATCCAGATCCTTCCGGTGCGCTCATCGGCCCACCGGTCCCCGGTGGCGGCCATATCGTTGTAGAAAAGACAGGCGGACCCGCGGTAGAAGGCGAACGGGTTGTCCGCCATTTTGCGGAACTTCTTGCGGAACGCGTCCGGGTCCGCGGCGATCATCTCCCCGAAGGCGTCGGTGAAAACCTCGACGATCTCGGCCTTGCGGTCGTGCGAACCGTCTTCGCTGGTCCCGTTGTCCGTACTCACGATTCCGGGCCGGTCCTCTCGTCGAGATATCGTGGCCGCCGGGCCGTGGCGGCGATGAATCCGATCGTGCCAGAAGCCCTTCGGCCGCGCTCGTCCCCGCTGATCTGCCGATCGGGGAGATCGGCGACGTCGCACCACGTCGGCCGGAGGCGGCCCGGCACCGTCGCGGGCCGGCCTCGCGACCTCACCTGTCGAGGAAACGCAGTTCAGGCGGCACCCGGTAGCACACCGGCGGAGGGTACGAGGGCCGCCGGCCGCAGCCGCGCGAGGATGCCGTCGAGATCGACGGTGAACATCTCGGGCCGGAAGACGTGACCACCGGATACCTCGTGCCATTCGTGCGGGATGCCGGCGTCGCTCAGGCGCGCACGGAACTCCCGCTGGCCGGCGAGCACCTGGGTCTCGTTCACACTGTCGAACCAGTTGACCGGATCCGGACTCGTACCGGCGACGAGGAAGACCCGTTTGTTCCGGTAGCTTTCGACCCGCTCGACCGGGTTGTCGGCGCTGACCCTGGCCTGGTTCCAGAACGGTGCGCCGTAGATCGTGCCGCCACCCAATTCCACGGTCGCCGAGGAGAGGTTCGCCCAGTGGACGACCAGCCCGAAATCGCGCCGTAGACTCGCCGGGCCGGAATGGCTGCTGACCGAGGCGAAATGGCCGTAGTACTTCGCGGTGTACTTCAACGCGCCGAAGCCACCCATCGAGAACCCGGCGACCGCACGGCCGTCGTACTCGGCATAGGTGCGGAAATTCGCCTCGATCCAGGGGATCAGCTGAGCGATGTGGAATGTCTCCCAGTTGCGCGGGCCGACGAACGAGCTGACCGGATTGGAATACCAGCCCGCGCGCCCGCCGTCGGGCATCACGACGATGATCGGCTTCCCGGCGGTCAGGTCGCGGATACCCAGGAAATCGAACTGACGGAAGTCCTCACCGCCACCGTGCAGGAGGTAGAGGACGGGATAGGTGAGTCCACTGGTCGGGTAGTCGTCGGGAAGCAGGACGTTGACTCCCGGGTTCCAGCCGATCGCACTGGTCTGGAACCGGTAGTACCACATACGAGGGTCGCTCTCGTTGCGGTCCACGATCGTGAGACCGAATCCGTCGCTGCGCCCGACGAATATCACCAGGACATCCCCGGCATCGATGACCTCGGGATCTGCCAGGCCGTTGACGGTGGTGATGAGCGGAGCCAACGAGGCGTCGCCGTAGAACCGCGACGCCAACTCCGAGACCGTATCTCCGGCGAGCACTTTGTATCTCATCAGGTCGGGAATGATCAGCTGTTGCCCCGCTTCGATGGCGTCGGGGTCGGTGATCGCGCTGGCGTCGGCGATCAGTCGGTGCAATCCGGCGTCACCGTAGAAGCGTGATGCCAAGGCCGCCAATGTATCCCCGGCGACGACTTCGTATCTGGTGAAATCGGGGATGATCAAGTGTTGTCCGGCGTCGATGGCGTCGGGGTCGGTGATCGCGCCGGCGGTGGCGATCAGCCGGTGTAGCCCGGCGTCACCGTAGAAGCGCAATGCCAAGGCAGGCAACGTTTCCCCTGCGGCGACCGTATGTGTTCTGACCATTTGAATCACCCCTTCAATAGCAGATTGCTCTAGTGTCCAACGGGGGTAATTCGTTGTCCAGTAGTTCGGAAGAACTGGTTGATCGGCGAAAATGTTGTCCGAAGGCGAGATTCGGCAACGAGTCGGGCGATGATCGAAATCGCGTTCGGTGTGACCGATGGCATCAGGAGTCGGCGTCCGGCCATCTGCGGGACACTGCCCCGGGCGGCGACCCAACGCAATGCGGGGCTCGGGTTCACGACCGGTTTCTGCGGCCCTGTCCGGACCCGACCGCTCGCACAGTGACGCCTGCCGCTGTCACGTCCCGGTCCCCGGCTACCGGTCACCTCGGCCCCGGTAGGCAAAGCTGTCGGAATTCCGAAGTCGTGTCCGCGGAGCGCGAGCCACTCGGCGCGGTGACCGGACGCGCCCGCACCTGGACCGGTTTGCATGCCGGTATGCGGGAGATGCATAGGCCGTCCCGGAGTGGGTACCTCAGCAGGCGCAGTACTTCCTACCAGCGCAAACGACGCAATATGCGGTAATCGCGGCTCCGGCTACCGATATATCGAGGAGGATGCATTGATGTACAGGATCGGTCATCACACCGGCGGAGTGCGCCGACTGTGGGCAGGCGCAGCGCTCGCGGTGGTACTCGTCGGGAGTGGTTCCGCCGCTGCGACCGCGCAGCCGGCGCCCGACGACCAGCAGTCGCTGGAGGCGGCGCGGCAGGCGCTGATGGGGGCGACGGTCGAATCCGTCGAAGTCGACCTGTCCAGCGGTGTCCCCGAGCTGGAGGTCGACCTCCGGACCCGTGACGGCGCCGGCTACGAGGTGACGGTCGATATGAACACCGCCACGGTGCTGTCCGTCGAACCGGACGAGGACTGAGCCGGGCCCCGGCGCCGGCCGACGGTTCCGACAGCGCCGTGGAATCGTCGCGCCGGCCGCCGGGGACTCCACCACGATCGGAAATCCGGTCCCGGCCGGGCTCCGGAGGCATCGACGCGCCCCGGCTGTCGCCGAGCCGGTTCGGGGGCCCGGGAAGCCGACCGTCACCGAGGTGAGCCCGGAACTCGGGCGGCCTGTGGTGGAGAGGGCCGCCGGATCTTCGACATGATGCGGGCGACGAGTTCGTCGAGGCGGTCCTGGTGGGTGCCCGCCCAGTAGACCTGTGCGCAGCCGGTGCATCGGCGGAAGGTGTCGTGATAGTGGCGGGTGAGAGGAGGAAGCAGGTCGATCACGTCGGCCTTCGCCACGTCCGCCAGGTACGCGCCGCAGCGGAGGCAGCGGGTGAGCGGGTGCAGGTGGTTGGCCAGGTCGAGGCGGTCGATCACCTCCACCACCTGATCGATCGGAAGGTCGGCGCGCACGAACAGGCCGTGGGTCACGATGCGGCGGGCGAGCAGACCGCGGTCCCTGGTGAGCAGGATGCGGTGGTCGTCCATGGCGATCTCGGCGAGTCGCGCGTCCTGAGCGTCGAATTCGCAGCGGACATCGAGGCCCATCAGCCGTAACAGTCGAGCGGCGCCTCCGAGGTTGACGTCGACGAGCAGGCGCGGTTCACGCAGGGGGTGTGGGCGCACGCGGGTGAGTGCGGCGATATCGAGGCTCTCGAACACCGGGTAGACGGCGAGCCGATCGCCCGGACCGGGGTGGTGTCCGAAGCCGACGGATTCCCCGTTCACCAGCAGGAGGTCGATTTCGGTGTGCGGGATACCGGCCGCTTCGACGACGTCCTTCACGGTTTGATGGGACCGTACGGGACGCCGCAGCGCCGAGAACCGGGAGCGTGGGGGTAGGAAATCGTTCAGCTCGGCGTAGACGCGTAATTCGATGCCGGCCGGTTCGTCCGCGGTCTCGGCGGCGGGAGTCTGCATGATGGAACTCCGTGCTCTACGTACTGCCTCAGGAACCCTGCGTGACCTCGCAGTTTACCCGGGCGGCAGGCGCGGATCAGCGCGGCAACCATCCGGAGACCGCAGCGGAAGTACTCGATATCGCCCAGGGCCGGTGGAATCGGTGGCGGGTCGGGTGGCCGAATGCCGTGAAGTTCGACGTCGGCGCCGCCGAGGACAGTAGCCGGTTCAGTGGCCGAGTGGCTATGGCCTCCCGTTGTGGCCGGGTCCCGGTCCCGCCGGCCGTCTGCAGCGCTGTGCGACCGAGCTCGGGACCCGCGACAAGTACGTCAGTGGGCCCCGAGTACGTCCAGGATCATCGGGCGGGCGGTGGCCAGCGCACGACCCCAATAGGGCCAGGTGTGGGTGCCGTCGACGATGTCGATACGCGCGGGGATGCCCAGCGCCGCGACCCGGTCGCGGAAGATCTGGGTGCCCACCGCGGCGGTCGCCTCCAATCCCATGGCGTTCACCGTGTTGCCGACCCCGAACGGCACATCGGGCGCGCCTGGGCTGCCGTTGCCGGCCGAAACGTACATCGGCAGGCCGCGCAGGAGTTCGGCCTGCACGGTGGGATCGTTGCGGCTCCAGGCCGGGTCACCGACCGGACCCCACATATCGTCCACATTGAACCGGCCCTCGTCCCACATCGCGGCGCGGACCGCTTCGTTCCACATGGGGAAGGTCGGGTTCAGGAATCCGGAGAACGATCCGGCGAACTTGAACTGGTCGCGGTGGTACGCGGCCAAGGTGAGAGCGGCCCCGCCGCCCATGGAGGCGCCGACAACGGCCTTGTTCGTCCGCGACACCCCGTATCCGGCGAGGAAATCGGGCAGTTCACGGGTGAGAAAGGTTTCCCACTTGTACGTTTCCGTCTGGCCGTTCGTCCCGCTGGGCCGGTACCAATCGGTATAGAAACTGGAGCGGCCGCCGACCGGGAACACCAGGGTGACATTGTCGCCCGCGAACTGCCGCAGGGCGTCGGTGTCACTGGTCCACTGACTGTGGTCGGCCGGTGCGCGGAGGCCGTCGAGAACATAGAGCGCCGCACTGCCACCGCGGGCCGCCCACTGCACCTGGACCTTGATCGGTCCCATGCCGGACGGCACGAAGAGTTCTTGGTACCCACCCGACGGGGCCCGCAGCACCGGAGTGCCGATCGGGGCCGCGCTGACCACTGCCCCGCCCACACAGGTGGTCAGGACCATCGACGCAACCACCGCAGCGACTCTCCGCAGCCGCTTGCGCACCATCCACCGACTCCTCGTTCGCACCCGCTACTCCTCATCGGTCTCGGATACCGGTCGGGTGAGGACGCTACCGAAGCGATCCGGATTCGCCCGCGCGCCGCACAGAGCATCGCCGGATTTTTTCACTCTCGTGAGGCGACGACCTTCCGGTCGGCTCGCCTCGCGATACCGCAGGTCACGGCATCCGGGCCGTTCCTCCCAATCCCACGTCCAGCACCGCTCCGGTGACATAGCGCCCGCTCTCGCCGACGAGATGGCCGACCGCGTCGGCGACCGCTTCCGGCGGGCACCACGGGATCCGCATGGGGCTCATCCGCGCGTAGCGCTCTTCGACGTCGTCGCGGGAAGGGTTGTCGAGATCGGGGGCGAACAGGGAGTACAGGGCCGGATTGTGGAGCATCGGAGTGTCCACATTGGTCGGGCATACGACATTGGCGGTGATACCGCGTTCCGCGTACTCGAGGGCGACGGATTTGACGAGTCCGATCACGCCCCATTTCGATGCCGAATAGTGGGCCAGGTTCGGGGTGCCCTGACGGCCGCTCATCGAGGAGATGGCGACGATGCGACCCCAGCCGGTGGTCATATGGGGGAGTACCGCCCGGAGACAGTGGAAGGTGCCGGTCAGGTTGGTGGCGAGCATATCGGCCCACATGGGGTCGGAGAGTTCGGTGACCGGCGCGAAGCCGACGATGCCCGCTGATGTGACCAGAATGTCGATACTGCCGGTCTGTGCGGCCACGGTCCCGGCGAACGCCGTGACGGCGGCGGAGTCGCGGACATCGAGCACACCGGTGTGGCAGGCGCCGCCGTCGGCTGCGATCAGCCGCGCCGTTTCGGTCAGGTCGTCCGCGGTGGCCAGCGGGTAGGGGGCGGTATCGCCGGGCGCGCAGAGGTCGGTGAGCCATACGGTCGCACCGCGTCGCGCCAGGGCCCGGCCGATCGCGCGACCCTGCCCCCGCGCCGCACCGGTGACGATCGCCGTGCGCCCGCCGAGATCACCGCTGGTTGCGTCGTCCGTCATCGTCATCTCCCGCACTTGTCCCGACCAACTGTCCGACCTCCGCTTTGGCGATCTTCCCGCCCGGAGCCAAGGGCATGCTCTCCAGCACGCGCAGCCGTTCCGGCAGGTACTCCCGGGTGATGCCCTGGGCGCGCAGCCAGGTGTTGAGGTCGGCGAGCGACAGCCGATCCGCACCCGGAGCCAGTGTCACCGCCGCGCACAGCCGCTCCCCGAACAGCGGATCGGGTACGCCGACCGCGGCGACCATTTCCACCGCGGGATGTTCGCGGATGAAATCCTCTACTTCCAGTGCGGAGATGTTCTTGCCGCCCCGGATGATCAGATCCGCCAGGCGGCCGACCACGCGCAGCCGATCGGAGTCGTCGACTTCGACGATATCGCCGAGCCGGATCCAGCCGTCGTCGGTGAAGAGTTCGGCGTTCGCGGCGTCGTCGTTCCAGTAGCCGGGGGACATGAGCGGCCCGCGAACCGCCGGTTGCCCGCGCCGGACCCCCGGACCGGCCGTACCGTCGTCGAGGATGCGGACATTCATCGCCTCGATGAGTCGGCCACCGGTGCCGAGCCGGGTTTCGTCGTCGTCGTGGACGGTGGTCGCGCTCGCCGCGCCGGTTTCGTTGGAGCCGTAGAACTGGAGTACCAGCGCGCCGGTGGCTTCTTCGAAACGCCGGGCCTCCGCGTAGGGCACGGCCTCACCGCCGGTGAACATGACCCGCAGCGCATCGGCGCGGGATACGGCCCGATCCGGGGTCTGCAGCATCATCCGGAACTGGGTGCTCACACAGGCGAGGATCGTGGCGCGGTGCTCGGCCATCAGATCGATCGCGACCGCCGGATCGAAGCGGTGCATCACCAACGCGGGCCGGCCGAGGAGCGCGGGCAGGAAATGTGCGGTCCACAGCCCGAATCCGAAGGGCGCGGGCACGAACGCGGCCACGATCTCCCGAGCACCCATCTCCGCGTTCCGGCAGGCGATCGCGGCGAACGCACTCCATCGTCGCTGAGTCTGCATGACGAGTTTCGGCCGGCCTGTGGTGCCGGATGTGCTGTTGAGCAGGCATACGTCGTCCACCGAGAATTCCCGGGCCGGCGCCGGGCGGCTCGCCCGCTGCACGCTGCCGACCCGGAGCCCGTCGACGATCACCAGGTGCGCCGGGGCGGTGTCGCGTGCCCGCAGTTTTTCCGACAGCTCCGATACCGGCACACCCCGGTTCTCGCGGGCGGTCACGAGCACGGTGGCCCCCGAAGCCGACAGCAGATGCGCCACCTCCGCCGGGCCGGACCGGGCCCCGACGGCGACCGCGAGAACCCCCGCGCGGTAGGCGCCGACGAGCGTGGCGTGGAACTCCACGGTGTCGGGCAGATACACCGCGACCGCGGGTATTTCGCCGAGTGCGAGCAGCGCCGCGCAGACCCGGTCGGCGAGGCGGTCGTAGTCGGCCCAGGTGGTGATCCCGGCCGGACTGATGTAAGCGGGTTCGTCCGCGCGGGTGCGGGCCCAATGGCGGACCAGGTCGCTGACGGCGTAGTCGGTGTAGGCCTCCGGGTCCGCCGCGAATCCGGGGAGGTCGGCCAGGGGCGCGTGTTCCATCACAGAGCTTCCTCGAGCATTCCCATGGCGGCTCGGTAGGCGGTATCGAGTGCGTCGGTGTCGTCCTGGGGCGCGGAGAGCGAACCTCGGATCATGACGTACCCGCGGTCGACGATCCGGGACACCCGGTACAGGGCCGGCTCGGCGACGAGCACAGTGATTCCCGAATCGGCCAGGCCGCGCACATGATCGAGTAGTTCCCCGGCGATCCTGGGGGAGAGTCCGGTGGTCATCTCGTCGAGCAGCAGCGCGCGCGGCCGTACCAGCAGGGCCCGGGCGAGCAGCAGCATCTGTTGTTCGCCGCCGGAGAGGACACCCGCGAGCTGTTTCGACCGCGTCCGCAGGATCGGGAAGCGTTCGAATGCCGTATCGAGGACGTCGTTGCGGGTGCCCAGCAGCCGCGCCCCGATCTCCAGGTTCTCCCGGACCGTCAGACGCGGGAACAGTTGCCGCCCCTGCGGGACGAACGCGATCCCGGCGCGCAGCCTTTTCCGGGCGGGCGCACCACTGAGATCGTCGTCGTCGACGAGGACGGTTCCGGTCGCCGGGGTACTGCCGAACAGCGCGGACAGCAGGCTCGATTTACCGGCGCCGTTAGGCCCGACCACCGCCGTGACCTCCCCGGACCGCGCCTCGAGCGCTGTCTCCCGGACCGCTACGGCCTTGCCGTAGCGGACGCCGACTCCGCGCGCGGTGATCATCGGGCCTCCTGAGTGGTACCGAAGTACACGGAACGCATCTCGGCGCTGCGCATACAGTCCTGAGGGCTACCGGTGAATGCCACGGCGCCGTCGGCCAGCAGCACCACCGAGTCGGCGAGTTCGGCGATCAGGTCGACATTGTGATCCACCAGCACCACCGAATGTCCCGCGTCGCGCACCTGCCGGACCGCGTGGGAGATCGCCGCGATCCCGTCGGTGTCGGATCCGGCGAAGGGCTCGTCGAGCAGCAGCACCCGGGGGCGCGCGGCCATGGCGCGGGCGATTTCCACGAGCCGCTGGGAGCCCAGCCCGAGGCTGCCCGTCGGTACGCGCTCGGTGGTGACGCCGTATTCCGTGGCCACGGCGGCCGCGGTGTCGAGTACCGGGCGGGGCGTACCCGCGAGCCCGCGCAGGAACGCGCGCACCGACGCTCCATAGGAACCGATCGACCGGCCGACGATACCCGGCACGATGTTCTCGACCGGGGTCAGTTCCAGGGCCAGCTGCGGGTGCTGGAACGTGCGGGCCAGTCCTGCTCGCGCACGTGCCGCCGGCCCGGCGGGCAGGTCACGGCCGTCCACCTGCACTGTTCCGCTGTCGGCGGATTGCGTGCCCACGATGCAGTCGACCAGGGTGGTCTTTCCGGCGCCGTTGGGTCCGACCAGGCCGAGGACGCGGCCGGCGGGCAGGTCGAAACTCACCTGGTTCACAGCGGTGACGCCGCCGTAGCGCTTGGTCAAACCCCGCACCGACAGCAGGGGCGCGGGATCCGCGGGTGCCATCACTGTCAACTCCTGTCCTGATTGCGCGACGGTATGAGCCGCTCGAAGGCCTGTCGGGCCCAGCCGATGACACCGCCGGGGGCGAGCAACAGGATGACCAGCACGACCACCGCCAGCAGCAGCTCACCCGAGCCCTGGTAACCGGGCATGTTCAGGCTGACACCGACGACGATCAGCGCCCCTAGCGGAGCGCCCCAGGCCGAACCGCGGCCGCCGATGATCGGCATGAAGATGGCGAGGAACACCAGGTCCAGGCCGAAGGTCTCCGGCGTCACCGCCTGCACCGACGCGGTGAACAGTGCGCCGCCGGTGGAGGCGATCGCCGCGCCGGAGGCCAGGGCGACCACGGTCAGATGGGTGGGGGAGATACCGGTGGACCGCACCGCGGGCGCGTTCTCACGCGCCGCGGACAAGGCCAGACCCCAGGCCGATCGGCGCAGGCGGTCGATGAACACCGCGACCACGCACACGAACGCGATCGCGGCCACCACCTGGGCGTAGCGCGGGGGCTCCCAGCCCAACAGCGAAGGCACCGGAATACCGGAGATACCCGACGCCCCGCCGGTGAGCGTGGTGGCGTCGCCCAGCCAATGCTCGAACGCGATGGCGAACAGCAAGGTCACGGCGGCGAGGTAGAAACCCGAGAGCTTCCTGGTCGCGACCGCCAGTACGAGGGCGACGACGGCGGCGATCACCATACCCACGAGCCAGCCCCACCACGGCGACAATCCCTGTTTCACCGAGAGGTAGGCCACCGCGTACGCGCCGATGGCCGCATAGGCGCTGTACGCCATGGACAGCGACCCGGCGAGCACGAAGGGCAGGTACATCCCCAGCGCCACCAGGGAATAAGTGGCGGCCAGGAAGACGAGGTCCTGCCGGTACAGGCTCGGTCCCATCCACAGCAGTACCACGGCGAGGACGGCGAGGCATTCGCCTAGTTCCCCGAGTACGGTCCGCGCGGCGGGCTTGGTGGTCGCGATCGCGGAAACGGCCATCACACACGCACCTTTCGTTGGAACAGGCCTTCGGGCCGGAACGCGAAGAACACGAGGGCGACGAGGAAGATGGCGATCGAACTGCCGGTGGCGCCGAAATAGAAACTGCCGAAGACCTGGACCCAGCCCAGCGCCAGTCCGCCGACCAGCGGCGCCCACGGTCTCCCGGTGCCGCCGACGACCAGTGCCAGGAATCCGGTGAGCGTCCAGGACAATCCGCTGGTGAACTGGGCGCCCGATTTCGCCGCGAAGACCACTCCCGCGATGCCCGCGATCGCGCCGGACAGCCCGAACGCCCACAACCGGACCCGGGTGACGTTCACGCCGATCATCCGGGCCGCGTCGTGGTTGTCGCCCACCGCGCGGAGCAACCGACCGGTGGTCGTAGCACGTAACCAAAGAACTGTGGCCACCAGGACCGCCACCGTGGCCAGGATGATGGTCGCGGTCGTGCCCTGTACCGAGACGGGACCCAGGTGGAAATCCGGCAGCGGCAACAGGTTCGCGACCGAGACCGGGGTCCGGCCGAAGATCGTGCCCGCCAGTTGCTGGATGGCGAACAGCGTCGCGGTCACCGCGACCAGGGCCGGAAGTTCGGCGCCGCCGGACCGGCGTTGCACCGGCCGGACCACCACGACCTCGGTCACCAGTGATATTCCCACGGCCGCCGCGACGCCCAGCGCGGCGCCGGCGATGATCGGTACACCCCACTGAGCGGACGCGTATCCGGCCAGCAGGCCCGCGGCCATCGCGTACGGTCCCGCGGCGAAGTTGAAGAACGACGCGCCCACCACGACCAAATAGATCGACAACGCGACGAGCGCGAAGAAGCAACCGATCTCGGCGCCGGCCAGCCACAACTGCGGATCGCTCATCGATCGGATCCCTTCGGTGTGCATTCCGGCTGGTACTCGGCCCAGGGGCCGGCCGGGGTATTGTCGGTACCGAATTCGATGAGCACCAGCCCGCAGGCCGAATCCGGGGCGATATGGTCGTCCGGCGCGAACGACAGGGTCAGCGGCGCCTGGCCGAAACTCGCCGGAACGCCACGGACCTGTTGCAGGGCCCGGTTGAGGCGCTGCCGATCGGTATGGGTCCCGGCGAGTTCGATCGCCCGCGCGAGCAACATCACCGAGTCGTGGGCTTGGGCGTCGTACGCGGTGAGGGAGTAATTCGGCCCCTTGACCGTGCGCAGCCAGTTCTGTAATTCGATGGTCCGCGGGTTGTCGTCGCTCAGGCTGCCCATATAGACCAGGCCGTCGAGCGATCCGGGCGCGGCGAGCTTCCACGACCGCGGCTGGTTGCCGATCGATGCCAGCGAGAACCGTTGCAGGCCCGGCGCCAGGCGATGCACCGTGTTCTGCGCCAGCAGTTCGAAGTTTCCGCCGACGCTCGCCACGAGCACGACGTCGGGGTCACTGTCGAGCAGCCGGCTCACTCCGGCGGTGAGATCAGCCGTGTCGACGGCCGCCTTCTGGGTGCCGACGATATCGATGCACCCGCGCAGCTTCGGGGAGAGCGTATCGAGGATGCCCGCGATCGCCGGACTCGAATCGGCGAGCACACCGAGCCGCTTCCGGCCTTGCGCGGCGAAGGCACCGCAGTAGACATCGGCGTACTGGGCCAGCGGATTGGGGACCATATAGGCGAACTCGTTACCGGGCGGCCCGGCGACCGCGTCGGTCAGGGCGGTGGGCGCGATGGTGACGACCTCGGTGGATTGTGAGATCTGTTTGGCCTGTAACGCCGATCCGCTGCCGGTGGCCAGGATGACGGCGGAGGCGCCCCGGTCGACCAGCTTACGGATGATGGACGGGGTGCTGGTCGGACTGCTCTCGTCGTTCTCCACCACCAGCCGGACCTCTTTGCCGGCGATGCCGCCCGTGGCATTGAGCCGATCCACTGTCGCGCGCACGGTATCTCCGGCGATCGTCGAATACGACGCGCCCGGTCCGGTCGAATCCTCGTCCATGCCGATGACGATGTAGTCGTCCACCGGTTCCCGGACCTGAGCGCATCCCACCGGCAGCAGAGCCGCGGCCAGTACCCAGGAAAGTATCCGGGTACGTCTCATGAGACCACCACCAATCAAGCATGTGCTTGGCCATAGCCAAGCAATTGCTTGAGAGTGTGTCCTGCGCCACTGATTCTGTCAACGGTTTGGGATGAGCAGGGCCGCGCGAGAGCGGTTTACGACTCGCCGACCAGGTGTTTCGTCAGATCCTCCAGTCGTCGCTCGATGCGATCGAGCCGCTCGGTGATCGCCGCTGCGTCGTCCACCGCGGCGCCGCGCGGGCGGGTGGCCGGTGCGGCGCCGCCATCGACGAACGCGGCCACCACGGTGTCGGTCACCTCGTCGCGCCGCTGGGACAGCTGCTCCCGGTGGTATCGGATCGACCACCACACGCCCTCGCGGAGCATTCGCGCGAACTCGACCGGGTCGAGCCCGGCGCGCAGTTCACCACACGTACTGGCCCTGGTCGCGGCATCGATCCAGAAAGTATGCGCCTCCCGGACCGCGCTCGCGATGGCCTCGGGGGCGCCGGGGCCGTGGTAGGCCTTCTCGTTCTGATAGATCTCGGTCGCGTACGGATGCGCCTCGGCGATTTCGATCGAGGAATGAACCAGGGCGCGCAACTCTTCCCGCATCCCGCTCACGTGCGGCAGCACGGATCGGTAGCGGGCGTTCAGGTCGGTGAGGAAATCGTCGAGGATCGCGAACGCGATCGCGTCCTTGGACGGGAAGTGATGGTAGAGGCTGCCGGACAGCATCCCGACACCCTCGGCGATATCCCGGACGCTGGTCCCCGCCACGCCGCGCTCCACGAAAAGCCCGGCAGCAACGCGTTTGATCTGATCTCGGCGGCTCACCATCCGCCTATGCTTACCGTCGACGACCACACCTGTCGAGCGGCCTCTTGGAGATGGATGCGCGCCATGTCGGCCCCTACCGCTGCATTCGGAGAACTCGGCTGCCCGTCGGGTCGGGTTCCGGTGGGTGTATCGGACCCGCCATACGTCCGAGCGGCATTCCGCTGCCACCGCGGCGCAGGGCGATGACCTCCGCGAGAATGGAGACGGCGGTCTCCTCCGGTGTCGCGGCGCCCAGATCGAGACCTATCGGGGAGGACAGCCGGCTCAGCTCGGCTTCGGTCACCCCGGCGCCGCGGAGGCGTTCCACTCGGTCGTTATGTGTCCGCCGGCTGCCCATCGCGCCCACGTAGCCCGCGTCGGATCGCAGGGCGATTTCGAGGGCCGGAACGTCGAAGCGCGGATCGTGGGTGAGCACGCAGATGGCGGTGGACGGTGTGATCGCCGTCTGCTTCAGGTAGTCCTGCGGCCACATCACAATCACTTCGTCGGCTTCCGGGAAGCGTTCGGGAGTCGCGAAAACCGGCCGGGCGTCACACAGCGTCACCGAGTACCCCAGGAGTTTCGCCGCACGGACGAGCGCGTGGGCGAAGTCCACCGCGCCGAACACCAGCATGCTCGGTGGGCGTGCGATGGACGAGATCATCACCGAGAGTGCGTTTTCGGCGCAGTCCCCGGTCTCGCCCAGCCGAACCGTCGTCGCTGTGCCGGCGTCGAGGTGGCGGGCGGCCCGGGCCAGGACTGCCTGGTCCAGGAGTGGGTCGCCGCAGGTGCCGGTCCAGGAGGCGCCGGTCGTGACGATCGACCTGCCCAGGTGGGGGCCCGCGGAGACGACGGTCGCCGTCGCGACCGGCCGGCCCGCCGCGACGCTGTCCGCGACCAGCGTGAGGCCGGGGATATCCGTCGGGCCCGCATGGTGGATGAGGACATCCATCGAGCCGCCACACATCAACGCGGCGGATCCGGCGCCGGCATCGTCGACCGCGTACCGGCGGACGGTCGCTTTCCCGGTGTCCATCACCTCGGTGGCGAGATGGAAGATATCGCTCTCGATGCAGCCACCCGAGATGCTGCCGACGACGGTCCCGTCTCGCGCGACGGCCATCACGGTGCCGACGGGCCGCGGAATCGAGCCCTCCGATCCGATGATTGTCGCCAGGGCGCAGTCGATTCCGGCCGCGTGCCATCGGGCCACCGTGTTCAGCACCTCGTGCATCCGGACTATCCTCTGCCTTGTCGTGCCGGTCCGCGTACCGTCGACCGGTACGCGGTTCGCGGCCGGTGGCCGCCGTCGGCGTTCGCGTCGCGTCCGCGACCGAGTTGTCCCGGCGAGACGATCGCCGGAGTCCCGCGCTGGTGGGATGATAGAAAAGATCGTACAGTACCTTTGCGCAAAGGTAAGTCGGTGGGCGACGAGAGATGGGTTGTGGCAGGGGCAGTGACGGAAAACTCGGACGGTGTCGGCGAGATCATCCGGCAATGGGCCCAGTCGCGGCCCGAACTCGATGTCTCCGCATTGGAGATCTTCGGGCGTATGCATCGCAGCTTCCTGCTCTATCGCTCCCGGATCAACGGTGTGTTCGAGCAGTTCGGCACCAATGAGGCGGGGTTCGATGTCCTGGCGTGCCTGCGCCGCGCGGAGCCGGAGTTCCGGCGTACGGCGGGTGAGCTGGCGAAGCAGACGCTCGTCACGACGGGTGGGCTGACGCTGCGGGTCAACAGGCTGGAAGAGGCCGGGCTGGTACTGCGCGAACGCGACCCCGAGGATGCCCGGGTGGTCTATGTGACCCTGTCCGATGCGGGGCGTGATCTCGTGGACCGGGTCGCTGACGCGCATTTCGCCGAACTGGCGCACATGCTGGTGGGCCTGGACTCCGACCAGAGGGCTCAGCTGGCGGGGCTGCTCACGGTGCTGGAAGGCTCGCTGCGGATGGCCGCGGTGCCGGCGGGGGAGGGCTCCGCGGTCGATCGCACCGCCTGAGCGTGTGCTCTGCGCGCTCCCGGATCTCACGATCTGGGAGCGTTCGTCGTTTTCGGGGGCTTCTTCGTGAAACCTTTCCGGCAATTTCTGTGGTCGCCGTCACGCTCGAAACCGGGGTGTGACCTGCATCTCTACGCTCGTGTCGATGGGTTCCAGTGGGGTTAACCCCCTGTTAATCATCGAATTCGCCCCCCGGTGGCCGTTGACCTCTTAGCGGTAAGGAAGTACAAATCTCTTGCAGCCAAGATGTTCGGCAACCGCGGTGGAATCCAGCCCGGTCGCCACCATCGTCCCGACAGGAGACGTTCATGACGACAATCCGCCTCGCGGCCGCGGCCCTGCTGGCCGGCTCCGCCTTGGTTCTGAGCTCGTGCAGCGGTTCGGACGAGCGCGCCGCCGCGGCCACCGACGGCACACTCGAGCAGACCGAGGTCTCGGTGGGCGTGCTGCCGCTGGCCGACTATGCGGCGGTGTACTGGGCGGACGAGAAGGGCTACTTCGAGAAGGAGGGGCTCACGGTGACGCTCGAGCCGATCCAGGGTGGCCCCATCGGCATCCAGAAGGTCGCCTCGGGGGAACTCGACTTCAGCATCGCCAACTCGATCTCCGCGGCGATCGCGCAATCCCGCAAGACGCCCATCACGACCGTCGCGCATACGGCCTCGCTCGGTGACGGCAGCGGGATCCTCTATGTGAAGCCGGATTCGCCGATCCGATCGCTGGCCGATATCGACGGCAAGACCGTCGGTGTGAACACCACCAACAACATCGGCGATGTCACCATCGGCAACCTCGCGGCCGACCAGGGCGTCGATATCGAGCCGCGGTATGTCGAGGTGCCGTTCCCCGAGATGCTGCCCGGTGTGCAGGCCGGCTCGATCGACGTCGGGTACGCCCCCGAGCCGTTCTCGTCGGCCGCGCGCGGCGCCGGGATGCGGGAGATCGCGGACCTCACGACGGGCACCAACAACGCACTGCCGGCCTCGATCTTCGTCGCGGGCGACGATTTCGTGGACGCGAACCCGGACACCACCGCGGCGTTCGCGCGCGCGATCTATGCCGCGGGAGCCGATATCTCGGCCCACGAGGCCGATTTCCGCAGCTGGCTGCCCGGTGTCGCGAAGGTCCCCGCGCAGGTGGCCCAGTCGATGTCGCTGCCGATCTTCGCGTCGAGTATGGATCCGGCGAAGATGCAGTCGGTTGCCGAGATGCTCGCCGCCCAGGGGCGGATCCCCGAGGGCTTCGACGTCACCCCACACCTCATCACACTCGAGGACTGAGATGAATCTCCTCAGTGAGCCGCTCGGCCGCAAGCAGCAGATCGCCTACGGGATCGCAGGCGTGCTCGGGACGGCGGCGCTGACCGAAGTGGTCATCCGGACCGGGATGATCTCCACGCCCGGGTTGCCCGTTCCGAGCCGGGTGCTGGCGGAGGCCGGTGCCCTGTTCGGCGACCAGACCTTCTGGCAGGAGGTGGGATTCACCCTCCGCGAATGGATGCTCGGCCTGCTGATCGCGACCGTTGCCGGGATGGTACTCGGCGGTCTGATGGGCGCCTTCGCGAAGGTGTTCCTCGCCTTCGAACTTCCGGTCGAGGTCTTCCGGGTGCTGCCCTCGGTCGCGTTGGGCCCGGTCCTGGTGCTGCTGCTCGGTTCGGGAATGTTGCCGCTCTCGATCACGGTGGCGCTGGCCTGTATGTGGCCGATCCTGCTGAACACCCTGTACGGCGTCCGCGCCACCGACGCCACCGCCGTGCAGACGGCCCGGACCTTCGGGCTCTCGGGTATCGAGATCCTGCGCCGCATCAAGATTCCCAGCGCGCTTCCCTTCGCGTTCACCGGAATCCGGATCGCCGCGTCGATCGGGCTCATCGTCGCCGTCAGCGCGGAACTGCTGATCGGCAACGGGCAGGGGATCGGCGGTTACATCCTGCTCAACAGCGCCAACGCCACCAATCTCGACACGGTCTACGCCGCGACGCTGGTGGCCGGGATCCTCGGCCTGACGGTGAGCACCGTCTTCACCGCCCTCGACAACAAGGTGTTCGCATGGAAGAAAGGGCTGGCCCAGTGATGGTCGCATCGACCGACGACGCGGGACTCGCCGCGCCGGCCGTCCGGACGGGTCCGAAGTCCGCCGCGCTCGCCTCGGCCGCGCGTACCCGTGGATCCTTGCCGGCGCTGCTGGGCAACACGGGCATCCGGCTGCTGGTTCCGCTACTGATCCTCCTCGCGTGGTGGGGGCTGTCGCAGTCGGAGGTCGGCTCGCTGATCGTGGCGCCGCCGTTCGAGGCGTTCGAACGGGTCTTCACCGACTTCTTCAGCGCCGATGCCGGCCGGCTCTTCCTCGGCGACGCGACCTTCGACCATTCCTTCCCCAGTGTCTACCGTGCGATGGCGGGACTGTTGCTGGCCGTCGTGATCGGGGTCGCGCTGGGCGTCGCGCTGGGTATCGTGCCGGTGCTCACGGCCCTGTTCCAGCCGCTCATCCACCTCGGGCGGTCGCTGCCCAGCCCGGCCCTGCTGGGGGTGTTCTTCTTCCTGTTCGGCACGGGAGACAGTCCGAAGGTCTTCCTCATCGCGTTCTCCGTGGTCTGGCCCATCCTGTTCAACACGATCGACGGTGTGCAGAGCGTGGGGACCGGACGGATGCAGGCGGCCGCGGTGTTCAAGATCTCGCGCTGGAAAGTCCTGACGCAGATCATCCTGCCCGGCGCGGGACCGAAGGTATTCGCCGGTGTGCGGACCGCGATGTCGCTGTCGCTCATCATCATGATCATCTCCGAATTGCAGAAGGCCGAGAACGGTCTCGGATATCTCCTGATCCGGTCGCAGCGCGACTTCGACTACACCGGATTCTGGTCGGTCCTGATCGTGCTGGCCGCCCTGGGCGTCGCCCTCAATTTCATCTTCGTGTTCGCCGAACGGCGGGCGTTGGCCTGGCACCGAGGAGTGACTCAGCAAAATGACTAGTACAGATGTGACGACCACGTCCGCGGAGCTGGTCCTCACCGGCATCTCGAAGTCCTACGGAACCAATCTCGCGGTCCGGGATATCACCGCCGACGCCCCGGCCGGAAAGGTCAGCGTGATCGTCGGGCCCTCCGGCTGCGGCAAGTCGACCCTGCTGCGGATCATCAGCGGACTCGATGTACCGACGACGGGTGCGGTCACCTTCGACGGGCGGCAGGTGTCCGGCGTACCCGACGGCCTGGCCATGGTGTTCCAGGACTACGCGCGCTCGCTGTTCCCGTGGATGCGGGTGGACAAGAACATCGCGTTCCCGCTCGACCATCTACCGCGGACCGAGCGTGCCGCCCGGGTCCAGGAAGCCATCGACGCGGTCGGTCTCTCCGGCAAGGAGAAGCTCTACCCCTGGCAGATGTCGGGCGGTATGCAGCAGCGCGTCGCCATCGCCCGCGCGCTGGCCAGCCATCCGAAGCTGCTGCTCATGGACGAGCCCTACGCCTCGGTCGACGCCCAGACCCGCGCCGAACTCGAGGACCTGCTCCTGATGATCCAGGCCAGGCTCGGGATCACCGTCCTGGTCGTCACCCACGATATCGACGAAAGTGTCTACCTCGCCGATCACATCATCGTGCTGTCGAAACCGCCGAGCGTCGTGGCCGAGACGATCGAGGTCGATCTGCCGCGGCCGCGCGATCACATCACCACCAAGACGGACCCGCGATTCGTCGAGATCCGTTCGCACGTGACGAGGCTGCTGCGCGGTGAGGGCGTGGCAGCCGAGGGCGCGCGCGAATCGGTTGTGAGCAGGTCGCGCTGATGCGGGCCACGGTCGACGGATCCGGAATCGTCGCGCAGAGTCAATCGGCTCTCGCGCCGTTCCGGCTCTACCGCCCCGAATCGGTCGCCGAGGTGACGGCGGTGCTCGCCGCCGACCCGGAGGCGGTGATCGGTGCCGGGTGCAGCGATCTCGTCGCCGCCATCCGGGAGGGCTGTGCTCCCGCGGCGCTGGTATCGCTCCGGAAAGTGGCGGGACTGAAAGGGATCACTCATCACGGTGATGTACTGCGCCTCGGTCCGATGGTCACTCATCACGAGGGCGCGACCAGCGCGACCGTGGCCGCGGCGATCCCCGGACTCGCGGCGGCATGGTCGCGGATCGCCACCGTCCGGATCCGCTACACCGGCACGGTCGGCGGGAATCTGATGGCCCGGCGGCATCGCTACGAGATGCCGCTGCTCCTGGGTGCCCTCGATGCCCGGTTGTCGTTCTCCGACGACCGCGCTCTCGCGCCCGGCGAACTGTGGACCGACGAAACCACCGCGCTGCTCACCGGTATCGAGGTGCCCACCGCGGATCTGGTGTGGTTCGGCTACGAGCGCTCGATGCGCCCCACCACGACGGTCGCGCTCGCGATCCGGCGGGGTGCCGGCGCCACCCTGGCGGTCCACGCCACCGCGGGTTCGGAGTACCGCCGCGGTATCTCGCTGCGCCTCGATACCGGGGCCGTCTCGGTGGCCGGTATCGACGCGGTGCCCACCGCCGCGGCCCTCGCCGCGCAACTCCCGGACGATATCGGCGATTACACCGGGTCCGCCGAGTACCGCAGGCACCTCGTCACCGTGCTGACCCGAAGGCTGCTCCACGAGGCAGCCGCTGCCACTCCCCAGCGTGAGGACCGACCGTATGTGTGATTCCGAAGCCGAGACGAAACCGGCCGGCGCACAAGCTCCACCGAGCACACTCGACACCTCGATAGAGTTCAGCCTGAACGGCGAGAAACAGCACTGCAGAATCGATTCCAGCGCGGTCCTGCTCGATATCCTGCGCGACGACTTCGGCTGCCGGGGCGTGCGGCGTTCGTGTGAGCGCGGAGTCTGCGGAGCCTGCACGGTACTCGTCGACGATGTGCCGGTCGCCTCCTGTTCGACATTCGCGTTCGCGGTCGACGGCGCCGCCGTGGAGACGGTCGAAGGACTGACGGACGCGGACGGAACGCTTTCGCCACAGCAGCGGGCGTTCGCGGAATGCGGTGGTTACCAGTGCGGTTTCTGCACCTCCGGGATGCTGATGCTGACCACCGGTCTGCTGCGCCGGGAACCCCGGCCCGACCGCGGCACCATTCGCGAATGGATCAGTTCGAACACCTGCCGCTGCACCGGCTACGAAATGATCATGGAATCCGTCGAACGCGCGGCGGAACTGACGGCCGCGCAGGAGGGGGATCGCGAATGACGGCGGTATCGGATCGGCCGGCGGCCTCCGGCCCGCCGGTGCAGGCGCACACCCACCTGGTCGACGACGGGGAAACGGTCGGCGGGTACCGGATCCACGAGTTGCTCACGGCACCAGCGGGACATCGGGTGGTCGGCCGGGACGGCCCGCGTGCGGACGCGACGGCAAAGGTGACCGGACGGGCCGTGTACGGTGCCGATATCGTGCGCCCGGGCATGCTGCACGCGAAGGTGCTGCGCAGTCCGCACGCGCACGCCCGCATCGTCTCCATCGACACCGCGGCCGCGCGGGCGCTGCCGGGTGTCACCGCGATCGTGACCCAGGACGAGATCGAGGGCCTGCAGTGCTACGGGACGATGGTCAAGGACCAGCCGGTGGTCGCGACCGGTGTCGTCCGATATGTCGGTGACGTGGTGGCCGCGGTCGCCGCCGTCGACGAGCGCACCGCCCTTGCGGCACTGGACCTCATCCGGGTCGAGTACGAGGTGCTGCCGGCGGTGTTCACCGTCGACGCGGCGCTCGCGGAATCGGCGCCGGTCATCCATCCGGACGAACCGTTCGGCGTGATCCCGAAGTACGGGCAGGGCGCGTCGGCGTCGTTGCGCAGCGAACCGAACGTGAGCTACGAGTTCCGGTACCGCACCGGCTCGCCCGACGTCTGGCAGACGTGCGACCACATCTTCGAGGACACCTTCGAGTTCTCGCGGATGAACCATATGCATCTCGAACCGTTCGTGACCGTCGCCGAGGCGAGCGCCGACGAGATCGAGGTGTGGACCTCGACGCAGGCGCCGTTCAACCTGCGCAAGGAACTCGCGCGCGTGTTCGGGCTGCCGGAGAACCGGATCCGCGTCCACGTCCCCTTGATCGGCGGTGGTTTCGGCGCGAAGAACGGGCCCAAGGCCGATCCGGTCGCGATCCGGCTGTCCCAGCTCAGCGGCGGGCGTCCGGTCCGGTTCTGTATGACCACCGAGGAGGTGTTCCTCACGGTCTCGCAGCACGCGGCGACGCTCATCGTGAAATCGGGTGTGCGGGCCGACGGTACGTTCGTGGCACGGCAGTCGACGGTGCTGCTCAACGGCGGTGCCTATGCCGAGCACAGTCCGGCGGTCGCGGAGAAGGCCGGCTACCGGATGCCCGGCGCGTACCGCTGGCAGCATATCGATTCGGTGTGCAAGGTCGTCACCACCAATACCGTGCCGGCCGGGGCCTACCGGGGATTCGGCGGCACCCAGGCCACCTGGGCCAGTGAGCGCCAAGTGGATCTGATCGCGGATCGCCTCGGACTGGATCCCTACGAACTGCGGGTGCGCAACCTCAAGGCGCTCGGTGAGGAGTTCGTGCCGGGCGAGTCCGGGATCGACTCCGACCTCGCGGAAGGGATGCGGCTGGTGGCCGAGGCGATCGGTTACCACGGGCGTGCTCGCACCGGGAACCGAGGGATGGGCGTGTCGGTCGGCGTCAAGGACGGCGGCGGTATCAACAAACCGGCGATGGCCAGGATCAAGGTCACCACGCGGGGCGACGTCCTGCTCAACTGCGCGCTCACCGAGATGGGGCAGGGCGGGCACTCCGCGATGGCGCAACTGGTCGCCGAGGTATTGCGCTGTGACCCCGCCCGGGTGGCCTACGCGCGCATCGACACCGACAACACCCCGTTCGATCAGGGGACCAACGCGTCCTCGGGAGTCGCGGTGATGGGACAGGCGGTGCGTACGGCGGCCGAGAAGCTCCGGGACGAGGTACTCGACTGGGCCGGTGCGCAACTCGCCGTCGATCCCGCGGTGCTCGAGCTCGTCAACTGGCATGTGCACACACCCGATGGGACCGCGCACGATCTTTTCCCGATGATCATGGACGTCTTCGGGAACACCGGCTTCGAGTTCTCCGCCGACGGTTTCCACAAGGCGCGCAACGATCACCGGGCACCGCTCGAGGCACCGTGTGTGTTCTGGGAGATCGGCTGGGCGGCCGCCGAAGTGGAGGTCGACCCCGAAACGGGCCGGATCACCGTGCTGCAACTGGCGGTCAGCGGTGACGCCGGAAAGGTCATCAACAAGATCGCGTGCCGCGGTCAGGACGAAGGAGCAGCGGTGTTCGGGCTGGGACAGGCATTGTTCGAGGAACTCCGGTACGACCCGGAGGGCGAACTGCTCAATGCCGAGGCACTGCTCTACCGGGTGCCGCTCGCCGAGGACGTTCCCGAGCGGTTCGTCTCGATCACGCAGGAGCAGGGCCACGGCGCGGGACCGTTCGGCAGCAAAGGAATGGGGGAGGGCGGGATGCTACCTGTCGCCAGTGCCATCGCCCAGGCCGTCGCCGACGCGGTGGGCGTACAGCTCACCGAGCTCCCGCTGTCACCGCAGCGGGTCTACGAGGCGATCGCCGCGCGTGGAGCGGAGGGGGCGCGATGAGGCGGGCCCCCTCCGGCGCCGCGGCCTCCGCTGTCCGCGTACAACCGTTTCCGAAGGGGCATGATGAGGGGATACCTCCGCGTATACTGCGGTTTCTGCCGACCGCGGCCGTTCGACTCCGAGAGGGCGCGATGAGGCGAGACCTCCGCCCACGCCGCAGTATCCACCGATCAGCGGTAACTCTTTCCAAGGGGGCACCATGACTTCGGGTTACCACGGCGCGCGCCGGGTCGCCGCGGTGCTCGAAGGCCGGGGACCGGTGCGGGTATGCGTGCTCGGTTACGGGAGTATCGGCGCGGTCGTGGCCGATCGGCTCATCCGCGGCGATGTGCCCGGCGCCGAGCTGGCCGGGATCGTCAATCGGTCTCCGGTCGACAATCCCCCGGCGCCCGTGCTCTCGCTCGCGGACGCGCTCGAGATCGCGGATGTGGTGGTCGAATGCGCCTCACAGGAGGCGGTCCGGGAAGTCGGCCGGCAAGTGGTCGACGCGGGGTGCGATCTGCTGGTGTCGTCGGTCGGGGCGCTGTCGGATCCCGCTTTCGCGCAACAGGTCGCGGGTAGCGGACCGGGCCGGGTGGTGTGTACCCACGGTGCGGTCGGCGGTCTCGATCTGCTCGCCGCCGCACGCGACGCGGCGCCGTTCGACCACGTGCTCGTCCGGTCGACGAAATCGCCGGGATCACTGGTGCAACCGTGGATGGACGCGGCGGAGCGGCGCCGGGTCGGTACCACGACGACGCGGCTGCGTGTGTTCGCGGGCAGTTCGGCCGAGGCGGCGCGGCTGTTCCCGAAATCGCTCAATGTCGCGGCCGCGGTGAGTTTCGCGGTGAGCGACTGGGAGACGGTCTCGGTCGAGTTGTACGCCGATCCGGACGCGGAGCTGACCTGTCACGAGATCGAGGCCTCGGGACCGATCGGCCGGTACTCGATAAAGATCGAGAATCTGCCGAGCGTGGACAATCCGCGTACCAGCGCTGTGGTGCCGTACTCGATCCTGCGGACGCTGGCGCATCTGACAGGCTCCCCGAATCTCATCGCCTGACCGGCCCGTCGACGCGACGACGAGCGCCGGAAGCGGCCTGGACCGGGCCGTTACGACAAATTCACGCAGACATCTTGACGCAAAGTATCTTTTAGCTCAGACTCTTTTACCGGAGGGATTCGGAGCGGTGATTGCCCCGGACAAGTGCTGCGACAGAGGGAACGGATGAAGACTCCGATGGACTTACAGAGCAGCACGAGTACTCGTTCGCCGCAGGCGGCGAGCGGGATCTCCGCCTTCGGGCCGGAAGTCCCGGCGGTGCCCGCCGACGCCGCGGACCTGGGCCGTTCATGGGCGGCCGGACCGGTCCCCGACACGACCGACGAGATCGTCGTGGCGGGCCGGTGGGTGCGCGGCTCGGGCAAGGTCATCGAATCGGTCGATCCGGCCACCGGCCGGGTCTTCGCCCGCCTGCACGGCGCCGTGGCAGCCGATGTCGACCTGGCCGTCGACGGCGGCCTGCGGGCCGTCGCGGGTTCCGGCTGGGCCCGACTGCTACCGCATGAGCGCGCGGCCGTCCTGTACCGCATCGGCACCGCGATCGAGGCCAATGCCGACCGCATCGCCGCCCTGCAAACCATCGACACCGGAAAGACGCTGGCCGAGACCGGCGCACTCGCGCGCAGCGCCGCCGGCACCTTCCGGTTCATGGCGGCTGCGCTCGAGACGATGGAGGAGGCGATCACGCCCCGGCGGGGTCCGTTCCTCACCTTCGCGACCCACGAACCGATGGGCGTCGTCGGAGCCATCACCCCGTGGAACTCGCCGATCGCCTCGGACGCGCAGAAGATCGCCCCGGCCCTCGCCGCGGGTAACGCGGTCGTCGCCAAACCGCCGGTATGGGCGCCGTGGGTGACCCTGCTGCTGGCCCGGCTCGCGGAGGAGGCAGGTCTGCCGCCCGGCCTGTTGTCGGTACTGCCCGGACCGGGCCGGACCGTCGGCGACGCGCTCGCCCGGCATCCGGGTATCGGCAAGATCTCCTTCACCGGTGGCACCGGGACCGGTCGCGCGCTGGCACATATCGCCGCGGAGAAGCTGATGCCGATCACGCTCGAACTCGGCGGGAAATCGCCCACCATAGTCTTCGCCGACGCCGATCTGGATCAGGCGCTCGCCGGGGTCCTGTACGGCATCTTCTCCTCGTCGGGCCAGAGCTGTATCGCTGGGTCCCGCGTCTTTGTCCAGCGCGCGATATACGACGAGTTCGTCGACCGGCTCGTCGCGGCGACCACGGCACTGCGGGTGGGACCGGGTACCGATCCGCGCACCCAGGTGGCGCCCATGGTCACCCGCGAACACCGGGACGGGGTCGCGGCGATGGTCGACGACGCGGTGCGCGCGGGCGCGACGGTGTTGTGCGGCGGCGCCGCGCCCGCGGATCCCGCACTCGCCGAAGGCGCGTACTACCTGCCCACCGTGCTCACCGGCGTCCCGAACAGCGCGACGATCTGCCAGGAGGAGATCTTCGGGCCGGTCGCCGTCGTGCTCCCGTTCGAGGACGAGGCCGATGTCGTCGCCCAGGCCGACGACACGGTGTTCGGCCTGGCCTGCGGGATCTGGACCTCGGACTACCGGCGTGCCTGGCGCACGGCCCGCGCCGTCCAGGCCGGAACGGTGTGGATCAACACCTACAAGCAGTTCAGCATCTCGACCCCCTTCAGCGGGCTGAAGGACAGCGGTATCGGGACCGAGAAGGGCCGCGACGGAATCCGGTCCTACATGAACCAGAAGAGCATCTACCTCGACGTGTCCGGGCAGCCGCTGCCCTGGGCAGGTCTGTGAGAAGGGAGCACCATGAGCGCTCATCCCTACAGCCCGGCCTTCGGTATCGCCGGCTTCGGATTCGTCTCCGGCGCACTGTCGGTCGACGAGGACGGGGTCGCGGTCCCCGGCCGCCGGGAAGCTCTCGAAGCCGCGATGGCGCGGCTGAGCGAGCGGCTCTCGACCATCGATATGACGCTCGAGCACGTCGTGAAGACCACCTATTTCGTCACCGACGTCGCTCTGCGGGACGAGGCGAACCGGCACTACGAGGCGGTATTCGCCGAACCGCGCCCGGCGCGGTCGTTCGTCGAGGTCGCCGCGCTGCCCTATGGCGCGACGGTCGAGATCGAGGCCATCGCCCACCGCGGGTAGCGCACCCGAGCGTCCCCACGGATCACCCATAGAGGAAGGCACACATCATGTCCAGCACCGAAAAGACCGGCGTCGATCTCGAGGCCCTGATCGACTCCTGCATCGCCGCCGCCGACACCCGCTACGAGGACTGGGACACGCTCGGCTTCCAGGCGGCCAAGGGCGGCGACCGGTTCAAGCGGGCACAGATCCGCTACATCGGCTCGGGTGCCACCGGCAACCACGACACCGACAACAACATCATCCAGGCCGACCACTTCACCTTCTCCAATATGCGCCTGCCCGCGGGCGCGGTCGGCCCCGAGCACACCCATCACGACGTCGAAGAGGTCTTCTACGTGCTCGAGGGCGAAATCGAGGTCGCCGTCCACGATGTCGAGGACGGGACGAAGAAGGCGGTGCGCACGCTCGGCTACCGCGACCTGATCCGCGTCCCCGCCGGGGTGCCGCGCAGCCTCGCGAACGTCTCCGACTCCGACGCGCTGTTCTGCGTCATCATCGGCACCCCCAAGCCGCAGCTGCCCACCTACCCGCCCAGCTCCGAAATGTACGGCGTCACACGCTGATTCGAGTCCCGGAAGAAGTACGAGGAGAGCCCGATGGACGAGCCGACGAGGCGGACGCTGCGCGTCCAGCAGAAGACCTGGGAAGCCGACGGTGTCATCAGCGTGACGTTCGCCGACCCGTCCGGTGCGCAGTTGCCCGCCTGGGAACCCGGCGCGCATCTCGCGCTGCATCTGCCGAACGGGCTCGTCCGGGAGTATTCGCTCTGCTCGGACCCGGCGGACCGGTCGCGCTGGACGGTCGCGGTGCTGCGCACCCCGGATTCGCGGGGCGGCAGCTCCCATATCCACGACCTCCTGCCGGTCGGTGGGCTGCTACAGGTCGAGGGACCCCGCCAGAACTTCGCGCTCGACACCGCGGCCCGCCACCTCCTGGTCGCGGGCGGGATCGGTATCACCCCGATCCTGTCGATGGTGCGCACCCTGCACCGCGACGACGCGGACTGGACGCTGCTCTACACCGGACGATCCCGGTCGACGATGGCGTTTCTCGACGAGATCGGCTCGCTGCCCGCCGACCGCGTGACGATCCACGCGGACGACGAGGCATCGGGCCGATTCCCCGACCTCGCCGGGCTGCTCGGGGATATCGACGCCGATACCGTCGCCTACTGTTGCGGTCCCGAGTCGTTGATGTCGGCGTGCCGGGACGCGCTCCCGGATCCCGGGCAGTTGCGGATCGAACGATTCAAGGCACCGGAACCGGTCGCCACCGGGCAGGACACGGCATTCGACGTGATCCTCGCCGGCAGCGGGCGCCGGATCCCGGTCGGCCCGGATGTCTCGGTCCTGAGCGCACTGCAGGACGCCGGTGTGCCGGTGGAGAGCTCGTGCACCGAAGGTATCTGCGGAACCTGCGAGGTCGGCGTCGTCAAGGGCGATGTCGAGCACCGCGACTTCCTGCTCTCGCCCGAGGAACAGCAGACCGGCGGCACCATGTTCGTCTGCGTTTCCCGGTGCCGCTCCGCCGAACTCGTCCTCGACCTGTAACCGGTCACCCTCGACAGAAAGGTCGATCATGCGATTCTCCGGAACACCGGTCTGTACTCTGCGCGCGTTACGGTCGGTATCGGTTACGGTGCCCGATCCGGCCCGCTCGCGCGACTTCTATCACGAGGCCTGGGGGCTGAGCACCGTCGACGAAGACGGTGACACCTTCTGGCTGCGTGCCACGGGCAGCGAGCACCACGTACTGCAACTGTGCGCCGGCGCCGGTAACGCGCTGGACCGGATCTCGTTCGCGCTCGGCACTCCGCGTGAGGTCGACGAGGCGGCCCGCGCGCTGCAGAAGCTGGGCGTCCCGCTCCTGCGCGAACCCGGTCCGCTCGACGACGCGGGCGGCGGCTACGGCCTGCAACTCGTCGATCCGGAGGGCCGCTGCCTGGAGCTGTCCGCCGATACGTTCGCCGTCTCGGCGCAGGAGCCGGCCGGGCGCCGGGCGATCCCCCGCAAGCTCGCGCATGTCGTGCTCAACACCAGCGATATCGATCGCACCGCCGATTTCTACACCCAGGTGCTCGGTATGCGGATCTCGGACTGGTCCGAACACCAGATGACCTTTCTGCGCTGTAATTCCGACCATCACGTCATCGCACTGAACCAGGCCGAGTTCCCGTCGATCAACCACGTGGCCTACGAGATGGAGAGCCTCGACCATTTCATGCGGGGGCTCGGCAGTCTCAAACGCAGCGGTATCGTCCCGCAGTGGGGTCCCGGCCGGCACGGCCCGGGTGACAACACCTTCTCGTACTTCACCGATCCGGCCGGGCTGGTATGCGAGTACACCTCCGAGGTGGCCCAGATCGACGAGGACCGCTGGCTGTGCCGGACCTGGAAGCGTACGCCCGAACTCTCCGACCAATGGGGGACGGCGGGTCCGCCGACGACCACGGTCCGCGCGGCGATGGCCGGCATACCCGATCTCGGGCATCGCCACCTGGTCACCCCGGGGATCGACGACTACTTCTACGGGGGCCAGTGATGCGGCGGGTGCAGCCGTGACCGGCACGGCCGCGCCGGACCGGACGACCCGGTGGGTTTCGACGCGGGGGATCTCGCTCGAGGTCCGCGGCGCGGGCGATCCGGTGCTGCTCCTGCACGGTATCGGCGGCAGTGCCGCGGCCTGCGGGGCGCTCGCCGAGGTGCTGAGCGCGCACGGCTACCGCACGTACTGCTGGGACGCGCCGGGTTACGGGCGGTCCGCCGATCCGGCGCCGGGTGCGGACGAATCCACCGCGGGCTACGACCACGCGCTGGTGGTCGCGGAACTGATCGACGAACTCGGTGGCGGGCCGGTACATCTGCTCGGTACATCCTGGGGCGGGGTGATCGCGACCGCGGTCGCCGCCGCGCATCCGGCGTCGGTGCGTTCGCTCGTCTTGGCCGACAGCACCCGCGGCTCGGGTGTGGACCCCGAGCGGGCGCGGGCCATGCGGGCACGCATCGGTGAGCTGCGCGAACTCGGCGGACCGGCGTTCGCGGCGGCCCGTGCGCCACGACTGGTCTCGCCTGCCTGTGCCGAGGAGATCGCCCGCGCTGTGGAATCCGATATGGCACGGGTCCGGCTGCCCGGTTACACCGCCGCCGCCGAGTACATGGCCCGCACCGACACCGGGCCGAGCCTGGCCACCCTGGCGGCACCCACGCTGGTGCTGGTCGGGGCGGACGACATCGTCACCGGCGTCGACGAATCCCGGCTACTGGCCGACGCCATTCCCGGCGCCCGCTTCGGACTGATCCTGGGTGCCGGACACGCGGCAGTGCAGGAGAAGCCGGTCGAGACGGCCGCGCACATCCTGCGGTTCTGGAAGGAACTGGACGAATGAGCAGACTGGTCGTGGTCACCGGGGCCGGCCGGGGACTGGGTTTCGCGATCGCCGAGCGGCTGGCCGCCGCGGGGGACCGGGTGGTCATCGCGGAGATGCGCGCCGAACTGGCCGAGAGTGCCGAGAAGACACTGCGGGACAAGGGGTACGACGTCACCGCGGTGGTCACCGATATCGCCGACCGCGATTCGGTGGTGGCCCTCGCGAGCCGGGTGGCGGACCTGGGTGGCGCGGACGCGCTGGTCAACAATGCCGCACTCGCGGACGGTGTGGGCGGTGACGCGTTCTGGGAACTCGATGAGGGGTTCTTCCAGAAGGTGATGACCGTCAACGCGTTCGGGACCTGGCTGGTCAGCAAGCATTTGTTCGCCCAGCTGGTGCGGGGCGGCCACGGCGCCATCGTGAACATCGCCTCCGACGCCGCGCTGTACGGCTCGCCCCGCCTGGTGCACTATGTCGGTTCCAAGGGCGCGGTCATGGCGATGACCCGCACGATGGCACGCGACGGGGGCCCGCACGGGCTGCGGGTCAATGCCGTCGCCCCCGGCCTGACCCGGGTCGAGGCCACGGCCACGGTGCCGGCGTCGCGGTACCGGCTCTACGCCGACAACCAGGTCCTGGATCGCGAGCAGACGCCCGAGGATGTCGCGGGCACGGTGCAGTTCCTGCTCTCGGACGCGGCGAGCTACCTGACCGGCCAGACGCTGGTGGTCGACGGCGGATTCGTCATGAACTGACCCCCACACCCGGCTTTTCGAAACCTTCCCCGCACAAGGAGACCGACCCTCGATGGATCTGCAACTCACCGGCCGCACCGTGGTCGTCACCGGCGCGAGCTCCGGGGTGGGACTGGCGACGACCCGGATGCTCCTCGCCGAGGGCGCCCGGATCGCCGCCTGCGCCCGCGATCTGGACCGGTTGCGCGCCGCGATCGATTCCATCGACGATATCGATCCCGCCGCGGTGTACCTCGCGGCCTGCGATGTCACCGACCGCGCCGAGGTCGAAGCCTTCATCGACTCCGCTGTCGAGCGTTTCGGCGGTATCGACGGGCTGGTATGCAATGCCGGCCGCTCCCTGATGGCGCCGCTGGCGGAGACCACCGATGAACAGATCCGCGCGGAATTCGACCTGAAGATCTTCGGTTCCTGGAATCTGGTGCGTGCGGCCCGCGGTGCGCTGGCCGCCGCGGACCGAGGCGCCGTCGTCAATGTCAACGCGATCCTGTCCCGGCAGCCGGAACCCCGGCTGGCCGTCACCTCGGCCGCGCGGGCCGCGTTGCTCAACCTCACCCACTCCATGGCCGAGGATCTCGCCGCGGACGGCACCCGGGTGAACTCGGTGCTGCTCGGGCTCGTCGACACCGGTCAGTGGCGCCGCCGGTTCGAGACCTCGGGGACCGCACTCGACTACGACGCGTGGAGTGCGGAGATCGCCGCCGACCGCGGTATCGCGCTGGGCCGGTTCGGTACCGCCGAGGAGGTCGCGTTCCCGATCGTCACCCTGCTCTCGCCGCGGAGCGGCTACATCACCGGCACCAGCATCGACGTCGGCGGTGGCGTCGGCCGTTACATCTGACCATCGGCCCGGCCCGGCGGATCCGCCGTTCCCAGATCTCTCCGGAGGACATACCCATGACGACCACCGACAGCCCCGGCGCGAAGGAGCCCACCGGCGGCGACGTGCTCGTCGCCGTAATGCGCAGGCACGGCATCGATACCGCGTTCGGCGTGATCAGCATCCACAATCTGCCGCTTGTCGAAGCGGTGGCGCGGGAGCTGAACTTCGTGGAGGTGCGACACGAGGCGGCGGCGGTCAATGCCGCCGACGGGTACGCGCGCGCGACCGGAAAGATCGGTGTCGCGATCACCAGCACCGGAACCGGCGCCGGCAATGCCGCGGGTTCGATGCTCGAAGCGTTGACCGCGGGGAGCCGGGTGCTGCATGTGACCGGCCAGATCGAGAGCGAGTACCTCAATTCGGGCGGATCGACCCGGGGCGTCATCCACGAGGTACCCAAACAGCTGCAGATGCTCGATGCCGTCTCCCGTTACGCGGCGACCATCGAACGCGCGGAGGACGTCGAAGCGGATCTGGAAACCGCCATCGCCCATATCCTGGCCGCGCCGCAGGGCCCGGCCAGCGTGGAGTGGCCGTCGGATCTGCAATATCTGGCGCGTCCGGCCGATCAGCGCGACTACGAGCCGCCGGTCTTCGACATCCCGGTGCCGGAGCGCGACGCGATCGCCGAGGCCGTCGCCAAGCTGGCGGCGGCCGAGCGCCCCCTGATCTGGGTGGGCGGGGGAGCGGCCGGCGCGAAATCCGAGCTGGCCACCCTGCTGCACACCCTCGGGGCGGGCCTGCTGACCAGCAACTCGGGACGCGCCATCGTGCCCGAGGACGACCCGCTGGTGATCGGGAACTTCGCCACAGCACCGGAGGTCGCGCCACTGCTCGCGGACGCCGATCTGCTGCTGTCGATCGGCACCCACTTCCGCTCCAACGAGACCAAGAGCTACCACCTGCGGTTACCGGACACGCAGATCCAGATCGATGTGGATCCGGCGGCCATCGGCCGTATCTATCCGGCGAAGGTCGGCCTCGTGGGGGATGCCGCGGCCACTCTCGCCGCGATCAACGACAGCCTGACGCGCACCTCGGTGGATCCGGGGTGGTCCGGCCGGGTCACCGACACCAGGGTGGCGGTCCGCGCGGCACTCACCGCCTATATCGGCGGGTACGCGGAGATCTGCGAAGGGATGCGGTCGATACTGCCGCGCGACTCCGTGGTCGCGCGCGATGTGACCATCCCCTCCAGCCAGTGGGGCAACCGATTGCTGCCCTTCTATGAACGCGGGACCAATATCTTCCCCCTCGGTGGTGGTATCGGACAGGGGCTGGCCATGGGGATCGGTGCCGCGCTCGGCCGGCCCGAGGTGCCGACCGCGGTGATCGCCGGGGACGGCGGCCTCGCCGTACACCTCGGCGAACTCGCCTCGCTCGCCGGTAGCGGCGCCTGGTGCGTCGTGGTGATCTTCAACGACGGCGGTTACGGCGTCCTGCGGAACATGCAGGCGGCCAATGGTTTCGACCGGTCCGGTGTCGACCTGTTCACGCCTCGGTTCGATCTGCTCGCGGCCGCACTCGATATGCCTTACACCCTGGTTCAGGGTCCGGGACGTTTCGAGAGGGCGTTCGCGGACGCGGTGGCGACGCGCGGTCCGGCGATCGTCGAGGTCGATGTGGCCGCGATCGATCCGCCGCCCGGCCCGTTCACTCCACCGGTGCACATCCCGGTGCGGGAGGGGTGATCCGATGACCGGCAACGAATGGGACGACGACACTCCGGCGCACGCGCTGGTGTGCCTGCATGCCGGACCGGACCCGGCGCGCTGGTTCGCCGACCAGGTCGAAACGCTCGGCGCGATCGCGCATCGGTCCGCCGCGCCGCCCCCGGCCGACCCGGGATCCGTCGACGCCTGGGCGGACGAGGCCGCCGCCGGCGTGACGGCCCTCGGCCACGACCGCGTCCACCTCCTCGCCACGGGTGCCACGGCCTACGGTGCCATCGCGTTCGCCGCCCGGCATCCCGCGCTCGTCACCAGCCTCGTACTCGGCGACCCGCAGGTCGATCCGGACGCTCCCGGATACGGCGAGTTGCTGGCACGGGTGGCCGCCCCGACCCTGGTGATCGCCTCCGTCCCCGACGAGCGCGTGGATATGGCGCAGGCCCAGAGCATCGCCGGTGGCATCGACAACGGGGTGTTCGTCGTCATCGACGGCGGCACGATCCCGGCCCACCGCGAACGCGCGGCCTCGTTCAACGAATGGGTCACCGCGTTCACCGTCATCGCCGAAGGTCTCGATGCCATGGCATCACAGCAACAGGAGAAAACCCATGCCTGACACCACCGAGCACTACCTCGAGCCCAATCAGACCCACCCCGAACCGATCAGCCCCTACGAGACCAAGCTGTCCGGTTCGATCATGGAGATCTTCGGCCGGGGCACCCATGATCTGCCCGGGCTGATCGCGGGCCTGAACGAACTGGGTCTGCACGCGCCCGACGGGCAGGCCTGGACCGAGGACAATTTCCGCGCCGAGATGCGACGACTGGGAGACTGAGATGACCACCGCGACCACATCCGCCCCGACCGCGACCGGCGGTCCGAAGAAGCGCGCGGTCGGCGTCCGCAAGGATATGACCGCCGCGGATATCGCCGCCACCGGGCTGCGCGACCGGTGGTATCCGATCCTGCCCTCGCGCATGGTGAAGCCCGGGGAATCCAAGAAGGTCACCCGGCTGTCCGTCGACTGGGTGCTGTTCCGGGATCCGCAGGGAACCGTCCATATGCTCGAGGACCGGTGCCCGCATCGCAGCGCCCCGCTGTCGGTGGGCCAACACCTCGGCGACCGGCTCGCCTGCAAATACCACGGTGTCCAGGTGGACGGCACCGGCACCGTCGTCTCCGTGCCGGGGATGCCCGGCTGCGCGCTCGAGGGTAAGCGGGCGACGGTGTCGTTGCGGGTCGTCGAGGCCGCCGACACCATTTTCGCGTTCGTCCCGCTGACCCAGGATTCCGAGCCCACGCCGTTCGTCCTGCCCGACCGGCTCACCGACGAGGCCGTGTCCTGGTTCCCGAATTTCGCGGAATGGGCCGGGCCCTGGCGTTTCTATATGGACAATGTCCTCGACCCGATGCACGGTGCTTTCCTGCACCGCGATTCGCATTCGATGTTCGGCGGCGACACCTCGGCGCGCTTCCGGATCCGGGAGACCGACCGCGGTTTCTTCTTCGAGAAAACCGATCAGGTCGGCGTGAACTTCGACTGGGTCGAGTACGTGCGCGGATCCATGGACTACGTCGACCTGGAGATCCCCTACGCGCCGAACGCCGGCCCCGGCGGCGTCTTCGGCATCGTCGGTATGGCCACCCCGATCGACGCGGACAACTCCGCGATCTTCCACTGGCGCACCCGCCGGGTCGACGGCTGGGAGCGCGAGGTGTGGCGCTTCCTCTACCGCACCCGGCTCGAGGCCCGGCACTGGGAGGTGCTCGAACAGGACCGCGAGGTGCTCGAGGCCCTGGCCGCCGACGCCGACGCCGAAGAGCACCTGTATCAGCACGACCTCGGTGTCTCGCGGATCCGCCGCATCTACCGGGCGGACGCGAGGAAACAGGCGGCGATCCTGGCAGGCGAAACGGTATGAGCGCGCCGCGGGCGGATTCCGCCGACACCATGATGCTGACGGTGTTCCTGCGGCACGACCAGTCGCAGAACCTGGAGCAGATCCAGGGCAGGCTCGACGAGGCCGGCTGGTGGCAGCACTTTCCGCCCGCGGGCTGCGAAGTCGTCTCCTGGGTCGTCGCGATGGGCGTGGGACAGATCGTGACATTGCGGCTACCGGTGGCGCGGCTCGCCGCCGTCAATGTGGAGCTGGAACGCCGGGCGTGGGGTGTGTTCCACACCGACTTCTACCCGACCTACGACTTCGTGCCGGTGCGCGAGCGGCTGACCCGCGAATCCGACGAGCGGCGCGGCGCATGACCCGGGTCGCGGCGGAAACGGTCGCGGAAGCACCGCGGCCGGGCATGTTCAGCAACGCCCGGGTGCACGGTGATCAGTTCTTCCTGTCCGGGATGCATGCCGGCGGGCCGGGCGGGCTCGTCGGCGGCGCCGAGACCTACCTACAGGCCCAGGAAGCGTTCCGGCGGGTCCGGGCACTCACCGAGGCCTGCGGGGCCGTCGTGGACGACATCCTCGTCCTGCGTGTCTATCTGACCGATATCGCCGACCGGGCAGCGGTCGGCCGGGCGCGCGCCGAGGTGTTCTCCGGCGATTTCCCGTGCTCGACGCTCGTCGAGGTGTCGGCGCTCGTCGAACCAGGCCTGAAGGTGGAGATCGAGGCCCAGGGAATCATCGGATCCCACAGCGGCACCCGATCCGCCGCCGGCCCGGATCGCCCGCACACTTTCGAAAGTTGAGGACAGAACCATGAGCATGGCACCGAGTGTCGCCGTCTGCGGGGCGGGTATCGGCGGTCTCACCGCGGCCCTCGCGCTCCGCACGATCGGCATCGACGCGCAGGTCTTCGAGCGGACGAGCCGATTCGCCCGGGTGGGCGCGGATATCAATCTCACGCCGAATGCCGTCCGGGCGCTCGACGGCCTCGGACTGGGCGCGGCGCTGCGGGATTCGGCGGCCCGGCCGCAGTTCCGGATCAGCCGGACCTGGGATACGGGCGTGGAGACCTCGCGGCTCGAGATGGGCTCGTCGGCGGAGGCGCGCTACGGATCACCGCAGCTCACCCTGCACCGCGGTGATCTCATGTCCACCCTCGAATCGGCGCTGCCGAAGAACAACATCTCGCTGGGCCGGCAGGTCGTCGATATCCGTGACGGTGCCGTCCATTTCGCAGACGGCGGGATGCACCGAGCCGACGTGATCATCGGTGCCGACGGTATCCATTCCGCGGTCCGCACCGCGCTGTTCGGCCCGGAGCACCCCACCTTCACCGGTGTCGTGGCATTCCGCGCGGTCGTCCCGGCGGCGGCGGTCGCCGCGGTGCCGAATCTGGACTGCTTCACCAAATGGTGGGGGCCGGACGCGGCGACGCAGATCGTGACGTTCCCCCTCGGCCAGGGCAAGGATATTTTCATCTTCGCCACTTGCGCACAGGACGAGTGGACCGAGGAGTCGTGGACGACCCCCGGCAGCGCCGATGAACTGCGTGACCTCTACCAGGACTTCCACCCGGAGGCGCGCGCCCTGCTCGACGCCTGTGACGATGTCCTGAAATCGGCTCTGTACGTGCGTGACCCGCTACCCGCGTGGACCGCGGGTACCGTCACGCTGCTCGGCGACGCCTGCCATCCGATGATGCCGTTCATGGCGCAGGGGGCAGGACAGGCGATCGAGGACGCGGTGGTGCTGGCGCGCTGCCTCGGGTCGGACGGCTACGCCGGCGTGGCAGATGCCCTGGCCGGGTACGAGAACACCCGGATGGACCGGACCGCCCGGATCCAGCGCGGTTCCCGGTCCAACGAATGGCTGAAATCGGCGGGCAACGGTGACTGGGTGTACGAGTACGACGCCTGGAATGTGACGCTGGCCGGCGCATAGGAGGGACGGCCGGCGCACTTTCGGAACGGCCTGCGCGGCCGGGCGAATCGGCGCGCGGCACTCACGGGCGACCGGCGCGGGCGAAGTCCGTCACCGGAGTCACCCCACCGGGACGTAGACGACCAGGTGCAGATCCGGATGGTCGGCGGGCGCCAGGCGATGGTGCTCGTAGCGCAGCAGCCCTCGTGCGGGATGCCGGAAAACCCTCGTACGCGAGGCGAAGCCCTCGATGTGGTGACTGCGCCAGCCCTCACGGAAGTGCGTGCTCGATCCCAGCAGCTCCTGGATGACCGTGCACGCGCGGTCTCCACCGCCCTGCGCGCCTACGCCGCCCTGGCCCAGTCCGCCGACCGAGGTGCCGTGCGCGCACTCGACCGGTGACCGGCGCGGCTCGCCACGACTGCGCGGTACCCGGCCCAGGACTGTCCACTCCTGGGCCGGGCCGTCCCATCAGGCTCGATCCACAAGGGACGGAAGGACCAGATCCCGGTAGCGCTGCTTCATCGTCTCGATCACTTCCCGGCCGTCGGTGGCCCACACGGCCGCATTGAAGATCTCGACCTCGACATCGCCGCGGTAACCGGCGGCGCGAACCCAGCGGCCGATGGCCGCGAAGTCGATGACCCCGTCACCCATCATGCCCCGCGACAGCAGCGGGTCGGGAGTCATCGGGTCGAGCCAGTCACACACCTGGTACGAGCTGATCCGCCCGGACGCGCCGGCCTGTGCGATCTGTTCTTCCAGGGTCGGATCCCACCAGATGTGAAAGGTGTCGACCACGACACCCACGGTCTCCGCCGGATACGGCCGCGCCATCGACAATGCCTGCGCCAGTGTGGAGATCACCGCACGGTCGGCGCAGAACATCGGGTGCAGCGGCTCCAGCGCCAGCCGGACACCGCGCTCGGCCGCATACGGAACCAGCAGCGCGAGCCGTTCGTCCACCCGTTCGCGCGCGGCGACGAGGTCCCGGTCCGGCATACCGCCCACCACCATCACCAGTTCCCGCGTGCACAGGGTCGCGGCGTCGTCGATGGCGCGGCGATTGTCGTCGAGGGCCGCCTGCCCGTCGCCGGGCTCGGTCAGGAAGCCGCCGCGGCACAGGCTGGAGACCCGCAATCCCGCATCGGCGACGAGCTTCGCCGCGGTGGCGGCACCGATTTCGTCGACCCGGTCGCGCCACAGTCCGATCGCGCCCAGCCCCGCACGGGCCGCACCGTCCACCGCCTCGGCGAGGGTCCAACTCTTCGTCGTCATCGTATTCAACGACAGCGACCGGTATGGATCGTCCGGATCGAACGGCGTCTGCTGTCCTGCGACCGATGTCATGAGACCGCTCCGTTCAGTTCGAGGTAGACCCGCATCCGGTGCGCGGCCAGTTCCGGGTCCGACAGCAGCCCGGCCCGGTCCGCGAGCCGGAACAACTCCGCCAGGTGGGGTACGGATCGGCCGGTGGACAGCCCCGCCACCATCGAGAATCCCGGTTGTCTGCCGTTGAGCCACGACAGGAACGCGATACCTGTCTTGTAGTAATAGGTTGGTGCGGCGAAGATATGCCGCCCGAGTGCCCGGGTGGCCTCGAGAATTTCCGACGCACGTGTCACATTGCCGTTGTCGAGTTCCTGGAGCGCGGTGGACGCGGCCGGGTAGATCGCGGCGAAGATACCCAGCAGGGCATCCGAATGCCCCTGCGTGTCACCGATGATCAGCTCGGGATAGTTGAAATCGTCGCCTGTGTACAGCCGCACCCCGTCGGGGAGCGTGCGTCGCAGTGCGATCTCGTGTGCCGCGTCGAGCAGGGAGACCTTGACTCCGTCGATCTTCGATTCGTTGTCCTCGACGAGGGCGCGGAAGGTGGCGGTGGCGGTGGCGATATCGGGGCTGCCCCAATATCCGTGCAGCGCGGGATCGAACATGGTGCCGAGCCAGTGCAGGATCACCGGTCGTTCCGCATCGGCCAGTAATCGCTCGTAGACGTAGAGGTAGTCGGCGGCCGAACGGGCGACCTGGGCGAGCGCCCGCGAGGCCATCAGGATCACCTGGGCTCCCGCCTCGGTGACCACGTCGATCTGTTCGCGGTAGGCGTCGACGATCCGGTCGAGCCCGGCCGATCCGGAGGGGAGTCCGGCGAGGTCGAGCTGATCGGTGCCGGCTCCACAGGCGAGCAGGCCACCGGCCGATACCGCCTCGGCGCCGGATCGGCGGATCAATTCCGCGCTGGCCTGCCAGTCGAGTCCCATTCCGCGCTGCGCGGTGTCCATGGCGTCTGCGACACCGAGTCCGTAGGACCACAATTCGTGCCGGTAGGCCAGTGTCGCGTCCCAGTCGACAGTGGCGGGAGTACCCGGTGTGTTGTCCGCTGTCGCACGCGGAATCACGTGTGCCGCGGCGAAGGCCACGCGGGAGGTGATCGGCCGCGCCGGCCGCGTCCAGGCGCCCGGCGTGCCGAGAACGTACGGTTCGAGCCGGCCGTCGATCGGCAGTGTGACCGATATCCCCGTTGATGTCGCGGTCACAGCATGATCTCCGGGATCTCGATCCGCCGGCCTTCGGCGGAGCTGCGTAGTCCCAGTTCGGCCAGTTGCACACCGCGCGCGGCGGAGAGCAACTCGTAGCGGTGCGGCCGGCCGTTCACCACGTCGGTGAGGAACTCTTCCCACTGCACCTTGAATCCGTTGTCCAGATCCGCGTTCGCGGGTACTTCCAGCCATTGATCGCGGAACGGCTCGGTCACCGGAAGGTCCGGATTCCAGACCGGTTTGGGCGTGTGCGAGCGATGTTGCGCCACGCATTTGCGCAGGCCGGCGACGGCGGATCCGTGCGTTCCGTCGATCTGGAACTCGACGAGTTCGTCGCGGTACACCCGTACCGCCCACGAGGAGTTGATCTGTGCGACCACGCCGTTCTCCATCTCGAAGATCCCATAGGCGGCATCGTCGGCGGTGGCCGGATACGGCTTCCCCTGTTCGTCCCATCGAGTGGGGATATGGGTCGTGGCCTTCGCGGTGACCGCCTCGACCTTGCCGAGCAGGCCCTCGAGCACGTAGTTCCAGTGACAGAACATATCGACGACGATGCCGCCGCCGTCTTCGGACCGGTAGTTCCAGCTGGGCCGCTGGGCGGGCTGGCCGTCGCCCTCGAAGACCCAGTAGCCGAATTCGCCACGCAGCGAGAGGATCCGGCCGAAGAATCCTTCGTCGACGAGCCTGCGCAACTTCACCAGGCCGGGCAGGTAGAGCTTGTCGTGCACGACGCCCACGGTGACGCCGGCGTCCGCGGCCACCCTGGCGAGCTCGATCGCTTCGGTCAGCGTCTCGGCGGTCGGCTTCTCGGTGAAGACGTGTTTACCCGCTTTCATCGCTGCCGCCAGTGCCTCGGCGCGACGTGAGGTGACCTGTGCGTCGAAGTAGATATCGATGGACGGATCGGCGATGACGGCGGCGGCGTCGGTACTCCATTCGGCGATGCCGTGTCGTTCGGCGAGCTCGGCGAGTTTGGCGGCATTGCGACCGACCAGGATGGGCTCCACCAGGACGCGGGTGCCGTCCGGGAGCAGCAGCCCGCCGCCGTCGCGGATGGGCAGGATCGATCGCATCAGATGCTGGCGATAGCCCATGCGACCGGTGACGCCGTTCATGGCGATGCGGAGCGTGCGTGGGGGAGTGGAATCGGGCATTGGTATGTGCCTCTTCTGATCTGCGTGACTGACGACCGCGGAACGGGTCGTGGACGATGCGGAGGGACCCGCCTCCGTCGAGTGGACGAGCAGCGCCGGAAAGCGCTTTCCACGCTATGCTAGTCGCGAAGTCCGGTCAACCCCACGCGTACCGAGAGAACGAGGAACGAAGCCATGGCGCCTGTGAGATTGCAAGACGTCGCGACTCGGGCGGGTGTCTCCCAGGCGACCGCGTCCCGCGTACTCAACGGCTCGTCACGGGTCCCCGGCGAAGGCGTTGCCGACCGGGTGCGCGCCGCTGCCGCCGAACTCGGATATGTGGCGAATGCCCAGGCCCAGGCCCTCGCGCGGTCTTCGACCGGACTCATCGGGCTCGTCGTGCACGATATCGCCGACCCCTACTTCTCCTCGATCGTGCAGGGTGTCCAGGCGGCGGCACGCAGGGCGGGCAAGCTCGTTCTGCTGGCCAGTACGCAACGCGATTTCGATATCGAACGCGAATCCGTGAGCACCTTCATCTCGCACCGCGCCGACGCCATCATCCTGGCGGGTTCCCGTCAGAGCGGAGACCTCGACCGCGATCTCGAGAAGGAGTGCGCGCGGTATCTGGACAACAGCGGCAAGGTCGTCGTGATCGGGCAACCGCTTTCCTTCGGTGCCGCGGTGGAGCCCGAAAATCACGCTGCCTCGGCGCAATTGGCTGTATCCCTGCTCGAGCAGGGGCACCGGGATTTCGCCGTCATCGGCGGGCCGGGTCATATCAGGACCGCGGTCGACCGGCGCAACGGCTTTGTCGAAGCGCTCGCGACACGGGGTGTGACGCCGCTGGTGGAGATCGCGGGCGACTTCTCCCGTGACGGTGGTTTCAGTGCCGCGCGGCGCCTCGCCGCCGCGCTGGAGCTGGGTCCCGGCCGGGCCGGCGCCGTCAGGCCCTGCGTTTTCGCGGTGAGCGACGTGATGGCGATCGGGGCGATCGCGGCGTGGCGTGAAATCGGCCTCGCGGTGCCCGACGACATCTGCGTCGCCGGGTTCGACGATATCCCGACCCTGCGGGACCACGTGCCCGGTCTTTCGACGGTGGCGCTCTCGCTGGTCGAGATCGGCGAGCGGGCCGTATCGCTGGCGCTCGACGAGTCCGCCACGGCCGCGCGGACCCACGAATTCGTGCCCGGCCGGGTGATCCTGCGGGACAGCAGCGTTTTGCGACCGTCCTGACCTGCGGAGATCCAAAACCCTTGACACTGTGGGTCCGGTCACACTAGCCTCGGTTCCAGCTTCGGAAAGCGCATTCCCAGCGGGTGTAGTGCGAACCCCGCTCCACTACTAGCTTTAGGACTCCAGATGGCGGTAGTCACGTCCGTCGAGGCCAGTTCCTCCGCGCCGAAAGCGACGCAACCCGTCCGCCCTCGGCGCCGGAAGTTCCCATCTCCATCCACCGTATGGTCGTCCATATGGCGGCCGCTCGCTCTGGTGGCCGTGCTCGTGGTCGCCTGGTGGGCCGTCACCGAGTACGGGCTCGTCGAGCCCTACATCCTGCCGTCACCGGCGGATACCTGGCGCACCGCCACCGACAATTCGGCCTACCTGCTCCAGCACACCTGGGTCACGACGTATGAAACGGTGGTCGGCTTCGTGATCGCCGCGCTGATCGGCGAAGCCGTCGCCCTGGTGATGATCTACTCGCGCGGTGTCGAGCGGACAATGTACCCGCTCATTCTGTTCGCGCAGGTCATTCCCAAGATCGCGATCGCCCCGCTGTTCATCGTATGGCTCGGCTTCGGTACCAGCCCCAAGATCCTGGTCGCCGTACTGATGGCATTCTTCCCCATTGTCATCTCCGGGATGGCCGGGCTGCGCTCGGTGGATCCGGAGATCCTCGAACTCACCTCCACCATGGGCGCGAGCAATTGGAAGACGTTCGTGAAAGTGCGTTTTCCGGCTTCGCTGCCGCAGTTGATGTCCGGCCTCAAGATCGCCGCCACTCTCGCGGTCACCGGCGCCGTCGTCGGCGAATTCGTGGGCGCGAACGAGGGCCTCGGCTACGTGATCCTGCAGGCCAACGGAAATATCGACACGGCAATGCTGTTCGCCGCCCTGATCATCATGTCCATGCTGGGCATAATCCTTTTCGCGATCATCGAAATCGCCGAGCAATTCCTCATTCCCTGGCACGCCTCCCGTCGATCCACGGCTTCGGTCGTCGGCGCGGCATGAGCATGTCGAACCATCGCATTCGCGCCACAGCTGGAGAAATCGCATGAAATTCGGAATTCGCAGACTCACGACGATCGGCGCCGCCGCGGTGGCCTCGATCCTGGTATTGGCCGGCTGCGGGGGCGGCGGCACCGAGGCGAAGGATCCCGGCACCGACGGGAAGACCACCGCGGTGTCACTGATGCTCAACTGGTACCCCTACGGCGAGCACGCCCCGTTCTATTACGGGGTGCAAGAGGGCATATTCGCCAAGCACGGTATCGACCTGAAGATCTCGGCGGGGCAGGGCTCGACCAAAACCGCGCAGGCCACCGGTGCGAAACAGACCGATTTCGGCTGGGCCGATACTCCGGCGGTGCTCAGCAATATCGACAAGGGCGTCAAGATCAAGAGCGTCGGGGTCTATCTCCAGACGACCCCTTCGGCAGTGCAGGTATTCGCCGATTCGGATATCCGGACGCCGGCCGATCTGGCGGGTAAGACCATTGCCGTTTCCGCGGGAGACGCACCGACCACGACATTCCCGGTTTATCTCGACAAGGCGGGCGTTCCGGCGGATCAGGTGACCCAGCAGAGCCTCGACTCGGCGGGCAAGATGTCGGCGATGCTCTCGGGCCGCGTCGACGGGCTCATCGGATTCGCCCACGACCAAGGCCCCACCATTGCGAACAAAAGCGGCAAAGAGGTCCGCTACCTGCGGTATTCCGATCAGGGCCTGAACTTCTTCAGTAACGGGCTGATCGTGAATCAGGCCACCATCGAATCTTCGCCCGAGCTGGTACAGGCCATGGTGGACGCGACGAGCGAGTCCTTCGCCGCGGCTGTCGCGAAGCCGGAGGCGGCGGTCGCCGCGATGGAGGGCAAAGACCCGCAGCTGCCGCCGCAGCAGGTACTGCTGCAGCAGTGGCAGCAGACCATTCCGCTGCTCAGCACCCCGGAGACCGCGGGTAAGGCACCGGGGACCAATTCCGAAGCCAACTGGCGCGCCACCGTCGATGTCCTCAGCAACGCGAAGCTCCTCGACAAAGCCGAGGATCCGGCCAAGTACTGGGACTCCGCGTTCACCCCCACCGGCAAGCCGTGATCGGAGCAGGTGACGAGATGAGCACACCCACCGACACCCTCGCCCGTACCGAGACCGCGGTCGCGGTGGACGACCTGACCGTACGGTTCTCCTCCCCACGCGGCGAGGTCACCGCACTACACGATGTCGGCCTGCATGTCCGTCGCGGCGAATTCGTGTCGATCGTCGGGCCCTCCGGCTGCGGTAAATCGACGCTGCTGAAAGTCGTCGCGGGACTGACCGATCCGAGCGGGGGTCGTGTCGAACTCGGCGGAGCACCAGTGCGTGGTCCGCAGCGCGATATCGGCTACGTGTTCCAGCGCGCCGCGCTGCTGGAATGGCGGACCGTCCGCAGGAACATCCTGCTGCAGGCCGAGATGCGCGGCATGAACAAGCGGGAGGCCGCGGCCGAGTGCGAGCGTCTCATCGAGATGACCGGACTGGCCGGATTCGAGAACGCCCTGCCGCACGAACTCTCCGGCGGAATGCAGCAGCGGGTTTCGCTGTGCCGGGCCCTGCTGCACCGGCCGGAAGTGCTGCTGATGGACGAGCCGTTCGGTGCGCTCGACGCGCTGACCAGGGAACGGATGAATGTCGAGCTACATCGGATCTGGCGGGAAACGGGCACCACGGTACTGCTGGTGACCCATTCGGTGGCCGAGGCCGTATACCTCGCCAACCGGGTGGTCGTGATGAGCCCGCGGCCGGGCAGGATCATCGAACTGCTCGACGTCGACCTGCCTCCGCACCGGGAGTACGCCGCGACGATGGAGACGCCGGAGTTCATCACGGTCGCCAACCGGGTCCGGGATCTGCTCGGCTCGGTGGCGCCGGCCGACTGATATCCGAACCCCGCCGGCGCAGCGACAGGAGGTCGACCCCGTGAGGGTGCTGGTTGCCCCCGACAAGTTCAAAGGAAGCCTCCCCGCCTCAGAAGTGGCCGATCGGCTGGCGGAGGGCTTGGCGACGGCGGGGGTCGGCAGCCACAGAATGCCGCTGGCCGACGGCGGTGACGGCAGCGTCGATGCCGCGGTAGCGGCCGGTTTCACGCCGCATCCGGTGACAGTGGCGGGTGCGGCGGGAAACCCGGGATGCGGGCGGATCGCCGTCGGCGACGGTACCGCTGTGGTCGAGGTCGCGAATACCTGCGGCCTCACCACCCTGCCGGACGGCCGGAAGCTGCCACTGGACGCGAGCAGTTTCGGTATGGGACAGGCCATTTCGGAAGCACTGCGATACCATCCGCGCCGATTGGTTCTCGCTCTCGGCGGTAGTGCCAGTACCGACGGCGGAATGGGACTGCTCGCGGCGCTCGGCTTCACCTTCGCCGATGAGCGGGGAGTGCTGCTGCGACCGTGCGGACGGAGTGCGGGACGAGTCCACACCGTCGACTCGTCGCGTGCGGCCTGGCCGGCCGGGGTCGAGATCGTGGTCGCCGGTGATGTCACCAACCCGCTGCTCGGTCCGAACGGTGCGGCGGCGGTGTACGGGCCGCAGAAAGGGGCCACCGCCGCCGACGTCCGGTTTCTCGACACCGGCCTGAACAATCTCGTCGCGGCATTCGCCCGCAGCGGCTATCCGGACGCGCGGACCGTCGCGACCGCGGCCGGAGCGGGCAGCGCGGGCGGGATCGGATTCGCCGCGTTACTGCTCGGGGCCACGATCGTGTCCGGTGCCGAGTACTTTCTCGAGCTGCTCGAGTTCGATCGGTACCTGACCGGTGCCGATCTGGTGATCACCGGGGAGGGAAGTATCGATGAGCAGACCGCGAACGGCAAACTGCCCACGGTGCTGGCCCGCCGTTCCCGCCCCGTTCCGGTCGTCGCCGTCGCCGGGCGGAGCACACTGTCCCGCGAACAGTGGGAGCCGGCGGGGTTCACGACCGTCTACTCGCTCGGCGATTTCACCGACCGGGATACCGCCGGTGATCCCGAACTGACCCGGGAGTTACTGATCCGGATCGGCCGGCGGATCGGCCGCACCACGGCCGTGCCGCCCCGGACCCGTTCAGCGCAGAACCGATGAATACCTCTGTCGCCCAAGCTGATACGTGGCAGGACGGGTGGTGACCGTGCCGGTTCGGTCGCCGTCCGTGCCCGTGGGTCGCGGCTGCTGCCGGTCCGGCTAGCGGCGGCGTGGGGCCGGGCGAGTGCGGGCCGGTTTGCGCCTGGCTTCCTCGGCCACCTCGTCGCGCCGGTCCGGCGGTACGAGGGAGCGGATATCGTCGCGGGAGCCGATCATCAATTTGCTCAGTACGGCGGCCATCTGTGCGTCGACCGTCTTGTAGGAGCTGCCCCGGCGCGCGGCGATCGCGGTATTGGTCCAACCCGCCGCGGCGAGGACGGCCACTTCCTGTTCGGCCGTCGACAGTCCCTGCCAGGGTGAGGGCCGCTCGCGCCGCACCGGGTGCTCGACGGGTAGCCGATCCATCGAGAGGTTTCCCAGCGCCAGCTGCACCACCTCACCGAGCTCGGGCCGCAGCAGCGCGCCCTCGCGTTCGGCTTCCTCGAACGCGGTCCGGCCCAGCACCGAACGTGCGGTTTCGGCGGCGCGGTCGGTCTCGTCGGCGAACGGGCCGAGATTGGCGATGTCGACACCGAGCCCGCGGCGTAGTGTGGCGCTTCCGCCGAGCAGCCGCGCGATATCGCGCGCCCGCGCCTTCGCGGCATCGGAGTGCCGGTCCTCGCCGGCGTCGAGTATGCGTGCCGAGATCCAGGCCTGGATGTGGACGCCCCATACCGCGCCCCAGCGGTCGCGCATGGCGAGCTGTTGCGCCAGTGTGGTCCGTCCCAGCAGGAGCGCTTCGTTCGGATCACCGTGTTTGCTCAGGGTGATCGCCTGGGCCAATCCGGCCCAGGACGCCGCCCACTGCGCACCGGAGTGCTCCGCGTTGTCCATATGACGCCGGCAGGTTTCCAGCGCCTGTTCGCTCGTGGCGTAGAAAGCCGTGGTAAGAGCTTCGAACAGCTCACTCATCGCCGCACCGCCCGCTTCTCCCTCGGCGGTGAACCGCTGCCGCGCGCGGGCCAGCACCGGAATGGCATGGAGATCACGATGAGTGAGCATCAGCTCGGCACCCCGGGCGAACTCGACCTCGGCGGGCAACCCGAGATCCCGGTCGGACTGCTCGCGCCAGCCGGGGTCGGCCCCGCAGAGCGCGACGCATTCGTCGAGGATCCGGGCGGCGTCCCGATGCAACCCCTGGCACATACTGACCCAGGCGATCAGCGACATCGCCCGGACCTGCAACGGCACCGGCCGGGGCTCGAGGGCCCAGGTGGCGGCGAGCGTGCGCTCGGCCCACCGGCGCGATTCGCGCAGCGAGCCGGTGAAGAAGGGGATGCGCACTGCGATCAGCCCGGCGGCGATCTCCAGTCCGACCACGGCCTCCTCCGGCGAGGCGATACTGCCCTCCACGGCACACAGCAGATTGCCCCAGGCCGCCCGCGCCCAGTCCAGCAGATCCTGCTCGTCGGGGCCGAACCATCCGGCTCGCGCGGCGGCGACCTTGTCCCGGTAGTACCGGCGGTGCCGGCGAGCCAGCCGGTCGGCTTCCTCGCCGTTCTCCCCGATCCGCTGCTGGGCGAAGACCCGGATGGTCTCCGGTAGCGAATAGCGCACGGAGGACGTGGTCAGGTGGACCGAAACCAGGGATTGGTCGACCAGTCGGTCGAGCAGGCCTTCGATCTCGGCTCGGGCCAATCCGTGCGCGCTCACCGGTTCGTCATCGGCGCAGACCGCTTCGATGGCCTCCAGTTCCGCGCCGGCGTCCTGGCCGGGAGTATCGGTGTTGTCGGGGTCGGCGTCGTAGCCGGCCGCGAACACCGACAGGCGGTCGAACAGGAGCCGCTCCTTGTCGCGGCAGAGATCGTAGGACCAGGCGATGACATCGCGAATGCTCTGGTGCCGGCTGTCCGCGCCGACCCGGGGGCCGTGCTGCCAGCCCAGCCGTCGGTCTCCGGCTTCGCCACTGAGGTCACGCAGGATCATCGGCAGTGGCCGGCGCGACAGCCGCGCGGCCGCCAGCCGGATATAGAGGGGGTGATTGTGCACGTGCCGGCAGATCGCCGCCGCCTGATCGGTCTCGCTGTCGGTGAGCGTGTATCCGACCAGCCCCGCGCGGGCGCGGAAGAGCGTCAGCGCTTGTTTCTGCGACAGCGCGGGAACCGGGATCAATTGCTCGTCCACCCACCCGATCGCCTCCCGGCTGGTGGCCAGCACAGTGAGCCCGGGCGCCGCGTCCAGCAGGTCGGCGATCACTCCTCCCGCACCGTCGAGCACGTGCTCGCAATTGTCCATCACCAGAATCGTCTGCCGATTCCGCCCGGGTGCGTCGCGGCGGCCCAGTGTGTCCAGTACCGCGTCCCACGCCGACCTCCCGGAGAAGTCGGCTTCGATCACCGAGCCCGCGACCTGTTCCTCGACCGCCGCCGCATCGGCGCCCCGGGGCAGCACCGCCAATCGCACCCAGTGCACCGGGACCCGCCGCGCCTTGTGGAACCGGTGGACGGCCTCGGTCGCCAAGCGGGTCTTGCCGATGCCGCCGGCGCCGATCAGTGTCACCAGGCGGGTCCCGCCCAGCAATGCCATACCGATCTTTTCCAGTTCCCCCTCCCGGCCCACGAAGTCGCTGGCAGCCGCGAGTGGCGGCCCCGGAGCAGCAGCACGTCCTGGCGACATAGCAATGCAGAATAGTCGAAATGAAAGGTGCAGGGACCGCCACCGTTCCGGGCCCGTGGTCATCGGGACAACGGTCCGTGCCGGGCCACAGCGTGCGGGCCGGGCGCCCGCGAACCCGGCGCCTCCGCGCCGGCACCGGGCCCTCCCCGGCGGCCGGACCGGCCCGGGCCCGTGCTCGGCGACCGATATCGCCCGGAGAAGCCTCTGCGCTGGTGACAGCGCAGTTCGCGGGTCGGACGTGCACAGCACCCGGGAACGAAAAACCTCCACTCACCCGATGCGAGATCTCTACCTACGCGACGACTGTTGAGGCACCGGTGCGGTGCGGATGGCGATACGGACTTCTGCACCGTGTGGTGCCGGTGGGAGACGATGACGGCCTCGCCGGTCCGCAGCGTTCGCGGACGCGGGGCGGGCAATGATGCCCGGCGGGTCGAGATCGTCGACCGGATATGCGGTGTACGAGTGCCGGGCCCACTGTGCGGGCGCGGCCGCGACGATTACAACCGGCCGAGGGAGTCGAGTGTCTCCGGGGCCATCGATCCGGAACGGGTTGGATATGACTGCACTACCGCCTCTGGCCTACGGGTATCTGCGCGACGACATGATCGGCGGCAGCGACGGAGCCACGGCAGAAACGACCTTGCGCGCTGCGGCGACGGCATTGGGATACGACCTCGGCACGGTCTTCCACGAGCCCCCGTCCCCGGACGCAATCCTGCCACCGGTATTCATCGATCTCGTCCAGGAGTGCAGGCGAGCCGCGGCGCATTCGGTGATCACGCTGCCCGGCCACCTGTCGTGCGGTTCGGTGTGCAGTATGGTCCTGCGGGCGCGTGCCGAGGTGGTCGTCCACGAAGTCGAACACTGAGACCGGCGCGGTCGCCTCATCCGCGCTGACCGGGGGCTTCGGGTGTCCGCGTCGGTGCGCCACGAAGGACGGGGCGCCCTCTCTCCCGAGTGCGTTCGGAGTGGGCCGCGGCCCTGCTGCCGCGTCGCGGTCCCATCCCGGCATCCGGGGGCGGTCGTTGCTCGCTCCCGTTGATCGGGAAGGTCCGGATCGCGGCCCATCGGGTGTGCCTACGGTGTGAGTCGCACCACCGCCCCGGGCGGGACCGGGCGGGTCACGCCCGGTCCGGCGGCCCAGGGCAGTGCGCTGCGCCGTCCGTTGCCGGAACCCTTCGGGCCGGCTCGGTTCCCGTTCGAAAGGAATCTCCCGGTGACGTTCTCTCGTGCCACGCGCGGTGTCCTGGCCACCTCCGCCGCTGTCCTCCTCGGTGTCGTGCCTCTTACGACCGCCCCGGCGCCGGCCGGCCCCGTGGCTCCGGTCCTGCAGGCGCCCGGAACGGCGGAGCGGGCGCTGGGTCTGGTGCATGCGCCCAATGCCCGCGATATCGGCGGCTACCCGATGCAGGGTGGGAACAAGGTGCGGTTCGGCGTGGTCTACCGCGCCGACGCCCTCGCGAAATTGGATTCCGGCGAACAGCAGAAGCTGGTGGATCTGGGTATCACCCGGGTGATCGACTTCCGCAGCCCCACCGAGGTGTCCCAGGGGCAGGATCGGCTTCCGGCGGGGATAGGGCGTACCGAATACCCGGTGTACGACACGCAGAACGATCTCTACGTGATGATGAACGAGCTCATAGCCGGCGGTCCCCGGGCGCAGCAGGCGGCACTCGGCGACGGTAAGGGCGCCGAGTACATGCGGAACTACTATCGCTGGCTGGTCACCGACGCGACCGCACGTACCCGGTTCGCGGCGGCGCTGCGGGATATCGCCACGGAGCCGGGCGCGGTCCTGTACCACTGCACCGCCGGAAAGGACCGCACCGGTTGGATGACCGCGATCCTGATGTCGGTGCTCGGCGTACCCAAGGGGCAGATCTACCAGGACTATCTGGAATCCGGCGACAACCTGGCCGCCGGGAACAAAGCGCTGATGGATGCGCTGGTGCGGCAAGGGCTGGTCGAGGACCCGGCGCTGTGGGAGCCGGTTCTCGGCGTACAGCGGGACTTCCTGGACGCCGCGTTCGATCAGGTGCGGCAATCCTTCGGCTCGATGGACAACTTCCTCAGGAACGGACTCGGCGCCGACGACGCCACCCTCGAGGCGCTGCGAACCAAACTGGCGGGCTGAACGCAGGCAACCGCGGCGTGATAGCTACGCGCCTTCGTCCAGGAGGAAGCGCATCTCCGATCGGCCGATCTGCCGCAGTTCGTCGCGGCTGCGCCCGGCTGCCGCCCTTGCGCGGCAGCCGGGCCGCATTCTCGGGGCGTTCCCCTTACTCGAGGTGCGGTCCTGCACACTGGGCGTTGTGAAGTACAGCGCCGGAGTCCTGCTGTTTCGCCGCGATCCCGAGATCCGAGTACTGCTGGGGCATATGGGCGGGCCGCTGTGGGCTCGTAAGGACACGGGGGCGTGGTCGATCCCGAAGGGGGAGTACGAGCCGGAGAACGAGGATGCCCGCGCCGCCGCGGGGCGTGAATTCCGCGAGGAGCTGGGATCACCGGTGCCCGCCGGCGAGTGGATCGCGTTGGGCGAAGTCCGATACGGCAAGAAGCAGCTCGTGGTGTGGGCGATCGAGGGTGAACTCGATCCGGCACAGGTGGTGCCGGGCACCTTCGAGATGCAGTGGCCGCCACGCTCGGGCGAGTACCGGAATTTCCCCGAAGTCGATCGGGTCGAATGGTTCGAAACGGCCACCGCGCACGACAAGCTGGTCGCCGGGCAGCGACCGTTGCTGGAGCGACTCACCGAGCGACTTCGCGAGGCCGGACACCGGTGAACCGAAGTTCATCACCCGGCCGCGGTGGTAGCCGTATCCGAAGCGGCGTGCGCGGGTGTCGCTAACGGAGTTGATTGCGCAGTTCGGCCGGCAGGTCGGCGGCAGCCTCTCGGAGGGCCTCGGTGAACTGCCGCCGGAGTGGTTCGTCCGCTGTCTCCTCCCGCTGTACGAGAACGGTAGTGCGGTGTGCGGCCGGGTGATCTATTCGGACGAGGGCGATCCCGGAGGGTATCGCGGGTGAGCGATATCCGGCTTGAGCGTGCCGTAACGGCACAGTGTCTGATTGCTGTTGTCACCAACGAGTAGGAGCAGTCCATGACCGTGTCCGAACGCTCGACCGACCGGCAGCCGGCCCTGATCGATGTCGAGACCTTCTTCGCCGATCCGCAATTCGCGAACGCGTCGATCTCCCCCGACGGTGCCCGCGTCGCCTACCTCGCCCCGCACCGTGGGCGACTCAACGTCTGGGTCCGCGATATCGACCGGACCCACGACGACGCCGTCCCGGTCACCGGGGATGCCCGCCGCGGTATCACCACCTACTACTGGACCGACAACCCCCGCTGGCTGCTGTACCTGCAGGACACCGACGGCAACGAGGACTGGCACCTCTACCGCGCCGACCTCGGCGACCCGGGCGCCCCGGCCGTCGACCTCACCCCGCTCGAGCCCGGGTCGCGGGTGGTGGGCGCGGAGCCGCTCGACTCGGTCCCGGGCAGCGTGCTGGTCACCATGAACCGTCGCCCTCTGTTCTTCGATGTGTTCCGGATCGACGTCGCCACCGGGGAGACCGTCCTGCACCGCGAGCAGGGCGACCCGACGGCCACAATCCTGTTCGACCGCCGGGGCGAGCCGGCCTTCCGCACCGCGCTCGCCGCGGACGGTCTCGTCGAGATCTCCGCCATCGACCCCGGCGGGCACATCCGGTTGCTGCGCCGCCTCGGCGGCGCCGAGCACCCCATGAGCGTGCAACCTCAACTGATCACCGCCGACGGGAAGGGATTGCTCGTCGGCTCGTTCCAGGACGGTGACGATTTGCGGCTGGTCCGGATCGATCACGAAACCGGCGCGGAGACCGTCGTCGCCGCCGTCGAGGGACACGACCTGGATATCAGCGGGATGATGCTGCCCGGCGTGCTCCCGCCGCCGGTCCACACCGACCGGGCCACCGGCGAGGTCCTCGCCGCCAGGTTCGTCGGCGACCGTCCGCACGTGGAAGTCGTCGACCCCCATTTCGCCGGGGTCTACGCGGCGCTGCGGGAACTCTCCGACGGCGTGCCCGGCACCCTGTCCTCCGATTTGTCCGGGACACGCTGGGTCGTCACATTCGTCCACGATCGCGATCCCGGCGTCACCTGGTTCTACGACCATGCCACCGGTGCGGCCCGGTTGCTCTTCCGCTCCTACCCGGGCCGGGACCCGGCCGACGCGGCCCCCATGGAACCCGTCGAGTTCGCCGCGCGCGACGGTCTGCCCCTGCACGCGTACCTGACGCTGCCGGTCGGCCTCGAGCCGCGGAACCTGCCATTGGTGCTGCTGGTGCACGGCGGGCCCTGGGCCCACGACGCCTGGGGGTACAGCGAGGACGCCCAGTTCCTGGCCAACCGGGGCTACGCCGTGCTGCAGGTCAACTTCCGTGGGTCGCTCGGCTACGGGCGCCGGCATGTGACGGCCGCGATCGGTGAATTCGCCCGGGCCATGCACGTCGATCTCCTCGACGGCGTCGACTGGGCCGTCGGCCGGGGCTACGCCGACCCCGGCCGGATCGGCATCTACGGCGGCTCGTACGGCGGGTACGCGGCCCTCGTCGGGGTCACCGTCACGCCGGACCGATTCGCCGCCGCCGTCGACTATGTCGGTATCTCCGATCTGGCGAACTTCTTGCGGACCCTGCCGCCGTTCACCCGGGCGTACAGCGTGAACAACTGGTACCGCTACGTCGGTGATCCCGAGAACGCCGAGCAGGAGGCCGATATGCTGGCCCGGTCGCCGATCACCATGGCCGACCGGATCACCACCCCGCTGCTCGTCGCCCAGGGCGCCAACGATGTCCGCGTCGTACAGGCCGAATCCGACAATATCGTCGCCTCGCTGCGCGCCCGGGGTGTCCCGGTGGAGTACCTCCTCGCCGACGATGAGGGACACGGCTTCGCCAACTCCGAGAACCGGGTCCGCCTCTACCGGGCCATCGAAGCGCACTTCGCCGAGCACCTCGGCGGCCGCCGCGGTGCCGCCCGGGAGTGACCGGCGGCGGGGAGGCCGGTCCGCCGCGCGGGCTCGTGCCTCGCCATCAGTGAGTCTCGGCTACCGGCCTTCACCGTGCCGCACCGGCGTAGATGCCGCGGGGCGGGCATCGGGCACCAGGATCGTCGTGTGCCACCGGTCGTCCTCCCACATCTGTTCCGGCACAACGGCGTCCGCCCGGCCATCGAGGGGTGTGGCCAAGGCGATCACCAGGGTGGTCCGTTCGACCAGGCGGCGGCGTCCCCGGTTCATCGGGCCGGAGATCTCCAGCACTGCCGGGCCGGGGCCTATCGTGACGGGCACATCCACTCGCAGCGGCACCGGTTTCCAGGTCGTGGGATCGTCACCGCGCCGGGCGAGGTAGGTGCGCGGTGCGTCCTCGGTGCCGAACGAGACCCCCGCCAGCGCGCGATCGGCGCGGGGCAGGCCGAAGAGTTCCCAGAATCCCGCGGACAGCCAGGAATGGATCGGCAGTGCGATCGTCCGGGCGTCCCGGACGATCGCTGGGGAATCGATATGGACAAGGGTGATTCCACTGGCGAGCTCGCGCATTCCCGAGCTCGCCTCATACCGGGTGGGCAGCGCTCGACACCGTGTGGCCGTAGGGGACGGCCTCGACGAGGGTGACCCGGACCTCCGTGCCGTTGGGTACGCGGTAGCTGCGCTGTTCGCCGCGACGGGCTCCGGTGAGCGCGGCGCCGAGCGGCGAGTCGGGGGAGTAGACCTCCAGTTCGTCGTGGTCGCCGGCACGGCTGCCGAGCAGGAATGTCTCGGTGTCGGCGGTATCGTCATAGCGGACAGTGAGCACCATGCCGGGTTCGGCGATACCGTCGTCCGGCGGGTCCTGCCCGAATACGGCGTTGTTCAGCAGATCCCGGATATGCGCGATCCGGGTCAGCCGCTGCTGCCGCGCGGTGAGGCGGTCTTCCGGGTCGGCGTTCTCCGCCTGCCCGGCGGCTTCGGCGGCGAGCAGTTCGGCCAGTTCGGACCGCAGTTGTTCGTGGGCGTGCGGAGTCAGCCATATGGGCGAGCTATTGGTCATATCCGTCCTATAAGGGGTTCGATCGGAAAGGAGTTCTGCCGTCGGGGCCGGGGAGGAGAGGCCGCCCCGACGGCAGAACTCCGTGGAGCCGGGTACCGACGACACCGGCTCCACGGATGGGGAGATAGCCGAGGATTCAGCCGGGTATCGGATCGTCCGACCGATACCGTGCTGTCCGTTCGCGGGCGAGCCGACTCGTTGCGCGCGCCATGCTCACCTCCACGTCGAACGATGCGCTGTAACAGCCATGATGGCCCGGGAGACGCCGGGGCGCATGTCCCCCCGGCACAGTTCGAGCCCCTCGGGTTGTTCGATTTCTACAACCGCGATCAGTTCTCCTCGAAAGCCGCCAGATCGATCGTCATGGCCAGCCGGGTCCGTGGGTCCTCCAGTTCGAGCACGGCCACTTCGCGCATCTTGCGCAATCTGTTACGGACGGTGTTCGGATGGACGCCGAGGTCCGCGGCGGCGACCACCGGATCGCCCTGGGCGTCGAGCCACGCCCGTAGGGTCGCGACATAGTCCGTGGCGTGCGCGCTGTCGTATCGGCGCAGCTCCGCGACCGGCCCGCGCGCCGGGATCCGACCGGTCCGCGCCGCCGCCCGCAATCGCTGGAGCAGAATATCGCCCCACGATTCGTCGTAGGCCGGATACGCGGTATCCGCCGCGCCCTGTTCGTGCAGTGCCAGGCATTCGTCCGCCTCCTGGCGGGAGGCCGGCAGGTCGGCGGCCGTGGCCGGGCCGCCGATCCCGGCCGACAGCGTCACCCGGGCGGGGAGCGCCGTGCGCAGCGCGGACACCCAGTCCCGCGCTGTCCGGACCCGGTCGCCGGGCAGGATCGTGTAGACGGTGTTGTCCGACAGCGTGCTGCGGCCCGGCCGCGACCAGCCGAACCCGAACGTGGCCTGCTCGAAGGCCAGCAGTAGCCCCGCATGCCGTTCCGTCGCGATCTGGGCGCGTACCGCGACGACCCGGAGTGGGGCAGGCGCCAGCCCGAGCCTCCCGGCCACCGTGGCGGCGTCCGGGCTGCCCTCGAGGAGCCGGATCACCAGCCCGGATTCCACTTGACGTTCCAGATCCGCGCTGGCCCGCGACCGCAGCAGATGCAGGGCCACGGTGCGGGCGCCGTCGGCCAGGGCGGCCCGCCGTGCACTCGACAGCGGTTCGGTGCAGGTCACCCACACCGAACCCAGCAACTCCCGGCCCACCCGCACCGCGACCACCATCCGCCCGTCGAAGCCGTGGCCGGGATCCGGTTCGACGAACACCGGTTCGTCCGAGCTCGCCAGATGCGCGTGGACGCCGCGTGATTCGAGGAGTTCGCGCAAGGGAGCGGGTTGCCGGCGCTGCAGCACCGTTTCTCGCAGAGCTCGGTCGGCCGGCTGCCCCAGTGTGGCGTGGGCCATCACGCGCGACAGCGGGTCTTCGATCGTCACCGCGTCGCCCACCGCGGTGGCCAGGCTGTCCGCCAGCGCGAAGAGATCGGTGGGGCCGCGCCCGGACGCGGTTTCCCGGCCCTCCAGCACCAGCCCGTACACGACCCCGGCGAGCTGACTCCACGACACCGCGGGATCGACCACCAGCACCGCGACCCCGCCGCCGGGCCCGATCGCGGCCGCTTTCCGGTCGGCTTCGCTGCCCCCGCGAACCAGGACCGCGACCGCTTTCGCCGCCCGCGCCCCGGCCACCGCCTCGTTCACGGAGCCCGCGCCCACGGCGAGGAGGACATCGCCGGTCGCTTCTTCCACGCCGGTCGCGTCGAACATCGCGACACTGCGGATCACGGTCGCCCGCGACACCGGGCAGCAGCGCAATCGGACGCCGTACCCGCCCAGCACGTTCACGAGCTGGTCCAACCGCACCATGCGCGACTCCTGTCCACCCGGGTCCCGTCACCGTAGCCGCGCGGGTACCGGCGCTCCGCGACGGCCGGTGCCACCCGGCCGATCCGCACCGTTGCCGGGGCCGACGGCGCCTGGCGAGGGAGCTGGCACCGAGGCCGGGACGCGACCTCTACGGCACCGGCCTCAGGGACGGAGTGCCCAGCTACGAGAGCGGTATTTTCGTCTCTCGGCCGTCGGGGGCCCCGGCAGCCGATCGGACCGCAACCGTATGGGCCGCAGAAGTGTCGGAGGGCCGGGATAGCCTCGGCCGTCGCCGCCGCCCGGGCGCGACGGAGCGAAGGAGGACCCGATGAGTCGCGAACCCACCGTGCGCGAGGTCGTGGACCTGATCGTCGAACTCGGGCTCGTCGCCCCGGAAACACCCGCTCAGCGGACCTTCCTGGGCCGGCAGTTGCTGGTGGAGTCGTTCGACGAACCGCTGAGCTATTACGGGCACACCGAGCAGAGCGCGGTGCTCGCCCTCCTCGAGGAGCTGGGGATCCGGTACACCTTCGACTACAAGACTTTTCGTCATATCGGGGAGAGCAGTCACGACGAACGGCGGGAATGGTACGAATCCGAACTGCAGTCGATCGCGGAATGCAGCCGCGGGATGGTGACCATCACCGATGTGCGGTTGGTGGAGAACGACGAGCAATGGGAGTTGCTGTTCGACAGCAACGGAGTCACCGAGTCGTGGCCGGTATACCCCGGTGACGACGAGGACCTGGAAGCCGCACTCGTCTTCGCCACCTATGTCACCGGAATCCATACCGGTGTCGTCGAGCAATTCTGGTCGGTGGACCCCCTCGACGAAGACGTCAGCGGCGAAGCCGTTTTCGGCGATCTCGCAGCCCTCGGCAAGCTGGGAGCGCGTTTCGGCCTCACCTTCGGGCCATAGGCGGGACGCGGTCCGTGCCCGTCAGGGCCCGTGTACGCGCAGACCGTCGACGAGGATCGACAGCAGGCGCGGGGCGCGCGCGTCGAGTTCGGCATCCTCGAGCCGCGACAGCCAACCGATGAGCACGATGACATGGCGGGCCTCGGCGTCGGCCGGGACGGTTCCCGCCGCGTGCCCCGCGGACAGCAGCAGTTCCACCGCCTCGCCGATCGGGCCGAGACTGTGCGCGGCGAGGTCGCGCCACGTCGCCGCTTCGACGGCGGCGAGAGGTAATCGGGTGTACGCACACGAAGTTCTACATACAAGCAATAGGTTATGACGAACGAGCTGGACGGGCCGTGGTACGAGGAACGCAACCCCATCACCCTGGCCCCCCGGATCGATATCCCGGTCTACCTGCAGATCGACCAGGGCCGCGGCTGGACGATGGACGGCACCATCGAACTCTTCCACGCGCTGAAAGGGCCGAAGAAACTCGATATCGGCCCGTACCCGCCGATGCAGTCGCGGCCCTTCGTCGAAGAGCACGACACGATGTTCCGCTGGTACGACTACTGGATCAAGGGCATCGACAACGGTGTGATGGACGAGCCGGCGGTGGCCGTCTTCGTATGCGGCACACCGGTCCCGGCTGGTGTTGCCGTTCACCGTTCGCCCCGTGGCGAGCGAGTAGGGGCCGCCGGGCGTTTCGGTGTGCCGCCGCCCCCACGGCCGCCGGTCGTCATCCTTCTTCCCGCGCACTCCCATGCTCCGCCAGCCACGCGGAGATCCGGTCGACCGCGGCGCGGGAAGCGGGCGGCAGCAGCAGCGACGGGGTCATGAACAGGTATCGCTGGAATGTCACTCCCTGTCCGTTGACCGCCGTGGGGTCGGCCCCTGCTTCCAGCAGCGCGAGGATGTCGGCATACCTGTCCAGTTGCGCGGCGGCGTGCAGCGGCAGTTCACCGGCGAGGTCGGCGATATTCGGATCCGCCCTGTTCTCGAGCAGGACGGCGACATTGCGATCCTGTTGCCGTAGTACTGCGTTCAGCAGCGGGGTGCGTCCGGTGCGCGAGTTCGCCACGTTCGGGTCCGCTCGGGTGAGCAGCGTCGTGAGGTACCCGGGGTCGTCGGTCTCCGCCGCGCAATGCACAGGGGTATCACCCTCGTCATCGGTGCGGTGTGGGTCGGCGCCGGCCTCGAGCAGCACCGCGCATGCGGGTTCGGATCGGCTGAGCACCGCCCAGTGCAGCAGGGTCAGGCCCTCGTCACCGACGGTATTCGGATCCGCGCCGGCGGCGAGCGCCTCGCCGAGGCGCACGCTGTCGTGTGCCGCGATCGCCGCGGCGCATTCCAGGGCAGCCGTTGCGTCGAACGGTGTCACCATCGCGTAGGTCCTTTCCGCAGTCCCGGCCGCCCGTGCCGCGGGCGCGGCCCCCGGACGGTGGTCACGACCACGGTTGCACAGTGTCGAGAGCCTGCTGTACCGCGCCCATACTGTGCAGTCGCAGTGCGTGCGGGAACCGCGCGCCTCGTTCCTCGGGCGGGAACGGGTCGGGGAGGTCGATCCGGCTGCCCAGGGCCGGCTGCACGCGCGACAGCCCGCCCGCTGTCACCGTGGCCCCGGCCGAGCCGCCCATGGCCACGCCGACGATACTGCCGAGCCCGCGCCCGGCCATACTGCCCGCGGCCCGGCCGATCGGTCCGCCGACGGCCCCGCCCACCCCGCCGCCGAAGGCGCCGCCCAGCAGGCCTCCCACCAGCCCGCCGGTCACCGCCCGGCGCGCCCGATGTGCCTCCTGGAATCCGGTCAGCGGATCCCCCGCCACCACGTAGCTGCGCACATGTCCCGCGGCCGCGAAGGCGCGGGCCGCGTCGGGCTCGAACCCCAATCCGCGAATGGTCCGTTCGGACAGTCCCGCCGCATTGAAGGTCACCGCCGGCGTCCCCGATTTGAGCGCTGCCGTGACGGCCAGGCCGCCGCCGAGAGAATGCCCGGTCAGCACCAATTGGTTCCCGAAGGCGGTCCGGGCCAGTTTGCCGAGCCGGCCGGCGAGCACGTACTGCTGCGCCTGCAGTCCCGCGCCCTGGGACACATTCGTCTTCCAGCTCTTCCAACTTCCCTGTCTCCGCAGGACGGTACCGGCGAAGGCGAGAACATGCCGCCCTTGCTCATCGCGGTACAGCGCCGCGGTGAGCCCGCTGCGCGGATCCCGGAGCGCGTCTTCCGGTATCCCGACGGCTTTCAGCTCGGCGCCGGTGAGCCGGACGAAGCCGTCCATCCGGGTCGTCGATCCCGGTAGATAGACATCGGCTGCCAGTTTCGACAGCGTCGCGTCGTCCACCTGTGGCTGCCGGGATCGCATCTGTGCCGAAAAGGAATCTCGCGCATTCGGGTGCTCCGCACCGTCGCCGAAATAGCCGGTGCGCGAATCGCTGCCCGTCCGATCGACATCGGACAGTAACCGATCGGCGTCCGCCAATTCCTGTTGTGACCGGCGCAGCTGTCGGGCCAACCCGTTCATTCGTTCCGTCAACGCGAACCGGGCCTGTTCGACCGCGCCGGTCAGCCGTTCCGCGAGCCCGCTGAGCAGCTTCGCCGAAGACGCCAACGTGACCTCCCGCCCCGTATCGACCGTGCCATACCGTACCCGAGAAATCGATATTTTCCTCCGCGGGCGCTGATTATCGAATGGCAGAGCGGGTAGGCGCGGTGGAGGTGCATCGTGGCACCCGCCAGAAAATCGACACCGGAGGAACGATATTCGTATGACTTCGCGTGAAACCACCACTCTGCTGGCGCAGTTGCGTGCGATTCGCGAGCTGACCGATACCGAGATCCAGATCGCGGAAACCCGTATCGGACAGGCCCGGACCGAGGCAGTGCGCCGCGAATTGACCCAGAACGCCGAAAACGCCCGGGCCCGTGCCGAGGCCGTCGGCGCCGCCATTCGCGAACTGGGTGGCGTACCCGAGGTGATCGGCCCCTTCCTCGGGCGGGCCACCGCCGTGGTGAAGGCGCTCATCGAACAGGCGCAGCCGTTCGACGAGGCCCTGCTGGGCGATCTCACCCTGGAACATCAGCTCCTCGACCGCGCTCGGTATGTCAAGGCCCTCGCGACGAGTGCGGGGCGCCGCGATATCGCGGCGCTGGCGCAGCGACTGATCACGGCGCACACCGCGACCGTGGACTGGCTGAGCACTGTCCTGGCCGAGGAGGCGCTCGGCGGCCCGGCCGCGCTGCGCCGCACACCGCTGCAGGCGGCGGCCGGTGCCGCCGTGAAGTTGGTCAACCTGCCCGTCACCTGGTCCGCCCGCGGGGTCGATCGCGCGCTGGACACCGTCCGCGCCACCCCGCCCGCGCTCGGCGAACTGCTGGCCCGGGGTGCGCACGCCGGCGATATCGCCGCCCGGACGCTGACCGCTTCCCGTGACGCCGCGCTCGATAGCGCCGAGCAGGTGACCCGCCGGGAAGGCGCGGGTACCGCCGCCGGGTCCTTGCATTCGGTCCGCGCGGCCACCGGTGTGCTCGAACCGGAGGAGCTGCCCATCGACGATTACGACCAGCTCAATGTGAGCCGCGCGGTGGCCGCGGTCAAAGAATTGACCGACCCGGCCGATATCCGGGCGATCGTCGCCTACGAGGAAGCGCATAAGAAGCGGCACGGTGTTGTCTCGGCGGCGCAGACCCGACTCGCGGTCATCGCCAAGGACGTGGCCGGGCTGAACTGACCGCTTGTGTTCGCCGCGGCGTTCAGCCGGCGATCGTCTCCATCCAGTCCCGCACCGCCGTCTGATAGTCGGCGGTGTTGCGGGCGAGATTCACCGAATGCCCGCTGCCGGGGAGCACGAAAGTGCGCAACCGCGCGGCCGGGGCGAAATGCGGTGCCTCGGCGGCCTGCAGGGTCGCCGTATCGGCACAGACCCGGGCGCACAGCACATCGTCGCTCCCGTTGACCACGAGCACCGGAGCGGTGATCTCCGTGGACATGGGCGGCAGCGTGGAGGTCAGCCCGTCCGGATACTCGGTCGCGGCGAACACATCCTTGGTCGCTTCGTCCACGGCGACGACCTCGGGGTCGGCGGTCGCGGGCGAATGGAACGATTTCTCGCGCGTGCCCGGCCGGGTGGTGAGATACCCACTGTCGTAACCCCGGCCGGTGAAGGCCGGATCCTGCTCGGCGGGCCGATAGGTGCTGATGACGCCGAGCGCGCCCGCGACGTTCAGGCCGTGCGAATAGCCGGTCAGCAGCACTCCGTCGACATCGTGATGGGTGGTCGCCTCCAGCACTGCCACCCCGGAACTGAGCGAATGCCCGCCGGTGACGACCTTGCCGAAGGGCCGGGCGCCGGGGAAACCGGTGCGCAGGGCCCCGACGATCTCGTGCAGGGCCTGCGCATCGCCGGTGGCGGTGACCGCGGTGCTGGCCGGTCGGCTGCTCGCACCGGTGCCGAGCCGGTCGATCACCAGCGTCGCGTACCCGGCGGCGTTCATGGCCCGCCGGAAATTGTAGACCTGCGGGTCGTGCGGGAAATCCCAGTAGGTGCTGTTGTAGTTGGAGCCCGGCATCAGCACCATGACGGTATCGCTGCCCCCACCGGCCGGCGTGCACAGCGTGGTCGCCAGGGTGCCGCCGGTGCGCAACGGGAACGCGGTGGGCGCACACTGCCCCGGATCCTGGGCGCGCGCGACACCAGGGGTCAGCAGTGCGAGAACGGTTACCGCAGCGGCGGATACGCGCACCGCGATCGTGGAACCCCGCAGCTGCCGCGATCGCTGCGGACGGCCGAGCGCAAACCTACGAGCAGTCATGTGCCCGGGACCCTAACGGGGCTTTGTTCGGCACGCAACGGATCGGTATCTCCGGAGCGGGAACCGATGGGGGAGTGCGGGCCCGGATTCGCACGTGGACATGCCGATTCCCTATAGGGAGAGCTAGGATGCGAGCGTGCAGAGGCGGGCCGTCCATTTCGTCGGAAGCTTTCCGGCCGTCGATACCGAAACCGCCATGCGGGCCATGCTCGACGCCGCCGGGCCCCACCTGCGAACCCTGCCGACCGGAGAGACCGGTCGCTACGAATTCTATATCCGCCCGATCATCGAGGATTTGGCGGCGCAGGGTGTGCTGGAAGCGAAACGGGTCAGGGAATGGCGCAGCAGCCGGGACCGTACCCGCTACCGTGTGCCGCGGGGGAGGGCACTGACCGCCGCGGCCCTCGACCTCGGATACCGGAGGGAGACCGAAGAGGCGGTGCCGGTGTACGCGCGACTGCGCCGAGCCCGCGGGTTGTCCGGAACGGCACTGCAGATCGGGATGCCCACCGCCTTCACCCTCGCCTTCGTCGCGCTGGGCGCGAGCGGCGTGCTGCGGCATCGCCGTGCCTTCGCCGACGCCACCGTGCGTGAGATCATCGCTGTCCGTGAACTGGCCGGACCCGAGGTCGTCATACAGCTCGAGGCCACCGCCGAACTGGTGCTGATGGCGATGGCGCAGCCGGCGCACGGCTCTGCCGACCGGGCACTGGGATTGGCCCGCGGCCCGGCGGAGCTGGCGGCCGCCGCCCCGGCCGGCACCCGGTTCGGGATCCACCTGTGTCTCGGCAGCCTGCGCAATCAGGCGCGCGCCACTCTGCGCGACACCCGTCCACTGGTGGATCTGGCCAATGCGATCGCCCGGCAGTGGCCGGCGGATCGGCCCTTGGAATTCGTGCACGCCCCGCTCGCGGCCGGTGCGATTCCGCCGCCGCCGCGTCCGGAGTTCTATGCCCCACTGGGCGATCTCGCGCTGGCCCCCGGTACCGCTTTCTACGCGGGTCTGGTGCACGACGTACCCACGGAACAGGAACAGCTGCACGTATTGTCGGTGGTCGAGGCAGCACTGGGGCGGCCGGTGGACGGTGTCGCCTGCGCCTGCGGTCTCGGCCGTCGATCGCGACCGGTGGCCGACGCGCTCATGAGCCGCGCGGTCCGCGTCGCCGCGGAGGGAGAAGCGCGGACATGAATTCCGACGGGGTGGCCGCGAACGGTCTCGGAGGGGCGGATGGACCGGTGCCGGAGATCGAGCGTGTGCCGCAGGGGGTGGATCCGCACGAGCCGCGTTCGGCTCGGGTATACGACTATCTGCTGGGCGGGAAGGACAACTACGACGTCGACCGCGCGCTGGCGCATCGCATCCTGACGGTAGCCCCGGAAACCAGATCGCTGGCGTGGTTCAGCCGCAATTTCCTGCTGCAGGCGGTCCGTACGGCCGCCGCGGCCGGCGTGCGGCAATTCATCGATCTCGGTTCGGGAATCCCGACGTCTCCCAACGTGCACGAGGTGGCGCACGAAATCCATCCCACGGCGCGGGTCGCCTACGTCGACAACGATCCGGTGGTGTTCGTGCACTGCAACGCCCTCATGGGCAGCCACCCCGGGGTTACCGCGCTGCGCGCGGACGTACGCCGTCCCGATGAACTGATCCAGCGGCTGGAAACCGAATCGGGTATCGATTTCGCGGCCCCGGTGGCGATCACGCTCGTCGGCGTGCTGCACTATGTGATGGACGAGGAGGATCCGGCCGGACTCGTCGCCCGCTATCGCGAGGTCATGGCGCCGGGCAGCTATCTGGCGTTGACCCACGGTGCCGATATCAGTCATCCCGAGATCATCGAGCGCACCTCGCAGGACACGAGGAACAGTTCCGCGCAGGTCCGTTACCGATCGCGTGAACAGGTGACATCGTTGCTGGACGGTTTCGAGAACACCGGGCCCGGCGTGGTCCCCCTCCAGCAGTGGCTCGCCGACGATCTGCCGGAAACGAAGCTGGTGCTCTACGGAGCCGTCGGTCGTAGACCCGCGTGCCAGGACCGTGGTGGACGCAGCGGCGGTCTTGCGGAACAGCAAGAGCGGTAACACAATTGGATTCGGCCCGCCGGTGGGCCGAATCGCTCGAGGAGCAGTCGTGGACTCTGCGCAATCGCCGCCTCCGGTGGAGGTCATCACCTCGCTCGACGATCTTCGGGGCGATCTGGCCCGCCGCCATCCGGCCACCACCACAACCTCCGACGCGGTCGATCCGGCCGTGACCGCCGCAGATCTTTCCGCTCTCGAACGGGACGGCTATGTCATCTGGGAGAATCTGCTCTCCCTCGATGAATGCGAACAACTGCGCGGTGCGCTCGCCCCGCTGCTCGAACGCACCGGCCGCAACACCTTCGAGGGGCAGCGGACCCGACGGGCCTACAACCTGCTGGAGAAGACGCGCGCATGCGACATGCTCGTCGAACATCCGCGGGTGCTGGCCGTGCTCGATCGGTTGTTCCTGCCGAACTATCTGCTCTCGCAATTGCAGGCGATCGATATCCACCCCGGCGAACAAGCCCAGATGCTGCACCACGACGACGGTTTCTATCCGATCGCGCGACCCCGGCCACCGTTGAGTGCGGCGACGATGTGGGCGATCGATGCGTTCACCGACACCAACGGTGCCACGGTGGTACTGCCGGGCAGTCATCACTGGGATTCCGCGCGCGGCCCCACCGAAGCCGATACGCGGACGGCGGTGCGGATGCCGGCCGGGTCGTGCGCCTTCTATCTCGGCACGCTCTGGCACGGCGGCGGCGCGAATCGCAGTGCCGCGGCCCGCTTGGGTGTGACCGCGCAGTACTGCGAACCCTGGCTGCGGCCGCAGGAGGCCTACACCCTGGCCACCGGCCGGGACACCGCGCGGACGGTATCGGAGAACATCCGGCGGATGCTGGGGTACAGCATCCACCCGCCGTTCATGGGTGCCGTCGACGGAATGCACCCCAAGCGGCTGCTCGAGCCACCGGGATGACCGACTATCCGGACGCGGCGGCACTCTCCACTGTGCGCAGCACGATTCGATACAGCACCAGGTGCTGCTCGTCGAACTGACGGATCGACGCCTCGAGATACCGCTCGTAGGCCTCGGCGACCCGCGTCCCGGCCAGCCGCTCCGCCTCGGCGCGCCGCGCGCGGAGTCGGCGCAGCCACTCCGCGCAGGTGGTCGCATAGTCGTGGCGGTCGTTGACCACCGAACGGATTTCGAACAGTTTCTCCGACGCGTGCGCGAGTTCGGCAAGTCGCGGTGGATCGGACTCCGGGAAGATCTCGTCGGCCAGGAAGCGCACATCGGTGATCGAGTGCTGGTCGAGCGGACGGTTGCCCTTGCCGATCGTCTGGACCACCAAGCTGCCGCCCGGACGCATCATGCTGTGGCAGTAGTCGAAGAAGGCCCGGTAGGTGGCGGTGCGTTCGCGGCGCGACAGCCCGAACCGTACGAAATGTTCGAGCGCCCCGACACAGAACACGGTGTCATAGGGGGTGTCGGGCCGATGGTCGTGCCAGTGCTCCAGACGCACCTCGGTGCGCTCCGCGCCCAGGGCGCGGACGTGCCGGTACTGGTCGCGGCTGAGCGTGAGCCCGGTGACCCGGGTCTGCGCGTACCGAGCTGTGATCGCCCGCATCAGGCTGCCCCAGCCGCAACCGATATCGAGAATCCGCTCGGTGCCGGTGAGCCGGGCTTGGTCTATCAGGTAGTCGAGCTTGCGCTGCTGCGCGCGTTCGAGATCGTCGCCGTCGGCCCACCGGGCGCATGAGTAGGTCAGGCCGGGGTCGAGCCACAGCCGGTAGAAGTCGGTGCCGATATCGTAGTGATGCTCGACCGCATCCGCCGATGCGCCCTGGTGTGCGCCGGTATCCGATGTCATCGCGGACCTCCGAAGTTTCGTGTTGCGTCGGTTTTCCGGTAGGTGTCCGGGCCGGTCCGGTCGCTCCTTTGACGGGCTCGGCGGATGCCCGGAGATCCCGGCGGGTGCGCGGCGTGAACCGGTCGGCCGGGTACGGGGTTCGTCCGGGGCGCCGGGAACTTGGGGGGCCGGGTGCGGGAACCGGGGCGCGGTGTCCGTGTACACCGGGTGACTCGTTCCGTAGCGGGTGCTGTTCACCGGAGCGCCGGTGGGCGGTGGGTCGGGACCGCCGGTACGGCAGACGATCTCTCGGACGGTCTCGCGGGCTCTCCTGTTCGCGAGCCGGGAGTGTGTGGGATCGATTCGGCGCCGTAGCCGATTCTACGTGCGCACGGTCGCGCCCGTCCAGATGCCGTGGCCGCCAATTGCGTTGCGGGAGAAACTCGATCGTAGAAGGGCGGGCTCTTGCTCGGTCGATCGGGCCGCCTGCGCTCGGTCGGGTCGATGCCCGGCTGCCCGGAGATCCACCGCCGGCCGGGCGGGGAACCGGGCCGGCCACCGATGACTTCTGTCATCTCCGCACCATGAGAAATACACGAAATTCGAGTGACTGCGCGTACTACAAATCCCGGGCCGGTCCGATGATCGTAGAAGTCATGACCAGCGGCTATCCCGATTCACCGCAACCGAGTGGGCGACCAGGGCACGATATCGTCGTCGCGCGCGGTCTGCGCCGGACCTACGGCACCGGAAAGAAGGCGTTCGAAGCGGTCCGCGGTGTCGACCTACAGGTCGCCGAGGGTGAGGTGTTCGCCCTGCTCGGCACCAACGGGGCCGGCAAGACCTCGACCCTCGATATGTTGGAGGGACTGGCCGAACCTTCGGCCGGTAAGGTCGAGATCTTCGGCCTGGACCCACGTCGTGATCGTGCCCAGGTGCGGGCGCAGGTCGGCATCATGTTGCAGTCCGGGGGTCTGCCCACCGAGCTGACCGTCCGCGAGACGCTCGAGATGTGGCGGGGGACGTGCAGCAGTCCGGCAAACACCGCAACGGCTCTGGCGCAGGTCGGTCTGGTCCATCGCGCCGATGTCCGGGTCGGGTCCCTCTCCGGCGGTGAACAGCGCCGTGTCGATCTGGCCTGTGCCCTGCTCGGGCAGCCGCGGTTGCTGTTCCTCGACGAACCGACCACCGGACTCGATCCGGAGAGTCGCCGCGGGACGTGGCGACTGTTGTCCGAGCTCAAGAGTGCCGGGGTGAGTATGGTGCTGACCACGCATTATCTGGACGAGGCGGAAGCGCTGGCCGATCGAATCGCGATCATGCACCGGGGCGAGATGGTGCGTACCGGGACCCTGCGCGAGATCGTCGACGGACATCCGGCCCGGATAGTCTTCGACCATCCGGGGCTGCCGTTGCCGAAGCTGTCCACCGTCCGCATCGAGGCACACGCCCGGATCACCGTCACCACCCACGACCTGCAGGGCGATCTGTCGGTACTGCTCGGCTGGGCGGACGGTCGGGGCGTGCGGCTGGGTGGGCTGGAGGCCCGCGCCGCGTCGCTGGAGGCGGTTTTCCTCGATATCGCCGACGATTCCGCTGCCGCGCCGACGACCGACACCGAACCGATCGGAGCCCGCTGATGACCACGCCCGCCGCACCCGTCCCCGGTTTCCGCCGCCGCCCACTCGCCGCGCTCGCGAAGGCCGAATACCTGCAGTTCCGGCGGAACAAAACGCTCGTCTACATGGCGACGGTCTTCCCCATCGGAATACCGGTGGCCCTCTTCTTCATCGCCCGGCGTGGCGATACCGATGCCGCGGATCTCGCGGTGCTCACCTTCGAGATGCTGGCGCTGGTCACCCTGTTGTTCGTGCAGTACTACTCGGTACTGTCGATGGTCACCACCCGCCGCGGGGAGGGCGTCCTGAAACGCCTGCGGACAGGTGAGGCCGCCGACTGGCAGATCCAGACCGCGCCGGCCATACCGGGGGCGGTGCTCACCCTCGCCTGCACCGCCGTCGTCTCCGCGGTCGTCTTCGGTGCGGGCGCGCCCGCACCGGTCCATCCGTTCGCGCTCGCGCTCGCTCTCGTGGGCGGGATCGTGCTGTTCTCGCTACTGGCCGTTGCAACCAGTACGTTCACCAAGAATGCCGAGGCCGCCCAGATCACCTCGCTGCCGGTGATGACGATCGCCATGCTGGGGATGACATCGATCCGCGGGATGCTGCCGGATCGGCTCGCGGAACTGGCCGGCTGGACCCCGTTCGCGGCCGTCGCCGATCTGGTGTCCCTCGGTGTCGCCGGGAAAGCGGCTCTTGCCGACTCCGGCATCGCGCGTGATTTCGCAGGTACCCTCGCCGAGGTGGGGCGTCCGTTTGCGACACTGGCGATATGGACCGTTCTGGCGTTCGCGCTGATCCGCCGGAGCTTTCGCTGGGACGACCGCGGGTGAGCCGCTGGACCGCCCGGTGGCGTGCGCTGCCGGCGGGCGCCAAGTTCCGGCTCTACACCGGGATCACCTTCCAGAGCGCGCTGGTCATGGTGGTCGTCGCCATGGCGGTCACCGTGCGCTCACCCTGGGCGGCCGCCGGAATCGTGCTCGCCGGTATGGCGGCGGTCTTCGCGGCGGAGGCGCGCGCCGAATTCGCCATAACGTCGCGGTGGTCGGCGCGGGGCCGGGTCCTGCCGGCCGCCGTTGCGACGCTGGCGGGGGTCTGGGTCGTCGCTGCAGTGGTCGCCCGGACGGAGGCCGCCGAATCCGCTGTGGTCCCGGCCCGGATGGCCGGCGTCTATGTGGCGATCCTGGCCGTGTTCTCGATCGTCTCACTGCTCCGGCACCAGTGGTGGATCCTGCTCGCGCTGAGCACGCTGACGGGACTCGTGTTCGGCTCGTCCCCGGCCACGGCGCTGGCCGGGGCCGTCGTGACCTTCGTCGCCGGGGCGTTCGTCATCGCCACGGTCTGGCTCACGATGTGGGGGCTGCGGGTCGTGGACGAGGTGGAACACGCGAAGGTGGTCGAGGCCGAACTGCAGGTGGCGCAGGAGCGGCTGCGGTTCGCCCGGGATCTGCACGATGTGGTCGGTCGCGGATTCTCGGCGATCGCCGTGAAAAGCGAACTGGCCGGGGTGTTGTCGCGATCCGGTGACACCGACCGGGCGGCCCGGGAAATGGACGAGGTAAAAACCCTGGCCGTCGAATCGATGGGGCAGATGCGCGAACTGGTCCGGGGTTATCGCGGGATCAATCTGCTGAGTGAGGTGGCCGGTGCGCGTTCGCTGCTCGCGGCGGTCGGTTGCGAACTCGGCGTCGAGGGCGATCCCGCGGCGGTCCCGGCGCGCTTCCACGAGGTCGCGGCCTGGGTGGTCCGCGAGGGTACGACCAATATTGTCGAGCATTCCACGGCCACGTCGGCGGCTCTCGCATTCGGCGGCGCCGGGATGTCGCTGCGCAACGATCGTCCGCGCGGTACACCCGGACCGCATTCGGGACTGCGGGGTCTCGCCGAGCGGCTCGCGGCCGTCGGCGCGCACCTCGCCGTCACCGCGACGATCAACGAGTTCGTCCTGGAGATACGCTGGGAGAAGCAATGATTCCGGTCTTCCTCGCCGACGACGAAACACTCATCCGTGCGGCGCTGGCGACGATGCTCGACCTCGAAGCCGATCTCGAGGTCGTCGACCATGTCGGTTCCGGTGCGGAGCTCCTCGCCGCGTGGCAGCGCCGCGCGGCGGACGTCTCGCCCGCGGTGGCCGTGATCGATCTGCAGATGCCCGGTATCGACGGTATCGAGACCGCCACGCAACTGCTGCGGCTCACACCGGGCGCCGCCACATTGATCGTCACCAGCCACGGCCGGCCCGGCTATCTCAAACGGGCGCTGGCCGCCGGTGTCCGGGGTTTCCTCCCCAAAACCACCTCGGCGGCGACGCTTGCCGAGGTGATCCGCACCGTGCACGGCGGCGGCCGGTACGTCGATCCCCAACTGGCCGCGGAAGCCATCAGCGCCGGCGACACCGTGCTCACCGCGCGCGAAGCCGATGTGCTCGAATACGCCCTCGACGGCTCGTCCATCGAGGACATCGCCCGGCGCGCGCACCTGTCGCCGGGTACCACACGCAATTACCTCTCCGCGGCAATGGCCAAGCTCGGGGTCTCCAACCGGTACGAGGCCGCACTCGCAGCGCGCGAGAAGGGCTGGATCTGACGCGCCTCAGTCGTTGCCCGGCACCGCGCCGCCGTCCGCCGCGGTCCCGGCGCTCTCCGTCCACCGGCCCAGCAGACGATCCGCTCTGTCGCACAGCGCGGCGATCACTTCCCCGGCCGGGAGGCTGCGGGTGAGCGCGCCGACACCCTCGCCGGCGTCAACGGGGGCGTAGCGGGGATCCCCGGTGGCGGCGGCCGCCGCCACCTCGTCGCGGGCCGCTCCGTCCCCGGCCAGCACGGTTTCCCGCGCCGCCCAGTGCCGGGTGGTCTCGTTGGCCAGTACGCGGGCGGGGTAGTGATCCGGCCAAGGAAGTCGCTGCCCCAGGTCGAAGACGCGGGTGACCACCGTATCGGTGGCCCGGGCGCGCAACAGCGCGGCGCGCGCGGGTTCCGGAGTGAGGGCCTCTGGGCAGGCCGACAGGCAGGTGCCGAGCCAGGCCCCGGCCGCTCCTGCCGCGAGCACGGCCGCCAGACCCCGGCCGGTGGCGATACCTCCGCCGGCGAGAACAGGCACCGTGACCGCGTCGAGTACGGCGTCGAGCACGGCCAGAGTGCCCAGTCGGGTGGCCCCGTGGCCGCCGCCCTCGCTGCCGCGCGCGACCAGGACATCCACTCCGGCCGCCACCGCCCGGCGGGCGTGGTCGGCGTCGTAGACCTGGGTGACCGCCGCCGCGCCCACCGCATGGACCCGGTCGACCCAGGCCCACTCCGCGGTGAAACCGACCGATACGAGCGCGGGATGCGCGGCCAGCGCCGCCTCCAGGAGCGCGGGTTCGCGCTCGAGCACCCAGCCCACCATGCCGATCCCGAACACCGTGGGCGCCGGATCGAGCTGTGTGAGTTCGCGCTCCAATGCCGCGACCGATCCGGTGCTGCCCATACCGATCATGCCCAGCCCGCCCGCCGCCGACACGGCGGCCGCGAGGCGTCCCCCGGCCACCCCGCCCATCGGGGCGTTCACGATCGGAAACGACAAACCCATCCGGCGCGACCACGACGTTCCCGGCACCCACAGCCTCCTTCTCGTCCGGGCGCACTGGCGCTCCCGGTCGAGGCGACATTACGGGAGAGCGGCTCCCGGTCGCGCCGGGCCGCCGCGCCGGCCGGTATCCCGGTTCAGCCGGTGGTGCCGCCGGTGAACGCGTCCACGACGGCCGCGCCGATCCGGCGCTGTACCGGGTCGGCCTCGGACCCGAACAGGCGTTCGTCGACGTCGGCGACCACCTGCTGGGCCGCGCCGAGCAGCCGGATCCCTTCGGGAGTGAGTTCGATCGCCGACGCCGACCCGGCCCGGGCCGTTCGGTCGTGCACCAGTCCGGCGCCGACCAGGGCCTTCACCGCCGTGTGCACACTCTGCACGCTGATTCCCGACATGCGCGCCAGGTCCGAGAACGACGCACCCGGGACTCCGGAGATATGGCCGAGCAGACCCAGGCGGCCGACGGTCAGGTCCAGCGCTGCCAAACCGGCGTTGAGTTCGGTCTCCACTCGCCGCGCCACCGTCAGCACGATGATCGAGGCGCTGGCCGGCGGGGGTGTCGGGCCGTTGTCGGTACTCACCGATCCAGTGTCGCGCACCGCCGCCGGGGCACCGGCCGGCAGGCGCGACTGCCGTGCGGGTCAGCGGACCGCGTCGATGAGATGCCGGGTGGAGAATGCGACGAACGGATGTCCGGCTCGCATCTCCCGGTCGAGTTCGGTCAGGGTGTCCCGGTAGCGGGCGACCGTGAAATCGGGCACCCACCATACGCATTTGCGCAGGGTCCAGACGACGGCGCCGATATCGAAGAACTCCATCCGGCAACGTGCGGTGCGCAGGTCGGTCACGGTCAGCCCGGCGGCTTCGGCCGCCGCGGCCTCCCGGGCCGGGTCGCGCTGCGTGCGCCGGTCGGGCAGCGGGCCGAGGAACCGTTCGATGAGCTCGAACGCCGAACCCGGGCCCACGTGCTGGGCGAAATAGTGGCCCCCGTCGGCGAGAACACGGCGGATCTCGGCCCAGTCGGGGCGCACCGGATGCCGGGCCGTGACGAGGTCGAAGCTGCGGTCCGGGAAGGGGAGCGGCTCATCCGGCGTCGTCTGCACCACGGTCACCCCGCGGCCGCTCAGCCGCTGCCGTGCCCGTTCGGCGTTCGGCGGCCAGGATTCGGTCGCGTGCAGAGCCGGCGGCAGGACCGCGGCCTCGGCCAGGACTTCACCGCCTCCGGTATCGATGTCGAGGGCCGACCGGGCGGTGGCCAGCCGGCGGCCCAGCTGCCGTGCGTAACCCCAGGGCGGCCGCTCCTCGGTGGCCCGGCCGTCGAGCCACGCGAACCCCCAGCCGCCGACGTCGGCGGCTTCGGCTTCGGCTACGAGATCGTCGAAGGAGCGCATCCGCAGATGCTCGCAGATGTGCAGGAGACGGCAAAGCGCTTTTGCCGCACACCACCGGTGCCGATGTGAAACGTTGCCTGGTCAGGCATTTTCCGTGTCGGCGGCGGTCGGCTCGGCTACTGTCGATCGCGCGTGCGGGGGTGGAAGATATCGCATTGCCGCGCGCGGGGCCTGCGGGCGCCGTCGCGCCGATCCGCTGCACCGAGGGCATTGTCGAGCGAGGAAGGAGCCGTATGTCTCGTACGCGCAGGACCGTGATGATCACCGCGCTGGTCGTGCCGCTGGCGCTGGGTTGCGCAGTGGGCGAATCCGCCGCGGCGCCGGTCGCGACCCCGTTGCCCATCCCTGTGGTGACCGGCCCGGAAATCGGTCCCGGCGCCGTTCCCGGCGGTGTTCTCCAGACGATCGCCGTGGTGGGGACGACGGGAGAACAACAGGGGACGGTCACCTTCTCGGTGCCGGCTCCGGCGCCGTACCACTATCAGTACAACTATCGCTGGATCACCGTGCACTGGCGAAACCTGAACACCGGCGCCGCGGGCAGTATCGATCTGCGGCACTGGACCGGTATCGATGTCCGCGGCGAGAATTACGCCGCGGCGCTGCCCACCAGCGCGTCGGTGGTGACCGGTGGGGGCCCGGTGGTGGTCACGGCGACGCACAACCGCGAGCAATACCAGGCCCCACCCTTGTCCAACGCGGTGATCCCCGGCGCGGGGGTTGTCATCGCGGTCTGAGCCGGCCGGATTCGCGGGCGCGGGTGCGGTCGTGCGGTACCGTCCGCACTTGCGCCGGCCGGACTCGGTCTCGGCACGGGTGTCGCCCGCCTCAGCCGGCCTCGGCGCCCACGGTGTCCCGGCTCTCCGATCGACGTTGCGCGACGAGGAACACCCCGATCGCGACCGCCGACCATCCCGCGAGCACCAGCCAGGGGCCGAGGTGCTGGTGGTCAGGGAAGTAGACGGCGGTGTGCTGGGCGTTCACCGAGGCGCCCGGTGGCAGCCACCCGCCGATCGTCGCGAGCAGGCGGGGAAGCAGCGGCCACGACACCGAGCCGCCGGAGCTCGGGTTGCCGAGCAGGATCATGATGCCCCAGGTCGGCAGGATCGCCCACCGGCCGAACAGGGCGTGGAACATGGTGAAGACCATGCCGCAGGTGAACATGGTGAGCGCGAGCACCGCCCACGAACGGAACGGGAGTTCGAGGGCGCCGAGAATCCAGTCGACGGTCGCCACGATGGCGAAACCGCCGAGCAGTGCGTACGCGGCGGTGCAGGCGATCCGTTCGCCCGGGCGCAGTGCCCCCGCGTTGACCCCGAGCTGCACCGCGCCGACGAATCCGACGACGACCGAGGCGATCGTCATATAGAAGATGGTGAGGCCGTGCGGATCGCCCTGCTGCAGCGGATTCAGATCGTCGACTCGTACGATGTACCCGGCGTGTTCGGCGATCGGCGGCAGCCCCTGCGCAAGAGCGGTCGCCACCGTCTGGCCGGAGGCACTGGACAGTTCGAGTGTCAGGGTGTCGTCCGAGGTGGTGACGACGGCGAACACTTCCTGGTTCTGGAGCGCGTCCGTGGCAGTCGCGCGATCGGCGAACCGGTGGACCCGCAGCGAACTGCCCATTGCCGTCGCCAGCTCGGCCTCCAGTTGCGCCGCCTGTGCGGCGGGCATCGACCCGACCACCGCGATGGGCACATACTCCGGCTTCGGATTGGCGGTGGCATAGGTGTAGGAGCCGGCGAAAAGGGCGGCGGCACAGGCGAGGATGCCGATAATCACGGTGGCCGGGAAGAACCGTGACCCGCGGAAGTCGTGCCACCGTTTCGCGATATCTCCGGTCATCGCGCGGCGGCGCGCGGGCCCGTCCGCCGGTGCACCGCTTTCCGGTTGGGTGCGCTCATCGTGCCACCTTTCACGAGCAGTCGAATGATCCAGCACTCCGCGGGAACTTCCGGCCTTTCCGGCGCCGTGGGTCGGTGCGACCCGGGGCCCCGTTCGCGGTCCGGTGGGCCGTGGGCAGCCCGGCGGAAAGACCGTCCGGCAACCGCCCCACCATAACGCGCGACGGTGCCGGCCCGGCCGGTCCACATGCGCGTCCTCGTCCCCGCATGTGGTGTGATGCGATACGAGCCGGTTCGGCCGGGCCGGCGCAGCGCAAACGGATACCGGCCGTCGAACGAGGAGGCCGCATGCCCGGAACACCGTCACCCGAGGCCGACCCGGCCCACCGCCTCACCGTGCTCGAAGCGATCGAGGCGATCAAGGCGCTCAAACACCGCTATTTCCGGGCCTGCGATGCCAAGGACCCCGGCCTTTTCCGGGAGTGTTTCGTCAGCGAGGGGTCGGTCCTCGATTACGGCGAGTTGGGCGTATCGGACGCGGACGGGATGGCCGCGGTCTTCGAGTCCATCGCCCTGCGCCGGGTCGACGGCAAACATGTGGTGCTCGATATGCACCACGGGATGCACCCCGATATCACCGTGCACGCCGACGGCACCGCCACCGGGCAGTGGACCATGCAGTTCCGCCAGGTGAACCTGATCGACCACACCGATACGCTGTCCACCGGCGAATACGAGGACTCCTACGTTCTCGAGGGCGGCCGCTGGAAGATCGCGGCCTCCCGGTTCCGCCGCCTCTGGTCCATTGCCCGGCCGGTCGACGAGACCTGCCGGATCGGCTGGTACGCGGGCTCGTGACGCCCGGTGGCGCCGCGGCCCGCGGTGGGGCCGACAGTCCCTACCCCATCACCTCGTCCGGCCCGGACGGCTGTGGAGTAGGAGACCGCTGTGCCCGATGATCCCCAGGCGATCCACGGACCGTCACTGCCCTTGGACCCCGATGTCGATCTGCGGGACCCGCCCCAGCGCGCCGAACTCGCCGCGTCCCACGGCGCGATTCTCGCGGTCATCGCCGCCGGCGGCGCCGTGGGCGCGCTGGGTCGTTACGGACTGACCCTCTGCTGGCCCACCCCGGCCGGCGGGTTCCCGTGGGCGGTATTCGTCATCAATGTCAGCGGCAGTTTCCTGCTCGGGGTCCTGATGGTGGTGATCACCGAACTGCGGCCGGCGCATCCGCTGGCGCGCCCGTTCCTCGGGGTCGGCGTACTGGGCGGGTTCACCACGTTCTCCACCTACACCAACGAGATCCGGGCCCTACTCGAACCGGATTCCGCGCTGATCGGTGCGGCCTATCTGGTGTCCACCCTGTTCGCGGCGGTCGCGGCATGCGCGCTCGGGGTCGGCCTCACCCGCCGCGCCGGCCGGGGAGGGGTGCGATGAACGTACTGCTGGTGATCGCCGGAGCCGCGGTCGGTGCGCCGCTGCGTTACCTGCTGGACCGAGTCGTCCAGGCGCGGCACGACGGCCGTTTCCCGTGGGGCACCTTCGTGGTCAACGTATCCGGAAGTCTCGTTCTGGGGGCTGTCACCGGCGCGGGACTGCCGGCCGCGTGGACGGTTCTGGTGGCCACCGGATTCTGTGGCGCCTTCACCACCTACAGCACCTTCTCCTACGAGACCGTGCGCCTGACCGAACAGCGTGCCTACCGGCACGCGCTCGGTTACGCCGCGGGCAGCGTGGCCGCCGGGCTGATCGCGGCGACACTGGGCTACGCCGGCGTCCGCGGACTGCTCGGCTGAGCCCGCGGACCCCGATCCCCGGCCGCGCCTTCACTCGTGTCGCGGTGCTGCCGCCGCGGCGCCGCCCGCTACCGCCCCGGCCGGAGATCGAAGCGCCCGGCAAAGGCGCGCAGCGGGAGGTCGGCGCTGGTGATGATGCCGGGACGCGCGGCCACCACGGAGCGCAGCGAGTTGAGGGCCGGCAACCCGGTGACGGTCATCCCGATCGAGGCGAAGTTCGCCGGGTTCGACAGATCGAAGCCCTTGCGGGGGAAGATCATATGTTTGCTGTAGATGCTGGGATCACCGGTGATCTGGGTGATGTAGCAGCCCTTGATGTTCCACGCGGGATCGGTGTGCGGGGTCATCTGCCATTCGAGATGGGTTTCCACCCGCGGCACGCCGTCGACCAGACCCTGGTACTTGATGTAGTTGGCGCCGAGTGAGCCCTTGGGCAGGAAATACCAGCCCAGGTCGACGTCCTTCGTGCACGCGCCGAGCTCGTAGTGGAAGGTGACCTCGTCCAGCTCGAGGTCGAAGGCGTCGGCCATCAGGTAGACCGAATCGGCGAAGACCGCGGTGTATTTGTGCAACGTGTCCGGGATGGCCGGATCGTCGACCGGGCGGCCGTAGCCGACTGCCTTCCAGGTATCGACGGAATGGTGACAGGAGACGTCCACCGATTCGGTGACGGTGATGTTCTCTATCGCGGCGACGTCGGCGGTGTGCACGATTCCGAGGATCTGGGCCAGACCCGGGTTCATCCCGGTGCCGTAGAAGGTGGAATCGCCGCGCTCGCACGCGGCCCGGATGACCTCGCTGGCCTTTCGGCCCGACGGATGGGAGTGGTTGGTGTCGCGGTGGAATCCGGTGATCCAATCCGCGGTGGTCACCACATTGATGCCCGCCTCCAGGACCTTTTCGTAGAGATCTTCGTCGGGGAAGACACCGTGGAAGGTGAGGACATCGGGCCGCGCCTCGATGATCTGCTCGACCGTACCGGTCGCCGTCACTCCGATCGGGCCGATACCGACGATCTCGCCGGCATCCCGCCCGATCTTGTCCGGCGTGTAGCAGTGCAGCCCGACGAGTTCGAGGTCCGGATGATCGCGGATGCGGCCGATCATCTCGGTGCCGAGGTTGCCGGTCGCGACCTGGAATACCCGGATCTTGCCGGAGGTGCTCATGAGTGGACCTTTCTGTCTGCGGGTCGTCGAGGTCGGCGGTTCGGGTCCGCGGGTCAGGTGCCGGTCGCGTGCGCGTCCGGTGCGGGGCCGACCGCGCCCTGGCCGGGGTAGAACTGCCGCGCCCATTCGCGCAGTGCCCGGAACCCCGCGTACTCCTTGCGCGACAGTGCGGGCGGGTCCGAGTAGCGCTGATGTGCCCAGATGTGGATATCGGCTTCGAACTGCTCGATCACGAAACCGGCCATCGACGTGCCGTAGGCGCTGATTTCCGGGCTCTCGTCACCGGGCCTGCGGCCGATCCATACGGTGAAACGGACGTCGGAGGTGTGTTCGTCGACCGGGGTCACCGCGGGCATGGTGCGGTTGTCGATCATGCCCCAGCTCTTGGTGATCGAACATCCCAGCCCGGCGTTGATCGATTCGACACCGCTGTCGACCTGGTCCTCGGCCACACCCGCGTCGAAGGCGATGGTGAAATCGACGTAGGAGACGGGTCCGGAGAAGTCGTGGCGGGTGAACTCCGGCACGAACGGTGTCTTGTGCACGTACTTGAAGTGCGCGAAATCGACGCCGTTCTCCATGACGTACTGGGGGTGCAGTTCGAGCCCGGGCCGGTAGAGCGTGGCCGCGGGCACCGGCGGATAATAGTCCGCGGCGCTTTTGCCGTCGTCGAAGGCGGTGAAGATATCCGGTACTTCGAAATACGGTGGCCGGCCCTCGATGTCGTACCAGATCCAGACGCCTTCGTTGCGCTCGGCCACCGGGTAGCTGCGGATGCGGCGGCCCTTGTTCGGGTGGCTCTCGTAGGGGATGCAGACATTGCGCCCCTCGCGGTTCCACTCCCAGCCGTGGAACGGGCAGACGAGGTTCTCGCCCTCCACCCGGCCGCCGTAGCCGAGATGCGCGCCCAGATGCTCACAGTAGGCGTCGAATACGGTGATCTGTCCCGACACGGTTCGCCAGGCCACCATTTCGCGGCCGAAGTATTTCATTCTGTGGACCGCGCCGACGCCGATCTCACTGCACCAGGCCACCTGGAACCAGCCCGTCGGCTCCATCGGCAGTGGCGGTTTTGCCATCGCGATCCTCCAGGCATCGAGGGCTGTAGCGGGCGCGCCACGGGCGGGGTCGTCGATGTATGACGCCGGTCATATGGCGCACTTGAGAATAGAACCCTCTTTGAAAGAATGCAAGAGGCCTTTGTGAAACTGGATCACCCTGCTCAGGGCGGGTAGAGTCCACCATCGTGACGGAAGCGGCGGTGGGCGGGAGACGAGCGAACAGGCGCGGGATCCAATCCCGGGAGAGCATGCTCGAGGCAGCGATCGTCTCCCTGGCCACCGGCGATCCCGCGGCCGTCTCGGGTAACCGGATCGCTCGCGATATCGGCGCCACCTGGGGCGTGATCAAATACCAGTTCGGCGATATCGACGGCCTGTGGGCGGCGGTCCTGCGATACACCGCGGACAAGCGCGGGGACCTGCCGGCCGGGATCAAACCGGACGGCACCCTGTACGAGCGGGTGGCCGCCATGATCGACGCCATGGCCCGCGGACTGCGTCGGCCGGAATCGCTGGCCATCGAAACGCTGCGCGCCGCCCTGCCGCGAGAGCACGCCGAGCTGGAACGCGACTATCCACGCACCGCTGCCGAGCTGGCATCGTGGAAACCGAACTGGGACAAGGCCTGTCAGCGCGCTTTCGCCGATATGGACCTGGACCCGGTCAAGGTGCGCCAGGTGGCCGCCCTCATCCCGGCGGCGATGCGTGGTATCACCTCCGAACGCACCCTGGGTACCTACGGTGACCTCGACGACGCGCTGAAAGCTCTGATCGGCGGCATAGTCGCCTATTTGGAGAGCCCCTGAGCGCGGTTCGTGCGGCGCGGTGGCGCCGGCTTCCGAGGCTCCGGCTCGGCGGAGCCCCGGAGTATGGATGGACCTCGCGCCGGACGCCGCGGCCCGGTCGCCGAGGACCGGACGCGGGGCCCGCGTGCCCGGCCGCCGGGACACGCGGAACGTGGATGCTGCCACCGGCCGACCTGTCGGCGGCGTCCGGCTGCCGGGCGGATCAGGCCAGCGCGGCGGGCGCGAGAACCGTTGTGCACCACTGGCGGAAGGTGGTGGGAGACGTGGTCCGCGGTGTGCGCGGCACCCCGTTGTCGAGGCCTTCGTCCTTGGCCCGCATCATGTCGACCATGCCCTGGACGAAAGCGTCGCCGGCGCCGAAGCCCGCGGTGGCTGCGGCCAGTTCGTCGAGCGTGATCCGGCGGTAGCGCACCGGCCTGCCCAGTACCTCCGACATCGTCTGTGCCATGTCGTCGGGTGTGAGGTCCTGCGGACCCAGCACCGCCACCTCGCCGGTCCCCGTCCATGATCGATCGAGTAACAGACCGGCCGCTGCCGCGGCGATATCGCCGGTCGCGGCCAGTGGTGCAGGGAGGTCGGCGGCGAGGGTGCCGGTGAACACCCCCTCGTCGCAAATGGAGCGCAGTTGGCGCAGCACATTGTCCATGAACGACGGGTTCGCCAGCGCGCGATAGTTGACCCCGGTGCCGGCGATGAGGTCGTCCATTGCCAGCGAGGCGGTGACGAGACCGGCATGGTCCGCGACGGGGGTGCCGCGGCCCAGGGCCGAGACTCCGACCACGTGCCCGACCCCGTGTGTGATGAATGCCCGGGCCGCGGCCCGGGTGAAGCCGGAATACGCGACATTCAGGCTCGGCGCGGCCGGATCCGGTGGGACGAGCCAGAATACGGCGTCGGCTCCGGCGAACGCCCGTTCCACGGTGTCGGGGTCGCCGTGCGAGCCGCGGACGATCTCGACCCGGTCGCGGACCGAATCGGCGAGCGCGCCGGGGTCGCGCACGACCACGCGGAGTTTCTCGCCCTGGGCGGGGGCGCGATCGAGGAGTATCCCGAGAAGCCGGCTTCCGATGGCGCCCGTGGGCGTGGTGATCACGATCATGGTCTCCACCCTGCGTGCGGTCCCGCTCACCGTCCAATACCTCCTGGCGTGGATTGATATCTTCAGGGTATGGATCTCGACCTGCGTAAGCTCCGCTACTTCGCCGCACTCGCGGAGCATCTGCACTTCGGCCGGGCCGCCGAATCCCTCTATATCGCGCAACCCGTACTGAGCAGGCAGATCCGCGCGCTCGAGCGCGAACTCGGTTGCGCACTGCTGGAGCGCACCACCCGCAGTGTGCAATTGACGCCCGCGGGCACCCAGTTGTACGAGGAGGCGCGCGGGCTGTTCACCGTCGCCGAATCCGCTGTCCGGCGCGTGCGGGAGGTCGACCGCGGGGTGGAACGCCTCGTCGTCGGATTCGCTTCCGGGCTGCGCGTATCCGCGGCCCTGCGCGCGTTCCGCGCGAGTCACCCCGAGGTGGAAGTCGAACTGTTCCAGCTGAAGTGGTGGGAACAGGAGCTTCCGCTGCGCGACGGCCGGGCCGATATCGGATATCTGCGCCGGCCTTTCGACGACACCGGGCTGTGCACTGTCACGGTGGGCGCCGAGCCGAAGATCGCCTGTCTGCCGTCCACCCATCGGCTCGCCGCCGCTCCGGCCGCCGATCGGCCACTGCTCGAGGTGGACCTCGCGGGGGAACCGGTCATCGGTGCGCAGGTCCGGCGTACGGCCTCGATCGAGGAGAAGTTCGAGTTGATCGCCTCCGGCCACGGCATCGCGGTGGTGCCACGGGGTGTGGCGCAGGCGTACTCGCGGCCCGACCTGGTCTACCGGCAGGTGATGGACGCCGAACCTGCCGATATCTGCATCGCGGTGCCCGAACACCGGCGAGAGCGGCGGGTGCGGGAGTTCGCGCAGGTCGCGGCCGCGACGCTGCACCAAGCCTCGGTGTGAGAAAAATATTCCTTGACGTGAATATTCACTTCGGTGAATACTCGCATCATGGATCGGATCGCATCAGCACTCGGCGACGGGGCACGCTGGCGTCTCATCGAGCTGCTGGCCGAGCGGCCGCGGTCGGTGGGTGAGCTCGCGGAGCTGACCGGTTTGCGGCAACCGCAGACCACCAAACATCTGCGAACCCTCGCCCAGGCCGGTCTGGTCACGGTTTTCCCGCTCGGGCAGCGTCGCGTCTACGCGATCGAGACGCCGCCACTGGTCGCTTTCGCGCAACGCCTCGCCGATCTGGTGGAAACCGCCGGGACGCAGGCGGGGGAGCGGGACGTGATCGCGCGCTATCGCGCCGCGATCGATGCCGAAGCCGCGGTCGCGGACCGGGACACGTGGGCCGACGGGCGCAGATTCTGCTTCGACCGGGTGCTCCCCGGGGCCCGCGACGTCGTCTGGCGGTACTGGGTCGAGCCGGACCTGCTGGCCTCGTGGTGGGCTCCGGCGCCCATGACGATCACCGATTGCGCGCTGGAACCGGTACCGCACGGCCGCGTCGTCCTCGACTATCGCGATGCCGAGGGGCAGCACTACCGCTCCGCGGGTGAGGTCGTCGCGGCAGCAGCGCCCGAGCGGTTGGAGTTTCGGCTGTCGGTCCTCGATCCCGCGGGTGCGGTCCTGTTCACCGGGCACTACGACCTGACTCTCACCGTGGCCGAGGCCGCCACCCGCTTGCGGCTCGGTCTGACGCTCACCGACACCGACACCGACGCAGTGCCATTCATCGCCGGAATAGAAACCGGTTGGCAGCAGGTGCTGGACAACCTCACCGTCGCCGTCGGCGGCACCTCCCGGCACGACAACGAAAAGGAAGCAAGAACATGACCGAATCCAGCGGGCGTTCCGTCACCGCGAATATCAATCTCACGCTCGACGGACGCTACAGCGGGCCGGATGGCCCCGGCGATCTGGGCGCGATCGTCTCCTACGCCGCGACCGAGGTGGCCCGGCGGCACCTGAGCCGCATATGGGACGGGGCTACGACGGCGTTGCTCGGCCGCCGCAATGCCGAGGGGTTCCTCGGCTACTGGCCGTCGGTCGCTACCGACGCCAGTGCCGACCCGCGCGACCGCGGATACGCGAAATGGCTGGTCGATACTGAAAAAGTGGTGCTGTCCAGCACGTTGGAGAACGCGCCCTGGGAACGGACCCGCATCGTGAACGCGCCGGCTGCCGAGGTGGTGCGCGAACTGAAGGACCTGGGCTCGGGCGATATTCTCGTCAATTGCAGTGCGAGCGTCATCAAGCCGCTGCTGGCCGCGGATCTGCTCGACCGGCTGTATCTCATGATCACCCCCGAGATCGCGGGTGGCGGGCAGCGACTGTTCGACGACGGCCTGCCCGCGACGAAATGGACCCTGACCCATCATGAGGTCGGCGAACTCGGTGAAATGGCGATGATCTACGACCGCGCCCGGTAGCACGGGTCCGCGCGTCCTGGACCGTGCTGTGCTGATCCCGGGTGCCCGGCGCAACGATGCGAAAGCGATTCGGTGCCCGGGGCGGAAACCCGCCATGCCGGAGACGGCGGTTCAACTGTGCTCCCGGTTCGCAAGCCGGTCGATCAGGTGGACGGCCGCTTCGAGTGTGCCCACCCGCTGTGCGCCGGTGGGAGTGGTGCGGCCGGTCCAGCCGGGGCCGGCGAGTAGCAGTCGCGCCGGCGCCAGGGTACTCGCGGGTAGCGGCGGAGCGGCGGCGGTCCGCGGTGACTGGGACCAGAGCACCACCACCGGAGGGCGGTGTGCGCCGGACACAGCGCCGGCCGGCGCGCTGCCGGGCACCGAGGCGCCGAGCAGTACCGCGAGGACACCGTTTTCGGCCAGCGCGGCACGTAGTACTTCTAGCGGAAGGGTATGGCACTCGCCCCCGGTGCAGGCCAGCAGCACCGGGGAGGGCTGCCCGGCCGCCCGTGCCGGCGGGACCGCGCGATGCAGGGCGGCGGTGATCGTCCCGGACAACGCGTGCTCCACCTCGATCAACCCTTGCCCCCGGCGTTGCCGGTCGATCAGTTCGGCGAAAGCGGGCCGGCACAGTCCGTTCCACGTCGCGGCCACGCCGAGGTGCGCGATGTGCTCGGTGAGGAGGTCCATGAGTTCTGTGGTGTCCAACCGCGCGGCCGCCGCCATCAGCGGTGCCACATTTCCCGGAACGAGGCGGGTCGGGGCCGCGGTGCGGGCCGCCGCGGCGGCGTGGCGTGGGCCGATACCCGCGCGCACGAGGTCGACCATTCGCCTGAGCACTGCCACATCACCCGGGGTGTAGAGGCGATGTTCACCGGGCCGATGCGGCCGGGGAGTCAACTCGTAGCGCTGGTTCCAGCTGCGCAGCGTCGCCACCGGGACGCCGAGGTTTCTGGCCACCGCGCCGACTGTCCACTCGGTTTCCGTACCGGACCGGGTCACTGTCTCGTCTCTTTCCGGCTGTCGGCCGGGGCGGTGTCAGCCGTGCCTACCGGCCGGTGCGCGCGCTCGGGGCCGGTGTCAGCCCAGCGATAGGCATCCCTGCCAGGTCTGGAAATCCCCCGCGAAGGCGGGACCGCCGGTGCAGGTGGGGGCGGCCGTCCCGGTGATGTCCACCGAGGCTCCGGGCCCGGCGATGCCGAGGGACAATCCCGGGCGCTCACCCGTCGTCGTTGCCCGGGCGCCGGGACCCACCGCGATGGCCGCCGGGCCGGAGAGGAATTGCGCGGTGGATGTGGCCGTCCCGCCGTTCTGGGCGATGGCCAGGGACAGGCTCGTCGCGGCGGCGTCGGCCCGGGCGGTTCCGCCGGAACCGTAGGCGGCGGCCGCACCGCCCGCCGCGCCG
>NZ_BAGJ01000272.1 GCF_000308775.1 Nocardia testacea NBRC 100365
ACTCGGTGTGCTGGCCCGGCGCACCGAGACCGCCGCGGCGCCCCGGCTCGCGGCGGTGATCGCGAATTCCCGTGCGGTGGCCGACCGGGTCAGGGACTGGTGGGGGCTGCCCGCCACGGTCGTCTATCCCCCGGTGCACCTGGACCGCTTCGCCGCGGACCCGGCGGTACCGCGGGAGGACTTCCTCCTGTTCGCCGGCCGCCTGGTCCCCTACAAACGCCCCGACCTGGCCATTCGTGCCGCCCAGCGGGCCGGCCTGCGCCTGGTCGTGGTCGGCGACGGCCGCTATCGCCGCCGGTTGGAGGCGCTCGCCGGTCCGGAAACCACCTTCCTGGGCGCCGCCCCGGACGCTGTCCTGGCCGATATGTACCGCCGCTGCCGAGCCCTGCTCATGCCCGGGGTGGAGGATTTCGGCATCGTGCCGGTGGAGGCGATGGCCTGCGGGGCGCCCGTCCTCGCGGTGGGCGCGGGCGGCGCCCTGGACACCGTCGTCCCCGGAGTCACCGGCGGGCATATCGCGGCCGGCGCCGACGAGGAGGTGATCGACGGATTCGCCGCTGCCCTGCGCGACCCGTCCACCACCGACCTGGACCCGGCCCGGATCCGCGGCCACGCCCAATCGTTCGCTCCCCCGGTGTTCCGGGCCCGTATGGCGGACACCGTTGAGCGAGTACTGCGAACGCGCGACGCCACGGTGGTGCCGGACGCCCACAGCTCCGGCCCTTCCGCCGCTACTCCGCGCCCCGGTTCCGGAACGGTGCGTACCGATCCCGGGGACGCCCCTGGATTTTCCGTATCTCCGCGACCGTATCGTTGACGATCGCGAAACTGGTGAAGGTGAGCGGATAGTATTCCGCCGACATGGCGTCCCGGCGGGTCGGCACGCGCAGCTCGCCCTCGGCTCCGTCGTACGTCTCCAGCACCGCCCGGAAACCGGCCTCCTCGTCCTGGTGCACCACCGATGTCCGCCGCCCGCGAGGCGCCGCGAAGGTCAGGCGCCACACCGTCTCCCACCGGCCTCTCTCGTCCGCCTGGAAAGCCGATCGAGTGCTACCGGAACGTTTCGCGCCGACGTTCCTCGCCCCGGTCTCGCCGAAGGCTGTGGCGGAGACGGCGATCAGCGAGTCCTCGCGCGGCCACCTGGTCAGGCCGCGGCGATACAGAGCGCCGCTCGGCGTGTATCGACGTGAATGACCTCGGCGAACTCAGTGCGCGGCGACCTGGTCTGCAATCACCACCGACTCTTCGTATCCCGGCAGGAAGAAGGCGACGACGAACGCGGCGAGCGCCGAACCTGCGGCAATGATCATGAGGACGCGGAAGGCGTTCTCGGTCGGAACCGCCGTGCCCTCGACAGCCATGGTCATCTCGGCGAGTACGAGACCGGTCACGGCACTGGCTGCCGAAGTCCCACCGCCAGCACCGCGGGAACCAGCTCCCGCAGCAGCGCGTCGTTCACTCGGCCGCCGAAAGCGTCTCGGTGAGCAGCGGCCGGATCTCGAGCCATTCGTAGATCGGTTCACCGCGGTACCCGGGCGCGGCGGACAGCTCCGCCGCCAGTTCGAGTGCTCGATCCCAGGATTCCACGTCGATCACCATCCACCCCGCGATGAGGTCCTTGGTCTCGGCGAAGGGCCCGTCGGTTACCGGCGGGCGCCCGGCGCCATCGCCCCGCACGAAGGTCCCCTCGGGTGCCAGCGCCCGTTCGTCCACGAACTCGCCGTTGTCCCGCAATTTGTCCGCGAAATCCCGCATGTACTGGATATGCGCGTCCACCTCCTCCGGCGTCCAGCGGTCCATCGGCACAAAATCACCAACGGGGGTGGGGCCGCCGCGGTAGTGCTTCAGCAGCAGGTACTTCATGACGGTTCTCCTTCGTCGTCGCGACCCTCGTGGCCGCTCTCACCCCTGAGACGGAGCCCGCACGGCGTTCTCGACATCCCCGGCCCGGCGAATCCGAAATATTTTTCCGGCGCCTCGGGCAAACCTGCCACAGCACTGTCTCCGCGGCCGGCCGGACACAGTTGCTCGCACTCGACCCCGGGCATTCCCTGATCCAATGTCCCGTCTGCCGCCGAGTCGTTTGGCATGGAGTCCGCCAGCGGGCCGATGCCGTCTACTGCTCGACAGCATGTGAGAGCAAGGCGGCGCGGCAGCGACGACGGTAACCATGACGGACAGCGGTAACGAAACCGCTCCATTCCGGAGCCGCGATCTCACAAGGGATCGAGTCGCCACGAAGGCACGCACGCGGCGGATGTCTGGCGGCACCAACGTGCGGGTACACCCGCTTCACCAACAGGCCCGCACCTCGGCGAGGCGGCCGCCGGTCACCGTACCAGGGGGTCCGGTAGCAACCGCCGAAAAACAACGGATATGCCCGTTCTACCTGGTTGGTGCGGGCGCAGAGAGGAGGTTGAACGGGTCGGAGCGGACTTTCGGCAGTGCTCTCGTCAGGAGATATGTCATATCTGCCCGATTTTCGGCCGATACTACGGCCTCTCTGTGGAGACGCGGGCGTACCCGATGAGCGCTCCTCCTCCGCCATCACGGCAAGATCGAGTGGCGGTGCGCCTTGGCGGGTGTCCGCTCCCGCTTCTCAGGGGGATGGTTCTGTTTCCTCGGGCAGTGTTCGGGGGCGTTGCCGGAGTTGTTCGGCGATGGATGTGGCGAAATCGTCGACGGGGATGAGTTTCTCGCCGGGGGAAGCGATGCCGAGCTGGGTCAGGCCTTCGGCGTAGTTCTGGTTCCGCAGGGGGTAGACCGCGAGATCGGCGGTGGTGCCGTCGCCGGATTTCAGGGTGAAGTAGGCGGGCTCGAGGTTCGTCCGGCCCGCCCAGAGTCGGGCGTCGTTGACCCGGCCCTGATGCCGGATTTCGATGTCGTTGTTGTGCCGCGCCACTTCCGGAGGCGAGGCGGTGTCGTAGGGGGCGAGGTCGCGTGCCAGCTTGGAGTAGTCACGGGACCGGACCACGATGGCTGTTTCCCCGTCAACACTCAAGCGCAGGTACCGGTGTGGGTCGATCACCTGGTCCAGCCATTGCGGAAGTGGGCGGGTCTCGGGCATGCGCAAGGAAATTTCCCTGGTCCAGCCTGTTTCGCCGGCAGGGTGCAGCCGGAAGTCGAGGTGGCCGTGGACCGTGTCGTCCAGGACATCCTGTGGTGGTGCGTTGGTGCCGGTATCGCGGACAACAGCATGTAGTTCCCGGTTTCCGCGGTCGCCGGTACTGCGCAGTTCCACCTGAACCTTTCCCCGCGTGGACTGCAACGCGTAGGAAACGGTGTCGGCCACGGTCAGCCCGGCGTCATCGACCCGCTTCACAGGCCAGTCGGGCAATTGCCCACGCATCCAATCCCATACCCCCGCGTCGGTATGGCGTCGTCCGCCGAAGTCGACGGAGCGCACAGCAGCTCGATCGATATCGAGCACTACGGTGCGGGAAGCCCGGTCGGCGGAAGTCGCCACGCCGGCCGCACCGCTGCCGGGTGAGCCGTCGCCACCGCGCCGCACGTGATCGGCTCCCTCCACCGAGGCATGTCCGATGACATGATCGGCCTCTCGGACGCCATGGGCCCGCCGGTGTATCCAGTCGCTATGCCCCTCGGACCGGACACGAAGCAGCGCTCGTAGATCATCACGCAGACGCCCGATCAGGTCTCGAGCACTGTCGCCTGCGCCCTTCATCGGACCGAGGAAGCGAGCCCCAATTCGGGCAGATACTTGTATAGCGTGGTCCGCGAGACCCCCAGCAGGCGCGCGATCGAAGACACCGACTCATCCGGCCGGGTCAACAGCGCGCGGGCCTGCCGGATCTGCTCCTCGCTCATCGCCGGAGGCCGGCCCAGGCGCTGCCCACGGGCCCGCGCCGCGGCCAGGCCTTCATGGGTGCCCTCGACGATCAGCTCGCGGATGAACTCGGCCAGCGCGGCGAACACGTGGAACACCAGGCGCCCGCCCGGGGTGGTGGTGTCGAGAGATTCGTGCAGCGACCGGAACCCGATCCCGCGGCGGCGCAGGTCGGCCACGATCGAGATCAGATCCTGCAGAGAGCGGCCGAGCCGGTCCAGGGAAGCGACCACGAGGGTGTCGCCGGCGCGCATGTAGTCCAGGCACGCCGACAACTGTTCGCGCTCGGCATCCTTCCCGGACTTCTTGTCAGCGAACACCTTCTTGCAGCCGACGGCCTTCAGGGCTCGGGTCTGCCGGTCCAGGTTCTGGTCGCGGGTGGAGACGCGGACGTATCCGATCAGCGCTCCTCCCCCGCCGACCGGATCCAGGGCATCGCCGTCGAGGGAGAGTGGTTCGAGCGCATCGGTATCCGTCACCCCCGAATCGTACATAAAAGGATGATCCGCCGTTGTTGAACACTCAAACTTTGCGACATGTTTTTGAACAACGCCGTTCTCGGTCGACCTGGACATTCGGGCGCCAGAGCCCGTTTCCGCCCGACTGTTCAAAAAAATCGACTAATGAACAACTCTGTCGGGGGTTGCCTTTCGTGCCGGGTACTCAGTTCCGCCGCTTCAGGAGGCGCTGCCCGAGAAACGCCTCGTCGTTCAGCTTGATGTCGGCGACGGTTCCCAGCGCTTTCGCCGGACCGCAAGGTTGGGAGCGGCGCGCTGTGGTGTCTCGCTCGGCGTCGGCAGGCGCATGCCTGGAGGCCCATTCGCCGGCCGGTTGCGTAGTGAGACCCCTTCGACGTACAAAGTGGTCGAATGCGCATATCCATGTAGCCGAATACAGTTCGTCGATTGCGGAAGTTTGTGCAGCGACCGCAACTCGTCTGCGTAATCTGCGAAACCCGTTGCGGCAGAATTCTTATCGACTCACCCGCGAAGGGCCAACCGGCACTGTCGCGGCCCGTCGAGGGCATCGGCGGCCCCGGCCGACGGGCACCCGGCCACGGCTTCGACCGGCCGCCGACGCGGCTCCGCCGGTCGATACGTGTCACACATCACCACTACCAAACGCTAACGAAAACCATTATCGTTAACGTACGATGCTGGACATGATCATCACGCGGCACCGAAGATGTTCGGCCGCAATATATCTCGGCCCCGGCCGTGACCTTCCTCGGAAGCCTTCGCCCGGCTCGGCCGCCCCCGGACCTTCGGCGACGACGGATCCGGCTCGCCCGGTGACCGCCCGCGCTGTCGGGCGCGCGCCACCGGGCGCCCGACCGGCGTCACCGCTGAAAGCGTCTCCGTCCCACCGGTCCCTGCCACCCGCCCCGGGCCTGCTGCCGCTGTACCGCATTCGGACGAACGCCTCGCGCGCCGGTTCCCGCCTCGTCGAACCACACGACATCGGAGTTCCATGAGTAACGCCCTGCACATCCTGACCCGGACCGATCTGGCCGATATCGATATCACCCCGGACGAGGTGATCGAACTCGTCGAGGAGGGATATGCGGCCTTCGCCCGCGGTGAATCACGCTGTCCGGTCAAACTCATGATGTCGCTACCGGATACCGAACGCGACGCCGTCTCCTATTCCATGCTCGGCTACGACGGTTCGCTCGAGCACCTCGGTTTCAAGACCTCCTACCGCCAGGGCAGTACCAGCGCGGAGAAGTACTACACGACCATCAGCCTCTACGACGACACCACGGGCCTACCGTTCGCGTTCATGGACTGCCAGCGCGTCGGCGCCGCGCGTACACCGGCCACCACCGCCATCACCGCGAAACACGCTGCCCGCGAGGGCGCGACGAGCGCCCTCATGATCGGCACCGGCGTCCAGGGCCGCAACACACTCCCCTACCTGCTCACCGCCCTGCCCGGTCTCGAGCGTCTGCGCCTGTACGGCACCCATCCCGACGGCATCGCCGAGAGCCGGGCGGCGCTGCGACGCTGGTTCCCGGACCGGGAACTCGAACTCGTCGACGATGTACCCGCGGCGGTCGCCGAATCCGACATCGTGGTGGTGGCCTCCGGGCGCGCCGCCCATCCGAAGGTGCGGACCGAATGGCTGCGTCCGGGCGGCCTGCTGATCTCGGTGGCCAGCAAAGGAGTCGAGAGCGGCGCCCTGCGTGCCGCGAACTACACGATCGCGACCAGCACCGGCCAGCTGGGCGTCACCGGGACCCGCCTGGCGGGCGCGGACGGCGAACTGGTCATCGATGCCGAGCTCCCCGAGATCGTGGCCGGCCGGGCCCCGGGCCGGCGGGACGCGGACGACCGGGTGTTCGCCTTCTCCAGCGGGATGATCATCACCGATATCCCGGTGGCGCACGCCCTGGCGACCCGGGCCGTGGCGGCCGGTCGTGGACAGCAGGTGCGGTTGTGGACCTGACCGCGACGGTTACCCTGCCCACCCTGCCCGCGATCGAACCCGAGTGGCAGCGCACCCTGCGGGCCGACCGGCGCGTACTCTTCGATATCCACCACGCGACCGGCGGACCGTTCCATCTGGTCCATCCCCCGAGTTTCGCCGCCAATCTGCGCGCTTTCCAGGATGTGCTGGCCCGGCACGCAGTGCGCGGCCAGGTGTACTACGGCAAGAAGGCCAACAAGGCCGGATGCTGGCTCACGGTCGCGGCCGACCTCGACGCCGGAGTCGACGTCGCCTCCGAACCGGAACTCGTCCACGCGTTGGCCCACGGGGTACGCGGGCGCGACCTCGGCGTGACGGGCGCGGCCAAAACCGATGCCCTGCTGCGGTTGGCGGCCCGCCACGGCTGTCTGGTCGCCGTCGACGCGCTCGACGAACTGGACCGCGCCGCCGAGATCGCCCGCACGGCGGGCCGGTTGCGGATCCTGTTGCGGCGGTTGCCGCCGGGTGCGCCGCACAGTCGCTTCGGATTGTCGGATCCCGACCTCGAGCGGGCGCTCGGCCGGTGCGTGGAACTGCGGGAAAACCTCGAGCTCGCCGGGTTCTCGTTCCACCTCGACGGGTACGCGGTCGCGCCGCGGGCGGAGCTGGCCCACGACATGATCGAGTGGTGTATCCGGGCGCGCGCACAGGGGCTGCCGGCCAGCGCGATATCGATCGGTGGCGGGTTCGCCTGCCGCTACCTGCGCGACGAGGATTGGGCCGCCTTCGCCCGCGATCGGTGCGACGACTGGTTCCACGCGGGCAAACAGTTCGAGAAGTTCTATCCCTACGCGCAGCATCCGACCGGCGCGGCCATGCTCGACGCGGTACTGACCGCCCGGTCGCGGGGTCGCACCCTGGCCGAACGGTTGCGTGCCGCCGATATCGCACTGCTGCTGGAACCCGGTCGCGCGCTGCTCATCGACGCGGGTTTCACCGTGTTCCCGGTCCTCGGTTTCAAACAGCACGCCGACTACGGCATCACCACCGCCCACGGACTGAGCATGAGCGTCTCCGAGCAGTGGAAGGGTAGCGAGTTCCTGCCCGATCCGATCCTGATCCCGCGCGCCGCCGACCCGGAAGCCCGGCCGGTGGCCTCCTGTGTCGGCGGGGCCAGCTGTATGGAATACGACGTGCTCACCTGGCGCAAGGTCCTCCTCCCCCAGCAGCCGCGTCCCGGCGATCTGCTGCTGTACCCGAACACCGCCGGTTACCAGATGGACAAGAACGAGAGCGAATTCCATCAGCTTCCGCTTCCGCCGAAGATCGTGGTGACCGCGGCGGAGGATCGGTGGCAGTGGAGACTGGACCGGTGACCGCCACGATCCCGTTCGGCAGCGAGAATGTCGTGCGCCGCGCCTCCGACCTGATCGGCGCCACTCCCCTGTTCGAACTGGTGCGTACCGGGTCCGGTAGCAGACTGCTGCTCAAGCTCGAGCAGTTCAACCCGACCGGTTCGGCCAAGGTGCGGATGGCCCGGGAAATGGTGCTGGCGGCCGAACGCAGCGGCGATCTCGCCCCCGGCGGCCATATCGTGGAACCCACGTCCGGCAATACCGGCACCGGCCTGGCCCTCATCGCCCTCGAACGTGGCTACGCCTTCACCGCGGTGGTCGACGGCCATGCCGCGGCGGACAAACTCCGGGCCATGCGCGCCATGGGCGCGCGGCTGGTGACGGTCGACGGCGACGGCAGCGCCGGGCCGAGCAGCGTGCGGCGGCGGCACCTCGCCGCCGAGATCGCCGCCGCCACCGGCGCCTACCGGCCCGACCAGCACAACAACCCGCACAACAACGCCGGCTATCGGGAACTGGCCGGCGAACTGCGCAAGGACCTGGCGACCGATATCGACTACCTGGTCGGCGCGGTGGGCACCGGCGGATCGCTGTGCGGCACCGTGGAGGAGCTGCGCCGGCTGGGGTCGCGGGTGTACGCCGTCGGCGTGGAACCGGTGGGTTCCATCATCTTCGGCGGCGAACCCGGCTCCTACTGGCAGACCGGGGCGGGCAGTCCGGCCGGCTTCCCGGTGGGCGGCAATATGCGCTATGAGCTGATCGACGAGAACTGCCGCGTCGGCGATATCGACGCCTTCGCCACGGCCCGGGTGGTGGCGCGGCGTACCGGCATCCTGATCGGCGGCACGGCGGGCGCGGCCGTCCATGTGGCGTTGCGCCGGCTGGTCCGGGTGCCGCCGGGCAGCACCGTGGTGGTGCTGGCGTGCGACGCCGGCGAGAAATATCTCGACACCGTGTACGACGACGACTGGCTGGCCGAGCGCGGCCTCTACGATCGGGCCGCCCGGCAACGCATGGTGCGGCTCTGCCGCGCCTACGACGAATCGGTGCGACTCGCGGCCCTCGATCTCCGGCGACAGGGAGCGTGAGCAACAGATGACGTTTCGATGGCACCCCTATCGGGCGATCCTGGCGCTCGCCGCTCCGATCGCCGGAATCCAGCTCGCCCAGGTGGCGCTCACCACGGTCGATCTGGCGATGATGGGATTTCTCGGCGTGGCGGCCGTCGCGGCGGGAGGCCTGGCGCTGCTGCTGTACAACCAGTTGCGCACCATGTGCGTGGGTATGGTCACCGGCGTCGGAAACCTGATCGCGGCGGCGGCCGGAAGGGGCGAGAAACGCACCGGCACCGGCGAACTCGACGCCGCGGCGCGCACCGAGATCCACGGATACCTGCGCGCCGCGCTGTTCGTCGCCACCGTAACCTCGGTGGGCGGCGCGCTCGCGCTGGTCGCGCTCGGCTACGCCCTGCGCTGGATGGGGCAGGACACCGCGGTGCTCGAGCTGGCCCGCCCGATCATCTGGACACTCGCGCCCGGCCTGGTGCCGATGCTGTGGCTCAACGTTCTCCGGCAGTTCGCCGTCGGCATGCGCCGGGCGGGTTCGCTGCTGCGGGTCACGCTGTGGTCGGTCGGGGTCAACGCACTGCTCGACGCGTTGTTCGTCTTCGGCTGGTTCGGCGTGCCGAAACTCGGACTCGCGGGGATCGGTCTGGCCACCACGCTGGTCCAGTGCTGGACCTGCGCCGTCTATCTACGCAGCGTCCGGCGCGATCCGGTGCTCGGTGCCCTGCTGTCGCTGCGCGCCTGGCAGGCCGACCGTGCCACGGTGGTGCGTATCGTGCGCATGGGGACACCGATCGCGCTGACCTACGGTGCGGAAGCGGCGATCACCTCGATCGCCACCGTCCTGATGGGCGGATTCGGCGCGGTCGCGCTGGCCGCGAGCAATATCGTGAACCAGCTCGCCTATATCGTCTACCAGGTCAATATCGGCCTGTCGCAGGGCTCGTCGATCCTGCTGAGCCGCACCGTGGGCCAGGGCGACCGGGACGCGGTGGCCGCTATCGCGCGCCGGACGTTCACCCTCGGTTTCACCTTCATGACAGCGGTCGGCCTGCTCTACGTGCTGGCACCACATCTCGTGCTCGCCCCGTTCCTCGGCTCGCATCGCGAGGACACCGCGGTGGTCGCGGCCGCCACCACCCTGCTGTGGTTCGCCATCGTCCAGCAGTACTGCAAAGGCGCCCAGAATCTCTGCGTCGGTCTGCTGCGCGGGATCGGGAACACGAAGGCCGGTATGCAGAGCACCCTCATCGGATACTTCGCCCTCGGCGTGCCCGCGATGGCGGTGTTCGGTATCGCGCTCGGCTGGCACGGTCCAGGTGTCTGGCTCGGCCTGTGCCTGGGATTCGGAGCGACGGCGTTCCTGGTGCAGCGTAGGTTCCGGCGCGAGCTCCGGGACCGCGTGCCGGGTGGGCACCTGGCCGCGCGCACCTGAACAGGCCCCACCGGCTCGGGCGCGACGCCGCGTACCCGCGGGACCGTAGCGGGGACCGCAACACACCGGACCCCGGCGGTACCCCGGCGTTTCCACGGGCCGGGGTACTAGGGCATCGCCCGCACGAATCGATCGAGCAAACGCGCGAATTCGCCGCGCTCGTCCGCGGTCCAGCCGGTCATGGCGGTTTCGAAAGCGGCCCGGCGGCGGGCGTGGGACCGTTCGAGGATCTCCCGTCCACGCTCGGTGAGGACCAGCACCGAACGTCTGCCGTCGGCCTGGTCGGCGACCCGGCGGACCAGATCCTCGGCGACCGCGGCAGCCACCAGTTTGCTGGCCCGCGGCTGGTCCACGGCCAGGGCGGAGGCCACCGCGGAGACCGAGGGGTGCGGCGTCGCCTCGATCACGTCCAGCACGTCGAAGGATTGCCCGGCCGGTTCGCCCTCTTTCGCGAGCGCGCGCCGGGTCTGTCGGCGGCGGATCGCCACCATCGCTCGTTCTACGCGCTCGACATCATCCACCCCGACATGTTATTACGGACATATACATGTCCAATGACAACTAATTATGATTTGTCATGTATTCGAATGGAGACTCCGATGAACGTCCGCACCCTGCTGTTCGGCGCCGCCACCCTGCTACTCGTCCCGCTGGCCGCCGCCTGCGGCGAGCCCGCCGCCGACCCGACTCCGGCGGAACCGGCACCCGCCGGCGAGAACCGGCTCATCGGCTACCAGGTCAAACGGCTCGACCAGCTGATCGACCTGACCTTCGACCGGCTGGTCGCCGACGCCGGGCTCTCCCGGCGCGAATGGCAGACCCTCAACGCGCTCGCCGCCGGCCCGGCCGGGGATGCGGCATTGACCGATGCGCTCCGCCCGTTCTGGGAGGTCGAGCAGGAAGACCCGCGCGAGGTGGTCGCCGCGCTGGCCGAGCGCGGGTGGGTGGGCCGGGACTCCGACGGGCGCTACGTCCTCACCGAAGCCGGGCGCACGACCCGGGCGGCGGCAGCCGACTCGGTGGGCCGGATCCGTGACCTCGCCGCGACCGGCGTGAGCGACCAGGAGTTCACGCAGATGATGGATGTCATGGCACGCATCATCGCCAACCTCGAACAGGCCGCCTGAGCCTGCGCCCGGAGGCAGGCGCCGGGTTTCGTGCCGGTTGCGAACCCGGTGCCGCGCGGCAGTGCACTGTGAACGCCGGCAGCGAAATCGCAAGAGCACGTTTCACCGCATCGGGTCGGGCCACCACCGCCCCGAGGTGACAATGGCGATGGGCAACCCCGCAGGAAGAGACGAAAGGACAGAGTGCAGAACGGATATCGTTCCACGCTGGTGGAGCAGATGCGGAAGTACGCGCCCGCACTCCCTGCGGTGACGGCGGATTCGCTGCGCACGAAGGTGATGGTGGGTGAGCTCTCGCTCGCCTCCGTCGATCTCGTCAGCTCATTGGTCGACAACGCGGTGTCTGTCGACCCACAGGACGTGCCGACGCTGCGATGGCTGATCGAAAGCGTCACCACGCCCCCGGACACCCCGACAGACCTGGCCGACCGACTGGGGGTCGAGTAGGAGTCGCCGACTCGACCGCAGCGCGCAGGCACATCTTCTCGGTCGTGAATACTGGTGTCGCCACGGCAGGTCGACCCAGGAATGCCCCGGGCTGCGGTGATCCGGTATGCCAGGACATCAGTACGCCGACAGCCCCGCCAGGTCGGCCGTGGGCCCGCTGTCGCATCGGCCCCGTCCGGCGGCCCGTACCCAGAACCCGTGATCCGGAGGATAGTATGAGCGCGACCTCGATCGAGAGCATTCTCCTCGGCAGCACCGACCCCGGAAGTCTCCGCGCCTGGTATGCCCAGGTGCTGGGCGTCACGCCCGATATCGACGGCTTCCTCGACTTCGGCGGTGTCGGCGTACTCACCGACGCCCGCGACGATCTCGCCCCGCGTGCCGCCGAACCCGGGCGCGTGATCATCAATTACCACGTGCCCGATATCCACGCCGCCGCCCGACGGCTGGAAGCCTTCGAGGTTCCCTGGGTGTCCGGCGTGCAGTACCGTCCGGCGGGACTGTGGTTCGCCACGGTCGAGGACCCCGACGGCAACTATGTCCAGCTGATCCAGACCACCCCCGTCTACTGGGCCGAGAAGAAGCACCGCGCAGGCGCGACCGCCGGCCCGCTGGACAACGCCCGGGCGGCGGTCCGGCTTCCGGCACAGGATCTCCGGCGGGCGCGGACCTGGTACGCGCGGCGACTCGGACTCGAGCCCGCCGAGGAACGCGACGGCGGGCTGCGCTACCGCTGCGGCGGTACCGAGTTCGTGGTGTTCACGTCGACCGGTCGGGCTTCGGGCGACCACACCCAGATGGGGTTCACGGTGCCCGATCTCGAGTCGGCCGTCGCGGAGTTGCGGGCGCGGGGTGTGGAATTCGAGAGCGAAATCGTCGAAGTACGGGGCCACTACCCGTCGACCGGAGCGTCCGGGGAGCGCGCAACCTGGTTCCGGGACAGCGAAGGCAATCTGCTCGGTCTGAGCCAGTACGTCTACGACTGACCCTCGTGCCCGGTTCGGGGCGCCGCAACGCCGGGCACCGTCCGGCCGAACCCGGGAAACCGCCGCCGGGCAAACCGCGGGCGACGGCGTGTCGGGGTGAATCGATAGTCTGCCGGGATGGTCAGACCGGATCCGGCACTGCGGCGTCTGCTGCGCGAAACAGGAAAGTTGCTCCAGCCGTATGGTTTTCACGGCACCGACGCCCCATGGGTGCGGGTGGAGCCGGACGGCGTCGCGTCCGTCGGCCGCACCCGGGTGTCGCGGACCTGGGCCGACGGTCAGCAGGTCCTACGATTCGGTCTGCAGCTCGACGCCACTCCGCGGGCCTGGTGGGAATTCGGCAACTGGCGCAACGAACGGCTGGGCCTGGCACCGATCCCGCTGGAGCAGGCCGCCGGTCCCGATCTGATCGACGACCACGGCCTGCCCGCGGAACTCACCCGCCCATGGTCGCTGCGGGTCGACCCGGAGCAGCCGGGCGGGCACGCACTACAGGCCGATCTCGACACCATCCGCGCCGAACTCCCCCGCCGGGTCCACGCCTACGCACGCCGGGCGATCCAGCTCGCCGACCCGGACCGCTATCTGACCGAACTCCAGGCGCAACCCGGTGATCGAATCGGCACCCGCGAAGCGATCGTCGTCCTGCTCGCCGACCGCGGCCCCGGCCCGGAGCTCGACGTGGCGATCCACCGGCTGCGGACCTGCTTCGCCGACCGCCGGGCCTCGGAGTTCGCGGAGGAGGTCATCACCTACGCGCGGACCCGGGCCGCCACCGTCGTCTGAGCTGTACCGGGGTGTCAGCGGCGGAAGAGCCGGCGCACCCGGGCGCGAACCCGGGCCGCGCGTGATTCGGCTTCGGGTGGCTCGACCGCCTGCTCGGCGGCCACCGCCTGCGCGAACCGGGCGTGCAACTGCTCGCGGACCTCGTCCGGCGTGTAGGCGCGCCGGCGGCGTTCGGCACGCACCACCACCACACCGGTGGCCACCACACCGGCCGCTCCCGCCAAACCCAATACCTTCCACCACCTCATAACGCATAGGCTACGTCCATGGCGGGTGCGGATCTCGATCTCGACCGGGCTGTCGAGATCACCAGGACAGGTGACATCTGGTTGTTCCGTGGTCATTCCACGGCCGATCGGATGATCCGGATGACGACGAACAGTCCGGTCAACCATGTGGGGATGTCGGTGGTGATCGACGACCTTCCGGCGCTGATCTGGCACGCCGAACTCGGCCGGTCGCTACCGGATATGTGGTCGGGCACCGCGCACCGCGGCGCACAATTGCACAACCTGCGCGACGCGGTGCTGACCTGGGCGAACCGCTACGGTCAGCAGGCGTGGCTGCGCCAGCTCGAACCGCCCGCCACCCGGGAGATGGAAGACGGCGTGCTGCGCACGGTAGCGCGACTCGACGGCACCCCGTTCCCGTCCACCGCGGCGCTGGCCGGGCGCTGGTTCCGCGGCCGGGTCCGGTTGCCGCGCCGCCGCTCCCGGCGGCCCGCCGCCCGCGAAGTGGAGAACGCCTACTGCGCGGAGATCGTGGCGGCCACATACCAGGCGATGGGTCTGCTCCCGGATACCCGCAGCCCGGACTGGTACGACCCCGGCCGGTTCTGGAGCGGGGATCGACTGCGGCTGCGCGGCGGCCGGACGCTCAGCGGCGAGATCGCCGTACACGCCCCGCCCGAGCCGGCGAACTGATCGCCGGCCGGGGACGGCCACGGCCGCGTACCGTGCCGCCCGGGCTCAGCCGGCGGCGCGCTGATACGCCTCCAGCACGACACCGGGGATACGGCCGCGATCGGGTACCTCGTGCCCGTTGCGCCGCGCCCACTCGCGTACCGCTTTCGCCGATTGCGGACGGTCCGGTGTCTGTCCTTTCACCCGGCGCGGTTTGCCGACCCTGCGGGCGAATGGCACCCATTTGTTGAGCGCCGCACGGAATTCCCGCGCGTTCTCCTCGGAAAGGTCTATTTCGTACAGCAATCCGTCGACTCCGAACGACACCGTCTCCGCCGCGACGGATTCGCCGTCCAGATCATCGACCATCGTGACAACTACCCTGCGCGCCACACCCACGTCCCTTCACTCACTACACCACCGGCCGACCCGGCACGCGACACCGTACTGGTATCACCCACGAATACCGCCTCAGAAACGCTGAGAAACCAATGAGAAAGAGACACTTGGACTCTCGTCCGAATCCGCTGGAGGACGGCCACGCCACCGGGAGGGTCTCCCGGCCGTCGTGGAGAGGATTCGGCGGTACCGTTGCCCGAGCCTCCTCCAGCGGCGCCGCGACGGGCCCCACCTGGGCATTCGGTGCCGGCAGGCGCGGGTCGCCGATGCTGCGCCGCACCGATCAGCTCATCGGCGCACAGCCGGAGCCCGGTGGCGGCGGTTCGCGCAGGAATCGGAGCATACGCTCGGCGGCCTCGCGCGCGCTGTGCCCGTCCCACACGACCGGCACCCGCCGTTCCGGGATACGAAACAGCCCCCAGTGCCGCAGCCGGTAGTGATTGGCGATCTGCCCGGTCGGTAACGTCGCGTAGACGACGAACCAGCCACCGCCGAAACAGAGTTCACCGTCGCTGTGCCGGATACTCTTGTGCACGTCGTATCGGCCGCCGCGCGCCCATTCGTTGAACACGAGCGCGTTGTACAACATCCGATACTGGTACAGCTCGGCGAATGTGTGGACGCCGTCGCTGGTGTTCTCGTCCGCCTCGCCGGGCACGCCGCCTCCAGTTCGCTCGCTGTGGTGGTGTCGGGCCGAGTACCCGCTCCGGATACCATTCGACGCGATGCACATCGACGCGATGCTCGATTCGCTGGACGGACTCTCCGTGGGGGACGCACTGGGGCAGCAGTTCCCCGTCATGCGCCGGTCCATCGACGATCTCCGGGCCGGTGAGCTGCCCACCGAGCGGCACTGGGCGTGGACCGACGACACCGAAATGGCCTGCAGCGTGGTCGCCGAACTGCTGCGCAACGCGGCGATCGACCAGGATCGGCTCGCCGCCGCCTTCGCCCGCCGGTTCCGGCCACACCGCGACTACGGGTTCAACACGGTCGGCGTGCTGCGCCGGATCGGTGCCGGTGCGCACTGGCGGGACGCCGCCGGGGAGTTGTTCGAGGGCCAGGGCTCTCGCGGTAACGGAGCGGCCATGCGCGTCGCCCCGCTGGGGGCCTGCTTCGCGGGGGATCCCGCACGGATCGTCACCGAGGCCGCGCGGTCGGCCGAGATCACCCATGCTCATCCGGAGGGTATCGCCGGCGCGGTGGCGGTGGCGCTGGCCGCCGGACTGGCCGCCCACACGCGACGTACCGGCGTCCGGCCCGCCCCGGCCGAGTTCGTCACCGCCGTCGTGGACCGACTGGCAGACAGTGAGACGACCCGGCTGATCCGCCGGGCCGGGTCCATGCTGGACGTCTCCGCTGCGGAAGCCGCGCACGAGCTCGGTAACGGCTCGCTGGTCACCGCGCAGAACACGGTGCCGTTCACGATATGGGTGGCGGCGACCACCCTCGACGACTACCCCGAAGCGATCACCAGCTGTATCGCCGCGGACGGCGATATCGACACCACCGGCGCCATCACCGGCGGGATCGTGGCCGCCCACACCGGAACCGTGCCCGGCCGGGCCGGCGCGGTCCCGCAACCGTGGCTCACCGCCCGGGAAACGCTACCCCACTGGTTCGACCCCGATCGCCGGCCGCCCCGCCCGAACGCCTTCGCCCGCATACGCCGCCGACTGTCCGGCGGCTCGTGACGGCCGGTCGCGCGCACGTTCATCGACCGGTACCGATGGTGTACAGGCGACTCGGTGCGCGGGCGCGGCCGTCCGGCGATTTTCAGTGGATATGGTTCTGCCAGTCCGCCGGTACCCGCTCCCGCGGGCCGGGCACCGTCTGCGAGGCCGGATGATCCCGGGGCGGAGCGAGTTCCGGTCCGGCCCCATACATCTCACCGGACCGATAGTCCCAGAACCAGTCCTCCCCCGGTTCGTAACTCTGCACGAAGGGGTGCCCGGTCGCGCTGAAATGCGCGGTGGCGTGCTGGGCGGGAGACGAATCACAGCAGCCGACGTGCCCGCACTGGGCACACCGCCGCAGATGCACCCACCAGCCCCGCGCCTGTTCGCATTCGACACATCCCGGGCCGCTGGGCGGCACGGCCGGGTCGATACCCTCGATGGCCTGAGACATCATGTACCTCCGCATATGCCGATGGGACGCGTGCCGCACCGCACGCGAACCGCGCGCGGCGCGGGCCGGTAGCGGGAACTCCGACGCCGATCCGGCCACGAACCGAACCCTACCGCGTCCGCCGGCCCGGCCGGTGGGCCGGCGGTCCCCGCGCGCTCGGCTGCCCCGGCATCGGCCGAGGAGGCGGGTTCGAGGCCGGCGAGACGGTCTCGACCGTTCCCAGGATTTCCGGCACGCCCGTGGTCCGTTTCACCGGCCCGCGCCCGGGTACGCGCCGGTCACCGGCGGTCGCCGGGCACAACGACGGGAGGAGAGCGGCATGGCGGATGTGCACGGGCACCGGCTCACCGGAATCCGGGCGGCCACCACCCTGGTGGATCTGGGTTTCCCGGCGATCGCGGCGGGGGTGATCGCGCGCCGCCGGCCGATGCTCGGACTGCTGGAACGACTGCGCGCCGACGAACGCGCGATCGAGCGGATGCGGGCCCTGCGCGCGGAGTTCGGCCGCGGACCGGTCGAACTCGTGGTGCCCGGCCGCCGGATCGTCGTGGTGCTCGACCCCGAGGATGTCGGCCGGGTACTCGACCAAGCACCCGCCCCGTTCGACCCGGCGAATCGGGAGAAGCGGGCCGCGCTGGGCCGGTTCCAGCCACACGGCGTGCTGGTGTCCCAGGGACCGGTCCGCGCACAGCGGCGGGCGGTGAACGAGGCGGCGCTGGACACCGGCGCACCGCTGCACCGGCTCGCGGCGCCGTTCGCGGCGAAGGTCGCGGACGAGGCGCAGGATCTGCTCACCCGGGCGCGGGGGCGCGGGGTCCTGGACGCCGGAACGTTCACGGCCACCTGGTGGCGGTTGGTGCGGCGGATCGCGCTCGGCGAGCGGGCCCGGCACGACGACGCGATCACCGACGAGTTGTGGCGGCTGCGGTCGGCCGGGAACTGGTCGTTCCTGGCACCACCGCACCGCAAACGCCGCGACCGGTTTCTCGCCCGGTTGTACGACTATGTGGAAACGGCGGAACCGGACAGCCTGGCGGGCGCCTTGGCGGCAGTGCCCGCCGCCGGAGCGGTCGACCCGGTGGGCCAGATGCCGCAATGGCTGTTCGCCTTCGACGCCGCCGGTATCGCCCTTTCGCGGACCCTCGCTCTCCTGGCCGACCATCCGGACCAGCGGGCACGGGCCCGTGCCGAAGCCGAGGATCCCGGTACCGCCGGGCTGCGCCCCTATCTGCGTGCCTGCGTACTGGAATCGATCCGGTTGTGGCCCACGACTCCGGTCATCCTGCGCGATACGACCGAGTGGACCCGGTGGCGGTCCGGCTCCGCGGAGTTCGCGCTGGAGCCGGGTGCCGCCCTGGTGATCGTGGCTCCGGCCTTCCATCGTGATCGCGACACGCTCCCGTTCGCCGACCGGTTCGTACCGGAGATCTGGCTGTACGGGCGGGCCCAGGAATATCCGCAGCTCGTGCCGTTCAGCGCCGGACCCGCCGAATGTCCGGGCCGGGATCTGGTCCTGTTCGTCACCAGCGCGCTGCTCGCGCATATGGTCTCCGGACCCGAGCTCCGCCTGCGCTCGCATCCCCCGCTCGGCCCGGACGAACCGCTACCCGCCACCCTGAACAACTACGGACTCGAGTTCACGGTCGTCCCCCGCACCGGAGCGGCGAGAGCCGCGGAGAGCGCGCCGCCGCGATGAGCACGGCCGTATCGGCCCGCCGGCGCGCCCCCGTGGTCGCCGGGCCCGGTCAGCCGAGCGTCGCGAGCAGCGTCCGGCAGGCCAGTTCGCAGCGGCGGCATGCTTCGGCACACACCTCGCAGTGCTCGTGCATCCCGGCATGCCGCAGGCATTCGTCGCGGCAGGCCGCGCACGCGGCGGCACAGGCCTCGAGCAGTGGCCGGGTCGGCGCGGTGCGGCCACCGGTGTGCCGGGTGAGCACGCGTCCGGTGGTATCGCAGATCTCGGCGCAGTCCAGATCGGTGCGGATACAGGTCACCAGATCGGCGACCCCGGGTTCGCTGAGGCAGGAGTCCGCGCACGCGGTACACACCTGCGCGCACGAGAAGCATTCCTCGATACAGCGGGTCAGGGCGGCGCGGTCGATTCCGTCCAGGTCGTGCGGATACAGATCCAGCATCTCGGCGGCGTGCGTCATCGTGTGCTCCTCTGTCCGGTCGACGGATTACCCCGGGCGTGCTACCCAGCGGCCGAAATCACACACCTCGGCCGGTGGACCGTTCCCGGCGGAATACCACAGACCGCGCCACCGGACTCAGGTGTGCAGGACCTCCGACGGCGAGCGCCCGTAATGGCGGCGATAGGCGATGGCGAAGCGGCCCGGGTGGGCGAAGCCCCACCGGTAGGCGATGGTCGCGACGGTCCGCCCGTCTCCGGCCACCGCGGCCCGCAGGTCGTCGTGCGCACCGGCCAGCCGCAGCCTGCGCAGATACCGCAGCGGTGTGGTGCCGAGGTGGCGGCGGAACGCCAGCTGCAACGCGCGCGGGGTCACGAAGGCCGCGGCGGCCACCTCGGTGATGGTCACATCCTCGTGCAGATGCGATTCGAGATAGGCCACGGCCCGGCGTACCGTCTCCGGATGCGCGTCGCGACGGTCGGCGGCGTCGGCGTCGGTCACCGCCGTGGTCGGCATGGTGGCGAGTACGGTCGCGGCGAGGTAGTCGGCACCGGTCGCGGCCAGCAGGGGACTGTCCGCGGTGACGCGATCGGCGGCCACCCGTTGCAGGTGGGTGATCACCGCTGTCAGCTGCCGGTTCGCCGCCTGACTCACCGGCCGGTGGCCACCGAGCCGGACGGGTTCGGCCGGATCGGCGGTGGTCGCCAGCCGGTCCAGCAACTCCGGTTCGAACATGGTGATGTCGTAGCGCGCGGAGCGGATCACTCCGGTGTAGGGCAGATCGTGCGGGGTGAGCAGGCCGGAGTCGCCGGGGGTGAAGGTATCGCGGCCCAGACCGTGATAGTCCTCTTCCACCGTCCCGGTGTGCACCGTCACCAGGCATACCTTCTGGAGTGGGTCGGCGTCGTAGGCCATGTCGAAACCCAGATCCAGCCGGTCGAGACTGACCGGGCCGAGGACGTCGCGGCGGATGCGCGTGCGCACTCCGCGCGGGCTCTCGTTGCCGATCCGCATCTGGGTGTAGGCGTCGTTGAGGAATGCCTCGGTCGCGCCGAGGTCCTCGCTGTCGAACGCCAGACTCTGCATGAACAGCCTCTCGTCGGGTCGAACGCACCACCGGCCCCATAAGTGGAACGACGGTCGTTCTCTTCTACGACACCATGTGTGCCCGCCCGGACCAAACCGGCGGGCGAACACCGTGGCCCCCACGACCCCCCGATTTCCGACGGGCGACCCCTGGGAGAAGCCCGCACCACGCTCATGACCGCCAGGCACCGAGCCGTCGGCCGGCACACTGCCCGTCATGCTGTCGCCTCCGGACAGGCCGCCCGGAGGCGTCCAGTATTCGCGGACGGAGCCGTTCGGAGGTACCGAGCGCCCGGCCCACTCCCTCGACTGTACGGAAAACGAAGCCCCCCGCCCCCGGGTATTCACAATACGAAGAGAACGGACCGATCTTGATTGCCTGCGCCGGGAGGCGGTAGCCGGGGATCGTGTCGCCCTCCGACGGCGCCGATCGAGGCGGAGGCAACAGAAAGCGAGGTTCTCGATGACGACTGTGGCCGCATACGACTCCCCCACCACCGCGCGGCGGGCCAGCCGCGGTACCGACAGCTACGACGGGATCGAGCCGCTGCTCGAGCGGCTCGCGGCGATGGACACCGACGACCCCGGGCGTCCGGAGTTGCGCGAGGAGATCATGCGCCGCTGTCTGCCGCTGGCCGACCACATCGCGCGCCGATTCACCGGCCGCGGGGAAACCTATGAGGATCTGCACCAGATCGCCTCCCTCGGCCTGGTGCTCGCCGTCGACCGTTACGACGCTTCGCGGGGTTCGAGTTTCCTGGCCTTCGCGGTCCCCACCATCATGGGTGAGGTCCGCCGCCATTTCCGTGACCACACCTGGGCGGTCCGCGTGCCGCGGCGGCTGAAGGAGACCCAGCTCGCCCTCGGTCCCACCATCGAGCGCCTCAGTCAGGAGCTCGGCCGTACCCCGACGGCGCTGGATATCGCCGTGGCGATGAATCTCGACCTCAACGAGGTCACCCAGGCGCTGCTGGCCGGTAACGCCTATCGCACCGATTCGCTCGATGCCTCGGTGGAGCAGAACGACAGCAGCGGCGCGGCGGCCAAGAGCGCCGACGCCCTCGGCGACGAGGATCCGTCCTACGAGATCACCGAGAACGCCCTGACCATCGCGCCCCTGCTGCGGGAGCTCCCGCAGCGGGACCAGCGGGTGCTGCACATGCGATTCTTCGAGAACCGCACCCAGGCCCAGATCGCGGCCGAGCTGAACGTCTCCCAGATGCAGATCTCACGCATCCTCACCCGGACGTTGGCGGCCCTGCGCGCCCGCGCCCTGCGCGACTGACCGACGGGTCCGGGGTCTGGGCCATCGGCGCGGCATCCAACCGATGCGGCCGGCGACGACCGGAGCGGACGCGGGCGGCACCACGGCGGCCGAGGGTCGCGAGGTGATCACCTCGCGACCCTCTTTCGTTGGCAGATCCAACAAACTCGCATACAGTTGGGGACACCAACATTGGATGCTCCAACGAAAGAGGCACTTGTGTCCACCGATGACCTACTCGCCGACCGTATCGAAATCGCCGATCTGTTCACCCGTTTCGCGCGGCTGCTCGACGAGGGGCGGTACCGCGACGCCGCCACCGTCTACACCCGCGATGTGACCGTCCACTCGCCGCGCGGCGGTACGCTGCGCGGTATCGACGCCGTGGCCGACTTCATCCGGCGGTCCGAGGTCGACGGCGAGCACGCCCAGCACACGACCACCGACCTACTGGTCGAGGTATCGGGCGACCGGGCCGCGGCGTCGGCGAATTCGCTGGTCTACTACTACCGCGAGGGACGACCGCCCCACCGGACCGGTGGCCTGCGGCTCACCTCCACCGTCGTCCGGACACCCGCGGGCTGGCGACTGGGCGAGTTGCGGATCGAACCCGCCTGGGTCCGGGAGGGTTGAACGCCGGACCCCGTCGCCGACCGGCACTCTCAGCGATCGGACGGCGGGGCGGCGGCTCCCGAGGCCGGGCGGAGACGGCACAGGCGAGGCACGGGCCGGACGGGGCCGGGGTGGCGATCGCCCGCTCCCCGCGTCCGGCGCCGACCGGGCCGCACCTCGACCCGGCAGTACTTGTCGTCCGCCGACCCGGCGTACCGATCATCACCCGCGGGCACGGTCGCCGTCCGTCCCGCTCCGGCGCGCCGATCCGGCGGTCTCCGGCCGGCGACGGCCATTGAGGGTGACCTCGATGCCGCTGCCGCGACGCACCGTGTTGTAGATCGGGCAGGTGGCCACGAAGTTGTCCACCAGCGCCCATCCGTCCGGGTCGCCGACCCCGGTGATGCCGATCTCGAGAACGGTTCGACGATAGTAGGTCGGATCGTCCGCGTCGCGGGTGTGCGAGGCCGTCGCCGTCACCCGCACGGCAGGCAGACCCGCCTCCGCGGCACGGTCCTCGATATTCGCGAGGGCACACGACGCCAGCGCGGCGAGCAACAGTTCACCGGCGTGTATCGCCTCACCGTCCGCCAACCGGGAATCACTGACCAGATGGTTGGTCCGGGCCGAGACGATGAACCGGCCCGGTGCCGCGATCGCGGCCGCCACCACCACGTCACCGCGCGGCACACCGGTTTCCGGGCCGGTCACGCCGCGCCGCCCGCGCGCGTGGTCCATTCGCCGCGGGCCGGCCGGTCGAGCCCGAGATTCTCGCGCAAGGTCGCGCCCTCGTACTCGGTGCGGAAGAGTCCGCGCTTCTGCAGTTCCGGCACCACCTGCCGGGTGAAGGTCTCGAATCCGCCCGGCTGATAGGGAACCTGCAGGGTGAATCCGTCGGCGGCGCCATCGGTGAACCACTCCTCGAGCCCGTCGGCGACCTCCGCGGCCGTGCCGATGAAATCGCCCTCGGTCCGGCCGCCGTACTGTTTGCCCAACTGGCGCAGGGTGAGACCGTCGCGCTCGGTGATCTCCCGGACCTCGTGGTAATGCCCTTCCACACCCGGCACCTCCACCTCGGGCAGGCGTTCGTCCAGCGGGAAGGTGGAGAGGTCGACGTCGAGGTGATAGGCGAGCGTGGACAGGCCGCCCAGCGGCGGGACCAGTTCGAAGATCTCCGCGGCCAGTTCCTTTGCCCGCGCCGCGGTGGGCGCGACGATCGGGGTTATCGACGGCAGGATCTTGATCCGGTCGGGGTCGCGGCCGAAGGTCGCCGCCCGCTCCTTGATCTCGGTGTAGAAGGACTGCGCGGATTCCTTGGAGGCGTGGCTGCAGAAGATCACATCCGACCAGTGCGCGGCGAAATCCTTGCCCTTCGACGAGGCGCCCGCCTGGATCAGCACCGGATAGCCCTGCGGCGGCCGCGGCACATTGAGCGGCCCCTGCACGGTGAAGTACCGTCCCCGGTGGTCGATCCGGTGCACCAGCTCCGGATCGGCGAACAGCGGCGTCTGCTCGTCCAGGACCAGCGCGTCGTCTTCCCAGCTGTCCCAGAGTTTCGCCGCCACCTGCAGGAACTCGTCGGCACGTTCGTAGCGGGTCGAGCGGTCGAACTGCGCGTCGAGGTTGAAGTTCCGGGCCTCGGACTCCTGGAACGAGGTCACGATGTTCCAGGCGGAGCGGCCCGCGGTGAGGTGATCGAGGCTGGCGAAGGTCCGCGCGACGCCGAACGGCTGCGCGTAGCTGGTCGACACGGTCGCCGCGATACCGAGATGCCGGGTCACCGCGGCCATCGACGCCATCACCGGCAGCGGATCCACCCGCAGCGAACCCAGTGCGCCGTAGCGCAACTGCGAATCGGTACTGCCCCCGAAACGGTCGGGCACCGAGAGGATGTCGGGAAAGAACGCCAGGTCGAACCGGCCGTCCTCCAGGGTCCGCGCGATGTTGTGGTAGTAGGAGGCGTCCAGCCAGCCGGGAACCGACCCCGGATACCGCCAGCCGCCGGGCCGGCCCGGGCCCGCGGTGACGAAGGCGGCGAGGCGCATTTTCTTGCTCATCGATCGGTCTCCCGGTCTCTCTCGATCACGATTCGGACAGTTCGGCGCGCACGGCGTCGGCGACCGGCGCGAACCGGCCGTCGGCGAACCAGCCGCGCACATCCACCGCCTCCGGATACACACCGAGCCGGTGGAAGTTGTCGGCCAGATCCTGGGTGCCGTCGACGGCCTCGGGCCCGACCACGCCGAAATCCCCCGCGCCCGAGTACGAGAGGCGCTTCTGCTGGACCAGGTCGTAGTAGACGTCCTTTTCCAGGGTGGAATCACCGAATCCGCCCAGCGCCGCGAATTCGGCGACCGCGGTCTCCGGATTCGCCTCGATCCAGCGCTGCGCGTCGCGGACATTGCGCACCAGGGCGGCGGTCTCGCCGGGATGGTCGAAGGCGAATCGCTCGGAAGCGACGAAGAACGCGTAATCGTAGGTGCGCACTCCGGGCAGCACATCGGCATCGTGTTTGCGCCGGGCGAGTTCTATGGTGGGCTGCCAGTTGATCCAGGCATCGACGTGCCGCTGCGCGAACGCGGCTTCCGCGTCGGCGGCGGTGAGGTTGACGTACTCGATATCGTCGAGCGTCAGCCCGGCGGTCTCCAGATATTTGACCAGACTGTAGGTTCCGGTGGTGCCCTGGTGATCGGCCACCCGGCGCCCGGCGAGATCGGCCGCGGACTTGATATCGGACCCCTTGGGGACCAAGATATCGACCTCGTTCGCCGGCAGCGGATAGGCGACCAGCGGGACCACCGGCACCCCGCCGCCGATGGCGTAGATGACCGCGGTCGCGGTCGCGAAGGAGAATTCGATACTTCCGGCCTTGATCGCCTCCATGACCGGGAGCGACGCGGGGAACCCGGTCGGGAACGAAACCGGCAACCCCACCTCGGCGCTCACGTCGAAACCGCCCAGCCGGTGCGACAGGATCGTGCCCGGTTCGGCTTTACCGTCGCCGATCAGGGCGTACCGGATCTCGGTCAGCGCCGCGGGCGCCGAGGAACCCGGCCCGCAGGCCGACAGGGCCGCGGCGCCGGCGACGCCGAGCGCACCCAGGCCGGTGGCCTTCAGGAACCCGCGTCGGTTCAGCGATAACGGTGACGTGCTCATACTGCGGTGCCTTTCGGGAGTTGCCGCGCCGAACGGTCGGCGGCGAGGAGATCGGCGAGGAGACGCTGTTCGAGCTCGGCGAGCTGTGCGTCGCCGCGCCGATGCGGCCGGGGCCGATCGACGGTGAGATCGGTGGTGATGCCGTCCACGGTCAGCAGCAGCACCCGATCGGCCAGCATCAGCGCTTCCTCGACATCGTGGGTGACCAGTACGACGGTCCGCGGATCCTGCGCCAGCAGCGATTCGACGAGCTCGTGCATATTCACCCGGGTGATGGCGTCCAGGGCGCCGAACGGCTCGTCCAGCAGCAGGATATCGGGATGGTGCAGCAGCGCCCGGGCGAGCGCGACCCGCTGCCGCTGGCCGCCGGAAAGCTCCGCGGGCCAGTCCTTCTCACGACCCGCGAGACCGACCCGGTCGAGCAACCGGTGCGCCGCGTCCTCCTGGCGACGGGTCGCCAGCGTGACATTGCCGAGCACCGATTTCCACGGCAGCAGGCGATCTTCCTGGAACATCATCCGAGCCGAATAGGACGTCGCGCCGACCGGCGTCACCGTCCCCTCGGTGGGCGTCTCGAGTTGCGCGAGCAGCCGCAGCAGACTCGATTTGCCGACACCGCTCGGGCCGATGACGGCGACGAACTGGCCCGGTTCGACGGTGAGGTCCAGATCTCGCAGGACCCAGTTGTCGCGATACCGGATACCCACCCCGCGCAGCGTGAGGCCCACTTGCTGTTTCGTCCGCTCGCTCACGACCGCACCTTCCGCATCGTCGGATTCCAGCGCAGGGCCCGGCGCTCGATGAGCCGGGTGATCTGATCGGCGAGCAGACCCGCGAGGGCGTAGAGCACGATCGCCAGCACGATCCGGTCGGTGCGCAGCATCTCCCGGCCGTTCTGCGCCAGATAGCCGATGCCCTCGCGCGTCGCGATGGTCTCGGCGACCACGAGGGTGAGCCATGCGACGCCCAGCGCGTACCGGATCCCGGTCAGGATCATCGGCATCGCACCCGGCACTACGACATGACGGATGAGCCCCCAGCGGGTGAGGCCGTAGGAGCTGCCCAGCTGGATGAGTTTCTCGTCGACGGTGCGGATCCCGCTGACCGTGTTGAGGTAGACCGGGAAGATCACCCCGAGGGTGACCAGCACCACCCGCGGCGTCTCGCCGATACCGAACGCCGCGATGAGCAGTGGCACCAACGCCAGATGCGGCAGCGCGCGCACCATCTGCAGGCTCCGGTCGAAAACGCCCTCCGCCAGCCGGGACAGCCCCACCGCGAAGCCGAACGCCAGGCCGATGACGGCGCCGATACCGAAGCCGATCGCGACCCTGCGCAGGCTCACCAGGATGTGCTCGGGTAGTTCACCGCTGCGCCACAGCGTGCCCGCGGTGTCGAGCACCACCGACGGCGCGGGCAGGACCGCCGGCGAGATGATCCCGGCGCTCGAGGTCCACTGCCAGGCCGCGACGATGAGCACCGGCATCACCCAGGGCAGCAGGGCGCGCGGATGGCGGCCGAACCTGCTGTTCAGCGCCCGTCGGCGCGGTGCGGCCGGAGCCGCCGCGGCCACCGATCCGGTCATCGGCGGTCTTCGTTCAGTTGCGGATACATGACTCTCCTGTCGTGCTTCTGCAGGCACGGTAGAGCCGGAGCACGCAACTGTCGCCAGTTGTATACAGCTGAGTCCAGAAGTCTGTTCTTCCTGCCGCCGGTGTGGTATCGGTGAACGATCGCGTCCCCGTTCCGAGGAGAACCCCCTATGCCCGAATCCCGTGATCCATCGGATTCGCCGTACCACCGGCTGCGCGCCCGCATCGTCGGCGGGACCTACCCGCCGGGCACCCTGCTGGTTCCGGCGAACGTCGGCGCGGATCTCGGCGTCTCCCGCACCCCGGTGCGCGAAGCACTGATGCGGCTGGAGGTCGAGGGACTGATGACCAAGGAATCACGCGGTTTCGTCGTCCGGGTCCGCACCCCCGAGGAGATCCTCGATATCTGCGAAGCCCGAATCGCGCTGGAAGCCACCGTCGCTCGCAGCGCGGCCGCCCGCCGCACCGAGTTCGATCTCGCCAAACTCCAGCACCTGCTGGACTCCGCCCGGGGACTCGGCGGGCAGGAACGACTCGACCGCCACGCGGAATGGCACGTCGCACTCCGCCACGCCGCACACAACTCGACCGCGCTGGAACTCATGGCGCTCCTCGACGCCCGCCTGCGGGTCTACGACGGCGCGGTGTCGCGCACCCGGGACAACCTGGATCTCATCGAGGACGAGCACACCCAGATCTTCGAGGCGATCCGCGACCGCGACCCCGAACGCGCGGCGAAAATTATGGAGGCCCACCAATCCCGCACCCGCGACCTACGCCTCGCCGAGATGACCCACCGGCAGTAGCCCGCTTCCTGCGCGAACCGCGCCGAAAGTAGACCTGGGCGCGGTGGGACCGGGCCTTCGGCGATCAGGCGCATACCCTCGGTGAGCAGCGGCGTCACCCGGCCGGAATCGATTGCATCTGCTCAGATCATCGAGCGGTGCATGCCCTGTGGTTCGCCGCCCAGCTGGGTCAATGCCGAAGCGTGGAAGATGGACCCGGGCACATGGATCGCGTGGGCGAGTCCGGCGTGCGCGTCGCGGAAGAACCGCTGCATGGGGAACCGGTAGTGCAGCGCGCCGCCACCGGATCTGGCGAAGATCTCGTCCACCGCGCGGACCGCGCGCCACGCCGCCGCGGTCTGGGTGCGCCGGCCGATCGCTCGTTCCTCGAAGCCGATCTCACGGCCCTTTTCGGTGCTGTCCCAGAACCGGTCCACGTTCTCGAGCAGCGCCGCCCGGGAGGCGGCGATTTCCGCCGCCGCCTCGCCGATCGCGAACAGGACGTAGGGGTCCTCCTTGATCGGGATACCGGTCACCGCGACCCGCTCGCGCTGGGCGGCGATATGGCAGGCCAGCGCTCCCTCGGCGATACCGATCACCGCGGAGGTGATACCCAGCGGGAACATGCAGGAGAAAGGCATCCGGTACAGGGTCTCGGTGCGGCCCGCCCGACGTACGGCGGTGCCGTCCATGACCTCCGCGGCCGATAGGGTGCGGTAGGCCGGCACGAACGCGTTCCGCACGATCAGGTCCTTGGATCCCGTGCCGCGCAACCCGATCACATCCCAGGAGTCCGCGACGATCTCGTAGTCCGACCGGGGCAGGATCACGTGCAGCGAATCCGGTGGCAGTACCGGTTTCCCGTCGGCATCGCCGACCAGCGCGCCCAGGAAAGCCCACTGACAGTGGTCGGTTCCGGAGGAGAACGACCAGCGTCCGTTGAGCAGGTAGCCACCGTCGACGGGGGTCGCCACCCCCATCGGCGCGTACGGTGACGCGACCCAGGTGTCCGGATCGACGCCCCAGATCTCCTCCTGAACCCGGGAATCGGCGAAGGCGAGCTCCCACGGATGCACGCCGACGATACCGGTGACCCAGCCCGCCGCGCCGTCCATCGCGGCGATGGCCATGGTGGTCTCCGCGAATTCCCGGGGATGGCATTCGAATCCGCCGTAGGTTTTCGGCTGCAGCATCCGTATCGCACCGGCTTCGCGCAGCCGGCGCACCGAGGTGTCGGCGAGGCGCATGAGCCTGTCACCTTCGGCACCCGCGGCGCGGATCTCTTCCGCGTACTGCTCGATCCGGTCCGTTACCTGACCCATGACTCCAACTTCCTGTTCGATGTCCCGCGGCCGGGCGACGCGCGCCGGCCGCGGTTACACGGCGACGCGGTACACCCGGGCCCGCCCGCCGCCGAGGCTGCCAGCCGGTTCGCCGTTCTGTCACAGAACCTTCCGATGAGCGAGACGACACCGGAGTCCGGTGGCTCAGCGCGATCCCAGCGCCTCCAGCGGTCGAACGCCTGCTGTCGGTTCGATCCGGTCGGCCGGGCCGGGGAACAGGGTGCGCGAGATCTCCCGGGACAGGTTCATCACCAGCGGCGCGACCCGGTCGAGCCGCGCGGTGCGCGCGTCACCGCACAGCGAGACCGCGGCGACCGGACCGGCGTCACCGCGCACCGCGGCGCCGACACAGGCCACCCCGGGCGCCGATTCGCTGTCGTCGAAGGCCAGCCCGCCGCGCAGCCGGATACGGCTGAGCTCGTGGTGCAGGGTCGCGCGCTCGGCGATCGTCTTGCCGGTGCGGCGGGGCAGCTCGGGGCGATAGAGGCGGTCGACCGCTTCGGGTTCCAGGGCCGCCAGGATCGCTTTCCCACCGGCCGTGGCATACGCCGGGGCGGATCCGCCCACCCGGGAGGGCAGCCGGGTGGCGAACCACCCGCCGACCTTGTCGAGGTAGACGGTGTCGCCGCCGTCGAGCACCGTCAGGTGCACCACCAGACCGGTCCGCAGGTGCGCTTCGTGCAGCAGCGGGGCCGCCGCCGCCCGGATCCGGTCGTGCCCATCACCGCCGAGACCGCGCGCGCGGCGGCCGAGGGCGTAGCCGAGGGAGGTGTGCTCGACCCAGCCGGACTCGGTGAGCTGATGCAGGATGCGGTAGACGGTCGAGCGCGGCAGCCGCGCGCGCCGCGCGACCTCCTCGAGGGACAGCCGTGCGCTCCGATTGTCGAACGCATCCAGGATCCGGGTCATCCGCTCGACCATGGACAGCGGCAGATCCGGCTCGCCGGTCTGCTCGGCGGTGCCGTTCCCCGAATCAATGATGGTCATCGACTTCTCCAAAAGAGCTGCTCAGAAGCCTTTCATAGGCCAAAACTGAAATTGATTCTCGCATCACAGTAACACCCGACGGCTCCCGCGGAGCGGAAACGACGAGTTACCCGCGAACACAGCTCATTCCCCGGCCCGTCCGCCGAGGCCGGCGGTCGCCCGCGTACTTCTCCCCCGGCGACCGGCCCGCGCCCTCAGGACCAGCGCGCCTGCCCTCCGTCCAGCGGAATGGTCGCCCCGGTCAGATAGCCCGCGTCCGGTCCCACCAGGAATGCGACCGCGCGGCCGATATCTTTCTCGCAGTCACCGATCCGGCCGAGCGGGATGGTGGCGACGAATTCGGCCGCTTCCTCGGGATTGTGTTCGGTCCACCATTTCAGGCCCGGTGACAGGGCATGTGGGGCGACCGCGTTCACCCGGATACCGTCGCGGCCCCATTCGCTGGCGGCGGTTCGGGTGAGCGAACGCATGGCCTCCTTGGTGGCCGCGTACAGCCCGTACCCACTGGTATCCCAGCGCACCGCCGCGGAGGTGACCATATTGACGATCGACCCGCCGCCCCGGGCCTTCATATACGGATGGCAGGCCTGCATGAGCCGCAGGGTGGCGACCGGGCCGGTGGACAGCGCCTCGTTCATCCGCTTCGGCGTGATGTCGAGCAGGGGCCCGAGCGCGGTCTGGTTGGCATTGTTGATCAGGATGTCCACCCCGCCGAAGAGCGCGGCCACCTGCTCGACCAGGGATTCGAGCCGGTCGGTCTCGCCGATATCGCACACCACCGGCGCGGCCCGATCGTCTCCCACTGTCCGTTGCCTGCGGCACCGCGCGGCGCACGGTGCCGCGACGCTAGCCGCGCGGTGGTTCCGGCCACGGACGGTGGTCTCGCTCAGTGGCAACGCCCGCCGGACTTCGTGCCGCGCCGTGAGAAGTTGTCAGCCGCTACGCACCGTGAACGAGAGGGTCGCCACCATGACGACACCGGCAGACGCACAGCAGCGCCTCAACGAAGTCATCACGCGGCTGACCGGTCCGGGTGGCCGGTTCGAGATCACCGCGGAAGACGTACTCGGCGCCACCATGCCCGTGCTGCGGCACCGCGGGCGCGCGGTCGGCGACCTGGTGGCCGCGTCCCGTGCCTGGAAGGACCGCGACTACCTGGTGACCGCCGACCGCCGCATCTCCTACGCACAGCACGCGGATGCGGTCGCCGCGCTGGCCACCGCGTTGCGCGACGAGTACGGGGTGGGCCGCGGCGACCGGGTCGCGCTGCTGGCCGCCAACTGTCCCGAATGGGTGACGGCATTCTGGGCCGCGCAGTGCCTGGGCGCGGTCGCCGTCGGGCTGAACAGCTGGTGGATGCCCCGCGAGATCGAGTACGGACTCGGGCACAGCCGGCCACGGGTGCTGATCGTCGACGCCAAACGTGCCGCCCTGCTGGCCGGAGTCGATACCGCGGATATCACCGTGCTCACCGTCGAAGAGGACATCCCGCGCCTCGTCGCGGCCCACGCCGGCGCCGAACTCCCCCCCGCCGGGGTCGACGAGGACGATCCGGCTGTCATCCTCTACACCAGCGGGACCAGCGGCCGGCCCAAGGGCGCACTGCATTCCCAGCGCAACCTGCTCGCGGTCGTCGACTACCACCGCTTCTCCGACGCGATGGCGGCGGCGTTCACCGGGCGCGCCTACTCCGACACCGAGCCGAGCCCCCTGCGCTATCTGCTGACCTCACCGCTGTTCCATATCGCCAGCCTGCACAATCTGGTCGTGCCCCGCCTGGCGACCGGGAGCACCGTGGTGATGTACCAGGGCGCCTTCGACGCGGCCGCGGTCCTGGGACTGATCGAGCGGGAACGGGTCACCAATTGGGGCGCGGTGCCGACCATGGCCGCCCGCCTGCTCGAGTGCGGCGATATCGACAGATACGATCTCTCGTCCCTGACCGCGTTCGCGCTCGCCTCGGCCCCGTCGTCGCTCGCGCTGAAGGACCGGCTGCGGCAGCGGTTCCCGTTCGCCCGCGACGCCCTGGTCGACAGCTACGGGCTCACCGAATGCAGTACCGCGATAGCAGTGGCCACGACCGCCGAGCTCGAGCAGTACCCCGGCACGCTCGGCCGGCCGATTCTCACGGTATCGGTGGAGATCCGCGACCCCTTCGGGGAGCGGGTGCCCGACGGTACCGAGGGCGAGGTGTGCGTACGCAGCCCCTTCGTCATGCTCGGCTACTGGGCGGACGAGGCGGCCACCGCTGCGGCGATCACCCCGGACCGCTGGTTGCGCACCGGCGATTTCGGCGTCCTCGAGGACGGCCGGCTGCGGTTGACCGGCCGCCGCTCGGATCTGATCCTGCGCGGCGGCGAGAACGTCTACCCCACCGAGATCGAGCAGTGCCTGGACGAGCATCCCGCCGTCGCGGAGAGCGCCGCCGTGGGTGTGCCCCACGAGGATCTGGGGCAGGAGGTGGCGGCGATCGTCGTGGTACGACCGGGCGCCACCGTCGACGAGGCGCAACTGCACGAGTACGCCGCCGCGCGACTGTCGTATTACAAAGTGCCCAGCCGGTGGCGGATCACCACCGAGCCGCTGCCGCGCAACGCGACCGGAAAGGTGATCCGGCGCGGTCTCACGGCCTGAACGATTCCGGCCACTCCGCGAGGAGCAGATCGCACGCCGTCCGCAAATCCGCTTCGGCGTCGGCGATGGTGATCCGGCCGTTGAGGCACGACTGGATGATGCCGAAAACCGAATGGATCAGCACCCGCAGCAGGCGGGCGTCCCGTTCGGTCACCTGCTCGATTCCCGCGGCGTCGTACAGCAGTTCCCGGAAATTCCGGTCCACCCCGGCGGTATCCGGCACAGCGGACGCCCGGGCCGCGCTGTTGGATTGGATCATGGCGGTGGCCAGCAGCGGCCGGGCCAGCAGCACGCGGACCACCTGGAGCAACCGGTCGTGCACCGCGTCCCGGGCGCTCGGGCCCGGGTGGGGCCGCCGCGCGTACTTCGCGCGCATCCGGTCGATCTGATCGAGCATGACCGCCACGAACAGATGGGTTTTGGACGGGAAATACCGGTACAGGGTGGCGACCGCGACACCCGCGAGTTTCGCCACCTCGTGCATCTGCACCCGTTCGAGTTCCTTGTCGGTGGCCAGCGTCGCGGCGGCGTGCAGGATCCGGCCCACCCGGGCGTGCTGCTCGGTGGAACTCGGTGCCGCGGCATCGCGCGTCTCGGCGATCCTCGGCATAACTCCCCTTCCTCGTCCCACCACCCGGTAGCCGTCCCGCCGGCGCTGCCGCCCCGGACCGGCGGCGGGCTGCTCCGGTGGGACCGCCCGCCGCGGACTCGACGCTACCCACCCGGCACGACCGCCGGGTCGTCGCGGTCTCGGCCAGTGAGAGCACCGGCCCCGGCACCGGCCCCGCACCCCTACCGTGAGCGCCGCGGACCGCGCGCAGGTCGTGGCCGAACCCACTGCCGCGCGCGGTGCGCGCACCCGAGGAGGAACACGATGTCACAGGAATTCCGGGGCCGGGTCGCGCTGGTGACCGGCGCCGCACGCGGTCAGGGCCGCGCGCACGCGCTCGCGTTCGCCGAGCGCGGCGCCGATATCGTCCTCTGTGATCGCTGCGCGGACAGTCCCGCCCTGGACTATCCACTCGCTACCCGCGCCGATCTCGCGCACACCGAGCAGCTGGTCACCGCGCTCGGCCGGCGGTGTGTGAGCGTACAGGCCGATACCGCCGGCCGGGCCGCGATGGACGAGCTGGTGCGGCGCGCCGAAGACGAGCTCGGCTCGGTGGATATCGCGGTCGCCAACGCGGGCGTGACCGGGGTGGCGCCGATCGGTGAGCACAGCACCGAGCTCTGGCACGAGGTGATCGGGAGCAATCTCACCGGGGTGTTCAACACGCTGGCCGCGGTCGCCCCGGGCATGGTCGCCCGCAAGTACGGCCGCATCATCACCACCTCGTCGATGATGGGACGCGGCGCGAGCCCCGCCATGGCCTCCTATGTCGCCTCCAAATGGGGCGTGATCGGCCTGACCAAATCGCTGGCAATGGAACTCGCCCCGCACGGCGTCACGGTCAACTCCGTCGCCCCGGGCAATATCGCCACACCCATGGTGCAGAACGACGCCATGTACCGCCGGTTCCGGCCCGACCTCACCGATCCCACCTGGGAGGATGTGGCGCCGATCCTCGCCGGCCTGACCCACCTGCTACCCGTCGCGGCCCTCGAACCGGAGGAGGTCTCCCGGGCGGTGCTCTTCCTGGCCGCCGACGCCAGCGCCCACCTCACCGGCATGGTGTTCCCGGTGGACGCCGGAGCCGGCGCCAAGGGCAACGCCTGAACCGCCCGAAGGCGCGGCGCTCGAGGATAGCCGTTCCCCGACACCACCTTCCGCACGGCCGCTCGCCATCGGTGCGATGATCGCTGCGCAGAGCCCGGTTCGCCGGGCACAGCCTGGAGGACGGAGGCCACCGATGGGTATCGGAATTTCCGGAGTGAACGTCGGCCACTGGACCGACAGAGTGGGCCGGACCGGCTGCACGGTGCTCCTGCTACCGGCGGGCACCATCGCCTCGTGCGAGGTGCGCGGCGGCGCCCCGGCCAGTCGTGAGCTCGACGCCCTGTCCCCGGACAAGGCCGTGGTCTCCATCGATGCCGTCGTCCTGACCGGCGGGTCGGCCTTCGGTCTCGCCGCGGCCGACGGCGTCATGCGCTATCTCGAGGAACAGGACCGCGGCGTCCCCACACCCGCCGGGCGTGTCCCGATCGTCCCCACGCTGGCACTGTTCGACCTGGGCGCGGGTGATCCCGCCGCCCGGCCTACCGCCGAATCCGGTTACCTCGCGGCCCGGGCGGCCGCCGGGGAGCAGATCCTCGTGGGCCGCGTCGGGGCCGGCACCGGCGCCCACACCTCCCAGTGGCGCGGCCCGGAGCTGCGCCGACCGGGCGGCCTCGGTTACGCCGAGCGCCGGCTCGGTGAACTGGTGGTCGGCGCGCTGTGCGCGGTCAACGCCTTCGGCGATATCGACCTCGGCGCGGCGGATATCTCGCTGGACGCGGTGCTGCGGCTGGAGGGCGGGTTCGACTTCGAGCACGCCCGCGACCACACCACCATCGGCGCCGTCATCACCAACGCCCGGCTGGACAAACCGGGCTGCCGCATCGTCGCCCAAGGCGCCCACGACGGTCTTTCCCGGGCCCTGACACCGCCGCACACGCGCTTCGACGGAGACGGTTTCATCGCCGCCGCCACCGGCGCTATCGATGCACACGTCGATACGGTGCGGCTGATGGCACTGGCCGCCGTCGTGGACGCGATCCGGTCGGTCGCCACCCGCGAAACCTGAACCGGCCCGGACCGTTCGCGCCGTGAGCCGTCACCACCGAAAGCGGACCGGGCGGCCGCCGGTCTGTGGAATCAGCGGCCGAACACCGTGTTCATCACCTCCGCCGCGACCCGGTTCAGCGGCACCAGGACCCGCCGATTCAGGAATCCGAGCGGGCGAACGACGACGAAATCCCACCCCGTCGCGAGCGCGCGCAGCACCGGCCGCAACACGGTCCGGTAGACGAAAACGCACGGCACCACCACCAGCACCCGCACCACCGCGGTCGCCCCGCGCCAGCCGTAGGACACGATCGCCGCGAGGAGCATCCCGCACGGCCGCAACACCCAGCGCCACAGCTGCCGCAGCGGCCACACCACACACCACCGCCACAGCCACGCCACGGTCACCGCGAAAGCACCCAGCACCGGTCGCAGTACCCGGCGCCACAGCAGTTCGAGCCCGGGCAGCAGCAGCCGCCGCCAGAGCCATCGTTCGATCGCGTGCCGCAGCGGCCGCAGCAGCCAGTCCATCAGCAACGCCCCCAGCGGCGTGAGCACCATGCCCCACAGCACATGCCGAAGCGCCCACCCCCACACCAGATCCTTGACGAACAGCCACAGCGGCCGCACCACCCAGTACCAGAGGAACCGGCCCACCGGCACCAGCAACCGTTCCAATACATAGACGCCCGCCGCGACAACCGCCCGCCCGCACAGCTCGACCGCTTCCCAGAGCAACCGCACCGGCACCAGCAGCACCACCGCCAGGGCTCGCGCGACCCATTCGCCGATCGATACCCGTGGCCGGGGTTCCCGTGGATCTGTCGAAGACATCGAATCCTCCTCCCGCCCGGAATCATCGCACCCCGGGAGCCCCACCGTTAACGGGTAGTTCCCCGGCCCGGGGCCGAGTGCGGAACCGCGGGGCCGGCGCGACGGGGTCCCGGCGATGGCCGGCACCAGGCCGCGATTCACTCCGCGCCCGGCTGCCGCCGGCACCCCCGTGGAATCGCGGGAGCCGGGACCGCCCGGGTTATCGTTGTCTCGGATGCTGTCACCGGTTCGGAACGACAGGCGTGACGCGTCCGGTTCGCTGTGGAACAGAGGGGTCGAGGTACATCGTATGGGCGAGTTCCCACCGCCGTATTCGTTGCCCTGGGATCTGTATCCGCTGTTACCGGGTGGCGATGGAACAGGCCGGACACTGCCCGCCGCCCTTCCCCCGGGACGACTGGTCGTCTCTGACAACGGCGCCGGCGAGCCGGCGTACTGGCTCAGCGATGAGCCGGTCGACTATAACCTCTGGGTGCGGTTGGTGGCCGAACACGAGCAGACCGGGTTCTGGCCGCTGCTGCTCGGCCTCGACGACGAAGACTGCCGGTGGACCACCGGTGATGTGTCGTTCGAGGGTGTGACCGATCCCGGCGACCACGAGCCGGAGGCCGTACTGCGGCACTGGTGGTACCGCGATGTCGTACCCGGCGACGTCGACACGGCTCCGTTCGGGGCGCACTGGCCGGACGGCCGAGCACCCGAACCCTCGTACCGCGAAGACCCGGCCAAGGATGCGTTGAACCTCGGCGGGACGCTGCTCTACGACGATCCGTTGCGACTCGCTCTGGTCGCCGGAGGTTCCGCCGATTCCATTACCGCCATCGGCTGGCGAGGGGCCGCTGCACACACCGGTGACATCGCCCAGGTCTCCGCGGTGTTGCGGGACTGGGAGCGGCGTTACGGGACCCGCATCGTCGCGATAACCGCTCTGGGACTGAACCTGAGCGTTTCCGCGCCACCCGAAAATCGAGACGAGGCACTGCGCGTCGCGGCGGAACACTACGCGTTCTGCCCGGAAACCTGGGAAACGGACTTGGCGCTCATCGACAACGAGATCAGGCCGATCGCCGGGCGCGTACTGGCGAGTTACGCCGAAACGCTCATCAACGACAGGATCTGGTTCTTCCGCTGGTCCTGAGCCGCATCGGTGACCGGCCGGGCGATGTGAGCGCGGCGTCCGCGCGAATCCTTCCGCGATCAGTTCGAGGGCACGGCCGGCCTCGGCGACCGCGACCGGGTGCCGCTGTGCGGCGCTACGCCCGGCGGCCATCTCGTGCCAGTTGGCTTAGCACAGGTTGCGGCGCGCCGCGGTGATCGCGGCCGGTCGCGCGTCCAGGTCATCGGGCGCGCCGGGAGTTGTGGCGAGTGCGATCTCGCCGCTGCCGAGGAACCGAGCGAGCCGCGCGGTGAGCAGGTCAGCGGTTGCGCACCCGGACCAGTGTGCGCGGCGCCGCGGCAGCCATATGGCTGGACAACACCATCAGCGTGAGCACCGCGAATCCGGCGGCGGCCGTCGCGTAGACCATCATGGGGAACCTCCTCGTACGGTTTCCCGGTCCACCTTCCCCGCCGAACCTGGCAACAACCTGTGCGCCGCCGGGTAATGCCGTGTGTGTTCTAGTGACGGATTCCCTCGCTGCTGCCGAAGCTCGCCTCCTCCGGGCTCACCAGGCCCAGCAGGGTGAGCGGGCGCGCGGCGAACGCGTTGGTCAGGTAGGTCAACGTGATCGCCCAGCGGTTGATCCCGCGCGGCAGGGCGTAGGTGTGATAGGCGCGGGTCACCGCCTTGGCGGGCAGACCGGAGAGCCGGACACCCACCGGGTTCGCCACGGCGAATCCGGGCCCCAGATCCACCACCAGCCCCATATCGCGGTGTTTGTAGACCGTCTGGGTGCCGATGCCCAGACCGGCGGCCACATTGCGGGCCAGGACCTTGCCCTGCCGGGTGGCGTGCTGCGCGGTCGGCGGGGTGATCTTGCCCGGTTTCGTGAGATCCGGGACGGCGGCCGCGTCACCCCCGGCGAAAACGTCCGGGTGGCCGGGCACGCGCAGATCGGCGCCGACGGTCAGCCGCCCGCGTTCCATCGGCAGCCCGAGTGTGCCCAGCACCGGCGCGCCGGTCACGCCCGTCACCCAGGCGACGGTGTGGGTCGCGATACGGGTGCCGTCGGTGAGCACGACGTGGTCCTCGGTGAGTTCCTTCAGCGACATCCCGAGCCGGATATCGATACCGCGATTGCGCAGCACGGTGAGCACCTTGTCGCTGAGCTTCTCGCCGACCTCCGGCATCACCCGGTCGGCCATGTCGAGCAGCACGAAACGGACCTCGGCGGGGTCGAAACCGCGGCGCTTGGCGTAGGTGTCGGCGAGGGCCCGCAGCTGCGCGACGAGTTCGGTGCCGGCGTAGGACGCGCCGACCACGACCACGGTCCGGCGCGCCCGGCGCAGCTCCGGATCCTCTTCATGGTCGGCCAGCTCCAGTTGCCGCAGCAACTGTTCCCGCAGGTACAACGCCTCGGCGACCGTTTTGAGGCCGCGTCCGTGCTCGGCGAGGCCGGGAACGTCGAAGAGGCGGGTCACCGAACCGGGCGTGAGCACCAGACGATCCCAGGCCAGCTCTCGTGGCGTGTGATGCTCGCTGGTCAGGGTGATCGTCTTGTTGTCCAGATCGATCGATTCGGCCGTGGCGATGATCAGCCGGACCCGGGGCAGGGCGTCGGCCAGCGACACCGCCACGAAGCGCGGGTCGATGAGCCCGCCGGCCACATCCGGCAGCAGCGGTGTGTACAGCATGTAGTCGTTGGGCGTGACCAGCACGACCTCGGTATCACGTTCCTGCTTCGCCAGCAGGCGGCACAGGTTGCGGGCACAGGTGAACCCGGCGAAACCGCTGCCCACGATCACCACCCGCTGCGGCCCGGCACTGCGGTCGGCGGAACTCTCGACGTCCGGCACGGCCACCTCCTTGTTCGTCTCGGTTCCCTGGGCGGTTCCCGGAGGATCGCCGCCGAAACATGGCGATCCGGCCGTTGCCGGTCAGCCGGCTTCCGCGAACTCGAACGGCAGGGCGTCGATCGCCTCGCGGTACCGCCGTTCCAGCTCATCCGCGTCGGGGGCACCGATATAGAGGGTGGCCAATTTGTACCGGTAGGCGTCCTGGTTCGGCAGGTCGGAGAGACGGTCTCCGGGCTGCACCTCCACGTGCACCACCGTCCCCGGGAAACGACGCCGCAGTGCGGCGATATCGGCGTCGGTGGGCACCGCGCGCACGATACCGTCTTCGTACCGGGGCACCATGCACTGCGCGGCGACCGCGAACTCCCCCTTGCGATGCGGCATCCGGGGCCGCTCGCCGAGGGCGATATCGATGGCGACGCCGTGATTCGAGCTACCGTCGACCTTCGCGAACAGGTCGCTGTGCGACTGGGAGATACGTGTGTTGACCTCGATCAACCACAGCTTGCCCGTATCGGCGTCCCACATGAATTCCGAGTTGAAGCAGCCGTTGTCGTATCCGGTGTGCCGCAGATAGCGCTCGGTGACGTCGATCATCCGCTGCTGCACATCATCGGGGACGGTCCGCGCCGGATAGTCCAGATGGTCGAAGCTGTGCCCGGCCGCGTCCTTGCGCATATCGAACACGCCGTGCACATGGTATTCGCCACGGAACATCGTGCCCTCCGGCGCGGCCTGAGTACCGGTGACCACCTGCTCGGCCAGGCAGGTGCGCCCGCCCGCCACCCGGATCTCCGCCGGCACGTCCACCCGCTCGAGCGCGCGGTCGAAGGGTTCGGCGATACGGCCGATCTCGGCCCGGATCTGTTCGATGGCGGTGGCGAACACCTCGGCGTCGGTCACTTCGAATCCCAATTGCGAGGAATGGGATTTGATCGGTTTGACCCAGAACGGGAACGGAATATCAATCTTGTCCAGGGCGTCGGGGTCGAACGGATCGAAGGCACAGAAATCCGGTACACATTCCGGCACCGATTCCCGCTGCAATACGCGACTCCAATATTTGTGCTCGTTCTTCAGCACGCTTTCCAAACCGGGCGAGGGCAATCCGAATTCATCCGCCAGAATCGGCACGAGCACACTGGTCGGGAAATCCCAGTGGGCGATGATCGCTTCCACCCGGCCGTCGAAGGCACGCAGCTCCGCGCGGGCCCGGTCGAGCAGACCGTCGAAGTCGAACTCGTCGGCCGTGATCAAGGTGTCGTATTCGAGCAATCCATGCAGGGAAAATCCACCCGGAACTTCCACGGTCGAGATTTCCTCGCGTTGGGAATCGGTCAGAGCAGGTACGAAAATATTCTTCCTCACGCAGACCGGCTAGCCATATTCCACCGACTCAAACGCTCGGGCCGGCGAACGAAAGTCGCGCCCCCGGAACCGTCCGGTAAGCGAAGGTTCCGGAGACGCGAAAGGCCGTCACGACGGCGGGCGATCCACGATGCGCACCAGGTCACCCAGCGCCCGGCGCGCCTCCGGAATATCCGCGAGCGGCCACGCGTGGAACATCCCGGCGAATTCGTGATACTCGAGTCCGACGCCTTCGGCGGCACAGCGTTCCCGGAACCGGCGCGCGTCCGCGAGCAGGACATCCCGGGTGCCGATGAACAGGCTCAACGCCCCGGGGGTCGCGGCCGGTGCGTACAGCGGGCTGATCACCGGATCGGTTCTGTCGATCTCCCCCGCGTAGAGCCGGCCGGCCTCGGTCAGGCCGGCGACCCCGAGGTAGGGGTCGCCGGGGTCGAGCTCCCGGGCCCACGGGTCGGTCATGGTCACATCGAGCCAGGGAGAGATCAGCACGACCTCCTTCGGCTCGACCCCGCCCGCCGCCCCGAGCGAGCGGGCCAGGACCAGCGCCAGCGCTCCCCCGGCCGAATCCCCCATCAGCACCTTGTCCTGCGAGGCGGTGCCGGCGAAGGCCGCGTCGTGCGCGGCGAGCACCATGGCGACGGTGTCGCGCGGATGGTTCGCCGGAGCCAGCGGGTAGAGCGGTACCGTCACCGTGCAGCCGGTCTCGTCGACCAATCGCGACAGGAACTTCCAGTGGTCGCGCTGGATCTGGTGCACGTAGGCGCCCCCGTGCAGGTACAGCACGTGCCGGGAGGTGCCGGCGGCCCGGGGCCGGATCGTGTAGACGGGCCGCCCGTGTATCTCCCGGCAGGTGACCCGGTGCCGCCGCCCCAGCGCGGCCGGCGGGCGGTCCCGCGCGGGCCGCTGGCTCTTGCGAATGCTTTCGCGCAGCGCCTCGGCACTGGAGAACGGTTTCCCGGCCCGGGTCAGCCGCAGTGCGGCGATCAGCATCCGGCCCCGCAGACTTGTCGCGGCGGACTCCCGGGGGATCGCCGGACGCATCTCAGACGTGGTCACGAGGGATCCTCCTGTCCCAGTTCCGCGAGAAGGTGCGCTGCTCGCCCTCGAAACCGTCGAGTTCGGCGTGCACCAGGAAATGGGTGGGTGTACAGGTGACCCGGGTGCGGGTCTCGGTCCGGGTCCGCCAGTCCCCCCGCCCGAAGCTCATCGACCACGAGGTCTCCGCGGTGGCCGAACAGAAGTCGTCGGCCTGCCAGCCGTAGCGTTCCCGGACCTTCCGGTCCACTTCCAGCTCGTGTTCGTCGAAGCGGACGAGGCCCGCGTCCTTGACGATCTCCAGCGCGGACCGGTAGTCGACCAGATCGCGGGAGACGGTCCATTTCTGATCACCGGGGCTGATATGGGTCACCGCCATCGGTTCCGCGCCCTCGGGCTCGCCGAACGGTTGCCTCTCCGCTTCGTCGGCGTCCGCCATCGGCCGGACGGGCAGCCGCAGACTGCTCCCCGCCGTGTACACGGTGACCTGGGCCGGCTCCGGTGGCGGCCAGGCCAGCGGCCAGTACGAGGTCGACAGCGACAGCCGGATCCGGTGACCCGCCGGAAATGCCTGGGCCACGGCATTGAGTTGCACGGTGACTCGGTAGCGCTCACCCGCCGCGAGGGGCCGGGGATCGTCGTGACCGTCGCGGTGGGTCAGGTTGAGCAGACCGTAGGTCACCCGGGTCGCACGGCCGTCCGGCGCCACATCGGACAACCTGGCCGCGACCATGGCTACCGGTTTGTCCGCCGCCACCTCAAGGGTCACCGTCGGCGCACCCAGGATCTCGCACCGCTGCGCGAGAGCCTCGGTCTCGAAGACCAGTGAGCCGCCGTCCTCCTCGCGCTGGTCGTATGGCAGGTCGGGCGGAGCGTTGTAGGACGCCCATTTCCCCGCGAACTGCCCCACCGACAGCGGCGATTCGACCGGTAGCGCCACCTGCGCCACCTCCTCGCCGGGCTCGGCGATCCGGTACCGTCCCAGCGGGTATTCGGTGAATCGGATATTCGGCGACGGCCATTCCGGCTCCCCCACCCATCGGCCGGGCCGGTCCTCGTAGGCGGTCGACGGTGGCACGCTCTCCTGCATCCAGGTCTGCAACACCGGCCCGTCCAGCACGCCGTTGTCGACATCCTTGAGCCAGTGGTCCCACCAGCGCACGACTTCCTGGAGATACCCGATGGCGGGACCGGGTTCGCCCAGATGCGGATACTTGTGCGACCAGGGACCGATCAGCCCCTTGCGCGGGACGTCCAGATTGGCGAGCAGCCGGCCGACCGCGTTCGAATAGCCGTCGGCCCACCCGCTCGAAGCCAGTACCGGCACCTGCACGGCGGCATAGTCCTCGCACACCGAGGCCCGGCGCCAGTACTCGTCGCGGCGCTGGTGCTCGAGCCAATTGGCCGCCCACAGACTGCAGTTCTCCAACCGCTCGAACCACATATCGCGCCAGCGGTCGCCGACCAGCGCCGGGTCCGGCGGCAAGGTGCTGTAGGCGAACATGGTCGCGGATTCGGCGATATTGTCCGAGAGCAGGGCACCGCCCATGTAGTGCATATCGTCGGAATAGCGGTCGTCGGTGAACGAGGAGATGACGATGGCCTGCAGGTGCGGTGGTTTGCGGGCCGCGATCTGCAGCGAGTTGAACCCGCCCCAGGAGATGCCCATCATCCCGATCCGGCCGTCGCACCACGGCTGCGCGGCCATCCATGCCATGACGTCCTCGGCATCGCGATGCTCCTGTTCGAGGTATTCGTCCACGAGTACACCCTCGGACTCCCCGGTACCGCGCAGATCGACTCTGACGCAGGCATACCCGTGGCCCGCCATATAGGGGTGGTGAATCGAATCCCGGACCGCGGACAGATCGCGTTTCCGGTAGGGGATGTACTCCAGGATGCCCGGAACCGGGCGATCGTCGGCGGCGAGCGGCCGCCACACCTTGGCCGCCAGTCTGGTTCCGTCCGACATCGGGATCCACAGGTGTTCGTCCACGGTGATCTGCTGGGGCAGCGATGTCACTGTCCGCATCGATCCTCCTCGTCGTGCTCGCGATCCGGCCGCGCCGTGAACACGGCTACCCACCGCATGCGGACAGCGTCCCCGTGCGGTGGCCGGCGCGGATCTTCACTTCTCGTCGAACCCGCACACCGGCTACCCGCTCACATCCCGGCTACACCGGAGGCGGGCGCGGCGTGCGCTGGGCCGGTGCCGCCCCGGGCGGGACGGCACCGGCCCGCCGGCCTCAGGCCGGAATACTCTTGGTGTCCCGTTCCCAGATCCGGTGCCCCGCCAGCAGCGTGGCGAACGCGCCGGTGAAACCGTCGGATACCGTGTCCCCGCTGCGCAGTACGCCATCGGCCGGGGTGTCCGGCTGCGGGGGCTCGGCGATACCGCCCGCCCGCAGGACCTCGGTGCCCGCGCCCAGCGCGGCGATCGGCTTCGCGTGCTTGTACGCCTCGGTGACGAAATGCACGGCCGGCCCCGACGCGGCGAGGGCGCGCGCACAGTCCTCGCCACCGCTCACCACGACCGCGTCGTAGAGCACCGAGGCCATCGTCGCCAGCGTCCGATCCACTGTCAGCGAATCTCCGCCGGACCCGCGCAGTTCACCGCCGTGCGGTGCGAGCACCTCGGCGACGGCCCCGCGGTCGGTGAGGGCGCTGCGCAGCTGTTCCACACTCGCGGCATCCACGCCGTCGGTGGCCAGGATCGCGATCTGACGAGTGGCGATGGTCTGCGGGGGATCCTTCAGCTGGGACAGCGCGGGTGAGAGCGGCACCTCGGACACCTCCTGCGCGGCCGGAGCCGGCAGGCCCAGCTCCCGAGCCACCCGGTCGGACAGATCCGGGTCGACCTTCACCAGTTCCTCCAGAACCCGCGTCCGGATCTCGACCCGCCGGCATTTCCCGAGTTCGAAGGCGAACGCCTCGACGATATGGGTGGCCTCCGGCTCGGTCATACTGCGCCAGAACATCCGCGGCTGCCGGTAGTACTCCTTGAAGCTCTCGCTGCGGGCCCGGATCGTCTCACCCTCCACCCGGCGGGTGTAGTGGCGGTAGACATCCTCGTCGGCCAGCGCGGGACAGCCGCCGCCGATCGTGTTCTTGGTGTAGAACGCCTGCCCGTGCGGGATATCGTGCCGGCTGTAGCCGTCCTGCTGATGGGTACGGACATCGGCCAGCGGGCGATTCACCGGCAGATGCGCGAAATTCGGCCCGCCCAGCCGGATCAGCTGGGTGTCCAGGTAGGAGAAGTTGCGCAGCTGCAGCAGCGGATCGTTGGTGAAATCGATACCGGGCACGATATTGGCCGTATGGAAGGCGATCTGCTCGGTTTCGGCGAAGAAGTTGTCCGGGTTACGGTCCAGGACCAGTTCGCCGACCGGGCGCACCGGCACCTGCTCCTCCGGGATGATCTTGGTGGCGTCGAGCAGGTCGAAATCGAAGTCGAATTCCTGCTCCTCCGGCACCAGCTGCACACCCAGCTCCCAGCGCGGGAAATTACCGGCTTCGATATTGTCCCAGAGATCGCGGCGGTTGTAATCGGGGTCGCGGCCCGCCACCTGCTGACATTCGTCCCAGAGCAGTGAGTGCACGCCCAGGCTCGGCTTCCAGTGGAACTTCACGAAGGTTCCCCGGCCCTCGGCGTTCACCAGCCGGAAGGTGTGCACACCGAAACCCTGCATCATCCGGTAACTCCGCGGCAGCGCCGGGTCGGACATGAGCCACATGATGGCGTGCAGGGTTTCCGGCTGGGCGGCCACGAAATCCCACAGCGTGTCGTGGGCCGACTGCGCTTGGGGGATCTCGTTGTGCGGTTCGGGTTTCACCGCGTGCACGAAATCGGGGAACTTGATGCCGTCCTGGATGAAGAAGACGGGGAAGTTGTTGCCGACCAGGTCGTAGTTTCCCTGCGGGGTGTAGAACTTCGTGGCGAACCCGCGCACGTCACGCACCGTATCGGAGGAACCCCGGGAACCGGCGACCGTGGAGAACCGGACGAAGACCGGGGTGCGCAGTTCGGGGTCGGTCAGGAACTTCGCGGCCGTGTACTCGGCCAGCGAATCGTCGTACGGGCGGAAATAGCCGTAGGCGCCCGCCCCGCGGGCATGGACCACCCGTTCCGGGATTCGTTCGTGATCGAAATGGGTGATCTTCTCCCGGGCGTGGAAGTCGTCTATGAGGGTGGGCCCGCGCTCCCCGACGGTCAGCGCGTCGTCGGTGTGGTCGACACGCACCCCTTGCTGTGTGGTGAGATACCCGCTCTCCCGATCTTGCCGCAGCGGATCGAGCTGCCGCTGTTTCGGGTCGTCACCCCCGCGCCCTTCGCCGATCACCTGTTGCTGCGCATCGGACGCGGCGGGGTCGGCGGATGGCTGTGACGTTCGGTCCATAGTGTCCTCCTCGCTGGCGGGCTGACCTGGTGTCCCCGATCCGGGCGCACTCGGCCTGGTCGGGCGGCTTCCCCGGACGAGCAGTGCTAAACAGCGCCCGGTGAGCGCCCGGATCCCGCGGTTCTCCGATCTGTCGCGCGGCGCCGGGCCCGGGTCCCGCAACGGACCGGGTCCCGGCGGCGGGCACCGGCCGGACGCCGGGTGTCATTCGCCGGCCAGGCGCACCCCGAAGGTCACCAGGGCCGCTCCCGCCACGGCGTCCAGCAGCCGGCGCACCACCCGGCGGGCGAACCACGGCCGGACCCGGTGCACGAAGGCCGCGAGGCACAGCAACCACAGCGACCCGAGCACGGCCACGGTGTAGGCCGGCAGCAAGGCGTGGGCGATACCGGAATCCGCGTGCAGGAACTGCGGAAGGACCGACAGATACAGGGCCAGGATCTTCGGATTGGTGATGTTGCTGAGGAATCCGGCGCGTAACGCCCGGTCACCGCCGCCGTCGTCGGTGACCCCGCCGGCGGCGCCACCGCGGCAGGCGGACCACAGTGCCCGCGCCCCGAGATAGCACAGATAGGTCGCGCCGAACCACCGCACCGCCGTGAACAGTGGCTGCGATCCGGTGATCAGCGCTCCCACCCCCAGCGCCGCCGCGCTGCCCTGCACGAGACTGGCGGCGCAGATACCCGCCACCGCTCGCGCACCGCCCCGGAACCCACTCAGCACCGAGTGATGGAGGGTGATCACCGTATCCGGCCCGGGCGCCAAGACCACGAGAACCACCACCGCGAGGTAACCGGCATATTCGTGCACTGTCACCTCGCCGGACTACCCGCCGGGCGCACGCCGAACCGGCACCCGCGGACCCTCCGGCACGAACAGAGCCAACAAGTAACTCATCATTCTTCGCAATTGACATCCTGTAACTGGTCATATAGTCCACTATGTAAATGAGTAATCCGTTGAGTACAGCCACGGCGGGTGCGGCCACCGACAGCCGCCGCGGCGGAGCGAAGGAGGCCGATATGACAACCACGCCCGCCCCCGGTCTCGATACCCGGCACGCCGATATCGTGCGTGCCACGCTGCCGCTGGTCGAGGCGCATCTCGACGCGATCACCGCCACCTTCTACCGCGACCTGTTCGATCGGCATCCACAGCTCGGCCGAGATCTGTTCAACCGCGGCGACCAGGCCCAGGGCACGCAGCCGCGGGCGCTGGCGGCGTCCATAGCCCGCTTCGCCGCCCGGCTTGTCGACCCCGCCGCCCCGCAACCGGATTCGATGCTCGCGCGGATCGGCCACAAACACGCGTCCCTCGGGATCACCGCCGAGCAGTACGACGTGGTGCACGAACACCTCTTCGCCGCCATCGTGGCGGTCCTCGGTGCCGAGGTGGTCACCGAACCGGTCGCCGCCGCCTGGGATCGCGTGTACTGGTTGATGGCCGACGCACTGATCGCCCTGGAGAACCGGCTCTACGCGGAGTCCGGAGTCGAACCCGGCCAGGTCTTCCGGGAGGCGCTGGTGACGGCCCGCGAAGACGATCCCATGGGCGTCGCGGTATTCACCGTCGAATCCACCGATCCGGTCCGCCCCTTCCCCGGATACGCTCCCGGACAGTACATCTCGGTCGGCCTCCCGCAGGCGGACGGCGCTCGCCAGTTGCGGCAGTACAGCCTGCTGGGCGTGCCCGGCGACGGACGTCTCGTCTTCGCGGTGAAACGCGTCGATCCCGCGCCCGGGCGGCCCGCCGGAGAGGTCTCGACCCGGTTGTACGACCGGATCGGGCTGGGTGACACCCTCACGGTCACGCTGCCGTTCGGTGATGTCACGGTGGACCCCGGCGCTACGACGCCCCTCGTCCTGATCTCGGCCGGTATCGGCATCACGCCGATGATCGGCATCCTCGAATACCTGGCCGCTCACGCGCCGGGCCGTCGAGTGCACCTGGACCACACCGACCGCGCCCCCGGCACCCGGCCGCTGGGCAAACGGCTGTCCGCCCTGGCCGCCCGGCTCCCCGCGCTCGGCCTGCGCTGGCGCTATCGCGACCACACCGATGATCTCGGACGCCACACGTTCGACCTCGACGCTGCCGCTTTCCCCGGCGACGCCGAGTTCCTCCTCTGCGGCCCCACCACCTTTCTGCACACCGTCCGCGGCACATTGCTGGAGCAAGGCGTCCCATCCGGACGGATCCGCACCGAGCAGTTCGTCCCCACCGACTGGCGGGAGAGCACCGCGTAAACCGGGCGGATCAGCCGCACTCCGTCCGCAACAGCATGTGCAGCGCGGCACCGGCCTCCAACAGCGCCGCGGACCGGGCGTCGAGTCCGGCGTCCCGCGCCGCCAGGGCCCGGCCGATCTCGTCCCAGCCGTGGGCGCCCCGCAACCAGGGAATCAATTCCCGCAGCGCGGAGATACCGTAGCCGGCGAGGCGGAGCTGCTGGACCAGCCGCGCGATCCGGACGTCATCGGGGAGGTAGCGGCGGGTCGCGCCCTCGGCACGCTGTGGCACGACCAGCCCCTCGGCATCCCAGTGTCGCAGCGTCGAGGGCCGGACCCCGAGCGCGCGGGACAGTTCGGCGATGCTCATGGCGTCGGCCGGCCGGATATCGCCGAGGGGCTCACCGGCGATAACCCGGGCCGCCTCCCGCGCGAACGCGAGGTCCCGGCGCTCCCGATCCAGATCGGCATGTGCGCGATCCAGCAGCGCGAACAGCCGGGACGGCCCTTGCTCCCGTGCCTCGCGCAGAATCCGCTTCGCCTCGACCGGACCGGTACCGGCCGCCAGCGCGCGATAGGCCCGCACCGCCCACAGATGCGCCTCGCCATACATCCGGTAGCCACCGGGCGTGCGCGGCACCGGCGGGAGCACACCGTCACGTTCGAGGTTGCGGATCTGCTGGACCGAGTAGCCGGTGGCCCGGCCGATATCGGCGGTCCGCAGACCTGCGGAGTTGCGACTTGCGATCGCGATTTCCTGCGATTTCTCGCCACAACTCTCCATAAGCACTTCAATGTAACGCTCGAAGGCATGACATTCGACGAAATCATCGAATACCTCGGCGCCCGCGACGGCGTACTGATCCAGCGACCCCGCCCCGGCGACGGGACCCCGGAGATCGCGTGGGGTGACGCGTTCTTCTACTACGCACCCGACGGCGCGGTCCCGGCCAACACCCAGCCCTTCGCCACCCTCGTCACCAAGGACTACCCCGGCGACGAACGGTCCCGGCTCGACCGGCCCGGCGTCTTCCGGGTGAACATCCACGTCGGTAGGGAGTTGTTCACCACCTGGACCGGCCGCGCCCCTCGCGACCCGGAACCCGCCGGCACCGACCCCGCCGCGACCGACACCGTGATCGCCCATCCGGTGTACGGCGGACTCGGCTGGCTGGCCGTGGTCGCGCCGGGCCCGAACACCGCCGACACCGTGCGAGAACTTCTGGAGGTCGCCTACGACCGTGCCCGGGCACGTAGCCACCGACGGTCCGGGAACCGGTGACCTGCCCGGCCACGCGAAGGCGAGGGCGTCGGAGGTCGGAGGCGCAGGCTTGCCAGGCCTTACCGACGTCGCGCGGCGCACCGACGATCACCGCCCCGGCTCGGTAGTTCCGGGCCCCAGGCCACTACCGGGCGTTGCGCGACGCCCACGTATTCGCTCAGCGGCCGGATCAACGCATTGGATTCGCCCTGTTCGATGATGTGGGCGGTCCACCCGGTGATCCGGCTCATGACGAATATCGGCGTGAACACCTCGATATCGAAGCCGAGCAGGTGGTAGGCGGGGCCGGTCGGGAAGTCGAGATTCGGCTCGATCCCGGTGGCCTCGCCCATGGCGCGCTCGAGGGCCTCGTACATACGCACCCACCGCTGCCCATCGGTGGCCGCGGCGATATCCAGGAAGGCCTGTTTCATGGTGGGCACCCGGGAGTCACCGTTCTTGTAGACCCGGTGACCGAAGCCCATCACTTTCTCCTTCCTCGCCAGCTTGTCGCGCAACCACTGCCCGGCCAGCGCCGGATCACCGATCTCGATCATGTGCTGCATGACGGCCTCGTTGGCGCCGCCGTGCAGGGGGCCTTTGAGCGCACCGATGGCGGCGGTGACGGCACTGTAGATATCCGAGAGCGTGGAGGTGACCACGCGGGCGGCGAACGTGGAGGCGTTGAAACTGTGCTCGGCATAGAGGATCAGCGAGACCTCGAACGCCCGGACCAGTTCCCGCGCGGGCACCGTCCCGAAGCACATGCGCAGGAAGTTCTCGGCGTAGCCGAGGTGGGAATGCGGCGCGATCGGGTCGAGGCCGTGGCGGCGGCGGTGATCGGCCGCGACGATCGTCGGCAGCACCGCGAACATCCGCAGCGCCTTGGCGCGATTGGCCCGCGCCGAATTGTCCTCCTCGGCGGGGTCCTCGGCGCCGAGGTAACTGATGGCGGTCCGCACGACATCCATGGGGTGGCAGGTGTCCGGCAACTTCGCCACCAGCGACAGCAACGAGCGGTCGGCGCGGCGCGCGGCCCGTTCCCGTTGCCGGAACCGTTCCAGCTCGGCGTCGGTGGGCAGTTCGCCGTACCAGAGCAGGTGCGCGACCTCCTCGAAACTGCAGTGGGCGGCCAGATCCTGCACCGCGTACCCGCGGTAGGTGAGCGAGTTGGTTTCCGGCACCACCATCGAGATCGCGGTGGTGTCGACGACGACGCCCGCCAACCCCTTGTGGACGGTCGGTATCGCGGCCCCGGCCCCTATCGGATCGCCGAGCGACGCTGTGCTCATCACTGGTCCTTTCCCAGAGTGAAATCGAATATGTCCGAGTCGAATTCGTTGTAACGCTGGTACCGCAGCAGGTCGTAGAGCCGGCTGCGGGGCTGCATACGGTCCAGCAGGCCGGACTGCGTGCCCGTGGCGTAGATCTCGCGCAGGCCCGCCTCCGCGGCGTACATCGCCAGGCGCAGCGTGGAAACCGGATAGATGACCACGTTGTAGCCGATCGATTCGAGGGTGGCGGCCGGGATCGGCTCGGATCTGCCGAACTCGGTCATATTGGCCAGCAACGGAGTGGTCACCGCGGCGCGGAATCGCTCGAATTCCGCGGGCGTGCGCAATGCCTCGGTGAAGATCAGGTCCGCGCCGGCATCGGCGTAGGCCCTCGCCCGCTCGATCGCCGCGTCGATCCCTTCGATCCCCGCGGCGTCGGTACGCGCGCAGATCACGAAGTCCGGATCACGGCGGACCGACACGGCGGCGCGCAGCCGGCGGACCATTTCACCGGTCGGCACCACCGCTTTGCCGTCGAGGTGACCGCAGCGCTTCGGGTTGACCTGATCCTCGAGATGGCAGCCGGCGACCCCGGCATCCTCCAGGACGGTGACCGTCCGGGCGGCGCTCATCGGCTCACCGAAACCGGTATCGGCATCGATGAGGACCGGCAGATCGGTGACCCGGGCGATCTGCTGCCCCCGCCCCGCCACCTCGGTGAGCGTGGTGAGTCCGATATCCGGCAGTCGCAGTTCGGCGGAGAGCACCGCGCCCGAGATGTACACACCCTCGAAGCCGATCTCCTGGATCAGCGCCGCCACCAGCGGGTTGAAGGCGCCGGGGAAACGCTGGATCCGCCCGGAGGCCAGACCGGCACGGAACGCGGCACGTTTGTCCGCCGCCGACGTCGACGCCGCGAGCAGACCGGTCATCGGAACAGTCCCTTCGGGGAGCGCGGCGCGCGGGCGAGCACATCCGGCGATACGGTGAAACTCAGCTGCGGCAACTCGTCGGCGGACAGCTCCCCCGCGCGCTGCGCCACCTCGAGAAACCGGTCCTGTTCGGCCGGCTCGAGGACGCCTTCGGCGAGGGCCCGGAATTTCGCGAGGTACCGTTCGCGACCGAAGGGCCGCGCGCCGAGCGGGTGGGCGTCGGCCACGGCGAGTTCGCCGACAATCACCTCCCCGCTCTTCAGGGTGACCTCGGCGCGGGCGCCGAACGCTTTCTCGCGCGGATCGGTGGAGTGGTAGCGCCGGGTCCATTCCGGATCCTCGGCGGTGGAGATCTTGCGCCACAGCTCCATGGTGTCGGGACGCTGCGCGCGTTCGGGCGCATAGGACCGCTCGTGGTGCCAGGTGCCGTCCTGCAGAGCCACGGCGAAGATATAGGGCACCGAGTGGTCCAGCGTTTCCCGCGACGCCCGCGGGTCGAATTTCTGCGGGTCGCCGGATCCGGTGCCGATGACCACATGGGTGTGGTGGCTGGTGTGCAGCACGATGGAGGCGATCTGGTCAAGATCGCCGATCCGCTCGCGCATCCGGCGGGCGAGATCGATCGGCGCCTGGCTCTGGTACTCCGCGGAATGCTCCTTGGTGTAGGACTCGAGAATCGCCCGCTTGGGCTCCCCCGGGCCCGGCAACGGCACCGAATACTCGGCCTCCGGTCCCCCGAGCAACCAGGCGATCACCCCGTCCTCACCCTCCCAGATCGGGGCGGGCGCACCCTCCCCGCGCAGGGCGCGATCGACGGCCTCCACCGCCATCTTCCCGGCGAACGCGGGCGCGTAGGCCTTCCAGCTCGAGATCTCGCCCTTCCGCGACTGACGGGTCGCGGTGGTGGTGTGCAGGGCCTGGCCGATTGCCTGGTAGACGGTCTCGGTCTCGAGTCCGAGCAGCGTGCCGATACCGGCCGCGGCCGACGGACCGAGGTGGGCCACATGATCGATCTTGTGCTCGTGCAGGCAGATCGAACGCGCCAGGTCGATCTGGATCTCGTAGCCGGTCGCCAGGCCACGCAGCAGGTCCCGGCCGGTGCGTCCGGCATGCTGGGCGACCGCCAGGATCGCGGGAATATTGTCGCCCGGGTGCGAGTATTCCGCGGCCAGGAAAGTGTCGTGAAAATCGAGCTCCCGTACCGCCACCCCATTGGCCCACGCCGCCCACTCCGGCGAGAACCGGCCCTCCACGCCGAAAACGGTCGCCCCCGGCCGGTAGGGGTGCGCCAACGCCTGGTCCCTGGCGGTGGCGACCGGGCGCCGGCTCAGTGCTGCCGCGGCGACGGCCGCATTGTCGATGATCCGGTTGACGATCATCTCCGCGATCTCCGGAGCGACCTCCACCGGATCGGTCGCCACCTCGGCGATCCGCCACGCGAGATGTTGCTCGCGAGGGAAATGTTCCGCGGAACGGTGGGTACGGACGAGATGATTCTTCACGGTTGGGCCTCCAGGCGATCGATGTAATTCGCTCGATTCGCACGCTACCGAGGCTTCGGGATCGGGAAAATGGGTTGCAGAAAGCGAATTGTGCAGAACCGATTCTGCGAATTTGCGGAAGTTGCGTAATCCCTATAGGCGCCCGGACCTGCGCCGTCGCCGCCCGTAGGGGCCCGAGCTCACGTCCGGCACACCAGCAGAGCAAGACGAGAAACATCTGATTCAGCAGCCCGAAAGGATGTGCCTCGCCCGCCGAGAATATCTACAAAAGTTCTCGACAATTCCTGAATTCCCGAGATCGAGAATTGAGTCCGAACCGTTTCTGTAGCCATTCGGAAATGTACGAGAACCGGCCCGGAATTCCATCGGAGATTTCACAGCGCCGGTGTCGCCGGCTCGGCGCATGAACAGACAGGAGACAGTGCCGACGATGGTGGAAGAGCCCGTGCCCGCGGTCGCCGGCGGAGCCACCACGCCACCCTCCCCGGAGCCACGCCGCCGCAGATCCCCCGCACCGCACGGCCGCGGCCGGCCGCAACGCGGACGCCGACGGGCCGTTATGGCCAAGTGCTGATCCGGCGCATCATACGCCGTCCCCGCATGGCATCCACAGATCCCTGATCCCGTCGTTGCCGAAGGGCAGTCGGCCCTGCCGGGCCGGCGGCGGGGACTGGCGCTACCTGTCCCCGCGCCAGACCTGGACCGCTGCCTGGGTCACTGCCGCCCGAGCGGCGCCCATCCATCGATTCCCGGGCACCGGCCGCGCGGCCCACGGCCTTTCGCCCGACCCGACGCCCGTTCCCGGCAGACCGTGCAAACCTTCGCCACCCCGACGACCACCGCCGGTTGTTCTACGGGGCAGCCACCTCAACGACCGGTGCTCGCCGGTGCGTAGGGAGTGTTCGCCGGACGATTCTCGTCCGCCGCGAGCGGACGACCGATCTGCGGGAACGCCCGTTGCGCGCACGCGGTGCGTTCACAGACCCGGCAGCCGGCGCCGATCGGGACAGCAACCGCCGCATCGTGCACGGGCAGCCCGTGCGAGTAGACGAGCTTCTCCGCGAAGGTGAGGTCACAGCCGAGTCCGACAGCGAAATGCCGGGCGGGCGCGAGATAGCCGGGGTTGCTCTCCCCGGTGGTGCGCGCCAGCCAGAGATAAGTGCGCCCATCGGGCATCTCGGCGATCTGCGTGCGGATCCGGCCCGGGGTCGCGAAGGCGTCGTGCACCACCCACAGCGGACAACTCCCCCCGACCCGCGAGAAATGAAAGGCCGTGGCGGACTGCCGTTTGGAGATATTTCCCGCCCGATCGGTGCGGACGAAGAAGAACGGCACGCCGCGTTGCCCGCGCCGCTGCAGCGTCGACAGCCGATGGCAGACCGTCTCGAACCCGACCTCGAATTGCGCGGAGAGCAGGTCGATGTCGTAGCGCAACCGCTCGGCCGCATCCAGGAAACGCCCATAGGGCAGGATCAGCGCACCGGCGAAATAGTTGGCCAGCCCGATCCGCAGCAACCGCAGCGACTCCGCCGGCAGCGTCCCGGTCTCCTCGAGCAGCTCGTCGAGCACCTCCGACTGGCTCAGGAAGGCCAGCTGCGTGGCCAGCTGGAACGCACGCTGCCCGGCGGTGAGACGCCGCGCCAGAGTGAGGATGCGGGCCCGCGGATCGTAGACGCGTTTGGGTCCCGGCCGGCCCGGATCTTCCGACCGGATCCGCACGGCCACCCCGAACTCGTCGCGCAGCAGCCGCGCCAGCTGCAGATCCAGCCCGCCCAGCGTGAACCCGCTCCGGACGAACAACTCCTCCGCCGCGGTATCCAGAGCCGGAATGTGATTGCGCCGGTCGTAGAAGTAGTCCCGCACATCCTCATAAGGCATCGCGGCCCGCGGCGCCGCGGCCGGACCGTCGATCCCGGCAGTGAGGTGTTCCACCTGCTCGTCGGCCGTGCGCAGTCGCCGGTGCTGGCTGATCAGCAGCCGCGCCGCCGTCGGCGCCCGGCTCAGCAGATCGTCGAGTTCGCTACTGGTCACCGCGGCCGTCTCCGGATCCTCGGCGAACACTTCGTGCAGATCGGCGAGCAGCCGCGCATCGGTCTCCGGTGCGAAGAACCCCACCTCCAGATCGAAGGTCGAGGTCAGGCGCATCAGCACCGGCACCGTCAGCGGCCGCTGATCGTTCTCCAGCTGGTTCACGTAGCTCACCGACAACCCGAGCGCCTTCGCCAACCCGGACTGGGACAGCCCCCGCTGCTCACGCAGCGCACGCAACCGCCCCCCGCCGTACATCTTCTCCACCGCCGGCACCTTTCCTCGCAGGACGACTGACAGACATCGAACCGTCCGATACGGCGGTCCGCACGAAAACGACAGCGAGCCCGGGCCGACAGCACCCACCCGTCCTCCTGTGCGCGGAGCCACGGCGGCGCGTTCGCGTTCGCGCGGAACAACTTCGACGACGCCGGCACAGCGCACACTCCATCGGTAGCACCAACGACCACCACCCCTGCGAACGCGCGCGACCCACCGCACCCGGCCGGATACGTGGAACGCCGGCGTAACGCCCGATCCACGAGGCGACAGCCGCCGGACACGGCGTGCCCGGCACAACCGGCAGGTCTTCGGACTCACGGGCACCGACCACACTCGGCCGACCCGGGTCCGCACCCGGGCTGCTACTACCACGCCGTCGCTTCCCGGGCCCCAGCCCAGTGCATGTGACGGCGGTCGCTCCCGCTCACCGCTGCGGGACAGTCCCGGATTCCCACCGGGTTCCCTCTCACCCCGCCGTGCGGCATCACCGATATCGCACGTCGGGCTTCGACATCCCACGCCTCTTACGCGGCGCGAGATGAACCAGCTGCACGCGCCAGGATATGCCCGGCCCGACCCGCACTCCAGTGGGGCAACCGGCACGGCAGAGCAACGGCTCGGGCCGGTGTTTCGACCGGACGAGGTGCGATACCGGCAGCGGACAGCGAAACGCCGCCGGGCGTGCGGCCCAGCGGCGTTCGGTCGGGATGTCGGCGTCCCACAAGCGCCTCTCGGCGAGTGGTCGCTCGTAGCGACAAAGGGGTGAGGCCCGGGGCTGTCCGGACGCCGACACGGGGTTCAACAGGGACAGCCGGGGAGCTATTCCACCAGGCGGGTGACGTCGGCCACGGGGGTACCCATCGGTCGGTCGAACGGCCCCCGGCCGGACACCACTGTCGGTGGCGACCGACTGCGGCCGCAGTACGCCCGAGCCGAACTCGTGGTGCGCGGCACGCGGCCGATGAGCGGATGGAAAACCAACAACACCCCGCTCGAGCAGCCGATTTCCTCTCTCGAACACCTCTGAGGTAATCTCATCGAGCGCCGGAACACACGGCGCAACGGGCTGTGGCGCAGTTTGGTAGCGCACTTGACTGGGGGTCAAGTGGTCGCAGGTTCAAATCCTGTCAGCCCGACAAAGAAAACCCCTCCTGACCAGCGGCCGGAGGGGTTTTCTTGTTGTAGTGACCTGAGCGTTTCCCGCACGATCTCACAAAAATCTCACGTTTTCGCCCCTACCGGCCCCGCGCCCAGCGCTCCAGAACCTCCCGATTTTCGGGCACGGTCTCGGGGATATCGATGTAGTGAGCCTTGACCACCGCGCGAGTATTGCCGAGCTGACGGGCCGCGCGCTCGGGCCCGACGTAGGCATGGTCGACGGCGGTCGCCGCGCCCTTCCGAAGGGGCGCGGGCGTGACCCAGGCGAGGTTCTCGCCGCTAGCAGCACGCCAGGTGCGGCCGAAGTTGTTGGGGGTTGCGCAGCGGGCCGTTGCGCGCCGGGAACAGCAGGCCCGGGGTTCGCGCGACTGGGGGTGGTGATCACCTGGCCGGGAGCGTGCTTCTCGAACGGGAGGAGCTCCACGACAACAGGCAGCACCATATGCCGGTAGGCCGGTCTTCGCTCAACTGGACCCCACATTCCGGATCAGGGCCCCGCCGGCACGCCACCCGAGCATGCCTGGGAGGTGCCGGTCGAGGGCCCGGGGAGGAACGTGCCTTTGTCCAGGATGCTTTCGACGGCGTGGCTGTCGGCCCGGGTGAACCGGCCGTGCGGCAGTGGTACTCCCAGGGCCGAGGCCAGCTCCGGGAGTTTGACGTCGGTCAACGCTTCGACGAGGAGACCGAGTTCGGCGGCCGCGCGGCGAGCGGCGATCCAGGCCGAAAGGTAGAGAGCGGCTCCGACTGTGGCGGCCGGCCACCACAGTAGTCCCAGAGCCAAGTAACCGAGGGACCATGCGGCCCGCACCGAGGCCGCGGTGTACCGGTCCCAGGCAAGCTGGACGGGGACGCGTTGGCTGTCGTCACACAGGTGCCACAACCGGGGCCAGACCCGGACCAGCGCCACCTGATACTGGGCGTCCACCCGCTTCTCGGCAAGCAGCAGGTGGTCTCCGATGCGGGTCGCCCGTTCGGGGAGGTAACCGGCGTGATGGTCTGGCGGGGCCGCGTTTTCGGCCTGCCGGATCCGTCGGCGGCGGGCGCGGCCCAGCAGCTTGCCGCTCAGCACGCCACGTCCCAGCCACAGCCGGGCGATGAGACGGCTCAATTCCGCAGCAATGCCGGCCGAGGCTGCCGCGGTGAGCGTCACCAGGGCGGCGAGCACCAGCCGGTGTGGGGTGCTCGCCAACCATCGGGGCGGCGCCTGATCCAGTCGGCCGCTGAGCAAGGCCGGGTCGAGGGCATGCGCCGCGCCGAGCGAGTGCAGCCACCAGGACAGCGCCAGCGTCAGTGCGAAAAGGAGGCCGGGTAGTGCGAGCAGAGTGATCCACCGCTCGGCGAACTTGGAGCCCAGGCCGGTGAGAAGGCCGTCCATGACGCGCGCCGCCTAGGGGTCGAGTCGGTAGGTGGCGGGCTGCAGCGGACGGTCGTCGAGGTGACACCACGGCTCGCGCGCGTCCTGGTCACGACCACGCGGTGGACAGAGGGCACGCGGACAATGGAAGCGCTGCCCGATCGGACGCGAGTCCCATACGTCCCGCAGGGGCAATTCGCCGGACCCGCGCACCGTGCCGGAGGCGTCCAGCAGCAGGGCCGCCAGCGCCTCGGTGGCAGGTCGCCCGTCCCGTACAGCCGTCACCTGGGCTTCCAGCTCCGGCCGCCAGCCGTATCTGTCCGCTTCGGCGCGCAATAGCGGTAGTCGCTCGCAGAACCAGGCGTGAGCCAGTGTGGGGTCCTGCGGCGGCGCGCTCGACTCGGCGGGAGGCGGCGGGGCGGAGGCGGGTTCGTCCTGGCGGGCTCGTCGCCGGAAAAAGGAGGGCATACGTCAACTCTGCACCAGCACTGGCTATTTCAGGGACCGATATGCACGAAGGGGGCCCAGCGGGCGGGGTCGGCCCGGTATTTTTCGCGCAGCCGGCGCTGCGCGTGATGGAGTGCCACTGCGGGGCCGCATCTCCCGGTCAGCACTCTGCGGTAGAAGTCGTCGGCGACCGTGGGCCCATCCGCGCTGTTGATCTGCCACATGGTCCCGATCACGTGGGAGAAACCGTTCAGGTGGAACGCCGCGGCCGGATGGAGTACCTCGTCCGCCGCCCGCGCGTCCGGGAGCGCAGAGACACAGGCCGACAGGAATGCCAGCCGCTCACCGGTCAGGTTCATATTCGCCAGTTCGTCCAGGCCGAGAGGCCCGTCGTGCAGGATCAGGCCGCTCTCGTCGCCGTGGCAGGCGAAGTGAACCCAAGGGTATTCGGACAGCGCGGCCCGTGCCGCGGCGACGGTGAGCTCCTGCTCACCCAGGGTCCTGGCTGCGGGGAACCGGGCCGAGACGATCGCCGCCTCCTCCTCGGCGTGCTCGAGTTCGGGCATGCCGGGGGTCTTGCGCAGCGAGGCGACCAGCATCGACGGAGGCCGGGTGGGAATGACGACATCCGACCCGGCCCGGTGGGCGTCTCGTAATGCCCACAGGCTGGGGGTATAAGAGGAGACGACATGGTCGATCAGTGCGGGGCCGTGCTTCTGATCGTGGTGGCCTGCCAAGTGCAGGGGAATGGCGGCCAACGGGCCGGTCGGGCACCACCAGACCCGGCGGTCCGGGCCAAGATACGGCTCGACCGCCTCGAGAACAGGAGCGGCGACGGTGTCCCAGAGGAGGCGGGCCAGGGCGAGGGCATTCATACCCCTGATGGTGGGGGTGAGCAGACCGCCGGCCCGCGCGGCCAGTTCGGCATGGTCCGCCAGGGGCAGCCCTACTCGTACCGGATCACGATCGGCCGATACGACGATCGCGGCGCAGCCTGTATCGCTGATGTTGACGATGACGACGGGCCCGCCGCGGGCCGCCTCCCGCAGGTCGGAGAAGCTCATCCGCCGGCCTTGACCGTGTTCGGCTGTTACCCTTTCCCATTCGGCGGCCAGCTCGGCACGCGCCGTGGCCGCGCGGTACCCGGACAACACATCGCGGCCTTCCGCGCCGGAATAGCCGGGCCTGTCCAGCTCACTGCGCAGTTCCGCCAGCCGGGCCGACGCTGCGCCTGGCGCTTCGGTCCGGCGCAATCGGCGGGTCTGCGACCAGATGACGGTCCGGCTCAGCTCCAGCAATTCCACGGCCCGGCCGACCTGGCCCATGGACAGCGCGATGTCCGCGACCGATGGTGGTGACAGAGCCTGGGTGCCCAGCACCACTTTCCGGTCATGAAGGCTCAACCCGAGGGAGGCGGACTGTTCGGTCAGCATCAGGGCACGCTCGTAGTAGGAGAGAACCGACTCGTGGTCTCCGTCCAGGGCGAGAACGGCTCGGAACAGGGCGGACACGACGTTCAAGGGAAAGGACACATCCGGCATTGCGTCCACCGTGTCCAGCAGGTCCGCCACCAGCGCACGCTCCGGCCCGTCCTGCCACGTCGGCTCCTGGACGGCGGTGACCAGCAACATCGTCAGGCCTTCTGCGGCATCCGTACCCTCGGCAGCCAGGTCCCGGGCCGTCGCGGCGGCCTCCGTCAGATCGCTGCCGTTCGCCACCGCGCGGTGCCGGAGCACCAGCGCCCAGATCAGCGCGGACGACGGACCGGCCGACCGGAGTGCGTCGATTGCACGCGACAGCGTGGCCACATCCGCCTGCCGCTCGTATTGCTTGACCAGAAGCCGGCCGAGGACCCCACCCGCAGTCTCCGCCGGAAGCACGACGGCGGCATGCTCGGCCAAAGCGAGGGCCCGGACGAGATCGGCGTCGTCGGCGGCGGGGTCTCGTGTGTGCCGCAATCCCAGAGCCCAGGCGAGGGTCAGCGCGATCGCGGCACGCGCATCGCGCCCGGCGAGAACCGGGGTGCGGCGGTGGAGTCCCTCCAGGACCCGCAAGGCCGTGTCCAAGTGCGGACTCGCCTGGGTGCGGTGATACTCGGTCACCAGGGCATCGGCAACGACCAGACGCATCTTCACGTGTACCTCCCACAGCGGACTGAACCGGAACAGCCGGCCCGGCTCGTCCAGCCGAGGAATTCGGTCCACTGTGCGCAGGACGCTGTTCCAGAGTTCGTCGTGAGGGCGGCCCGCATCGATGCGCAGCAGCAGACCGAGCAGTACCTCTTCCCGGTACGGCCGCTCGGCGATCTCCTCACCCAGCTTCAGGACCTCCCGCGACAGCGCTTCCCGGTCTCCCTCCTTCTGCAACCGCAGGAACCGACGCCCGTAGCGCAGCAGACGGCCCAGGTGGTCCGTCAGCCAGGGGCCGGTCACGAGGAGGAACGCGGATGTGGCAGTGCTCAGCGAGCCGAAGAACCAGAAGAACGGACGGTCGGCCACCAACCAGTGGGACAGATTGCTACCCATCGGCACGCCCGCCACCCGATCACGGAAAAGCAAGAGCAGCAAGACCGCACACCACGGCGCGGCGGCCCAGCCGAGCGCCCCGACGGACAGTGCCACCGGACGCTCCCGCCAGGCCACCAGGCCGATGCGGATATCCTCTCGGTGGCCCTGGAGCACTCCTGCCATCAGCAGCGCGAGGGCCAAGGCGACCACGGGATAGAGGAATTGACCGGCCCCATTGGTGGTCAACGACTTGGACACGCCCGTTTCGGGGTCGTAGTACAACACGAAACGAAGCCCTTGCCGCTGTCCGAGCCACCACCCCCACCCGGCCATCCCGGCGCCACCGATGACGACCGCCCCGCTGAGCCACCGCATACGGGCAGTATGGCAAGAAGCCCCGCCGGCAAGGTAGTCCTGATCCGGCTCGAACTTCGCCCCTGACGGGCCGGCAACTACTGCAACGGAACCGACGACGATGGACGCAATACCTACAACGTCCTCGACATCACCCTCGCCGACGGAGCCCCACCGCCCCACGTCGGTATCGAACGCAACTTCTACACCACCTCGTCGGGCGGGGTCTGTGGCAAGACATCGATCGAGGCCGTCCGGTTGCGGACTGCTGCGACCTGCCGGCCCGTCGTGACGAAGCCGCATCCACCATGTCGAATATCAGCGGGCCGCCAGGTCGAGCAGTCCGTGCGGCCGGGGTCGGTTGCTGTTTCGCCGACGCGCCCGCGATCGGGTCACAGGAATTCGGCGAGCACCTGGTTGAACCGCTCGGGCTCCTCGGAGAACGGGGCGTGACCACTGTCCGCGAAGCGTGTAACGGTCGCGTCGGGCAGTTGCGCGGCGATCCACTCGTCGAGCGGGCCGGGGAAGATCTTGCTCTGGGCGCCGTACACCAGCAGGGCCGGCACCGCGACCTCCGGCAGGACCGCTCGAAAATCGGCGAAGGCCATGTCGTACCAGATGGCACAGGCGGCAGCCGTGGACATCTTCATTGTTTCCGCGTAGATCGCGTCGATCACGTCCTCGGGCGGCGTCTGCGCGAAACACGCCGCGATGAACGGCTTGATCACCAGCGGGCGGGCGTGCCGGACGGTTTGGACGAACAGCGCCAGGTCATTGTCCGAATAGCCGCCCTGCAACGGGAATTGCCAGTCCGGACCGTCCAGAAAACGCGGCGACTGGTCGATGAACACGACCGAACGCAGGTTCGCGCAACCGAACTGCTGCACATACGCGAGCGCGACGGCGACCCCCATCGACCATCCGGCCAGCGAGATTTGCTCCAGCCCCAGGTGTGTGATCAGGCCCTGCACATCCCGGGCGTACTGGGCAAGCGTATGCCCGTCGTCGGTTTTACCCGAGGAACCGTGCCCGCGCAGATCGACCGTGATCACCCGGTGCTGCTCGGCAAGGGCGGGCACATTCTGCGCCCAGAAGGTGGAGTTCATGGTCCAGCCGTGGATGAGCACGACGGGTCGGCCGGAGCCGTGGTCCTCGTAGTACAGCGGCACTCCGTCGGGCAGTTCCAGGTACGGCATCGATACCTCCGGTTCGTGGGTTGGGCTCCCACAATGACCGGCCCCCGCCTGCCGGCCCAGCACCGGCCGCACGGTTGCAGCAACGTTGCAACGCCGTTCCGGGCGTTTGTCCACCTTCCCGCTCCGTGCTATTCCTCATGGGACGCACCGGCAACGTGATCGCCGCCGGGCGCGGATCGCACTATTCCGAGGCAGGCGCATGGTGGGGACAGGAAAGAGTCGGACGGTGCGCCCGGACGTGCGGGCTTCGTGGGACCGGGCCCGGCATCACGGTCTGCATCCGGATCGACATCTACCCGAAGTGCGGCTCAGCACCGCCGAACTCCGATCCGGGCCGCGCGATCGGCGCCTGGTCGCGGCGTGGCCGGTAGTGTTCGCGAGCCTGGAGGCGGCGGCCACCGAACCGGGTCATGTCCTGTTCGGCGGCGACGCGGAGGGGCATCTCCTCTGGGTCCACGGTGACCCCCCGGCCCGCCGGACCGCCGAACGCGCCAATCTCGTACCAGGTGCGCGCTGGCACGAAACCGAGGCGGGCACCAACGGAGTAGGTACCGCACTGGCGCTCGGCCGGGCTTTCCAGGTACGCGGACCCGAGCACTATCTCTCGGTCGCCGCCGATTTCACCTGTACGGCCGCACCGATTCGCGATCCGCGCAGCGGCGCGGTGATCGGTGTCGTCGATGTGACCTGCCGGACGAGCAATACGAACAAATTGGCCATGCCGCTGGTGACCGCCGCCGCGCGGCTGGCCGAAGCCCATCTGCGTGAGCTGGCCGGACGCCGTGACGCCGAACTGCGGACCCGCTATCTCGATCGAGTACTACAGCGATCAGGTGATCTCGGGGCGCTGATATCACCGGACGGCCAGGTCCTCTACGCCGCTCCCCCCGGCTGGCTGCCGTCGGTGTGGCCCGGACCGGTCCGGGACGGTGAGATGGTGCTGCCCGGCGGTCGCCGGGTCGTGGTGGAACGGCTGGCGCCGGACGGACCGTACGCGGTCCACGCACTGTCCGAGGACGCCACCGAGCAGGTGCCGCAAGTGGTCGCGCTGGGCCGCAACCGGGTCGCGTTGTGGATGGACGGCGTAGTACATGAACTCAGTCCGCGGCACAGCGAGTTGCTGGTGTTGATGCTGGCACGCCCGACGGGTTCGACCGCGGCGGACCTCGCCGAGGGTCTGTACGGCGACAACGGCAAGACGGTGACCGTACGCGCCGAACTCGCGCGCCTGCGCCGCATTCTCGGCTACCGCCTGGCCTCCGATCCCTATCGGTTGAACCCGCGGATCTACTGCGAGCTCCTTGCTGCGGTGTGTGACAACGGTTCCGCCGAACCGTCCCGAGGCGGCACCGAAATGCTCGCGGGCTCCACCGCACCGGGCATCCAACGGCTACGGCAGCGTATCCACCTCCGGGCCCCGGGCCCCGACAGGACGCACCGACCGGCTGAGCCGAACAGCACTGCGCACCCCAGCGCGATTCCCCAGTGAATACCCGTGTCGACCGCGACGAATACGGCGTCCGCGACGGCGCGAGCGGCAAGCACGAGCAGACTCTCGGCATCGTGCACGAAACAACCGCCGATGTCCTTCTTCCTGCATCGCGTCGTCCTTTGACCACCTCGCCGGAGCAATAGACGCGGCCTGCGGAAGTACCCGATGACAGCCGCCTGCTCGGCGCGTCTGCATGCGGGCGTATCCGGCCGGTGTCTCGTGCGGTCAGCAGGGCGCCAGCGGGAAGCACGCCGGCGGTGGGGCAGCAGGCTTCGCGGGTACCACCGTCGAGGGCACGACAGGAGCGTCGGTGCGGGCATCCGGCGTGTCCATGTGAGTGAGGGTCAGCACGACCAGCACCAGGATCACACCGGCCAAGAGCGCGCCGAGAGCCCACAGGGTGGGCATGACCGAAGCACTGCGGGAACCGGGATAGTACGGCGACCGCCCGCCACCCCGCCGCGGCGCGGGCCGGTCGGTGAAGCGGATGGACGACTTGACGTAGCTTCCACCCGGACGTCCCCTGCGAGAATGCCCCCGCACAGTCTCGAACCCCATGACCGAAGTATGACGCGCCACTCCGGCACACTGGCTCGGTTCGAGCAGACTGTTATGAGTCGGTGGGGCGGTGGCCGCCAGGTGGATCGTCGGCCCGCCCGGCGAGGCCGGTGACGGTCACTTGGTCACGGAACCTGCGTAGCTCGTCAGGTCGGCCCCGGCCGGCGCGGCGAGGTCTGTATCGGGCCAGGGGACGCAGATCTACCGGTATCCGGCCGAGCAGGCCGGTGCCGGGTGAATGCTCGGCCCACCAGTACTCCGGGCCCGTGTTCGGGTGGCCGTTGGATTCGGTGCCGTCGGTGTTGCATTCGGTATCGGTCCGCGGACGGCGGAGCTCTGGCAGGGTGTCCTGCCGTGGCCGATATCGAGAATCCTGCATTGACAGCACCCACCGACATGCCGGAGACGATGGCCCGTATCAGATAACCGAAGGCGAACACCGCCCGCTATTTGCCGGCACGCCATGACATTCGCGGCCCGCGAACGGAGTGACGGTCAGGGTGAAGGTGCCCGCGCGGTCGCCGATGCCGTGCGCAGGCGGGCGTCGAGTGACCAGGCGCCGGCGCCGACGGACAGTAGGAAGACGCTGCCGCACAGCATGGCCAGGTCGGTACGGGATTCGTGGATGAAGTCCCACCACCCGGACCCGCTACTGAACAGCGGCGCGTCGCTCCACAGGATGGGTAGTTTGGTGATCAGTAGCGCCCCGGCCATGTTCACGATCATCGGAATCACCGCTACCCGGGTGAGCAGTCCGGCGAGGATCAGGGCACCACAGCCGATTTCGAAGACGGCGTCCAGGTGCGCGAAGAAGCCGGCAGCGGGGATCCGGGCCTTGTCGAAGCGTCCGGTGCCCAACTGTTCGGGGTAGAGGAATTTCTGTATGCCTTCGCACACGAAGATCACGCCGAGGTAGAAGCGGATCAATACCACCGCTGCGGGCGCGGAGGTCGCGGTCAGGCGAGTGGTCCAGGAGCTGGTGTTGAGCACGAGGGGTCCCTCTCTTCCGTGCGGTGGTGGGCGGTGTCGTAGGACCTCGATGTCGGAGCGTAGGTGAGGATGCGACGCAAGTCGTGACGACGGCGCCGGGGCGCCTATCGGCAGGCCATCTCGGCGAGGTCGCCGCACCGCCGTAGTGATGCGGGCACGGCCACAGACCCCGACCACTGCTTCGACTCCCTGCTGGTGGCCCTGCGCGGTCGGGATATCGTCATCGAACACGATGACCAGGGCCGGATCGAGCGGCCCGCACCCATTTATTGGATCGACTCCGATCCGGTGCTCCCGGATTCACCACCTCCCTGGCGCTGATCGCCCCTCCGGGACGTCTCTCCTAGCCGGGAGGCGGGCCACCCGGATCTCGGTGACGAAACCGCATACGGGCGTGCGGTGTCACCTGTTCGACCGCGAGTAGATCGGCGCCGCAGGCAGGTCACGGCGCGTTGGCGATACCGAGCCGCCGCGCGCAGCCTCAGCGTTCGCGATCGGGACGGCCCGGCCACCGCGCATAGGGGATGCGGGCGATGTCCAGCACTTCACCGATCGTCGACCATTCGTTGCGACCCAGACGCGCCAGTGGGCGCAGCCGATCGATCGCGGGGAGACTGTTGCCACGGGCATCCGTGCGCACCACATCGGTATCGACCGCTGCATGCAGCACCCGGCCGATCACCACGGTCGAGTCACCGAGCTCCAGGGAATGTTCGAGTCGGCACTCCAGTGCGACCGGCGACTCCGCGACCCGCGGTGGCGTCACGGTCACACTGGGCTCCGGTGTCAGCCCGATCTCGGTGAACTCCGACAGCTCGGCGGGAAAATCCGTGCCCGTGGCATTCACCTGTTCGAACATCGACTCGGTGGCCAGGCAGACGACGAACTCGCCGGTCTCGAGCACGTTGCGCAGCGAATCCTTTTTGCCCACCGAGGTGAACTGCACCATCGGCGGCGCGACACACGACACCGTGAAGAAAGAGTGCGGGGCGAGGTTGTCGACTCCGGTGACCGACCGGGTGGACACCCAGGCAATCGGACGGGGAACGACAACACTGGTCAACACCTTGTAGAAGTCGCCGTATCCCACCACATCGGGATCGATACCGGTGCGCATACGGCAACTCACTCCTTCCGGCGGGGTCTTCACCGCACGGCCGTCACGCATGCTTCACAACATACGGGCATATGGCAGGAAGTCCCGTTTGCACACAGGTCTCCCACAGTGACGGGCTGTATCCGCCTTCGCACATCACGACGAGTCCGAACGCTATCATCCGACGCCGTCACAGCAAGTTCGGCCACCGGCCCCTGCGATACCACCGAAGGCGACCTGCCTTCCGGAACCACCAGCCGGTGGCGCACCGGATCCTGTCCTGTCCTCTTCGATCTCCGCCTCACGGCAGTGTGCGGAGCCTGGGCCCCGGTCACGGCGCAGGCCGACGCACAGCCTCTCGACCCGAGTGACCCCGACCAGCGGTCCCTCGACCTATCTGCGCGCGATACCGGCAAGACGGGCGGCCGTCCGGGACGCGCGGTCAGCCGCCGAGGACTTTCCAGCGCTCATTCTCCGCCGCCTGTGAGGGTTCCCCGTTCCACAGGTTCACCAAGTAGTTGGGGTCCACGAGCTCGGCCTCGGTGTTGAACTCCGGGCCCGTGTCGGACACGTACAGCACGAAGGTGCGCTGACCGAGCGGGGTGGGCCCGAGGGCGCGGGCGATGTCGGACGCTATCGGGCGCAAAGCATCCGCGTCCGCCGAGCCGGGCACGCAGAGATCGAACGCGACGCCGGTCTGGCCGGGGTAGTCGCTGCCGGTCGAGATCCGAGCGGTGACCACCGATACCCCCACGGGCAACCTCAGTCCGTCCGCGAACACCGCGAGCTCGGCGTCCGCGATCGGCGACGGCGGGAAGCACGCGGTGGCGGGCGTTGCCGTTTCGGCCGCGGGGGCGGTCTCGCTGCCGCATCCGGCGAGCAGCAACGCACCGCCGGTGAGTGCGGCGATGGCCCATACGGCCCAATTCCGAATCATGATTTCCTCGCGTCCGAGCCGGGACGCACCTGGCCCCCGCTGATCCTGACAGTGGATCGGCGGGGGCGCTTCTCGCCTTTCAGGTCGGCCCGACGCACTGATCGCCGACGTCGTGCCCGTGCCCGGCCACTCGACGATCCCGCTCAGTCCGGGACGACGACGGCCCGGGTCCGCCCCTGATGCCTCCAGGCGTCACCGACGCGGCCGAGCGGGTACACGGTGTAGGACGCGTCGAAGGTGCCATCGGCGAACCGGGCGAGGATATCGGGGAGCTCGGCGATCATCTGCTCTTTCGACACCGAGCCCTTACCACTGCCGCTGATCCGGATGCGCCGGCTGCGCAGAAGTGACGCGGGTAGCACCGCCTCGGCTCCGGCGAGCGAACCGATCTGCACATAGTCGACCGCCGCGCTGTCGTCCTGCGGGCCGGACTCCCCCAGTGCCGCGAAGGCGGCCTCGGCGACCGGACCCCACACATAGTCGAGGACGAGGCCGGGCCGTGTCTCGGCGACAGCCGCGGCGAGGACGGCCGCCCAGGCGTCGGGCGCGTCGGGCGCGAGCGCAACGGTGACCACGTCCGGCCGGTGCAGTCGTTCCAGCGCGTCGCGGTCGCGCCCGACCGCGACCACCTGCTTCGCACCGAGGGACAGCGCCGCCCGCACTGCCAGCCCGCCGGACATACCGGTTGCGCCGAGTACCAGCACGGTGCCGAGTTCGCCCGCGGCCTCGTGCCGGGCGATCAACGGCATCCAGCCCGAGAGGGCGGGATTCATACCGGCGGCGACCGCGAGCGGATCGGCCCCGGCGGGCAACTCGACCTCGAACGGCGTGACCAGCCATTCCGCCATGGTCCCCCAGGGCGATCGGGCGAAGCCCGTGTAGACCGGCCGCCCGTCCGCGGTCCGGGCCACCGCGTCGACGCCGGGCACGAGGGGATATACCCGGTCGCTGCCGTAGTGGCGACCGGCGGCCATCCCCCGGACGACGTGGTGCAGGCCCGCGCCCAGAAGTTTCAGCGGCGACCGGCCGGGCCGCTGTTCCGGATCCGGGAAGTCCGCGCAGACGGGTGTGGTGCCGGGACTTTCGACGACTGCAGCGCGCATGTCGCTCTCCTTAACAAAGTTAAATTCTGAATGCCGACCACTGTCCCTGAACTTTGTTAAGGTGTCAACCGTGGCCAAGGGAATCACCCGGGAGCGGATCGTGGCGACGGCCCTCGAACTGCTCAACGAGCACGGCATGGACGCCCTCACCGTCCGCGCGCTCGCGGCCCGGCTCGATGTGAAGGCCCCCGCCCTGTACTGGCACGTTCGCAACAAGCAGGAACTGCTCGATGAGATGAGCACCTTCGTCATGCGCCGCGTCACCGACGCCCTCGCGACGATCGCTCCCGGCGGCGACTGGCGAAACGACATCGCCGCCTACGCCCGCATCCTGCGGGCGGAGTATCTGCGCCACCGCGACGGTGCGCGCATCTTCAGCGGAACGCGCTTCTCCGACCCCGAAGTGGTGAGGGCGAAAGAATCCTGGCTGGCGCGCTTGACGGCGGCCGGGTTCGAACTGTCGGAGGCCGACGATGCCCTCGACCTGGCCACCGCGTTCGTGGTCGGCTTCGTCATCGAGGAACAGGAACGCAGCCGATCGGCGCACACCGACCCGGCGCGGTACTCGCTCGCCGGACGCGACGAGTGGCTGGGCGACGGCGCCGATCTGGTCAAGGCCGCCGGGCACCTGCGCGACGACGGCGACCGGAGGTTCGAACGGCAGCTCGGCATCGTTCTCGACGGCCTCGCGGCCCGGTTGTCCCGACGGCCCGGTCCGGGTCCGGCCACCACGCTATGACGTAAGGCAGGGATGTCGTCGGCCGAGGCGGAGCGGGCGCCGGATCACCACCTCCGTCCGACGCCCGCGGCCGGCGCGAAGCCTTCTGCCGAGGTCAGCGGTCGCTCCGACGCGCGACGCCTCAGCCCGAAACGAACAACGGGTCGGTCCAATACCGCGGGTCGCGGCCGTAGTGCGGTGTCGAATACGCGCGGTCCCAGGTCGCCCCGGGGGCGATGAGCTCGCGCCAGGGCGCGACCTCGACGTACATCACCCGCATGGAATTCAACGACCCGGCGTGCAGGACGGGGCCGTCGGTGGTGACCGCGTCCTCGGCGACGGCGACTTCGAAGTTCCGTTCCAGGGCGGCGCGGACCGTCGCCTCCACACAGACATTGGTCTGCAGCCCGCACACGATCAGACGGTCGACGCCGAGTGTCCGCAGGACGGGTTCGAGTTCGGTGTAGGCGAAGAAACTGTGCCGGGTCTTGTCGAGCACCGGCTCACCCGGTTCCGGTGCGACGGCGTCCATGATCTGTGATCGCCAGAGCTTCTCTTCTTCGGACAGCGCGGGCAGCCGATCGGCGCGGATCGCGCGGTGCCGAGCCGATCGAGGCGTCGACGCCGACGGGGACACCTGGCGCGAATAGATCACCGGGACCCCCTGTGACCTCGCCTCGTGAATCAGCGACCCGCATTCGGCGACCACCTCGTCCCGCCGCCACAGGGGCGGCCATCCGTAGGCTTCCCGGACGTCCTGCACCAGATACGAGTTCTGCACGTCCACCACGAGCAACGCCAACGACCCCATGAGCACCCCTTGTGTATCGAGAACTGCGGCGTCCCAACCCTTACCGCAGGCGAACACCCAGTATGCGTTGCCGATCGGATCGGCGAGGAGCTCCCGGCCCACCCTGCACCGGGTGTACCGGCTCTGCGAGCGCGTCCCGCGGCCGGTGCGTGGATCGGAGGTCGCTCCCGCCCGGCGGGGCTCGGTTTCCGACGCCTCCTTGCACACCGCCCGGCAAGAGAGAGTGCAGGCAGTGCGGCCGGGGGACCCGGGTATCGGTAACGTCGTTGCCCGAGGAGGTGGTCGGGACGGTGAACACGGCAATAGTCCGGGCGAGAGAGGAGCGGCGGCGCACGATCGTGGCCGCGGCGTCCGGGTTGTTCGCCGCCTGCGGTTACCGGGCGGCGAGTATGGACGAGATCGCCTGCCGGGCCGGGATCAGCAAACCGGTGCTGTACAAGTCGTTCTCGAGCAAGCTGGAACTCTATCTGGCGGTTCTGCACGAGGCGGTACAGGTACTGGGTGCCACGCTCACGGCGGCGTTGGCCTCCGCCCGGGATATGCGATCGATCGTGACGGCGACGGTGGCGGCGGTGTTCGACTTCGCCGCCGACAATGCGCGCTGCGCCGCCCTGCTGGCCGGCGCGGCCGACGCCGAGGAGCCGGCCGCGCAGCGTATGGCCCGCCAGGCCACCATGATCTGCACCGATGCCCTCTTGCGGGCGCTGGCACCCACTGCTTCGCTGCGGGCCGAGCGGGGATGGCTGATCGCGGCGGAGATCGTCGGGATCGCTCAGTCGTGCGCGCGGGATTGGGTGGTCACCGGCAAGCAATTGCCCCGGCACGAAGCCGTCGCCACGACCGCCGGTCTGTGCTGGACCGGTCTGGCCGGTGTGCAACTCGCACCGAACCGCCCGGTCCCCGCCGGCGACTGAGCGCTGTTTCATCGAACGCGGTGCCACCGTGCACGACGACGGGCCGATACGACAGGCACTGACCTGCCCGCCTCCGAGGCGACCGGGCCCGGCGCGGTGGTCAACCCCGTCCGGCTTCGTCCACTATCCACGCCGCGATCTGGGCGCGGGAGGTGAAGCCCAGCTTGGTGAGTATGTTTTCGACGTGCCCCTGTGCGGTGCGGGGCGAAACGACCAGTTCGTTCGCGATCTGCCTGTTGCTCAGGCCCCGGGCGACCAATGCGGCGACCTCCCGTTCTCGCTTGGTCAACGCGGTCTTCACGTCCGGGCCGGCGGCCGTGCCCGCCGGTGGTTCGCGCAGTGCGTATTCCCGCGCCGCGGTGGCGCTCATCGTGCGGCCGCGTTCGAAGGCCGCACCGAACCCGTTGTCGCCGAGCGCTTCACGCGCCGACTGTTCGCATTCCTCGTGGAAGTGCGACAGCGTGGCGAAGACGCGCTCACGACTGCCGCCGGCCGGCCAGAGGTGGCGAGCCGCTCCCATGAGAACCGCCGCTCGCTCGGCTTCCCGGCGCTGACACGCGATCCAGGACAACGCTTCCAGGCAGAAGGCCAACACCAGAACGCTGTTGAGCGGCCGGTCGATGCGCAATGCTTCCTCTATCAGTTCCTGCGCACGGTCGGTGTTGCCGCGGCGCCATTCGGCGACGCCCAGGCTTCGCATGGCCAGCGCGCGATAGAGGATGCCTCCGCGCGCTCCGGTGATGGTGATCAGCCGCTCCTGGAGCTCGATCGCCGCGGCCGTATCGCCGCGCAGTTCGTAGGCCAGGCCGAGCAGGGTCAATGCGTGGATGTAGAGATGGCTCGTGATATCCGACCGGTAGACCTCGAGGGCGGGATCCAGGAGTGCGGCAGCACGCGTGGGATCTCCGTTGAGCAGCGCCAGACCGGCGGCCGCATGGTTCATCTGCGCCTGCAACAACGGTGTCGGGTCGCGTTCGACCAGCGCCCGGCCCTCCTGCAGCAGGGTCGCCGCGGACCGGAAATCGCCCTGGGTCGTCGCCAGATCGATTGCGACCCGCAGCGCCTTCACCCGGTCGGGAATCGAGGTGGCGCAGGGATGGGCGAGAACCTGTTCGATCCAGGACCGTCCTTCGCCGTAGAAGCCGCGGTACACCCAGAACTCCCACAGCGCGGAAGCCGTCTGCAGGCCCGCTTCCGCCGCTTCCTCGGTGTCCTCGGTCAGTGCGGATTCGAGAGCCTCCCGGAGATTGGAGTACTCGCGCTCGAGCCGGGCGATCCAGCCGACCTGCGCCCGGCCGATCCAGCCGGCCTCCGCGTCCAGCGCCAGCTGTCTGTACCAGGCTCGATGCCGCCGGCGCAGTTCCCGGTACTCGCCGGAATCCCGCAGCTTGGAACGGCCGTAGTCCCGCAGGGTCTGCAGCATCCGGAACCGGACGACCGAGCCCGACTGTTCGCGGATCAGTACCGACTTGTCCACCAGACCGGCGAGCACATCGACGGGCCCGGCCGGGGCCGAGTCGATATTGCACACTTGTTCCACGGCATCCAGTCCGCAACTACCGGCGAATACCGACATGCGCGTCCACGCCCGCTGTTCGGCCGCCGAACACAGGCCGTAGCTCCAGTCCAGGCACAGCTTCAGCGACTGCTGCCGGGACGGCGCGGTGCGGAACGCGCCGGTGAGCAGCTCGTAACGGTCGGTCAGCCGGTCCAGGATCTGCTGCGGCGACAGTGTGCGGATCCGGGCGGCGGCCAGCTCGATCGCCAGCGGTAGCCCGTCCAGCCGGGCACAGATCCTGGTCACCGCGGCCATGTTGGCCTCGGTGAGTTCGAACCCCGGCACCACCGCCGCGGCGCGCTCGGCGAACAGCGTGACTCCGTCGAAACGGGGCAGCCCCTTCAACGACGGCTGGTGGTCCGGGTCGGGCACCGCCAAGGGCATCACCCGTTGGATCACTTCACCGGCGATATTCAGCGGCTCGCGGCTGGTGACCACGGTCCGTACTCCGGGGCAGGAGAGCAGCAGCGTCTCGGTCAGCCCGGCGACCGCCTCGACGATCTGTTCCACATTGTCCAGGACGAGCAGCGTTTCGCGGGAGCCGAGATAGTGCACCAGCGTCTCGAGCAGCGGCCTGGTCGAGTCGTCCCGTACGCCGACCGTGGCCGCCACGGTGTCGGCCAGCAGGCCGGCATCGGATACGGCGGCGAGGTCGACCAGCCACACGCCGTCGGCGAAATCACGCTGCACCTGCGACGCGGCCTTCAGCGCCAGCCGGGTCTTGCCCACGCCGCCGGTGCCGACGAGTGTGACCGAACGCGACCGCGACAGATGATTCTTGAGCTCGGTCAGTTCGGCGCGCCGATCGACGAGACCGGTCAACTCCAAGGGCAGATTGCCGGCGGTGTTCTCCCCGATCGTGCCCACGGGCCGACGGCCCTGGGCCGCGCCCTCGGAACGTCCCGGGCCGGGATGGGTCAGCAGCGCCGGCTCCCCCGCCGGGATCCCACGGCGGAGCTGAACCCGCCGGATGGCTTCGCCGAACTCCGCGGCGGACGGGCGTTCGTGGTGATCCCGCATCATCGCCGTTTCCACCAGGGCCGATACTTCGTCATCGATACCGCTCTGCCGGAGGTCGGGCAGGGCATGGGCGGTGATCCGCCGGAACTGCGCCACCATGTTCTCGCCGCTGCGCCGCTCGAAGGCGGCATGCCCGGTCAGCGCGCAGAACAGGGTCGCGCCCAGCCCGTAGACATCGGCCTCCGGCGTGGACGGCTGTCCCTCGAGCACTTCGGGTGCGGTGAACGCCGGAGAACCGGTCACTGTTCCAGCGGCCGTCTCGAACCCGCCACCGACATGCGCGATACCGAAATCGGTCAATGCCGGCTCACCGAAATCTGTGAGCAGAATATTTCCCGGTTTCACATCCCGGTGCACGATCCCGAGCCGGTGGGCTGCCGCGAGCGCACCGGCGATCTTCGACCCCATTCGCAGCGCATTCTCCGGGGATAGCGGGCCGTGCCGGTGGATCCACATGGCGAGAGAGCCCATCGGGTAAAAGGGCATCACCAGATAGGGGCAGCCGCCGGGAAGTGTGCCCGTCTCGAACACGGTGACAATATTCGGATGCCCGGTCGAGCGGCCCATCGCGCGCTGCTCCCGCAGAAATCTGGCGCGATTCTCCGCATCCAGACCCGCGGTGAAGATTTTGACCGCCACGGTCCGGTCCAGCTCCGGTTGCCGGCAGCGATACACCACCCCGAACCCACCCCGGCCGATTTCCACACCATCCGGATAACCGGCCGCGGCCAGCTCCGCGCGAAACGATTTCGTGGTCTCGCGCTGTGTGCGCAGTAGGTCGTCACCGCTCATCGCCGAATGTGCCCCGATGAGCATTGTGGGAAGCGAAAGAAACCATCGGCTCACCTCTTGCCCGGTCCACTATATCTCCGGACGGAGAACTCCCCCGCTGTCCTGGTGGATATATGGGAAGAAAGCGGGTATGCACACACCCGCCTTCCCGTTGTCCCCGGGTGGCGGGGTGTCGCTGCCCGACTTTCCCGGGATCTTCGGGCAGGGTTTAGCCGGACACGGCGTGGGTAACGGCGCTGGCACGAGTGGTTCGAACAGAAGCGGTGGCTCGGATGAAGGAGAGCACATGGCAGTGACACCGTCTCGACCCGCAGAGCTCACCGCCACGCGTCCGTTCCCGGCCCGGGTCGGCCCGAAAGGCTCGGCCATCCGCAAACTGGTGACCACGACCGACCCGAAACTGCTGGGCATCATGTACCTGGCCTCGGCGACGGCGTTCTTCATGATCGGCGGATTGATGGCACTGCTGCTCCGCGGGGAGCTGGCCCGTCCGGGTCTGCAGTTCCTGTCGCCGGAACAGTACAACCAGCTGTTCACCCTGCACGGCACGATCATGCTGCTGTTCTACGCCACACCGGTGGTGTTCGGCTTCGCCAACGCCGTCCTGCCGCTGCAGATCGGCGCGCCGGATGTGGCGTTCCCCCGTCTCAATGCCCTGAGCTACTGGCTGTATCTGTTCGGGGCCACCATGGCGACCGCCGGATTCGTCACCCCGGGCGGTGCCGCCGATTTCGGTTGGACCGCCTACGTACCGCTCAGCGACATCATGCACTCACCGGGTGTCGGCGGCGATCTGTGGATCATGGGCCTGGCGGTATCCGGACTGGGCACGATCCTCGGCGCGGTCAATATGCTCACCACCGTGGTGTGCCTCCGCGCCCCCGGTATGACGATGTTCCGGATGCCCATTTTCACCTGGAACATCGTGGTGACCAGCATCCTGGTCCTGCTGGCGTTCCCCATCCTCACCGCGGCGCTCATGGCACTGGCCTACGACCGGCATTTCGGTGGTCACATCTATGATCCCGGCGTCGGCGGCGTCCTGCTGTGGCAGCACCTGTTCTGGTTCTTCGGCCATCCGGAGGTCTACATCATCGCACTGCCGTTCTTCGGCATCGTCTCCGAGATCTTCCCGGTCTTCAGCCGCAAACCCATCTTCGGCTACACCGCGCTGGTCTTCGCGACGATCGGCATCGGCGGCCTGTCCATGGCGGTCTGGGCGCACCATATGTACGCGACCGGCGCGGTGCTGCTGCCTTTCTTCTCGTTCATGACCTTCCTGATCGCCGTTCCGACCGGCGTGAAGTTCTTCAACTGGATCGGCACCATGTGGAAGGGACAACTGACGTTCGAATCACCGATGTTGTTCTCGGTGGGCTTCCTCGTCACCTTCCTGTTCGGTGGTCTGTCCGGTGTCATCCTGGCCAGCCCGCCGCTGGACTGGCACGTGCACGACTCCTATTTCGTGGTGGCGCACTTCCACTACGTGCTCTTCGGCACGATCGTGTTCGCCACCTTCGCCGGTATCTACTTCTGGTTCCCGAAGATGACCGGCCGGCTCATGGACGAACGCATGGGGCGCCTGCACTTCTGGACCACCTTCCTCGGCTTCCACACCACCTTCCTGGTGCAGCACTGGCTGGGCGCCGAAGGCATGCCCCGCCGCTACGCCGACTATCAGGCCGACGACGGCTTCACCGCACTGCACACCGTATCGACCATCGGCTCGTTCGTGCTCGGCGTCTCGATGATCACTTTCGTATGGAACGTCTTCAAGAGCTACCGCTACGGCGAGGTGGTCACCGTGGACGATCCGTGGGGATACGGCAACTCCCTGGAATGGGCGACCACCTGTCCGCCGCCGCGGCACAACTTCTACGAACTGCCCCCGATCCGCTCCGAACGCCCCGCCTTCGAACTGCACTATCCGCACATGTCCGAACGCATCCGCCAGGAATCCCATATCGGCCGCCCCAGCAAGTACGGCGCCGGCGCGGAACTGTCCCAACCCCCCGGCCCCACCGTCGGTGGCGCCTCCGACGGCCACTGACACCGGCGCCCGGCGGGGGGCCACAGCAGCGCGTTCCCACCCGTCCGGCGGCGGCCCCTCATGAGTGGGCGCATTCCGGAAATACAGCTCCGGGGGCAACCACGGAGATCGCGAGCGCCGAGACACGGGTGGCGCTCGGTTTCCGGTAGCGAAAGACCAGGTGGTCGTGCATATTGAGGGCATGAAGTACGTCTTGCTGATCTGTGACGACGAGACGTCGTCGCCGAGCCCGGCGGAGATCGCGGCGGATCCGGCGCATCGGGCCTACGCGGCGGAACTGGAACGGCGGGGCGTCCGGCGGGGCGGAGCACGGTTGCGGCCGGTCGCGGACGCGACGACGGTTCGGGTGCGGGGCGGGGAAACGCTGGTGTCGGACGGGCCCTTCGCGGAGACCAAGGATTTCATCGGCGGTATCGACATCATCGAATGCGCGGATCTGGACGAAGCGATCGAACTCGCGGCGCGCCATCCCTACGCCCGGCACGGGTCGATCGAAGTCCGCCCCGTGTGGGAATGAGCGCGCCGCCCGCGGTGCGAGCCGCGGTGGACCGGGCCTATCGCAGCGAGTGGGGTCAGGTGGTCGCCACCCTGATCGGGGCCACCGGGGATTGGGATCTGGCCGAGGACTGCGCGCAGGAGGCTTTCGCCGCGGCATTGTCCACCTGGGCTCGCGACGGTGTGCCCGACCGGCCGGGTGCCTGGCTCACCACCACGGCACGCAATCGCGCGACCGACCGGCTGCGTCGCGACACGGCCGCGACCGCGAAGCTGCGGCAACTGGCGCTCCTGGCCCGCGACCCCGTCGAACCGGCGGCGGAGGGGATTCCCGACGATCGCTTGCGGCTCATCTTCACGTGCTGCCATCCGGCACTCCCGTTCCCGGCCCGGGTGGCACTCACCCTGCGCACCCTGGCGGGCCTGAGCACCGCCGAGATCGCCAAGGCCTTCCTCACCGCCGAGTCCACGATGGCGCAGCGCCTGGTGCGCGCCAAACGCAAGATCGTCGAGGCCGGGATCCCCTATCGGGTCCCACCGGCCGAGCTGCTGCCGGAACGCTTGTCCGCTGTCTCGGCGGTGCTCTATCTCATCTTCAACGAAGGCTACGGCGATACGGACGGGCAGCGCGGGCTGGCGGCCGAGGGTATCCACCTGGCCCGGGTGCTGGTCCGCTTGCTACCCGCCGAACCCGAGGCGCGAGGACTGCTCGCCCTGATGCTGCTGCTCGAGGCCCGCCGCGCGCACCGCACCGCGGACGGCGTCCTGGTCCCGCTGGAGGACCAGGACCGCGCCCGGTGGGATCGCACGCTGATCGCCGAGGGGGTGCGGATACTGGACGAGGCGCTGGCCGCACGGCGTCCCGGGCCGTATCAGGTGCAGGCCGCTATCGCGGCCTGCCACGCCACCGCGCCCGACGCGGCGGCCACCGACTGGCCACAGATCGCGGCGCTCTACCGCGAGCTCGCGCGACTGGCACCCTCCCCCGTCGTGGATCTCAACCACGCGGTGGCGGTCGCGCTGGCCGACGGCATTGCGGCCGGTCTCGCGCTCGTCGATGAACTCGCCGTGTCCGGTCGTCTGGAGGGCTACTATCTGCTGCCCGCCACCCGGGCCGACCTGCTGCGCCGGGCCGGCCGGGTCACCGAGGCCGCCGAGGCCTACTCGGCCGCGCTGGAACTCGCGCCGACGGAAGCCGAGCGCCGTTATCTGGCCGGGCGTCTGCGCGCCCTCTGACCCGCGCCGCGGCCGCCCCCGGCGGAATTCTCCGAAGTTTTTCCGCCTCGTTGTCGATTTCGCGGAGCCTGCTTCGTCGGTGGGACGAAACCACCCGATGAAGAGAGGTATCACAATGCCCAACACCGAGTACCTGACAGCCACCATGTCCGTGGACCGGACCCCGGAAGAGGTCTTCGCGGCCGTCACCGATGTGCGCGGATGGTGGAGCGAGAACATCATCGGCGCGACCGCCGCCGTACACGACGAGTTCGTCTTCACCGACGACAGCGGATACGCGGGCGAAACGGCCGCGGGGAAGCCGGGCATCCGCTTCGCCCGGTTCCGGCTCACCGATGTGGTGCCGGGCGCGCGCATGGTGTGGCAGGTCGTGGATTCCGACCTCACTTTCGTCGACGACCGTGCCGAATGGACCGGCACCACGGTCGTCTTCGACCTCATCGCGACCGCGGAAGGTACGACGCTGCACTTCACGCACGAGGGGCTGAGCGCCGCCGGCTCCGAATGTTTCGCGGCGTGCTCGCGCGGCTGGACCTTCTACATCACCGAAAGCCTGCCGCGGCTGATCACCACCGGCACCGGCGATCCCATCCCGGACTACAACGCCTGAGGCGTCGCGCGCCGGAAGCCGGCCACGTGTTCGCCGGCCACCGGGCCCGGGGCCGCGTGCGCCGATCGTCCGCGGCCGTCCGGCGGTGCGGGCGCGGGGCGGCGGTCTGTTTCCGGCGCCAGGTGAGGGGTAAGCCGGGCATCGACCTTGCCGGAGAGAGGAGACGACGTGAAGGCAGTTGTATGGCACGGCGTCGGTGATATCCGCCTGGACGACGTGACCGATCCGAAGATCGAGGAACCGACCGATGCGATCGTGCGCATCACCACTTCCGCCATCTGCGGCACCGACCTGCACCTGGTGCGCGGCACCATGCCCGGCATGCTGCCCGGGACCGTGCTCGGGCACGAAGCGGTCGGGGTGGTCGAGGAGACCGGATCGGCGGTGCGGGGCTTCGCGACCGGTGACCGGGTGGTGGTGTGTTCCACCGTGGCCTGCGGTCACTGTTGCTACTGCCGGGCGGGCTATTTCGCGCAGTGCGATGTCGCCAATCCCAACGGCCCGCAGGCCGGTACCAGTTTTTTCGGCGGGCCGGAGAGTACCGGCCCGGTCGATGGACTACAGGCCGAGTACGCGCGCATCCCGTATGCCGCGACGACGCTGGTGAAAGTGCCGGACGAGGTGACCGACGAACAGGCCGTCATGGTGTCCGATGTGCTGCCCACCGGCTGGTTCGGCGCGAAGCTGGCCCAGGTGTCCCAGGGTGACACCGTCCTGGTGCTGGGGGCGGGCGTGGTCGGTCAGTGCGCGATCGCGGCGGCGAAACGACAGGGTGCGTCACGGGTGCTGGTGGTCGACGATCATGCCGATCGGCTCGCGGTCGCCCGCGCGCAGAACGCCGAGCCGATCGATTTCGGGGCCGAGGATCCGGTGGCCGCGGTGCGTGAACTCACCGGCGGTATCGGGGTGGACCGGGTGGTCGAGGCGGTCGGTGTGGACGCCCAGCGCCCGCACTCCGGACCGGCCGCCGAGGAACTGCCGGCCGACACCGCGGCGTTCGAATCCGAACGCGGCGCCGCCGCACCCGAGGGCAATATCGGCGATGGCCAGTGGCTGGTCGGCGATGCCCCGAGCCTGGCGTTGCGCTGGGCGGTGAACGCGGTGGCGAAGGCGGGCAGCGTCGGCATCATCGGGGTGTATCCACCGAGCTTCGACGCCTTCCCGATCGGTGCGGTCACCAACCGCAATCTCACCGTGCAGGGCGGTAACTGCAACCATCGCCGCTATGTCCCGGGTCTGTTGGGCCGGGTCGCCCGCGGCGATCTGGACCCCACCCGGTTCATCACCCAGCACACCGAACCGGTGGCGGCAGTCGACGCCTACAAGCAGTTCGACCTGCGCCGCGAGGGATGGCTCAAAACCGTGGTCACCATGACGGCGGGCGCGCGGTGATCACGCGCCCACCCACGCCCGGCCGGATCAACCGTCTCCCCGGCCACTCCGCCCGTTCGCGGCCGATTGCCCGAAGAAGAAACCGAGGATCAGCAGGATCATATTCATCACGATCTCTGGGACCTTCGTATCCGTGAACATCGCGACCACCATCACGACACTGAACCCGACCAGCAGGACCGCGCCGATGAGTACCGCGATGGGTTCCCGCTGGAACAGCGACCACCGCATCCGCGAGCGGCGCGCTTCCAGATCCCGGACCACATTCTGCAACTCGGTCTCCAATGCCGCATCCCGCGCGTCCTCGGTCACCGAGGATTTCGCCACCACGTCCTGTGCCCGCTGGATCTGGGCCGCGACCATCTGCCTCGCCACCGGGTCGTGGATCGCGGATTCGGCTACGTGCTGAATCTGGTCGAGTTCCCGTCGCGCCGTGGTGTTGCGCAACCCGGCCTGGAGTTCTTTGCGCACGTCGGCGAGCCGGCGGAGCATGTAGCCCTCCCCCACCACGTCGGTCACCCCGTTGCTGTCGGTGATGTCGAACGGTTGCCGATTCTGCCGGGGGACGGTTTCCATCATGTTCTCGACGCGGGTCAGCCACGCCGCGACCTCGTCGGGTGAGGCGCCCTCCAAGGTGCGCGGGATGCCGAGTTCCTCCTTGATGTTGTTGCGGACGGCTTCGCGGTTCTCCGGCGAAACATCTCGTTCTTCCCGCGACTCTCTGCGACCCAACGCATTCCTCCCACACTGACCCATGTTTGCCGGACCAGCGTACGGGCTCCGCGCCGGCGCAGGAACGGGATGCACCCTCGCGCAACGAATCCGAGGTCGGTACGAGCCGTATAAGGGTCACACCCGCTGAGCCGTTCGCGCCCGAACCGGGCGAAGCGTCTTGCCGAGGTCGGTGCGCAGGACCGCGGCCGAGTCGAGAATGTAGTTCTGCCGCATCTTCCACGGGTGGCGGTCGCCCTGGCGGGGGAAGTCGCCTATCGAACGCCGGATGTATCCGGATGCCAGGTCCAGCAGCGGTTCGTCCCCCACCTCACCACGGGGTTGCGGCACCACCGCGACGTAGTTCTGCTCGTCCATGAAATTCAGTACCTTGCAGACCAGGCGAGAGGTGAGATCGGCACGCAGAGTCCATGAGGCATTGGTATAGCCGATGCACACGGCGAAGTTGGGGACGCCGGTGAGCATGGCACCCTGCCATACGAGCTGTTCCGGCAACCGGACCTCGGTCCCGTCGACCGACGGAGCGATACCCCCGAAGGCCAGCAGTTCGAGACCGGTCGCGGTGACGATGATATCGGCGGCTAGCACCCGGCCGGATCGCAGCCGGATACCCTCCGGCACGAATCGGTCGATCCGATCGGTGACGACCTCGGCTCTGCCCTTCTTCATGGCGCGGAAGAAGTCGGCGTTCGGTACCGCGCACAGGCGCTGGTCCCACGGGTCGTAGCTGGGGGTGAAGTGTTCGGCCACCAGTTTCTCGTCACCGAGGATACGGGTGGTGAGGCCGGTCAGCAGTTTGCGCGCGGCCTGCGGACGGCGGCGGCAGTACTGATAGAACCCGACCGAGAACAGGATGTTCTTGGTGCGGATCAGCCGATGCGCCAGGCGCGCCGGCAGCAGGGCGCGCAACCTGTCGGCCACCTTGTCACGGCCGGGTACCGCACTGATCCAGGTGGGGCTGCGCTGCACCATGGTGACCAGCTCGGCGTTCTCGGCCATCGCGGGAACCAGGGTCACGGCGGTGGCGCCACTCCCGATCACCACGACCCGTTTGCCCGTGTAATCGAGGTCTTCGGGCCAGAATTGCGGGTGCACCACCTGCCCGGTGAAGTCCCGCGCCCCGGCGAATTCCGGCGAATGGCCGCGGTCGTAGTTGTAGTAACCGGCGCAGCTGTAGAGGAAACCGCACGTCAGCGTCGAGTGAGTACGGACCCCGGCCGGATCGCGCTGTTCCAGGGTGAGCGTCCAGCGCTGCGTCCGCGAGGACCAGTCGGCACCCACCAGCTTGGTCCGGTACCGGATGTGCCGGTCGATACCGTGCGCACGAGCGGTCTCGGTGATGTAGCGCAGGATCGACGGGCCGTCGGCGATGGACTTCGCGTCGCGCCACGGGGCGAACGGATATCCGAGGGTGAACATATCCGAATCGGACCGGATCCCGGGGTAGCGGAACAGATCCCAGGTGCCGCCGAGCGTATCCCGGGCCTCCAGGATCACGTAGCTCTTACCGGGGCACTGGGTCTGCAAGCGGTACGCGCCGCCGATGCCGGAGAGCCCGGCGCCGACGAGGACGACATCGACGTGCTCCGGTACTGGACCGTCATGCTGGTCATCGCTCATAGCGCCCATTCTGCGGGGCGTACCGGCCGTGCTCTTGCTTTTCCGCGACAGAAATTTGATTCTGTACGACATGTCGGTGATTCGTTCCGCGGGACTGCGTGGTTTCCGGGCCACCGTGGCCGAGCTCGGTGGGGACGCCGAGCGGATAGCGGCTTCCGTCGGGCTGTCCGCTGCCGCTCTCGACACCGACGACATGCTGGTGCCGGACCAGGCCGTCGCCGCGGTGCTGGAGCTGGCCGCCCAACAACTCGACTGCCCCGACCTCGGACTGCGCGTCTCGGCACGGCAGGACCTGGATATGCTCGGCCCCCTCGCGCTCGCCATCCGCAACTCGCCCACTTTGGCAGAGGTGATGGAGTGCACGGCGCGTTATCTCTTCGTCCACGCGCCCGCGCTGACCATCGGCCTCGGTCCGGACCCCTACGGCGACGACAACGTCATCGCGATGCGCTACGGGTTCCGCTCCGGCGGCCGGCCGGTCCCCCTGCAGGGCACGGACCTCGGGCTCGGGTTCGTCCATCGGGCGATCCAGCGGCTGGTGGACGAGCGGTACGGGCTGCGCTCGGTGGAGTTGCCGTACCTCCCGACCGCGGCCACGGCGGTCTACGAGCGATTCTTCGGGGCTCCGGTGCGGGTCGGGCGCCCGGCCGCGCTGCTGCGCGTGCCGCGCGAGCTGGTGACCCGCTCGGTGGCCGGGGGCGACGAGAAACTCCACCGGCTGGCACTGGCCTTCCTCGCCGCGCAGACCGCGTCCGACGGCACCGCGGCGACCCCGCGGGTCCGCACCACGGTGCGCCAGTTACTGGGCACCGTCGCGCCCGATATCGCGGCCGTGGCCGAGTTGCTCACCATCCATCCGCGCACTCTGCAACGCCGGCTGGCCGCCGAGCACACGAGTTTCGCGGCGATCCTCGACGAGATCCGGCGCGAGCGGGCACGGTACTACCTCACCGCCACCAGCATGCCGATGACACAGATCACCGCCCTGCTCGGCTTGGCCGAGCAGGCCACACTCACCCGCTGCTGCCGGCGTTGGTGGGGCGCCACTCCGACGGCTATACGCCGGTCGGGCACCGAAGCCGAGAACAGATCTCCTTCCGGCCGACGATCCGAGCTCACGAAGTGAATCCGAGGCCGGCTCGGGCGGCTTCGGCGTCACGAAGCCGCGCCCCGCAGGGCATCGTGTGGTCCGGGCGGCCACGGCACACCGGAAGCGACCGAATCCCCCGGCGTCCCGTGGATTGACCTCGAACACAGCGGGTAGCACGACGGCCGACATCCGCTCGGCGAGTCAGCGAGGAGAAGCCATGGCCCAGCAAGTCTCCGACCATGTTTTGCAGCGCCTCCGCGAATGGGGGGTCGACCAGGTCTTCGGCTACCCTGGCGACGGGATCAACGGACTGGTGGCCGCGTTCGGCCGCGCCGGCAATTCCCCCCGGTTCGTCCAGGCCCGGCACGAGGAGATGGCGGCCTTCCAGGCGACCGGCTACGCCAAGTTCAGCGGCAAGGTCGGTGTGTGCACCGCGACCTCGGGACCCGGCGCGATCCATCTGCTCAACGGGCTCTACGACGCCAAACTCGACCATGTTCCGGTCGTGGCCGTGGTGGGGCAGACCGCGCGGAGCGCGATGGGCGGCAGCTATCAGCAGGAGGTCGATCTCCAATCGCTGTACAAGGATGTCGCCGCGGACTATCTGGTCGAGGTGAACGTCTCCAGCCAGCTGCCGAATGCGCTCGACCGGGCCTTCCGCACCGCGATCGCCCGGCGCTCCCCCACCGCGGTCATCATCCCGGCGGATCTCCAGGAGGAGCCCTACGAACCGCCGCAGCACGAGTTCAAACAGGTACCGTCCAGTCCACCCGCGGCGCTGGTGACAAGTGCGGATCCGGCCGAGGACGAGATCCGGCACGCGGCCGATGTACTCAACGCCGGGTCGAAGGTCGCCGTGCTGATCGGGCAGGGCGCTCGGGCGGCGGCGGCGGAGGTGCTCGAGGTCGCCGATCTGACCGGCGCGGGTATCGCCAAGGCTCTCCTGGGCAAGGACGTCCTACCCGATGACCTGCCGTTCGTCACCGGGTCGATCGGGTTGCTGGGTACCCGGCCCAGCTACGAACTCATGCGTGATTGCGACACCCTGCTGATCGTCGGCTCGAATTTTCCGTACAGCCAGTTCCTGCCCGAGCTCGACCAGGCCCGGGCGGTGCAGATCGACCTCGACGGCGCAATGATCGGGATGCGCTATCCCACCGAGGTCAACCTGGTCGGCGACGCGCGGACCACCCTGCGCCACCTGATCCCGCTGCTGCGCCGCAAACAGGACCGCTCCTGGCGCGAGGAGATCGAGAAGAACGTGGACCGCTGGTGGACCACTGTGGAACGGCAGAGCATGCTCGACGCCCACCCGATCAACCCCATGCGAGTGGTGTGGGAGCTGTCCGAGCGGGTTCCCGGCAACGCCATCGTGACCGCGGACTCCGGTTCCTCCACCAACTGGTACGCCCGCTGCCTGCGCTTCCGTGATCAGATGCGCGGATCGCTGTCGGGCACTCTCGCCACGATGGGGCCCGGAGTCCCCTATGCCATCGGCGCGAAGTTCGCCCATCCCGACCGCCCCGCGATCGCCCTGGTCGGCGACGGCGCCATGCAGATGAACGGGCTGGCCGAGCTCATGACCGTCGCGCGGTATCAGCATCTGTGGGAGGACCGCCGGCTGATCGTCTGCGTCTTCCACAACAACGATCTCAATCAGGTCACCTGGGAGCTGCGTGCCATGGGCGGCGCCCCGAAATTCGAGGAATCGCAGAGCCTTCCCGATGTCTCCTATGCCGAGATGGCACGGGCGATGGGAATCGAGGCGGTCGCGGTCGAGAGGCCGGACGCGATCGGTGCCGCCTGGGATTACGCCCTCGCCGCGGACGGCCCGGTGCTACTCGACGTCCGATGCGACCCCGAGGTACCGCCGATTCCGCCACACGCCAGCTACGAGCAGATGAAGGAGATGGCCGCCTCGGTGCTGCGCGGCGACCCGGACGCCTGGCATCTGATGGTGCAGGGCGCCAAGGCCAAGGCGCAGGAATTCCGGCCCTGACCGGCGGGCCGCGCCGGCGCCGACCACCGGCCCCGCCGATACGGCCGCAAGGCCGGCACGGCCCTCACGCCCAGGCGTGAGCTTCCGGGCCGGAGGTCAGCGGCGACATGAGCCGTCCCCAGAATTCGTGCCGGATGGCATCCCAGAGCCCGGCCAGTTCCGGGTGGAGTTCTCTCGCGCGCGCGAGATCCGGATACCCGCCGGAGGGAAAGCGGACCACCGGGGAGGCATCGGCGAGTTTCTCGACGCCGACGATGGCGATGGCGTGATCTCGCAGCAGGCGCCAGGTGGCGCGGAGCCCGTCGACTTCCGTCCGGCACATGCACTTCGTGGTCGACAGGCCGTCGGGGTATCCGATCTGCTCGACGGTCGCCGCCGGGCCGATGGGCGATTCCGCACCGCGATGACGCTGCCGGTGCGGATCCTCGGCACAGCGAGTCGGGTATTCGTGCATGTCGTTCCCTCTCCCGATCGTCACTAGCAGTGGTGGGCGCCCGAGGCGGCGTCGTCGGCCAATCTAATACCTATGAAACCATAGTTCAAGTGCTAGGCGATCCGGAGCGCCGGGCTGTCCCCGAAGGCCGGATGGCGACTCCCTTGACTCCATAGTTCATATTTCAAGTTCCCGGTCCTAGAATCGAGGGACATACCGCGCACCGGAGGAGTCGCGTTGTCCCAGCAGGAACGCGCGGGCCTGACCGCGCTCAGCGCTGTTCTCTCGCCACTCGAGGGCAGTGGACCGAAAACCGAGGCCGTGGTCCAGCGGCTGTCCGCGGCGATCAGCCTCGGGGTGATGGTGGACGGCCAACAGCTGCCGAGCGAGTTGACCCTCGCCGACCAGCTGGGTGTCTCGACGATGACGCTGCGTGAGGCCTTGGCCGTACTCCGGCAGCAGGGCATCGTCCGCACCAAGCGCGGACGCGGGGGCGGAAGTTTCATCTGCGCGTCCGCGGAGGCCCTGGAACACACCGCGGCGGCGCGATTGCAGCAGATGAGTCTCGCGGAATTACGCGACCTCGGCGACGCGCAGTTCGCCATCGCCGGCGCGGCCGCGGTGTTCGCCGCCCGCCGCGGCGGCCGGGCCGATGTGGCCCGGCTGCACACCCTGACCGACCGGTTGCGGACCAGCACCGAACCGGTCGCGGCCCGGCGGGCCGACAGCCGCTTCCACATCGAGATGGCCGTATGCGCGCAATCCACCAGACTGACCCGGGCCCAGGTCGACCTCCAGGCCGAGCTCTCCGCACTGGTGTGGCTGCCACGACTGGAGCTGGATCCGGAAGCCGAGGCCGCCGTCCACGCCGATCTGGTACGCGCCATCGAACGCGAGGATGATGCCGAGGCCCGGCAGCTGGCAGAATCGCATAGTGAATCCCGCATCCGTCGGCTCGTCGCACTACGTATGGAGCTCAGTGATCGATGACGGACAATCCGAGACCGCCGACCGTCGAATCGCTCGCTTCCGTGGTGGCAGAGCTGGCCGAGCAGATCTATTCGTCCCTGGCGACGATCGGGGCCGCGCTGACCGGCGTGTGGGAGGAGGCCACCGGGAGACGGCGAGCGGCCCCGCGGTCCACCGATCTGGCCGCGCTACGCGAGCCCATCGTCGATGAGCTGGAGCAGGTCGGTGACTTGTTCGACGGGGCGGGCGTGGTCATCGCCGACGGCGTACTCGCCGATCGGCCCCGGTTCCTGGAGTGGTGGCAGATGCATCCCGAACACCGACCACACCGGCTGGACCCCGAGCTGAACCCGCAGAGCGAGTACTTCTACGACTACACCCAGATGGACTGGTACGTGGTCCCACGGGACGAGCGGCACCGCTGGGTGCACGGGCCCTATATCGATTTCGCGTGCACCGACCAATACGTGTGCACTTTCGCGGTTCCGGTCACCGCCGGGGGGCAGTTCCTCGGCATCGCGGGCGCCGATGTACCGGTCGGCGCCATGCAGGAGATCCTGCTGCCCCGTTTCCGCACCTCGGTGTCCCCCCTTGTGCTCGTCAACGACGAAGGCCGGGTCATTCTCGCCACCGATCCCGGGCTCCCCCCGGGATCCAAGACCCGCGGCGCCGGCCGGATCGGTGGCGGGGTGCCGATCGACACGCTCCCCTGGTCGCTGTGCCGGCTCGAGGACACCGCACCGCACTGAAACCGGCGCCGCCGTGGTGACCGGCGATCCACGGGCCGTCTTCAACGCTCGTTCAAATACTCCAGCAACTCTTCGTGCAGCAAACCGTTCGACGCGGCCGCGCTCCCGCCCAGCGGGCTCGGGCTACCGTCGAGGCCGGTGAAGGCCCCACCGGCCTCGGTGACTATGACAGCGCCGGCGGCCATATCGCCCGGGGAGAGTGCCGGGTCGGCGCAGATGTCCACCACCCCCTCGGCGACCATCATGTAGGGCCAGAAGTCGCCGTAGGCGCGCGTGCGCCAGACCGTACGGGCCAGCCGCAGCAAGCTGTCGAGCCGGCCCTGCTCCTCCCAGCCGGTGAGGGTGGAATACGCGAAGGACGCGTCCGCCAGTTTCGGCACCCGGGACACCCGCAGGCGCGATGCCGAGGAGAGACTGCGTCCGGTGAAGGCGCCGTGGTCCCGTACAGCCCACCAGCGGCGGCCCAGCGCGGGCGCGGAGACGACGCCGACGACGGGCCGGTAGTCGCCCCCCGAGACCTCCAGCAAGGAGATCTGGGTCGCCCACACCGGGACACCGCGCGCATAGTTCTCGAGACCGTCGATCGCATCGACCACCCAGCAGCGGGGACCGGTGCCGTCCAGGCCCTGCCCGGCACCGAGGACCGCGTCGCGGGGGCGGGCCCGCTGGAGCTGACCACGCACGAGTTTCTCCACCTCGACCTGGGCATCGCTCCACCGGGACATATCCGGCGTGGTCTCGATGTCGAGGTCGACGGCCTTGAAGCGGGCCGTACTCGCCGCGTCGGCGGTGTCCACGAGCACATGGGCGAAGCGGAGGTCGTCGAGGTGGTCCTGCATGGAACGAAGCTATCCGCAGTAAACGGACAGTGCCACCGGGCCTCGCCCGCCGCGGGCGGCACACCGGACCGCGCGTTACCTCAGTCGTGGCGCCGACCTCGAACTATTCAGCGGCCCAGACGCTTCGAGCACTGCGCCATCTCCTCGATCACCAGATCCATGGATGTGGCGCGCCGTGAGGCAGACAGCACGATCCGATCGGCGCCCAGTCCGCGTGCCCGGTCGAGCTCCGCCTCGTCCACGCGGCGCAGCGTGGCTCCGAGTACCAGCGAGACAGCCGCGGGATCACGGCCGGCCGCGGTGGCGGCGGCACGCATCACGCCGATCGCGGCATCGAGTTCTTCGCCGGCGAGCCCCAGCGGCTGGAACCCGTCGCCCAGCCGGCCGGCCCGCCGCGCGGCCGCGGCACTGTGGCCGCCGATGTAGAGCGGAACACCGTAGTGCCGCGCCGGTTTGGGCCAGCTGTGCGCACCGGTGAACGAGAAGTACTCGCCAGCGAAATCCACACCGTCACGCCCGGACCACAGCGCTCGCATCACCGCGATGGCCTCGTCGGCGATTCTGCCGCGACGATCGAACCGTCCACCGCACGCCTCGACCTCCTCTCGCATCCAGCCCAGTCCGAGGCAGACGCGCAGCCGCCCACCGGAGAGCCGATCGAGTGTCGCCAGCCGTTTGGCCAGCACCACCGGATTGTGGTTGGGGAGCACCAGAACACCGGTGGACAGGCCGAGTGTCGTGGTCGCACCGGCGACGAACGACAGCAGTTCCAGTGGGTCCGGGATATCGCAGTCGTCCGGCAACGGGGACCTGCCCGACGGCGAGTAGGGGTACACACTGCCGGTGTCCGCGACGACCACCGAATGTTCCACCGCCGAGCTTCATCCCCTGCCTCCTTCGCATACACCGGCGCGCGCACCGCGCCGAGGGCTTTCCGGGAAGCGCGTCATCGACCGGCGACTCCCGGCTCCGGTAGGAATCTCGCGCGGCCGTGGGTGTGGAATTCGCGTTCGAGCGCCTGCTCGTCCGCTGCGGTCAGCCGCACATACTCCGGTGCCCCGCGGCCCACCCGATGGAACACCGGTTCGTCCCCGCGCCACAACCGCGCCTGTAGTTCCCGCTTGAGCACCTTGTTCGACCCGGTGACCGGCAACCTCGCCGATACACGGACGAACCGGGGCGCCGACTTGGTGCCGAGATCGTCCTGATCGGCCAGGAACGCCGCGAACTCGGCGGGGTCGAAGCCGGAGACGTCGGCGACCTCGATCGCGGCCATCACCTGGTCCCCCGAACGCGGGTCGGGCACCGCGTACACACCGGTCGCGATGATTTCCGGGTGCCGCCGCAGAATCCGCTCGATCAGCAATGCCGAGATGTTCTCCCCGTCCACGCGGATCCAGTCGCCCCGCCGACCGGCGAAGTAGAGGAACCCGGCGTCGTCGATATAGCCGAGATCGCCGGTCCAGTACCAGCCGTGCCGAATCCGCTCGGCCACCGCGGACTCGTTCTTGTAGTAGCCCTCGAAGCGTTTCGCGCCGCCCTTGTCGACCATCTCGCCGATGGCCTGGTCCGGATTGAGGACCCGGCCGTGCCGGTCGAGTTCCGCCCGGGCGCATTCGGCCAGGGTCTCCGGATGCACGACGGCGATGTCGTCGTGGGCCGGCCGGCCCAGCGCGCCCGCCGGTGTGTCCGGGTCGGGCTTCACCGATCCGGCGCCTTCGGACGAACCGTAGCCCTCCAGCAGCTCGGCCCCGAATCGGCGCGCGAACTCCACCCTGTCCTCCGGGGAGGCCTCCGTACCGAACCCGCGGACGAGAGTGTTGTCGATATCGTCGGGCCGCTCCGGGGTGGCCATCAGGTAGCTCAGCGCCTTGCCCACGTAGGTGAAGAAGGTGGCGCCGAAGAACCGCACATCCGGCAGGAATCCGGAGGCGGAGAATTTCGGTGCCAGGCAGACGGTCGCGCCGTTGGCCAGGGCGGGCGCCCACAGCGCCATGAGCGCGTTGCCGTGGAACAGCGGCATACAGCAGTAGTCGACGTCGGACCGCACATGGCCGTATTTCTCCGTGTTCGCGTACGCGAGTCGCGCCAACCGGCCCTGGCTGCACCGCACCGCCTTAGACGTACCGGTGGTGCCGGAGGTGAACAACAGCAAAAACAGCGCCGATTCGTCCACCACCGGGGCCGCGACAGGCTGCTCGACCCGGTGCGCGGCCACCCGGTCGAGGTAGGAGGGTGCGTCGACGAGGACGAAACGGTCCTCGCTCAGCCCGAGGTCGAGCTCACCGATCAGCGCCATGCCCGCCGAATCGGTGACGATCAATTGGCAGTCGACAAGGCGGATCTCGGCCTCGAGTTCGGCGCCGCGCCGGGTCGGGTTGATACCGGCGATCACCGCCCCGGTCAGTGCCGCGCCGCCGAGCCAGAACAAGAACTCGGGGGTGTTCTCGAGCAGCACTCCGATATGGAACGGACCGTCGACACGCAGTGAGGTGGCCAGGGCGCCGCGGGCCGCGCTCTCACGTACCGTCTCGTCCCAGGTCCAGTCCTGTTCCCGGGTGCGCACGCCCGGGTGGGTGTCGCCGAGACGATCGAGCAGCATCTCCGCTATGGTCGCGCGTTCCAACTCGGCTCCTGTCCTCGTATCGAATGCCGCCGCGTCCGGACGACCACTCGCCGGCATCTCCGTCCGACGCTAACCATCGCGGCGCCAGGATCGTCGGTACGGTCTCGGCCAGTGGAAAGGTGCCGCGCGCTCGCGGTGATCCGTGAGATCTTCTCCGCATGGACCTCGAGCACACGATCACCCGCCTGGCCGCGATCGAGGCGATCAGAGACCTGATCTTCGCCTATTCACATCTGATCGACCGGGGCGCGCTCGACGAGGTGGCGGAGCTGTTCGCGGACGCGGCGTACGGCAGGTGCGACGGCGCGGGCGTCCCTATCGGCGAGCCGATCGTCGCGGACGCGCGGGCCGTCCTGGAGGCCAACCGCCGATTCATCAAGATGCACGGCGACCCGGGGTCGCCGCGGACGAAACACCTCACCACGAACGTCCGGGTCCGGGTCGCGGACACCAACACCGAGGCGACCGCGCTGTCGTATGTGACCGTCGTACAGGCGGCCGGTGAGCTACCGCTGCAACCCATCCTCACCGGCCGCTACTTCGACGAGTTCGCCCGCGATGCCGGGGGCTGGCGGTTCACCCGGCGCCTGTTCTGCATCGATCACACCGGCGATCTCGGTGAGCACGCGCGACGCGCACCGTGACCGGTCTGCCGGCGCGCATCCCGTGATCGACGGTCACGGGTCGGGACCGGTCGGTTCCGGTATCCGGTCCGGACCGCCCGGCACTAGCGCGGCCGGGCGACCGTCTTGTCGATGAACAGGCCTTCCACGGAGACGCAGAGCGTCCCGTCGGCGGTGCGGATCTCGCCGACCGAGTTGATCTTCACGCCCTCCCGCGAAACCATCCGGCCGCTCACCGTGAGTGGCACGAACAAGGGGGTCGGCCGGTGATACCGCACATTGAGCTGGGCGGTGGGCCCGTTGCATCCGGCCCACGTATTGGCCACTCCGAGAGTGTGATCGAGCAGTTGCGCGGCCACTCCCCCGTGCACATGTCCCGGCGGGCCCTGGTAGGGGATGGTCAAGGTGACCACCCCGTCCACCGTTCCCTCCGCGCGGCCGGTGAGCACGAGCGGCGGCGCGAGAGCGTTCTCCGGGCCGGTGACCGGGTCGTGGCGGGTGACCCCCTCGCCGTGCCACATATCGACCAGCCGTTCGGCGACCGCCGGGGCGTGTTGCTCGAGATGGTCGGCGATACTGTCGAGTTCTTCGGCCACCCGATCGAGGTTCGCGTTCGCGCGGTCGGTACGCAGTAACGCGTCGACCACCCGCCGCGCCGCGGCGGTCGCGCGGTCGACGGGCGTATCCCCCGGCGCCGAGGTCAATACCGTGCCATCCGGGGAATCGCCCACCCTCGGACGAGCTTTCGGATCGTGGCTCATCGAATCTCCCTGGCGGCGTCGGCGGGCGCCGGTCGATGTCTCGCGGCGTGGCCCGGAGGTTAGCGCTGCGTACCGCCGATGAGTGTGCCGGAGTCCCACCCACCGAGAGGAGCCTCCGATTCAGCAGTGACGCGCGCTGAGATGGCAGGTATGGAACCTACCGACCGTCTTGCCGTGATCACGCTCGCGGCGCGCTACGCGCAGGCCGTCGACCGCCGGGATCCCCCCGCGCTGATGGCACTGTTCGCGCCGGAGATGGTGCTGGTGTTGCCGGCCGAGATGAAGCGGACGGACGCGCCGCGCGAGTTGCGCGGCCGGGCACCGGTGGCCCGGGCGGTGGTGGAATCGGTATCGCACCTGGTGGCCACTCGGCACGTCGTCGAACAGCAGGTGCTCGATACCGCCACCGACCACGACGCACACGGTGAGACCTATTGCACGGCACACCACATCTACCCGCGCGGGGACGGCCACCGGGACCATCGCTTCGCCCTCCGATATCAGGACACCTTCCTCCGTACCGGGGGCGCCTGGTTGTTCTCCCGGCGGGAAATCGTGGTCGATTTCGCCGAGGACGTGCCGGTGCCCCGGTCGGCGCCGCGCGACACCACGAAGTGATCGTGGTGGAGCAGTGTCCTCAGGTGCCGAGCTGGGACAGGCCGAAGGCCGTCAGGAACCCGGCCACGGTGATCAACCCGATCCAGATATGAGCGTGTTCGAACGCTTCCGGGATCATGGTATCGGCGATCATCGCCAGGATCGCACCGGCGGCCAATGCGGTGATCGCGGCCAGCACGGTGGCCGACGCACCACCGAGCAGACCGTAACCGGCCATCGCCGCCACGCCGCTGACCACCGCGATACCGGCCCACAGGGTGAATACGTACCCGGGGCCGCGGCCGGCGCGGCGCATTCCCGACACGCGCGAACCGTCTCCTCACACCCGGCGCCCGGGGCACCGGTCATCGAAACCCGGGCTACCCGCGACGGCCGCGGCGAAACGGGCAGCGGCCGGCGACCACTGCACGAGCGCACGAAACACCGTTTCCGGGAACGGTTTCGGCAGAACAGGCTCGGCCGGAGCAGTCTAGGCGGGGGCGACGGTGCGGCGCGGCCGGAAGACGGCCGGGGTCTCCACGTGCACCCAGCAGCCGCTCGCGCCGTCGCCCAGGGTGGTCAACGGCGGGGGCAGGAACGACGGCGGAGCGAATCGCACATCGGTACGCCGCGTCGCCGTGCCGACCACGGCGGCCTGTTCGGGCCCGCTCCACTCGCTGACCCACAACCCGCCCACGATCCGCACCGGGGGTGTCGTGCCGTCGGCGAGTGTGACCGTCACCCGGTCGCCCACGTACTCACCCCACACCACCCACCACCGACCCGGCGCATGGGCACTGATCGGCCCGGACACACCGACGGCCATATCCGCACGCCCCGACCACGGCCGCCACAGCAGTTCATCCGCTCCGGCCTCGGTCACGATCTCCCCGCCCGGCTGCGGCTGCGTCACCCGGAAACAGCGGTCGGTGCCGCGCCACTGTAATCGCGTCCCCGACAGCGGTAACACTTCCGATTCGAAGTCCGGCTCCTGATATCCGTTCGCCATCACGGCTCCTCACCATTGCGCTGCTCCGCTCCGGTACTGCGTCGGAGCGCCGACATCGGCCGTGCTACCCGCCGCACCTGTTACTAAACCGTGATCACGAAAAGCCCGGCCTCCGGCGCCGCGACCATCGGCAGCGGGGTCGCCGACGCGGTCACCGGACGGCAACAACGCCGGCGGCACAGGGGGCCGCACCGCGGTGCTCAGTGTGGCCCGGCCCGCACCGCGAGCTCCACCGCGGTCGCCACACCCTCGGTCCAGGGCTCGCCGTGGCCCGGGAGCACCGACCGCGCTCCCGTATCGGCCAGCACGGCCAAGGCCATGGGACTGTCGGCGGTGGCCGCGCCCGCCACGATCTGCGGCCCTCTCCCGCCGGTATACGGATCCAGCATGACCAGCGCGTCGCCGGAAAGGACCACCTCGCGGTAGCAGCGAACCAGCCCGTCGGCCGCCCGCGGAAGCCGGCGGCCGACGGGACTTCACGGAGTGGGCGGGTCGGCCGGTTCGTGCGCTTTCCGCCCGGTCGCCATATCGCGGAGTTTGTCCGTGGCGGCCGCCGCCTGCCCGGCGATCTTCTGGGCTCCGGGGCCGGACGGGGTGTTCGGGTGGGGGCGGGTCGGTGCGTTCTTCTTGGCCGCCGCCATCCGCTCACCGAGATCGGCCATATCCTCGGGTGGCTCGATCGCGGCGAACCGCGGCCACACCTGATTCTGCTCGTAGTCGATGTGCTCGCGCATCGCGACGAGGAAATCGGTCAGCGCCTGCTCGAATTCCGGGCTCCCGGCTTCGGAGTCCTCGATCTGCTGGAGCAGTTGTTTACCCGCTTCTTCCTGGTCGAGGCCGTGATCGGCGAGTTCGTCGCCCTCGGGCAGTGTTTTGCGGACCGCCGGCCAGAAGAACTGTTCCTCGACCGCTTCGTGCTGCGAGGCGGCGATCACCAGACTGGTGGCCAGTTGTTCGCGGTTGCGCACCTCGGTTTCGCTGGTGCCGCGGCCGCGTTCGAGTGATTCGATCATGCCGAGCACGCTTTCGTGGTCGGCACGCAGAAAAGTCAATGCGTCCATCATCTGCTCCCTGGCCCCGCCGGAGTCGGTTCAGGCGGGCCCGTGTTGTTCGTGGGTGAACGGTTTGCTGCCCGCTACCGCGGGACTGCCCTCGGGGTTGGTCGCCGGGCCCTGGTTCTCCCGGTGCCCGGTGCCCAGCCAGTCACGCACCGGATCGGCGACGTATTCCCACTCCACGCCCGCCGGCCACGGTCCCTGCCCTTCGTTCCACGGTCCGCGGGCGCTTCCGTCGCCGTTGGACATGTTGAACGCCATGTTCTGGAAACGGTCGTCACCGGGCAGCGCGCCGGGCGGGAAATTGACCGGCAGTTCGTTGAGGGCGGCGGTGAACTGCTGGAAGTGCGCCACCTCCCGGGACATCAGGAACGAGAGAGTGTCCTGGACGCCGGGGTCGTCGGTGAACTGCTTCAGGTATTCGTAGACGATCTTGGCGCGCGATTCCGCCGCGAGATTGCTGCGCAGATCCACCGACGGCTCACCGTTGGAGTTGACATAGGCCCCGGTCCAGGGCACTCCGGCGGAGTTGCCGACATCGGGACCGCCACCGCGCAGCGCCAGGAACAGCGGATCCGTCGCCACCTGGTGGATCGCGTGTTCTTTCCCGTCGGCCGAGGCGACCACCGGCATCCAGTCGCAATGCTCGTTGGCCTGCTTGAGGTCGTCGTTGAGGCCGTCCAGGAGCATCGTGATCATATTGCCGACGATCTCGAGGTGGCTGAACTCCTCGGTCGCGATATCCATGAACAGGTCGTACATCTTCGGATGTTTGCGACGCAGTACGAAAGCCTGGCTGAAATACTGCATCGCGGCTTTGAGCTCACCGTTGGCACCGCCGAACTGCTCCTGCAGCAGGGTGGCGAACCGCGGGTCCGGGCGCTCCACCCGCACCTCGAACTGCAGATCCTTGTTGTGGATGAACACTCGCGCTCCTCATGGTCGGCGCCGTAGTCCGTGACGTCTACCCGGGACCGCGGCGGGGAAACAGCAAGGAAAAGCCGGAGAAATGGGCGGGGGCTCACTCGGCTGATCGACACACGGCATCCGCGATCCGAGTCGCCCGGCCGCCGGACCGGTGCGCACCCTCGAACTCGGCCGCATCGCATCCCTGAGCGCGATGCCCACCGTAGGCGAACTCGCACCACCGGGCGGGGAGATCGCGGGCGCGTGTTCGGCTCCGCCGCCGCGTTTCGGGTGGTCGGCACGGGTATCGCGACCGGACGGACGGAGGTGGCAACCGTGGTGGACGAGTTCGGACCTCGGCGGACGGTGCCCGATGATCACGAGGAAGCGGTCGAGTGGCCGGATCCGAGCCGGTTGGACCCGTGGTGGCGGCGCAACATGGCCGGGCCCTTCGCGCGCCTCGGGCGGCTTCACCGGAGGCGGCGCGAGTAGCAGTGGGCGAACCTGCCCTCTGGTGACAAGCGAGCGGAGACGGTCAGGCAATCGCCCGGTTCACCGGGCGCGGCACGAATACCGCGCGGGCGGGCGGTTCCCTGGATTCGGTGGGCGGATCGGCCGGGTCCGGGGCGGGAAGTCGGCCAGCCCATGATCATGCATGATCGGTATGCCGTAGCGGTGCTCGAAGGCGGTCCGCAGTTCCGGGCCGGTGTGCGCACGACTGCAGATGGCGATTCGCACCGACGAACCGCGCGACCGATTCCCCGCGGACAGCTCGGACAGTTGCCGGAACACGGGCGGGTTCGCCGCGAAACAGGTGGCGCGGGCGGCCTCGATCCGGTCGAAGAAGGTCGCGGGATCGAACGGGCCGGCGATGGTGGTGCAACCACCGGCCAGCAGCGGCGCCAGAACTCCCAGGGCGATGCCGTCGACATGGCACAGCGGCTGGATCGTCAGACTATGGTCGGCGCCGGTGAACGCGAAGATCTCGATGGCCAAACGGCACAGCGCGTTGAGGTTCATATGGTCGAGGACCGCGATCTCGGCATCGGCACCGCCTCGCTCGACATGGAGCAGCAGTGCCGGTGCGTCGTCGCCGACCCGCGCCGGTTCGGCAGTGTCGGGTTCGGCCGCGGTGAGCCTGTCGGCGGCGACAACGGCTCGGCCCGGATGGGCACGGGCGAATTCGGGCGCGGCGACCAGCACCCGGGTGTTCGCCCGGTCCATGCGGCGGCCGGCTTCGTCGGCGGGTAGCGCCGGGTCGAGGGGGACGACAGCGGCACCGACGCGCCACGCGGCGAAGAGCGTGACGACGAAGGCGGCGGTGTCGGGTAGTACGACCGCGAGCACGTCGCCGGTCGATACACCGGCGGCGCGCAGTGAAGTAGTGGCCCGCCGCACGGCATCCACGAATGCGGCGTTGTCCAGTTCGATGTTGTCATCGGTGACTGCCGCGGCACCGGGAGCGATGACCGCACGGCAGTCCGGGAGTACTGCAAGGTTCATTCACGATCCTCGGGGCAGTGGTCCAGGTGTCGTGCGTCCACGGTAGGAATACCTGGTCGCCGGGTCGCCGTCGTGCGCCGATGAAGTCCGGGCCGGTCTTTGTCCCCGGAGAACAAGCGGATGGACACCTCGGGTGGGGAGACGGACCGGAGGTACGGTTGACGATGTGACGACCGCACGTCACGACACCACCTACGCAGACCGCGTCATCGCGGCGACAGCCGCCCGGATGAACGAACGGGTGAGCCGGATCAGCGCGGCCATCCGCACCTACATCGAAGACGATATCGCCGATCTGCGACGTGATCCGCACACCGGTGACCTGCTCTTCGAGAGCGTTGAAGCGAATATCGCCACCGTCCTGCACGCCCTGCGCTACGACCTCTCCGTCGCCGATATCCAGGCCGCGCCCGCCGTCGTGGACTACGCCAGACGACTGGCCCAGCAGGGCGTACCGGCGAACGCCCTGGCCCGCGCCTATCGGATAGGACAGCGCCGGCTGACCGAGATGGTGTTCGCCGAGCTGCACACGATGGAGATTCCGCTCGCCGAACGGATCAACGTGGTCGAACGCATGACCCCCACGCTCTTCGAATACATCGACCACATCACCGAACAGGTGCTCGAGATCTACGACGACGAGCGCGAACAATGGCTGGAAAGCCAGAACAACATCCGCGCCGTACGCGCGCGGGAGGTGCTGGGCAGTCGTCAGGCCATCGATGTCGACGCGGTCACCGAGGCGATCCGCTATCCGCTGCGCTGGTACCACCTGGCCCTCGTGCTGTGGTGCCCCGACGGTGAGATCGACAGCGACGCGGTCCCGAACCTGCAGCGGTTCGTCCGGGAACTGGCCGACGCCCTCGACGTCGCGGCGAACCCGCTGGTCATCGCCGCCGACCGGATCAGCGTCTGGGCGTGGCTCCCCTACCGGTCCGAACGAGCGGATCTGGTGGCCGCGGTGCGGAAATACGTGTCCACCCGCCGCGACGCCCCGGATATCGCGGTCGGCACCCTCGCCGCCGGGGTGGACGGCTTCCGCCGCTCCCACCGCGGCGCGCAACGCGCCTGCTCGGTCGCCTCGGCATACGGGCAACCCCCGCCGAGCGTGGTCGCCGCCGACGATCCCGGACTGACGACCGCGGCACTGCTCGGCAGCGTCGTGGACGAGGCCCGCGGCTGGGTGCGCGAAGTTCTCGGCGACCTGGCCGGCGACACCGACAACGACGCGCGCCTGCGCGAGACGTTGCGGGTGTTCCTGCGCACCGGATCCAGTTACAAGGCCGCCGCCGCCGAGCTGAACCTGCATTCCAACTCCGTCAAATACCGGGTCGGACGCGCCATCGCGCGCCGGGGCCGGTCGATCGGCGCCGACCGGCTCGACGTCGAGCTGGCCCTGCTGGTGTGCCACTGGTACGGCCCGCCGGTCCTCCGTCCGGAGCCGGGCCGATAGGCCCCGAATCGGCTCAGGTGCGGTCGACCTCGACCATGAAGAAATCGGCTTTCGCCGCGCCGCAGTCGGGGCACGACCAGTCGTCGGGAATATCGTCCCACCGGGTGCCGGGCGCGATACCGTCCTCGGGCCAGCCGAGCGCTTCGTCGTATTCGAAACCGCATTGCACGCACTGGAACACTTTGTAGCCGGTGGTCATCTCACTGTCCTCTCGTCGGGCCGGCCGGTTCGAAATCGATCTTTTCCCGCACGCCGCAGTCCGGGCAGCACCAGTCGTCGGGAACCGCCGACCACGGAGTACCCGCGGGGAAGCCTTCGCGTGGCGCGCCGGTGGTCTCGTCGTAGCGGTAGTCGCACACCGGGCAACGGAAGACGGCCATCAGCCCGCGACCCCGTACCGGGCGAGCACGCGGTCCCGCTTGCTCGGCTGGATGTTCACCCGGGTGATATCACCCCGGTAGTGGGCCAGAACGCGATGATCCATCACTTTCCGCCACAGCGGCGGGACATAGGCCAGAGTGATCATGCTCGCGTAACCGGCGGGCAGTTCGGGTGCGCCGTCCATACTGCGCAGGGTCTGGTAGCGCCGGGTGGGCGCGGCGTGATGGTCGCTGTGCCGCTGCAGGTGGAAAAGGAAGATATTGGTGACGAGGTGATCGGAGTTCCAGCTGTGTTCCGGCGTGCACCGGACGTATCGGCCGGATTCGGTGCGCTGCCGGAGCAGGCCGTAGTGCTCGAGGTAGTTCACCGTTTCCAGTAGCGAGAATCCGTACACGGCCTGCAGCAGCAGGAATGGCAGCACACCCGGACCGAACAGCGCGACCAGGGCGCCCCACAGCACCACGGACATCGCCCAGGCATTGAGCACATCGTTGCGAACTGTCCACGGGCTTTTGCCCATACGCCGCAACCGTGTGCGCTCCAGCGCCCACGCCGACCGCAGACCGCCCGCGACGCTGCGCGGCAGGAAGGTCCAGAAGGATTCGGCGAACCGGGCGCTGGCCGGGTCTTCCGGTGTGGCGACGCGGACGTGATGTCCGCGGTTGTGCTCGATGTAGAAATGCCCGTAACCGGTCTGCGCCAGCGTGATCTTGGACAGCCACCGTTCGAGATCGTCCTTCTTGTGGCCGAGTTCGTGGGCGGTGTTGATACCCACACCACCCATGACCCCTACGGTGAACGCCACCCCGATCTTCGACCACAGCCCGAGCCCGCCCTCGATGCCCAGCCAGGACAGGTCCGGCGCGGTCCACAGGTAGGCGGCGAACACGAGGCTCGCCAGCTGGAACGGGATGAAGGCGTAGACGCACCAGCGGTAGTAGCGATCGCGCTCCAGGTGCTCCATCACCTCCTCGGGCGGGTTCTGACCGTCCGGCCCGAAGAACCGGTCCAGGACCGGTAGCAGCACATAGACCAGCAGCGGGCCGATCCACCACCACACCGCCGCCGCCGGCTCCCACCCCAGCCGGTGGCACGCCCACACCAGCACCGCGGCCAGGCCGAGCGAGGTGGGTGCCACCAGCCCGAACAACCACAGGTACCGCTTCCGGTCACGCCACTGCGGCGCGACCGCGCCGCGCGACCTCTGCTCGGACGTCGTCATCGTCGCCCTCCTCACTTCCGTGCGGCCGCCGCTGGGCGACGGGCGCTGTGGTCGGTGCCGGGGCGCATCCCACCGGCGCCGACCTTTTACACTTTTTCAATTTGTGTATTAATTACATACACATGGTCTGCAACTGTCAATAGAGGAGCAGACGCGCAGATAATGTAAGGTGATTGCCGTGGCTGACGCGCCGAACTTCCAGAACGAGATGCGCCGAATACTGCGGGAGCGGGTGATCGCCACCGCACGCGAGCTGGTCTGCACCGAGGGGTGGGGCGCGGTCAACATGTCCCGGGTGGCCAAGGAGGTCGGCGTGAGCCGCCCCGTGCTCTACAAGGAGATCGGCTCCAAACAGGATCTGGCCGAGGTCGTGATCGCGGCCGAACTCGACTCCTTCCTCGCCGGCGTCACCGAGACCGTCACCGCCGAATCCGGCGACCTCCTCGCCGGAATCACCGCCGCCGCCGAGTACACCCTGCGCACCGCGGCCGACAACACCCTGCTCAAGGCCGTACTGGCCGGCCGTTCCGGAGCCGACACCACCCTGCTCCCCACCTTGATGACCGAACCCGAACCCGTACTGGGCCGGGCCACCGCCGCATTCACCGCCATCCTGCGCGCCCGGTACCGCCTCGACGCGTTCAGCGAGGCCGAGATCGGCACCCGGGTCGAAGCGGTGGTACGCCTCGCGCTGAGTCACCTTTTCCAGCCCGCGGGCACCATCGACCACGCCGTCGCCCAGATAGCCCTGGTCGCGGGGCCGCTGTTCCACCGCGAATCCTAGAAGCGGAGCCGACCGTACCCGTTGTCCCGACCCGGGGATCGCGTCGGCGACTACGGCCACCGGGGTGCACCGGAGGGCGGGCTTCACGTCACAAACAGGTATACCCCGGGTCATTCGACCGTGATGGAGACCACCCCCCGCCGAGCACGCTGGAGAAATCCGTCGACCCCCTCCGCGAAGGTTCAGGTCTCTCCATGTACCCCTCTGCTCCGAAACACACCGGCACCGGCGGTGACGCGGGTGCTCCGCTCCTGGAAGACACATTGCTGATCCGCAGATGCGCACGGTGCGACAGGCTGTACGCACCGCTGACCGTCGACTGCGCGTCGTGCGCGGCCGACAGCCTGGAGTGGGTCCCATCCAGCGGCGCCGGGTCGATTCTGTCGTGGCGGGTGGTGGACCGGGGCGTCATCGGCGGGCGCGGGGAGACCATGCCCCTGACGGTCGCCGTGGTCGAACTCGACGAAGGCCCGTGGGTCTACACCTCGATCGAAGGCAATATTCCGCTGGTCGCCGCGGGTCCGGTGCGGGTGCGCTTCCGGCCGCGGCCCCGCGACGGCAGGTTCCCGGTCTTCACGGTCGACACCGAGACCGGCACCCCCGGCCCCCGCGCCGCCGACCGCTCCGGAGGCGAACATGCCCGCACCTGACCGGCCGCACCCCGACTTCTCCGGCGCCACCACATGGGTCCGGACCGCACTACGGCAGTGCGCGGCCCTGGATGCCGCGAAGTCCTTGCTTCCGGGGACGAAGCCGATGCTCGTCTTCGCGATCCGCTGGGCTCCGTTCGGCGGCGCCACCGCCGAGGAACTCTTCCTGAATTTCGGAGTCACCCGGCAGCAGTTCCTGCGTATGACCTGTGCGGCGCTGGCTCCGCGACGGTCCGACGATCCGCGAACGTCTCAGCTGAAACAGCACCTGCTGATGTTGCTGACCCAGGCCTGGCGACCGGACCGCGACACGGATTCGACTCCGGTGCCCGCCAGGCCGCACGGAAGCGATCACGCGTCGTGAACCCGGCCCCCGTCCCGCGACGCAGCGGGCACATCGGGGGATCACTCGCCGGACCGGGACGGCGTGTGGGCCGCGAAGAACGCGTCCGCGACACCGCGCAGGACGGTGACCGGGTCGTCGCCGAGCGGGTACACGCCCACCTGGTTCGCCCCGGCCTCCAAATGCGCGGTGAGGCGCGCCGCGACGGTGGCGGCGTCTCCGTGCGCGGTCAGCGCGTCGATCAGCGCGTCACTGCCGGAGCCGGCCAGGTCCTGGTCGGTGTAGCCGAGCCGGCGCAGGTTGGCGGCGTAGTTGGCGACCCGCAGCGCCTGTCCCGGCGGCCCGGATCGCGCGGTCGCCCGGGCCCGCTCGATATCGTCGTCCAGCACCGCGAAATGTCCGGGTAGCAGCATACGGCCGGCACCGAGGATCGCCCGGGCACCACGTGTATGAACCGGCGGAACCAGGCAGGGGACGGTGCCCGCGGTGCGATCGCGGGCCAGTCGCAGCATTCGGGGGCCCAGCGCGGCCAGGACGATCCGATCGGCGGGTACCCCCGTACTGTTCAATACGTCCAGGTAGGACACGAGTGTGTCGTAGGGCGCGGTGTAGCCGGTGTCGACCTCGCGGTGGCCGATGCCCACGCCGAGCAGAAATCTGCCCGGGTGCGCCGCTTCGATACGGTGATAGGAGGCGGCGACCGTCACCGGGTCGGCGGTCCACACGTTCACCACGCTCGTCGCGACCCGCAGCCGAGTGGTGGCGTCGAGCAGTCGCTGAACCGGCAGCAGGTCCGCGGGCGGTGACGCGTCCAGCCACAGGGTGCCGTAGCCGGCCTCCTCCACCACCCGGGCAGCCTCCGGACTCACCTCGTGTTCCCGTAGATGCGCGCCGAGGAGCCCCATTTCGATTGTCATACGACGACTTCAGCAGCCGGGCGGGGTCCGCGGCCAGACCGGGATCGCACGCGCAGCGATAAGCTTTGCTTATCGTTGCGCGCGGACGACGCGATTCCGGCGGGAGGATGGCATGGAACTGCGAGCGTTGCGGTATTTCGTGACCGTGGCCGAGGAACTGCACTTCGGCCGGGCGGCCGAGCGGCTGCACATCGCCCAGCCCGCGGTCAGCCAGCAGATCGCCGGTTTGGAGCGGGAACTGGGGGTCCGGTTACTCGATCGTTCCTCGCGCCGGGTCCGGCTCACCGCGGCGGGCGCGCGCGTACTCGACGCCGCACGGACAGCGCTCGCGGCCGCCGAACACGTCCGTCTCGCCGCCGAACCGCCCGCCGGTACCCTCCGCATGGGTGCGGCCGCCGGGCTCACCGCCCGGCTGGAACACGGAATCGACGCGTTGCGCGGTAACGGTTCACCGTTCGATGTGGTCCTGGTCGACCTGCCCCTCACCGCCCGCCTCAATGCCCTGCGCCGCGGCGAACTGGATCTGGTGCTGACCCGTGGTGAACCCGCCGAACCCGGGATCGAGGCGATCCCGACCTGGACCGAACCACTCCTGGCGATCGTGTCCGCCCGGCACCCACTCGCCGGCCGCGCCACCCTCGGCCCGTCCGACCTGATCGGCACCGCATTGCGAATGCCCTCGCGACGGCACGATCGGCACCTGCACGACGCGGTCGCGGCCGCGATGCGCGGCACGGGAATCCGGTTCGAGCCGGGACGTCCGGCGGGCGCGGCGCGCGACACCGTGGTCGAGATCGGCTCGGATCCACACAGCTGGACGGTGCTGCCCGCCGATCAGATCACCGAGATCGGCGCCACCCGGGTGGCGGCGATACCGTTCGATCCGCCCCTGACGATCACCGGGACCGTCCTCGTGCCCGAGCACGGTCCCGGGCATGCCGCGCGGTGTGCCGCGTTCGCGTTCGCGGGCGCGCCGGCCGATGCGGCACCCGCGGAACACGCACGCCCCCATTGAATTCAGCGACAACGTAATCCCCGGTGAGCGCACAAGCGGCGGACGGATCGCAACGACATCGGAGGCCGGAAGTCGGTGGCGCTGACGTATCCGGCCGGCTCGCTGGGCTAGGTTGGGCTGCGGCCACCGGACTCCGCTCGGACGGCCGTCGACCAACGCTCACGAGGAGTTCTCATGGGTTCTGCTCGGTCAGTGCGTAACTCGCTGTCCGCGGTGATCGCGGTACTGATGGCGGCGACCGGGGGCGTTTCGGTGGTGTCCGCCGCCCCGCAGTCCGGGGACCAGCGGCCGAACGTCGTCGTGATCCTCGCCGACGACCTGGATTCGGCGACCACACCGGTATGGCAGGCGATGCCACGTACCGCCGCGCTCATCCGCGACCGCGGGGTGGAGTTCGGCGAGGCGTTCGCGCCGATGCCGATCTGCTGCGCGGCCCGCGCCTCCATCCTGACCGGCGAGTACGGCCACAACACCGGTGTCCTCACCAATGCCGGCGAGGTCGGCGGCTTCGAGACCTTCCGCGCCCGGGGCAACGAATCCCATACCATCGCCACCGCGCTGGACAACGCCGGCTACCGAACGGGCATGGCCGGCAAATACCTCAACGGGCTGGAGGACGACCCCGGTCACATTCCACCCGGCTGGGACGAGTGGTACGCCGGAGTCGACAATTTCCTGTACTCCGGCTACAACTACACCCTCAACGAGAACGGCACATTCGTGAAATACGGTGTAGCGCCCCAGGATTACGAAACCGACGTGATACGCGCCAAATCCGAACGGTTCATCACCGACGCCGCCGCCACGGGACAGCCGTTCTTCTGGTACGCCGCCTCCACCGCACCGCATTTCCCGATTCCGCCCGCGCCCCGGCATCTGGCGGAAACCCGGCCGACGGCCGCACCGCGCTCACCGAACTATCAGGAGCCGGACGTCTCGGACAAGCCGTCGTGGCTGATCGATACCGCGGCCCCGCGTGCGGCCACCATCACCGTGACCAACGATCCCGATTACACCAATCGGCTCGGGGCGCTGAAATCACTCGACGAGATGGTCGCGGGGATCGTCGGAATCCTCGATCGAACCGGCGAACTCGACAACACCTATCTGATCTTCACCTCCGACAACGGGTACAGCCTCGGCGCGCACCGGCTGACCCAGAAGATGGCACCCTACGAGGAATCCATGCGGGTGCCGCTGGCCATCGCCGGGCCGGGGATCCACCCCGGTCGCAGCGACGCCATGGCCCTGTCCACAGATCTCGCCCCGACCATCTTCGACTGGGCCGGCCTGCCCGTCCCCGAGCGGGTCGACGGCCGCTCGCTGACACCGGTGCTGGCCGGCGATACCGCGGGGTGGCGTGCCGATTTCGTCGCCGAGTACGGGGGTCCGGGCAGCGAGGGACGCGACGGCATCGCCCAGGAACAGATTCCGGGCACCGACACCCCGCTCATCTACACACTCGATATGCCGTCCTGGAGCGCCGTCCGCACCGACAGATACCTGTACACGCGCTGGTACGAACGGGAGCGGCCACTCGACCAGCGCGAATACGAGCTGTACGACCTGCACGCGGACCCGTACCAGCTGACCAACCTCATCAAGACCCCCGAAGGACGCGCCGCGCACGCCGACCTGGTCGCCGTCCTCGATCGGCGCCTTGCCGTCCTGACCGCCTGCGCCGGAGCGACCTGTCGCTGACGGTCGGATCGCGAGCACCGTCATCGGACCGCTCGACTCCGCACCGGTGCGACCGCACCGAAGGGTTCGGTCCCCGGCGGCGGCGCGACCTCCGCCGTTCCAGACCTCTCAGGTCGGCCATTTCCCGGTCATCCGGTGGTACGCGACCACCCCGGCACGGTCGACCGATGCTTTGACCAGTCCGAACACCGCGCCTTGCAGAGCCGCCGCGAACAGGACCTCACGCCAGCCGTACTCGGGAGAGGTCGCCGCCGGAGCTTCGTCCTGTCCGGCGGTCCGGCGCCAGAGCTGACGGAACACAGCGTTCGCCGCGATCCCGCCGATCACCCCGGCCACGGTGCCTATCGGCTTGTACAGCAGGTTCATGGTTTCCTGCCTCGTACGATCAGCCACGCCACCAGTGCGGCGGCGAGGGCCGCCGTCACCGCGGGCACCGGATAGCCGCGCAGCAGTTCCGTCGTCTTCCGGCCACCCGCCGCCACGGGCTCGGGGGTGCCCGCTTCGGCCCGTTCGAGGAGATGATGGGCCCGGTTCTGCACCTGACCGGCGCGATCGCGGACAGTACGCTCGACCTCACCGGCCCGATACCGCACCTCCTCGGCGGCGTGGTGCGCGGTTTTCTCCGCCCGCGCCCGCACGTCGAACTTCCCGGCCAGTTCGTCCACCGTCTCCCGCAGTTCCTCACGGACCTGATCGCGGTCGCGCCGCAACGCCTCGCGGTCGTCGTCGACGGAGCGTCCTCCGTTCTCGGTCATCGCTACCTCCGATGGGTGACGGTCTCGAAATCGGCGCGCGCGCCCGCCAGAGCGTCCGTGGGCACCGGCGGCGCGCTCGCCGCGATACTCCGCTTGCCGAGCCAAGTGAGCAGGGCCCCACCGGCGAGCAGTACGGCGCCGACGATCAACGCCGCGGCCCATCCCGGCAGCGCCAGCGCCAGCGCCGCCACCACGGCCGCGATCAAGGCCGCGCCGCCGTAGAACATCAGCAGCCCGCCCGCGCCCGCGAGCCCGGCGCCTTTGGCCGCGGCGCTCGTCTTCTCCTGCATCTCCAGCCGGGCCAAGCGCATCTCGTCACGCACCAGCCTGCTCACCTGGATGGTGGCCACATCGACGAGTTCGCCGACCGACCGGTCGTCCCCTGATTGCCGCGTAGGCGGCTGTGCCGTCCGTGTCATGTGCTACCTCCTGTCCGGCGGGCGGATACCCGCCCGACTCCAGGCCAAACGACGCCGTCACCGGGCGGGACCCATCCGGCCCCGGCGCGCGCTGACCGCGGGCCGCGTGCTGCACAGGGGTGGAGGCCACGTGCGGTGACGCGAGGCCGTCGAGACCCACACCCAGCCGTTCCACCGCCGGATCTTCGCGGCCTCGGCGCGAGAGACCGGCCGATGGGCGTGGGGTCGATGACGCGAGTGCGTTCGTCACGCGGGCCGCGAGTGTCGAAGACCTCTGTGCAGCGAATCCGCTATATCCGTGGCAGTGCCCCACCGGGCCCGCCGACGCACTGGGTGCTCGGAGTTCTCAGCGGCCTCGGAGCAGGCCGAGGTAATCACCGCACTTCGTGGTGCCGATGACTGTGCGCCCGCGGCGTCGTAGACCACGAACGCACCCACCTGCCGGCCGCACATGATGGTGTGCACGGCCCCCGCCGGGCGCGGAAATACCTACCGGGCACCGGATTCAGCAGGTGCGCTGTGAACTCAGCGGAGCGGCGAGCTCTTCCAGTGACCGCTGCTCGGCGCTCACCCCGAAGAACAGCTCCACGATTCCGCCGACCATCATCATGACCGCACCGATGGTGAAGGCCAGCGCGGTGCGACCGGCATCGCCGTCACCGGTGAGTTCCGCGAAAACCAGCGGTCCCGCGATACCGCCCGCCGCGGTGCCCAGGGTGTAGAAGAACGCGATGGCCATCGCCCGGGTCTCCATCGGGAAGATCTCGCTCACCGTCAGATACGCGGAGCTCGCGCCGCAGGAGGCCACGAACAGCACGGCGGTCCAGCAGGCGGTGAGCGTGACGGCGGTGAGGTCGCCGCGTACCAGTTACCTCGAAGCCATCGATGATCCACACCGAGCCGAGCCCGACCACGATCATCCAGTGCCAGCGCGCCCAGGGCAGCCGATCGAGGCGGGCCGGGATCCGGGTACACACCGTCGTCATGCGGCATGTCTTCCCGATCGCGGGACCGGCAAACCCACCGGGCGCGCCCGGGTCGGCGAAACCACTGGTGAGAGCGGTGTGCCGCGGGTATACGGGCGCTATGGCGACGACTTTGCGGCGCACCGTGCCCACCCATCTGCTGTACTTCTTCGTGCTCGGTGACATTTTGGGCGCCGGGGTGTATGTACTGATCGGCGAGATCGCCGCGCAGTCGGGTGGGGCGATATGGGTGCCGCTGCTCACCGCGCTGGTCCTGGCGTGTCTCACCGCGGGCTCCTATGCGGAACTGGCCACCCGGTTTCCACGGGCGGGCGGTTCGGCGCACTACGCGACCCGGGCCCTCGGCCCGGCCGCGGGCGCCTTCATCGGTTTCTGCATGCTCGCGGCGGGCGTGGTCTCGGTCGGTGCGCTGGCGCGCGGTTTCGCCTCGGATTATCTGGCCGAACTGATCACCCTGCCCACCGCGGCCGTCGTCGTCCTGTTCCTGGGCGCACTCGCACTGCTCAATATTCGCGGTATCCGGGAGTCGCTCGGCGCGAATGTGGTCGCCACGGCGGTCGAGGTCGGCGGTCTGCTCCTGGTCATCGGTCTCGGTGCCTGGGTTCTCGTCCGCGGCGACGGCGAGCCGGGACGGCTGGTCGAATTGGGCACCGCCGAGCACGGCGCGGTCGGAGCCACCCTCGCGGGCGCGGTCCTGGCCTACTACTCGTTCGTCGGGTTCGAGACGTCGGTGAACCTGGCCGAGGAGGTGCGGGATCCGCGCCGGGCCTACCCGCGGGCACTGTTCGGCGCACTACTGACCGCGGGCCTGGTGTACATGCTGCTCGGACTGGTGGCCGGGGCAGTCGTTCCCACCGAGGTCCTGGCGGAGTCGAGCGGTCCGTTGCTGGAGGTGGTCCGGGTGGCCGGCGGGGTACCCGAACGCCTGTTCGCGGTGATCGCGCTGGTGGCGGTCGCCAACGGCGCACTGCTGACCGGCATCATGGCCTCCCGCCTCGCCTACGGGATGGCCCGCGACGGTCTGCTGCCCGGAGTCCTGGCCCGGCTGCTCCCGGGCCGCCGGACCCCCTGGGTGGCCGTACTCGCGACCACGGCGGTCTCGCTGCTGCTGGCGCTGACCGGCGAAATCGCCGCGCTCGCCGAAACACTGGTCCTGCTCCTGCTGGTCGTGTTCACGGCAGTCAACGCGGCCGTACTCCTGCTGCGCCGGGAACCCGAGGGAGCCGATGGTTTCCGGGTCCCGACCGTGGTGCCCTGGCTCGGGCTGGCGTCCTGTCTCTTCCTGTTCACGCGGATCGACGGTGCGGTGTGGCTACGCGGACTGGTCCTGCTCGGACTCGGTCTGCTGGTGGGCGCCGCCCAGCTCGTGCGCACGCGCCGGACCCGCGAATCCGAGCCGGTGCGCTCCGAAGTCCACACCGCCCCGGAACGGCGGGAGGGCTAACCCAGCTGCCGCTGCGCGGGCCACAGCTGCGTCCAGGGCGCGCGGACGGTACGGCACACATACAACGCCGCTCCTTGCTCGTCGTTGTCGATTCCGAGCCCGTTGTCGAACCGGCCCGCCGCCTCGGGCGCGGAATCGGCACAGAAACGCGCGACTTCCGCGCGGGTGAGGCCGACGGTGAGGATCGGGCGGGAATCGGCCGGTGGCCCCCACCACCAATAGGCATTGTGGCCACTGTGCGGGACCGGGAGGCCGTACGGAGCGCCGAAACGCTCGATGGCCGCGGCTTCGCCGTAGTTGGCCGTGAGTATTTCCGCGTCCGGTGCCAGCCGGGCTCTGGCCTCCGCGATCCGGTCGGTGAACCGCGGCCAGCCGACCGTTTCGCCGGCGTCGTAGTTCAGGGCGAGGACCGGCGAATCGCGCAGTGCGGTCACGGGAAGAACCGGCAGGAACAAGACCGCCGATACGACCGCGTTCAGCGCAACAACCGCCGCCGTCGCGGCGCGGCGCGAACGGGTGCGGGTCAGCACGGTTGCCAGTGCGGTGGCGCCCGCGGCCAGCAGTACCGGGTACATCCCGCCCAGGTAGTAGGCCTTGCCGCCGGCGGCCGGATAGGCCACGAACAGCAGGGCGTAGGCGAGCGCGAAGGCGCGGTACCGATTCCGGGCCAGCCACCACAGACCCGCGCCCCACAGCACCACCATCAGCGGTCCCATCAGGCCGAACTGCAGCAAGACGAAGGCGGCCGGGCCGTCCGAGGTGCCCGACGAACCGCCCGCGATGGCCCGGCTCAATTCGACCTGCGGCAGCCCGTTGCGCGCCTGCCACCACAGATTCGGCGCCCAGATCACCGCGGCGAGCACGAGCGCGGCCGGAAAATATTTGGTGCGGAAAACCTCTCGGGGGCCCAGCAGCAGAAGTGCGCAGGCGAGAACCAGTAGCGGTAACGCCAGCAGTGTCTTGTTCTGCAAGCCGATCCCCGCCAGCGCACCGACGAGCAACCACCAGCGCCGATCCGATTCCGGCCGCAGCAGCCGCAGTACCGTCACCACCAGCGCCGACCACACCGCCAGATCGAAGATCACGGTGCCGAGCTGATGACCGCCGCCGAGCAGGAGCGCGGAGGAGGCCGCCGCCGCGGCGGCCAGGGTCTGCGCTGCCCGGTCGCCGCCCAGTTCACGAGCCGCCCAGCCGGTGCACACGACCACCGCGGTGGCCGCCACGATCGCCGGGAGTCGCAGGACCACCAGCGAATCCGCGTCGATCAAGGCCATCGCCCGGGCCAGCAACGGCACCAGCGGCGGCTGGTCGGCATATCCCCAGTCGAGCCGCCGGCCCGCGGCCAGGAAGTACATCTCGTCCCGGTGATACCCGTACCGGTCGGCACACCCGGCCAGCAGGATCGCGAAAACACCCGCCACCCAGTACATACGGTCGTCCTACCCACTCGCGGCGGCGGACCGGGATACCGCTGCGCCCGTATCGATCCTCGCACGGGCACCCCGGCCGGTCACCCGGTATCGGCCACGCGACGATGGGCCGGTTCCGCCACCGCCGTTCTCCGCCTGCCAACCGGCGACATCAGGTGGCACGGCGGGCGCGGGCCCGCCGTTTGCCCTCGTGCATCGCCTGGACCCGGGGAATCGGGATGGTATGGCCCTCGGCGATGAGATCGGCCGGAATCACCTGCGGTCCGGGCATGGCGGCGGCCCACGGGTCGGAATCGGCAAGCAGGTCCGGCACCGTCCGCATCGTGAAGTCCGCCGGCGTCACCGCGTCGAGTTCGGACCAGGCGAGCGGGAACGATACGGGAACACCGGGACGGATACGCGGACTGTAGGCCGCGACGACGGTCGCGCCGCCGGTACGCGTCGGGTCGAGGAAGACCTTGCCTCCGCGGTCCTCCTTGATGAACGCGGTGGTGGCGAACCCGGGGTCCAGGCGCTCGGCCCTCGCGGCGATCGCCCGCGTCGCCGCGGCCGCGTCCTCGTGCCGGGTACCCGGCACGATCGGCACGAACACATGCGCCCCCTTGGCTCCGCTGGTTTTCACCACACCGGTCAAGCCGGCCTCCGTCAACGCCACCCGGATCAGCTGTGCCGCCTCCGCCGCGTGCCGGAAGGTCTGCCCCGGTGCGGGGTCGAGGTCGAGGACGAGATGCGTCGGCCCCGGCCCGGGATCGGAGGTGACCAGCGTGGGATGGAATTCGACGGCGCGCTGGTTACCGAACCAGAGCAGGGTCGGCATATCGTCGCACAGCGCATAGGAGATCTCGCGCCGCGAACTCTCCGCCCAGACCGTCGTCCGCCGGACCCATTCGGGCGTGTACTTCGGCAGGTTCTTCTGCATGAACGGCTCCTGCCCCGGCCGGACGCGCACGACCGACAGCGGGCGGTCGCGCAATACCCGCACCAGACGCTCGCCGACCGCCTCCAGATAGTCCAGCAGGTCTCGTTTGGTCGCCTCGGCGCCGTCGAACAGCGGCTGATCAGGATTCGTCACCGGAACCCCGCGGCGGACCTCGTCACTGGCCATCGCCTCACCATGCCCGCCGGCACCCCCGGGGTCAACCACCGTGGGACCGCGCTCGCGGTTCCGCATCCGCCACGCTCCCGGTTCCGGCCACACCACGCTCGCGGTCCCGACCGTCCTGCCGCCACGGCGGCAGGACGATATTTCGGTTGCGCGCCACGCGAACGATCCGGATGGTTACCCTGTGCCACCACGAACCCCGACCCCACCCGACTCCCGAACGCCCGGGGAACGCCCGGATCTGACCGGCTGGCGACGCCGGCACGCCCGGCGCACGTCGAACGCCGCGCGGCCGATCCCCTCGGGTAAGCAGTACCGCCGCAAGCCGAAGCATTCGAAACAAGGGGATCCCGACCTCCGCGGGTGACGGTGCCGCCCGGCCGACCGGTTCGCGAAACATCCGGTACCGCAACAGCGATGTCCGGACAACGCGCTTTCCCATTCGGCACACCGGAGCAGCCATGAGCGACACCACCCAGCGCGACACCCTGTGGATGCGCGAGGACCTGCGGCACGCCTGCCGCCTCCTCGGCCTCGACGACCGGCACAGCGCCTGGATCGCCCGCGAATTCGCCCCGTGGGCGGCCGGATATCTCGTCCGCCGGGTAACCCTGGAACTCCGTAACCGGGATGCCGACGCGGCCTGAAGCCTTCTCGATTTGCCGATTCCCGCTCCATCGGCTGTGATCGGAGAACGTGAGCGGAAACGGCAGTGTTTCGAACCTCGGGAGCCCGGTAGCGTTCGGCCGCCGGGCCGTACTGCGTGCGGGGGCGGTGACCGCCGCGGCGGCCGCCCTACCCGCACCTCCCGCCGCCGCGGCGAGCCCGGTGTTCGGACACGGCGTCGCCTCCGGTGACCCGCTGCCCGACGGCGTCGTCCTCTGGACCCGGGTGACCGTCGGTCCACACGCACTGCCCGGGTCGGGAGGCGGTGCCCCGGCCACCGTCCGATGGGAGGTCGCCGAGGACGCCCTGTTCACCACGGTGGTCGCCGCCGGGTCGCGCACCGCGGACGCGGAATCCGATCACACGGTGAAGGTGGACGTGCGCGGTCTGCGCCCCGCCCACGATTACCACTACCGGTTCCACGCTCTCGGTGCGATATCGCCGGTCGGCCGCACCCGTACCGCCCCGGCCGATGCGGACTCCCCGGCCCGCCTGCGTTTCGGTGTGGTCTCGTGCGCCAACTGGGAGGCGGGCTACTTCGCCGCCTACCGCCACCTCGCCGCTCGCGACGACCTCGACGCCGTCGTCCATCTGGGCGATTACCTCTACGAGTACCGCTCCGGATCCTTCGACGGCCGCACCGGGGCGGTCCGGCAGCACGAGCCGGTGCACGAGATCGTCTCGCTCGCCGATTACCGGATCCGGCACGCCCAGTACAAAACCGACCCCGACCTCATGGCCCTGCACGCGCGGGTGCCGTTCATCTGCACCTGGGACGACCACGAATCCGCGAACAACGCCTGGTCCGGCGGCGCGGAGAACCACGACCCCGCGACCGAGGGCAGCTGGGTGGAGCGGCGCGCCGCTTCGATCCGCGCGTACGCGGAATGGATGCCGGTCCGGCTGGAGACCACGGCCGGGGAGACCCGGATCTATCGGCGGCTGCGGTTCGGTACCCTCGCCGAACTGTCCATGCTGGATCTACGCAGCTACCGGGACAGGCAACCCGAGCTCGGCACCCGGGAAGGTGACGACCCGGCCCGTACGATGACCGGCTCCCGCCAGATGGAATGGCTCACCGCCGGACTGGTTTCCGGCTCCGCGCGCTGGCAGGTGGTCGGCAATTCGGTCATGATCGCGCCGCTGGCGTTCCCGCCGCTGGACCCCGAGACCACCGCGGCGGTCACCGAAGTGTTCGGTATCCCCCGCGAGGGTGTGGTGCTCAACACCGACCAGTGGGACGGGTACCCCGCCGACCGCCGCCGCCTCCTCCGGGCCCTGACCGACCGCGGCGTCGGCGACGTCGTCTTCCTCACCGGCGATATCCACAGCTCCTGGGCCGCCGACGTCCCGCTCGACGCCGCGCGCTACCCCGGCGGCCCCACTGCCGGAGCCGAATTCGTGGTCCCGTCGGTGACCTCCACCGGAATCGGGGATATGCTTCCGACCCCGCCGCGCACGGGTTCGGTCGCGCTCGAGGAGTCGGTGCGGGCACTCAACCGGCACATCCACTACACCGAGCTCGATTCCCACGGCTACGGCGTGGTCGAACTCGTAACCGATCGAGTGCGGATGGAGTGGTATTACGTCGGTGATGTCACCGACGCACACACCGGCGCCCGGTTAGCGGCCGCCTGGGAACTGCCCCACGGCGGCCGACTGCGGCCGGGCAGGTAATCCATCGGCTGGGTCAAGGGTCGCTTCGACCGTTCGGCCGGACGGACACAGTTCGGATCACGGTCTTATTAATCATTCCCTCGTGACCGCGGCGTTGTTTCAATGCCGCTATGCACCAGTCTCGTTCTCTTGCCGCGCGTTTCCGACTCCGGTCGGCCGCGATACTTCTCGCCGTCGCCGCTGCCGGGATGGCGCTGACCGGGTGCAACAGCAGTGACGGCCCCGGTGGCGCGGCGCTCGATACACCGCTGCCCACCGAGGTTCCACCCGGCACCACCCTGGTGGTCGCCGACCAGCAGGAGCGTTTCCAGACCGCGCTGCGCGCCTCCGGTGAACTGGAGAAATTGCCGTTCAAGGTGGAGTTCGCGAATTTCATCGGCGGCCCGGAGATTCTGGAGGCGTTCCGGGCGGGGGCTGCCGATGTGGCGCCGGTGGGCGACGTGCCGCCGATCCACGCCCTCGCCGCCGGCCAGGATGTACCGATCATCGCCGCCTATCAGACCGATCCGGCGGGGATCAAACTGGCGGTCGCACCAGGTGTCACGGCGACCCGGCTGGCCGACCTGAAGGGTAAGAAGATCGCCTACGCCGAGGGGACCGCCCAGCAGGCGGCGGTCTTGCGGGCGCTGGCCAAGGCCGGCCTGACCACCTCCGATGTCGAGCTGGTGCGGCTGCAGCTGGCCGATTTCAATGACGCGGTCCGCACCGGACAGGTCGATATCGCGCCGTTGAACGAGCCGCGGCTGACCCGGTTCCTGCGGACTCCCGGCGCGACCGTGATCGCCGATTCGGAAACGACCGGTATCTATTACGGCCTGGGCTATCTGTACTCCCGGCGGGAAGCGACCCAGGATCCGGCGAAATCCGCCGCGCTGCGCGCCCTCGTCGGCGCGTTCGTCCGGTCGTTCCACTGGACCAATACACACCAGGACGAATGGGCCCGGACCTACTACATCGAGAATCAGAAGCTCAGTGCCGACGATGCCGGCCGGATCGTCGATTCACTCGGGGAGTTCACCTTCCCGCATCTGGACCAGAAGCTGATCGACGCGCAGCAGGCCACCATCGATGTCATCGACTCGGCCGGTCAGTTGCCGCGCAAGGTCGAGGCCGCGGACGGTTTCGACACCCGATTCGACCAGGTGATCAGCGAGACCGTGCCCGCGGTGGGCGCACGATTCGAACGGGAGGCACAGTAGTGGCCACCTTGGACATCTCCGCGGGCGCACGGGCCGGGTCCGCCCCGCTCGCCTCGCCGGCCCGGTCCGCCCGGACGGGGCGCCGGGTCCGCCTCGGGCCCGGGCGGCCGATCCCGTTCGGTTTCGCCCTGGGGCCTGTCCTGCTGCTGGCCGCCTGGGTGATCGGTTCGCTGTCGGGCGCCCTCGATGCCGAGACTCTACCCGCGCCATGGGATGTGGCCCGGACCGCCGGTGATCTGATCGCCGAGGGCACTCTGCAATCCAATTTGCTCACCTCATTGCAGCGGGCCGCGATCGGTCTCGTGCTCGGGGTGTCGATCGGTGTGGTCCTCGCGCTGGTCTCCGGCCTGAGCCGGATCGGCGAGGCCCTGGTGGACGGCCCGGTGCAGATCAAACGCTCCATTCCGACCCTCGCGCTGATCCCGTTGTTCATCGTGTGGTTCGGGATCGGCGAGGAGATGAAGCTCGTCGTCATCACCGCCAGCGTGCTGGTGCCGGTGTACATCAACACGCATGCCTCCCTGCGCGGTGTCGACGCACGCTACGTGGAGCTGGCGCAGACGGTCGGCCTGTCCCGGTGGGGTTTCATCCGCCGGGTCGCGCTGCCCGGTTCCCTGCCGGGTTTCTTCACCGGGCTGCGGCTCGCGGTCACCATCTCGTGGCTGGCCCTGGTGGTGGTGGAGCAGGTGAACGCCACCAGCGGTATCGGCTACCTGATGACCCAGGCACGCACCTACGGGCAGATCGATGTGATCGTGGTCGGACTGGTGATCTACGGCCTGCTGGGCCTGTTCGGTGACCTGGCCGTCCGCGCGCTGGAGAGGAGGGCGCTGGCATGGCGACAGACACTGTCGGACTGACCGTCCGGGTGCGCGCGCTGCGGCGCGGTTTCGGCGACCGGATCGTACTGCGCGGAGTGGATCTGGATATCGCGCGAGGCGAGTTCGTGGCGCTGCTGGGCCGTAGTGGTTCCGGTAAGAGCACCCTGCTGCGCGCACTCGGCGAACTGGACCACGATGTCGCCGGCGACGGGGAACTCACGGTCCCCCGGGAGCGATCGGTGGTGTTCCAGGATTCCCGGTTGCTGCCGTGGATCAGGGTGCTCGACAATGTCACGCTCGGCCTGAGCGGTCCGGGCGCCGCGCAGCGCGGCCGGGACGCACTGGCGGAGGTCGGTCTGGCCGGCCGGGAGAAGGCGTGGCCCCGCGAACTGTCCGGCGGTGAACAGCAGCGGGTGGCGCTGGCCCGGTCCCTGGTCCGCGAACCGGCCCTGCTGCTCGCCGACGAACCGTTCGGCGCGCTGGACGCGCTCACCCGGATCCGGATGCACGGACTGCTACAGGATCTCTGCGCCCGGCACCGCCCGGCGGTGCTACTGGTCACGCACGATGTGGACGAGGCGGTGCTGCTCGCCGATCGAGTGCTCGTCCTCGACGAGGGCCGCATCGCCGTCGACCTGTCCATCGAGCAGGCCCGCCCGCGCCGGCACGGTGATCCCGCCGTCGCGCACTACCGCGAACGACTTCTGGCCGCGCTCGGTGTCTCCACCGAACCCACTCAGTACGAGGACGATGCACGATGACCGAACCACGCCGGCTGAGTCTCAACGCGTTCATCTACCCCGCCGGGCACCACGAGGCGGCCTGGCGCCATCCGGCCAGCCGCCCCGACCGGATCTACGATGTCCGCTACTACCAGGAGATCGCCCGGACCGCCGAGGCCGCGACCTTCGACGCGGTGTTCTTCGCCGACGGCCCGGCGCTGCGCACCAATGTGGCCTACAACGCCGCGCCCGGCCTGGAACCCATCACGCTGCTGACCGCGATCGCCGCGGCGACCACGCATCTGGGTCTGATCGCCACGGCGTCCACCACCTACTACGAGCCCTACAATCTGGCCCGGCTGTTCTCCTCGCTGGACCATATCTCCGGCGGCCGGGCGGGCTGGAATATCGTCACCACCGGCACCGATCTGGCCGCGGCCAATTTCGGGCTGGACCGCCATCCCGATCACACCGAGCGCTACGCGCGGGCCCGGGAATTCGTCGACGCCGTCACCGCACTGTGGGACAGCTGGGAGGACGACGCGATCCTGCTGGATCGGGCCGGCGGCCGGTACGCGGACCCGGACAAGATCCATCCCATCGATTTCGCCGGCGAACACCTACGGGTCCGCGGGCCGTTCAACTCGGCCCGCACGCCCCAGGGATATCCGGTCCTCGTGCAGGCGGGAGCGTCCAACGACGGTCGTGCCTTCGCCGGGCGGTACGCCGAGGCGATCTTCACCGCGCATCAGCGGCTCGGCGACGCGCAGGCGTTCTACCGGGACATCAAGCAACGGGCGGCCGATTTCGGCCGCGAACCCGACCACGTGAAGATCCTGCCCGGGATCAGCCCGTTCATCGCGGGCACCGAGTCGGAGGCCGAACAGCTGGAACGGGAATTCAACGAGCTCACCGTGCCCGAGTACGGCATAAAGCAGCTGGAATCGCTGGCCCACGAATCACTGCGGCATCTCGAACTCGACGAACCGGTACCGGTCGAATTGTTCGCCGACGCCGGCGATGTCACCGACAATTCGGCGAGCCGGCGGCAGGTGGTGGCCGGGATCGTGCAGCGGGAACGGCCGACCCTGCGCAGGCTGCTGCACCGGCTGGCGGGTGCGCGCGGGCACCGGGTCTTCGCGGGCACCCCGGAGCAGGTGGCCGACACCATCGAGGAGTGGTTCCGCTCCGGCGCCGCGGACGGTTTCAATGTGATGCCGCCCTACTACCCCGGCGGCCTGGAAATCTTCGCCGAAACAGTGGTCCCGATCCTGCGGCAGCGCGGGCTGTTCCGGACCGAGTACAGCGGCACCACCCTGCGCGACCATTTCGGACTGCCCAAACCGGCGAGCCGTTACGCGCGGCAACCGGTGGCCGGGTAGCGGCGCCGGCTGTAGTTGCCCCGTGCGGTCGCCGACGTCTGGAACGATCCGTCACTGGTGACACCGACTCGGCGGCGGCACACCTGAAAGTTTCCGCGGCACGGGAGCGACCCCCTGGGTTGCTGCCCGACCGCGTAGGAGTCATCGCCGAGACCGATCCGGCGACCACGGCCTACAACACCTATCTCGCCGCCTTGAACGACCACGAACTGCAACAACAGCTGCGCGTTGCCGGACTCGACCGTCCCCGGAAAGGCCCGTGAAGAGCCTCCTCCAGAACGCGCGGGGCCGTTGCTTTCCGGCTCGGCGGCCGACCGGCACTGCCGGGGTCCGCGGTGATGAGCGAATTGTGTTGGTAGCGCGATCAGTCGATGACCGCGTCGGAGAACACCGGAGGGTCACCGAGGAACGGGCGGTGCGACGGTGGGCGCTGTCCCCGCGTGTCCTCGACGCCGAGTTCCCGCGCGATCTCCGCACCGATGAGTACCCGACCGGTACGGTTCATCAATTCCGGATCGCGCGCGAGGGCGTCGATGACGCGGCCGGTGAACTCCGGCGACTCGGCGGTCGCGGCGAGCCCGTCGTATGCGCCCGGATTCGCGGTGAATCCGGCGAGCGTACGTTCGGTCATGAGCAGACCCATCCAGATCGAGACCACCGCTACATTCCACGGACGGAAATCGACGGCCATATCGTGCGCCATCTTGTCCACCGCCGCCTTGCCCGCACCGTAGGCGGGCCCGTGCATGTAGCAGGTGCCGCCGAACGACGAAGTGTTCACGACCAGCCCCCCACCATCGGCCACCAGCAACGGTGCGGCGTAGTAGCTCGCGACGTAGCTCGAGCGCATACCGACGTCCAACAGGTCGAGCAGCGTCAGCGGCTTCTCCCAGAACGGCCCCTTGTCGGTCAGGCCGTCGGGCACCGCCAAGGCGTTGTTGACCAGGATGTCGAGGCGGCCGTGTTCGTCACGAAGGCCTTCGAAAAAGGTCTCTACCTGCGCATCGTCACCATGGTCGAGCACGACCGGCACGCCTTGGCCGCCGCGGCGGGTGATCTCCTCGGCGGTCGCGAACACTGTGCCCGGCAGCGGTGCGTCCCCTTCATTCCGCGTCCGCCCGGTGACGTAGACTTTTGCCCCGGTTTCCCCCAGGGCCAGAGCGATTCCCTTGCCCGCGCCGCGACTGGCACCGGTGACCACCACGATTCGTTCCGGACCCACCATCGACTCCCTCCACTGCCCGAACGATCACACAGCGCATCGTGTGACATGTTCCACTACTGAACCGGACCGGCCAGGAGTCCTTCAGGGTCCTTCCCGGTAGCCGGGAAGGTGACGGCCGGCACCGGCGCTGCTCCGGGTGCACGGCGATAACTCCTCGAGTCGCTGTCCAGGATTCGCCGGGCCCGTCGAGAGGGGAAGCGACGTCAGGCGGTGAGTTCGAGGGTGATGGCGGTAAAACCCGTTTCCGCTTCGGGGTGACGGTCTATTTCGCGGAAACCCAGGCGGGCGTAGAAGGCGCGAGCTGCGGTGTTGAGTTCGAAAACGTCGAGGGTCACTGTGCCGTGCAGACGGAGAGCGTGCGCGACCAGCTGCCGTCCGATGCCCGATTTCTGCGCCGCCGGGTCGACGAACAGGCCGCCGATCTCGGCACCGAGCAGTCCCAACAGCCCGACCACGTCACCGGTGGGGGTCTCGGCGACCCAGTTGTCGGCTTGGACGAGGTAGATCTCCCGAAGCTTGCGCTCGCGCGTCCCGGCACCTTCGTCCGGGATGAATGGATAGGCGATGCGGGCGGCGCGGCTCCAGAGCCCGACCACAGCCTCCTCGTCCTCGGGGCGGTAGGGACGGATACTCGGCGCGGCCGGTTCGGACAGGCGGGGAGCGGCAGGAGTAGTCACAGTGAACAACCTTCGCGGCAGAAAGCGTTCTATACAAATGCTTTTGCCGGACCGGTGACAGCGAAGGTCACTCAGGTTCTACACATTCCCGGGCCGGTCGCCGGCGCGGCTCGAGCTTCGGAACCGCTCACGGCACCCGGCCACGACCGCCCGGGCGACTACACCTGGCGCGATCCGCCGCGGTCGGCCAGGGCGGTGACCAGATCGGTTGCGGCGGTGGCGAGTTCGATCCGCGCGACATGCGGGAGGGTGGCGGCGAGTTTTCCGGCGATGGCCGCCTGGATATCCGCGCCGATCGCCACGCCCGCGGCGGTCGGCGCCACGCGGCTGATCCGGCGGTCGGCCGGATCCGGTTGCCGCGCCACGTAACCGCGGCGTTCCAGCCGGTCCACCATGCCGGTGATATTGGTCTTGTCGCAGCCGAGGGCCGCGGCGAGTTCGCCGAACGTCGGGTGCTGGGCCTGGACCAGGCAGAGCAGGGCGATCTGCTGTGCGGTGAGCCCGAATTCGCGGGCTATCGCCCCGTAGAACGCGTTGACCTCACGATAGAGCCCGCCGAGGGCGGCAACCAGGTCGTGATCGTTCACTGCCACGTCCAGCAGTTTAGATGATCAACAGTTGACGCGGCACGATAGTTAGTCGAGCATATCGACTATCCATATCCAATACTTTTGGAGGCGAATCGTGCTCGTCGCAGTGGTCACCGGAGGTTCCCGGGGTATCGGCCGGGCAATAGCCCAGCGGCTCGGTGGTACCGGCACCGCGGTCGTGGTCAACTATCGAACCGACGATGCGGCCGCCGCGGAGGTGGTCACCGCGATCGAAACCGGCGGGGGCCGTGCGTTGTCCGTCCGGTCGGATGTCGCCGATTCCGGACAGGTCCGCACCCTGTTCGACACCGCCGAGCAGACATTCGGCGGAATCGATATCGTGGTGAGCAACGCCGGCATCGCCCGCTTCGCCCCCCTCGCCGAGGCCACCGACGAGGATTTCGATCAGCAGTTCGCGATCAATACGAAAGCCACCTTCTACGTCTTGCGCGAGGCCGCGAACCGGTTGCGCGACGGCGGACGGGTTGTACTGGTGTCCTCCGGCGCGACCCTCACCCACCGGCCCGGCTCCGGGCTCTACGCGGCCGGCAAAGCCGCCTCCGAACAGTTGGTGCGGGTACTCGCCCGGGAACTCGCCCCCCGCGCGATCACGGTCAACAGCGTGCTCCCCGGCGCCGTTCGCACCGACGCGCTGGCCGCCGCGGGGGTCGGGCAGCTCGACCGGATCGCCGCGTCCATCCCGCTGGGCAGGGTCGGCGAACCCACCGATATCGCCGATATCGTGGCCTTCCTCGTCTCCCAGGAGGCCCGGTGGATCACCGGCGCGTCGATACCCGCCTCGGGCGGCGCGTTCTGACCGGTGCTTCTTGCCGTTCAGAGACTCCCGGATCTCCTACCGGGCCGGTCCGTTGTCTTTCCGCCGACGGCCGGGTGAGTTCTCCGGCTCGCTCGCCGGCACTGCTACGCGGCGCGAGCGCGGCTCAGGCCCCACTCCTCGGCCAGGAGGCGGTGGGAGGTCAGACGATCCTCGTGCCGGTGGGTGACGCTGGTGACGACCAGTTCGTCGGCGTCGGTGAGATCGCGTAGCGCGGACAGGCGGGCGGCGACCGAGGCGGGGGCTCCGACGAATTGGGTCTTCACCCGATCGTCGACCAGCCGCCGCTGGTCGTCGCTCAGCGGCGGCGCGGAGGCGGGGTCGAGGTATTCCGCGGCGCCCGCGCCACTGCGGATACTGGCCACCCAATGCCCGTAGGTGGAGGCCAGGTGCCGGGCGGTGGACTCCTGCGCGGCCACGACGACATCGGCCGAAACCACAAGGTACGGTTCGGGATAGCGCGGCGAGGGACGGAACGCCTTCCGGTAGGCCTCGACGGTTTCCAGCACGGTTCCCGGGGAGACGTGGTAGTTCGCCACGAACGGCAGTCCCAGCGCACCGGCCAGCTGCGCGCTCTCGCCGCCGCTGCTGCCGAACAACCAGAGTTCGACCCCGGCGCCCTCGCCGGGTACGGCGTGCAGGTCGACGCCGTCCGCGGTCGAATAGGTGCCGGCGAGCAAGGCGCGGATCTCCTCGACCTGCCGGGTGTAGTCGAGCGGTTCGGCGCCCGGTAGCCGCAGCGCGTCCAGCGAGGCCACCAGCCGGGTGGTGTCGCGTATCTGGTCGGGCGCGAACGGTGGTGGGAGCACCACTCCGTCGCGGACCTCGGTCGGGCGGTGCGGGCCGGGCGCGGCCGGGGCGGACGGGGACCGGAGCTGTCCGATCCGATGCGCCGACCGACCCAGCCCCAGATCGAGCCGGCCGGGGTGCAGGGCATCGATGGTGCCGAACGCTTCGACGATGGACGCCGAGGTCCGGTATCCGGCCTGGACCGCGGCCGAACCGACCCGGATGGTCTCGGTGGCACCGGCGATGAGGGCGATCAGTTCGATCGGCGCCGAGGAGGCGACCGCGACGAAGTGGTGTTCGGCCACCCAGAATCGCCGGTAACCCCATGCCTCGGCGTGCCGGGCGAGGTCGATGGTGTTGCGGATCGCCTGCCGGGCGGTGGATCCGGTGCTGATCGGCGACAGGTCCAGAACGGACAGGGGTACCGTCATGATGCGCGTACTTTCTCGTCGGCTCGATGGGGATGACGCAGGCCCAGATGATCGCGCAGGGTCGTCCCGGTGTACTCGGTGCGATAGGTGCCGCGGTCCTGCAGTTCCGGGATCACCGTGTCGACGAATTCGTCCAGCCCGGCGGGGGTGAGGTGAGGAACCAGGATGAATCCGTCGGCAGCGTCCTCTTGGACGTAGCGGTCGATTTCGGCGGCGACCTCCGCCGGTGATCCGACGAACTGCTGACGCGCGGTGACCTCGATGATCAGTTCGCGGATCGTCAGGTTCTCCGCCTCGGCCCGGGCCCGCCACTGCTCGGCGACGTCGCGCGGATCCCGGGCGTGACGCACCCGGCCCCGCGTGATGGTCACATCGTCGAGCGGTTCGATCTCGGGCAGGGGGCCGTCGGGATCATAGGCGGACAGGTCACGGCCCCAGACCTGTTCCAGGAAGGCGATGGCGGTCTGCGGGCCGACCTGCCGACTCCGGATGTGCCTCGCGCGTTCCTCGGCATCGGCCCGGTTGTCGCCGAGCACGAAGGTGGCCGCCGGCAGGATCAGCAGGTCGTCACGGTGGCGGCCGTACTTGGCGAGCCGGCCTTTCATATCGGTGTAGAACTGCTGTCCCGCTTCGAGTTCGCCGTGCCGGCTGAAGATCGCGTCCGCGGTGGCGGCGCCGAATTCCCGGCCCTCCTCGGAATCCCCGGCCTGCAACTGCACCGGATATCCCTGCGGGCTGCGCGGGAGTACGAATGTGCCTTCGATATCGAACTGACTGCTGCGGTAACGAAACTCGGGTATCGGTGTGGTGAATACGCCCTGTTCCCGGTCGACGACGAGCGCGTCGGTCGGCCAGCTGTCCCACAGCGTTCGGGTGGCAGCGACCACTTCCGCCGCCCGTGTGTACCGCTGGGAGTGTTCGAGGTATCCGCCGCGGCGGAAGTTCTCGCCGGTGAACGCGTCGGAGGAGGTGACCGCGTTCCAGGCGGCCCGCCCACCGGACAGGTGATCGAGGGTGGCGAACTGTTTCGCCAGCTCGAACGGTTCGTTGAAGGTGGTGTTGATGGTGCCCGCGAGGCCCAGCCGGTCGGTGACCCCGGCGAGGGCGTTGAGCACCGTGAAGGTATCGGGACGGCCGACCACATCCAGGTCGTGGATCCGGCCGCGGTGTTCGCGTAGCCGCAGCCCTTCGGCGAGGAAGAAGAAATCGAACAGTCCACGTTCGGCCGTCCGGGCCAGGTGGGCGAAGGATCCGAAGTCGATCTGGCTGCCGGATTCGGGATCGGTCCAGACGGTGGTGTTGTTGACGCCCGGGAAGTGGGCGGCGAGATGGATCTGCTTACCCGACGGCGTCTTCGGCATATCGGCCCCCTTCGGTCGCGTAGCGGTTGCGCGGACGCGGCAGGCCGAGCCTGCCGCGCAGGGTGGTGAGCGGAGCCGGGATCCGGCCCAGGAAGGCCGCCAGCGCCAGCGGCCGCAGCACGATCCCGTCCGCGGCGCATTCCCGGTGTATTTCCTCGGCCAGCTCCCGCAGCGTGTCCGTGGTCCCCACATGGCGAAGACCGTCCGGACCGGCGGTAGCGGTCCAGCTCTCCAGTTCGTCCACCTCCCGCGCGGCCTGCGCCGCGGTCGGCGCGAGATGGACCTCGAGATCGAGCAGTACCCGAACCTGCCGGGGATCGCGGCCGGCCGCGGCCACCGCGGACCGCAGGACCGACCTGCTCTCCGCGGCGGTGGCGGTATCCGGCGCGGTGATCCGGATGAGATCGGCGTACCGCACCGCCGTCCGGGTCGCGTGCGGACCGGAGGCCCGCACCGCGATCAGCGGCTGCCCCTGCGGTGGGCGCGGTGTGATCGACGGACCCTTCACCGAGAAGTTGTCCCCGGCGAAATCGATGTAGTGCAGTTTGTCGCGATCGATGAACCGGCCCGAGGAGCTGTCCCGGATCTCCGCGTCGTCCTCCCAGCTGTCCCACAGCCGGGTGACCACCTCGATCGCCTCACCGGCCTCGTGCCACAGCGAGTCCTCGGATTGCTCGGCTTTGCGGCCGAACAACCGGGCCTGCGCGGCGCCCGGCGAGACCGTCACCTCCCAGCCCGCACGGCCGAAGGTCGCGTAGTCGAGGCTCGCGATCGCCTTGGACAGATGGAAGGGTTCGGTATGGGTGACCGGGGCCTGCGGGATCACGCCGAGCCGCGTGGTCGTCGTCGCGATCCGGGCGGCGATACCGACCGCTTCGAGGCGGCCGCGCGCGCCGGCGGATTGCAGGGCGAAGGAATCCGGCAGGAAGACCAGATCCAGGCCCGCCCGATCCAGGGCGGCCGCCGCGTCGACCCAGTACCCGGCGGTGAAGAGGTCTTCGGCCCGCGAGTCCGCGCGCCGCCAGGAGGCGGGATGCACTCCGGTACCGGCCACTTCGACGGCGAACAGCAGGGGTGGCACCTGTGTCATCAGGCGGTCCTTTCTCTCGGCCGGTAGCGGCGCGCGGCCCCCGGCACCGCCAGCAACAGTTCCCGGGTGAACTCGTGCCGCGGCGCTTCGAAGATCTCCGCGGTCCGGCCCGTCTCCACGATGCGCCCCGCCCGCATGACCGCGACCCGGTCGCTCATCCCGCGGACCACCGCGAGATCGTGGGAGACGAACAGATAGCTCAGCGACAGTTCGGCCTGCAGAGCGTCGAGCAGCGTCAGGATCTGCTCCTGCACCGAGACATCCAGCGCGGACACCGGTTCGTCGAGGATCACCAGGTCCGGGCGCAGGGCCAGCGCGCGGGCGATGGCCACCCGCTGGCGCTGGCCGCCCGACAGTTCGCCCGGGCGCCGGCCGGCGGCCGAGTCCGGGAGCGCGACCTGGTCGAGGAGTTCGGCGACCCGGGCGGCGCGGGCCGCCCGATCGCCGATCCCGAAGGCCCGCAGCGGTTCGGCGACGATGGCGCCGACGGTCAGTTTCGGGTTCAGCGAGGCGTACGGGTTCTGGTAGACGATCTGGACGCGCCGCCGCCATTCCCGCAGCCGGGCCCCGCGTAGCCCGCTGATATCGGTGCCGTCGAATTCCACGGTGCCGCGGTCGGGCTTCTCCAGCCGGGCGATGATCCGCGCGGTCGTCGACTTCCCGGAGCCGGATTCCCCCACGATCGCCAGGGTTTCGCCGCGGTCGACGGTCAGCGACACATCGGCGACGGCCGGGAGTGTGGCGCCCCGGCCCACTCGGAAGGTCTTGTGCAGGCCGCGGGCCGACAACAGCGGGGCGGCGGCGGGGGTACGGTCGGGTCGGCGCGGCCGGCCCGTTCCCGAGGCGGCGGCCAGCAGCCGTCGGGTGTACTCGTGCCGCGGCTCGGTGAACACTTCGGCGGCGGTACCGGATTCCACGATCCGGCCGTGCCGCATCACCACGATCCGGTCGGCGCGGTCGGCGGCGACCCCGAGGTCGTGGGTGATCAGCAGGACCGCGGTACCCGATTCGGCGGTGCGCCCGGCCAGATGGTCGAGGATCCGCCGCTGCACGGTGACATCGAGCGCGCTGGTCGGTTCGTCGGCGACGACCAGGCCCGGGCCACAGGCCAGGGCGATCCCGATCAGGACCCGCTGGCGCTGCCCGCCCGACAGATCCCGCGGGAACTGGCGGGCCCGCAGCGCGGGACGGTCGATCCCGGCCTCGGCCAGAATCCGGACGGCCTCGGTGTGCGCGGTGCGCCGGTCCGCGCGGCCGTGGATCCGCAGTGTTTCGGCAACCTGGTCGCCGATGCGCAGGACCGGATTCAGCGATACCGCGGGATCCTGCGGGACGAACCCGATCCGGGCGCCGCGGATCCGCCGCCATCCGCGGGCCGGTAGCCGGTCGAGCCGTTCTCCGGCGAAGGTCACGCTGCCCGCGGTGATCGCGCCCGCACCGCTCAACAGCCCGATCACCGCATGGGCCAGGCTGGACTTGCCCGAACCGGACTCGCCGACCACGGCGACCGTCTCCCCGGTGCCGATCGTGAGGGATATTCCGTCGACCGCGGTGGTCGACGCCGCGGCGGTGCGGTACTCGACCACCAGATCCTCGACCTGTAGCAGCGGGTCCCCGGTCACGCTCACAGCGACCACCCGGTCAGGAACAGTCGCGGCTGCTGTTCGGCCAGCCCGGCCTGGAAGCGCCAGCCGGCGCGCAGGAATCCGCGGATCCGGCGCGCCGCGGCCACCAGCGGATCACCGGCTTCCGGTCCGACGGGTGCCGCTGCGCGGCCGGCCCATACCCGGGCGGGGTGGTGTCCGGCCCGTACACGGGCGACTTCCTGAGGCGTCACCGTAGTCCCTCCTGGGCGAAGGCCCGGCCCAGGCGCTGCGTGGCGAGTACCACCGCGACGATGACCAGACCGGGTAGCGTGGTCAGCCACCAGGCGGTGGCGAGATAGTTGCGTCCCTCCGAGATCAGCGATCCCCATTCCGGAGTCGGCGGCGCGGCACCGTAGCCGAGGAAACTCAGCGACGAGACCGCCAGCACCGCGAGACCGAACTCGACGGCGGCCAGCGCGGCGACCGGCGCGTAGGAGTTGCGCAGGACGTGCCGGAAGAGCACCCCGTACCAGCGCACCCCGCAGGCGCGGGCGGCCTCCACGTACGGCGCCTGCCGCACGCGCAGCACCTCGGCGCGCATCACCCGGGCGAACCGCGCGATGAGCGCGACGCCGACGGCGAGCGCGACATTGCCGGTGCCGAAACCGAGCACCGTCACCAGGGCCAGTGAGACCAGCAACTCCGGAATCGACAGCAGCACATCCACACAGCGCATGACGACGCTGTCCAGCGTTCCGCCCACCACGCCCGATACCACTCCGAGCAGCGACCCGGCCACCAGCCCGATCGCCACGGCGAGTACGGTCGCGGTCAGCGACAGCGCGGCCGCGTGCACGACCCGGGTGTAGAGGTCGCGGCCCAGGTTGTCGGTGCCGAACCAGTGCTGCGGGCTCGGCGCCCGGAACTTCTCGCTCGGTACCCCGGTCAGTGGGTCGCCCCGGGTGAACAACGCGGGTAACGTCGCCCAACCGAGTACCAGGATCAGCACCGCGCCGGCGATCACCACACCGGCCGCGGTGGGCCCGCGGCGCGTCGACCGTACGTTCTCGCGTCGCGGTGCGACGAGTTCGCGAACCTCAGGCACGGACCGTCTCCTTCCCGCGGGACCCGTCCACCACCCGCGCGTCCAGCAGCGGGTACACCAGATCCACCAGCAGGTTCACCAGCACGTACACTGCCGCGCTGAACACCACGATGCCCTGCACCACCGGAATGTCCTGGTTGAGCACCGCGGTCTGGGTCAACCGGCCGACTCCGGCGCGCGCGAAGACGGTCTCCACGATCACCGATCCGGCGAGCACCGTGCCGACCCAGACTCCCGCGATGGTGAGCGCCGGCCCGACCGCCGCGCGCAGCACGTGCCGCCGCTGCACCCAGGCGCGGGACGCGCCCTTCGCGAAGGCGACCGCCACGAACGACTGGTTCCAGGTGGCGATCAGGTTGCTGTAGAGCACCTGCGCGATCACCGCACCCACCGGCACGGCCAGGGTGACGGCCGGCAGGATCGTCCCGCTGAACCCGGTGCCCCCGAACGCGGGTACCAGACGCAACTGGAACGAGAAGAGGTGCAGCAGGATCAGGCCGATCCAGAAGGTGGGCATGGCCGCGCCGACCGGCGGCAGCGCGGTCAACAGGCCGCGCAACCAGGTGCGTTCGGTGTAGGCCGCGGCCAGCGCCAGGGCGGCGCCGAACACCACGGCGAGCATCAGTGTCGTACCGGCCAGCGCCAGCGTGGAGGGCAGCGCCTCCCCGATGGCCGCGACGACGGTCTGGCCGGTGCTCAGCGAATGTCCGAGGTCACCGCGCACCGCGTGGACCACCGCCGTCCCGTACTGCTCCCACGCCGGCTTGTCCAGTCCGTAGCGCGCCTGCAGTTCGGCGACCGCGGCGGCGTCGACCGGGGTCCCGGGACTGGCGTCCACGGCGAGCTGTACCGGATCGGCGGGCAGTAGGTACAGCACCGCGAAGGAGACGGTGAACGCCGCCCACAGTACGCCGGCCGCCTGGAGCACACGCAGCAGCACATACCGGGCCGGCGTGGTCATCGGCCGCTCAGCCAGGTGTCGTGGAACTGCAGCCGCGCCGACGCCTCGAAGGTCAGGTCCTGCACCGTGTTCGCGACACCGATCGCCTGGGAGAGCTCGATGGTCGGGATCCACAATCCTTCGTCGAGCAGCAGTCGCTGCGCCTGTTGGATCAGCTGGAGCCGTTGCGCGCTGTCGACGGTGGCCAGCTGGCCGGACAGGGCGGTGTCGAGGGCCGGGATCGCGCCGCGGTCGTTCAGGTTCCGCGCATCCAGACCGAAATTCGTCCGCAGGATATCGCCGTCGGCGCGGGTCACGTTGTAGTAGAGGGTGTCGAAATTCTTGGTGTTCTGCCGCACGGTGTAGTCGGCGTTGGAGGCCGGTTCCAGCCGCAGCTCCACACCCGCCACCCGCAGTTGCTGCTGCAGGAGTTCCAGAATGGCCTGGTTACCGGCGAATGCCGCGCTGAACAGCACCCCGAACGACAATCGCTCGCCGTTCTTGGCGCGGATACCGTCATCGCCCGGCACCCAGCCCGCCGCGTCCAGCGCCCGTTTCGCCGCGTCGGTATCGAAGCCGAGGCCTCCGCTCAGATCGATATAGCCGGGCGTCGTATGGGCGAGTGGACTGGTCGCCGGCCGGAACTGCGGACCCAGCACCGTATCGACGAGTTCCTGCCGGTTGATCGCGGGCAGCAGCGCGGTGCGCACCGCGCGGTCGCGCAGCGGGCCCCGCGTCACATTGGGTTGCAGGCCGAAGGTGATCCCCGGGTTGGATGCGGTGGCCACCCGGCCACCCGCGGCTTCGATCTGCGGTGCGTCCTGGGGCAGGGCATCGCTGGTCGCGTCCAGCTGACCGGACACCAGACTGCCGGTGCGTACTCCGGACTCCGGGACGACCGTGAATTCGATCCGGTCCAGATACGCCTCACCCTGATGCGCGAACACCGCCGAACCCCACCGGTATCCGGCGCGTTTGGCCAGCGTCACCGAATCGCCCTGGCGGTACTCGGCGTAGGTGAACGGACCGCTGCCGATGGTTTCGCCGAGGCAGCGCTGTTCGGCCTGCTTCGCGGTGGTGGCCGCCGCGAGGATGCCGAGCTGCGGGGTCGAGGTCGCCTGCAGGAACTGCGCATTCGGGGCGTTGAAGCGCACCCGCGCGGTATGCGGATCCACCACATCGGTGCCGGTGTACCCGGCGAGGTAGGTGGCTGCCAGTGGCGCTTTGGCACCGCCCAGGACGTGCACGATGGAATCGAGCGTGGCACGAACGGATTCCGCGGTCAGCGCGGTGCCGTCGCTGAAGGTCACGCCGTCGCGCAGATGGAAGGTGAAGGTCCGCGCGTCCGCGCCCACCTCCCAGCGCTCGGCCAGCCACGGCCGGATCTCACCGCTCGCCGGGTCCTGGTCGGTCAGCGAATCGGCGATCTGACGGGTGACGTAGATCGTCTGGTTGGTACCGCTCTGCGCCGGATCGGAGCAGGTCGGGGCCTGGGAGAGTCCGTACCGCAGGGTTCCGCCGGGCTGTGGCGGACCGCTGACACCGGTCTGGGCCACCCCGCCCCCGCACGCCGCGAGGGCGAACGTCGCAGCGAATACCCCGAACAGGGCCACGGGTCGTTTCATCGAGTTCTCCGGATCGCACCGCGCCGGGGACCGGCCGCGGCATCGTCGGGCCGGTGCCGCCGCACGGCGGACTCCCGGATGCTGGAAGAAGACGTTAGAGAGCGCCCGGCGTGGGGTCGCCGGTCTCGATCACTCTGAATCCAAACCTTCCGGGCCCGGCCCGGTCAGAAGTGGCCGGCCAGGGGTAGCGGTTCGCCGTTCACCCGCAGGTTCCCCAGCGCACGCGCCTTGTAGGCGGCGGGGTTGAGCGAGAACAGCGTGCGCAGGTGGCGCCCGTGGCCGACTCGGTGGTCACCGAAACCATCGTCAGCCGAACCGGATATCGGCAATTTCACCGAAGCCACGGTGCGCGACCTTGCGCGGGAAATCCTTACGCTCCGACTGCGCCGAAGAAGGTCCACACGTCTGGACAGGCACAAACGGATAGCGTAGCTTTTCATTATGGATACTTTCACTATCCATAATGGGCCGGATAGACCCGGCGGCCCACCGGATCTGCCGATCCCCCGGAATCGGCGAGTGGACAGGACGTTCCGCATGCACAAGCCACTTCTCACCGTCGCCGCGCTGTACCTCGCGGTGATCGGTCTCGCGCTCCTGCTCGTTCCCGCGCAGTTCGGCGTCGGCGCGGTACCCGAAGACGCCTCCCCCGAACTGATCTCGCTACTGCGCCTCCTGGGCGGACCCTTCCTCGGCATCGCCTTGCTCAACTGGAGGGCGCGCGGTCTCGCCCCCGCCACGATCCGCGACACCGTGCTCCTGGCCGATCTGACCGGATTCGGCGTGGTCGCCCTCAACGACGTCTGGGGGGTGCTCAGCGGCGAAGCGCGGGACGTGGCCGTTGTTTTCGGTATCGTCCACCTGGCTTTCGCCGCGGCATTCCTGTTCGCCTGGCGGCGCGCCCGGCCGGTACCCGCCGGAGCCGCGACCGGACCGGCGGGCCGGGCCACCGGCTGACATGATCGGACACCGGGACGACGCGAGAGAAGAGGCGGCAGCGGATGCGGATGGCGGAACTGAGCCGGGAGTCGGGCGTCGCGATCGCGACCATCAAGTACTACCAGCGCGAAGGCCTTCTGCCGTCCGGCGAACTGACCAGTCCCAACCAGGCCCGTTACGGCCCGGCGCATGTGCGGCGGCTCGCGCTCGTGCGGGCACTCACCGAGGTGGCCGGACTCTCGGTGGCGGCTGTCCGTGAAGTTCTCACCGCGATCGACGAACCCGGGAGTTCACTACACGACGTACTCGGTACCGCCCAGCCGGGCCTGCCGGCCGCGACTCCCGGAACCGTCGGCGAGGCGGACCGCGAATGGGCCGCGCGCCGGATCGAGGAGGTGGTCGCCGAGCGCGGCTGGCGGCCGCCGCCGGGGTCACCGCTGATCGAGACGCTGGCCGGGGTGCTGTGTACCTACCGGGCGGTCGGACACGAATGGCCGCTCGAGAACCTGTCCGTCTACGCCGAACACGCCGATCAGGTGGCCGCCGCCGATATCGAGGCCCTGGCCCGGCTGGGCTCGACCGAGAACATGGTCGAGGGCGCGGTGGTCGGCACCGTACTCGGCGACAGGCTGCTGGCCGCGCTGCGGCGGGTGGCCCATGCCGAAGCCTCGCGCAAACGCTTCCGCCGGACCTGAGGCGACCCCGGCCGCGGTCGGCGCGCTCGACGTAGGCCAGGAGCACAGGCATCCGGCGGGCCCCCGACGAGAAACGCCGCCAGGTGAACCACCCGGCGGCGTCGATCCGGGCGCCCGCAAGCGGCCCGGTTCGGGTGCCGACGTCCCACAAGCGCCTCTCGGCGAGTGGTCGCTCGTAGCGACAATGGGGTGAGGCCCGGGGCTGCCCGGACGCCGACAGCTGTTCCAACCGGTGGGTCGGCCGGACTATTCCGGCAGGCGGATGTGACCCGGCGGACAACCCCGCCGGGGAGAGGGACCCCGCGACAACGGGCGTGTGGGCCCATGCCGCGCCTCCGGCGGGTGACGCGCAGGTCCCGACGGCCGCCCGGTCAGGGGTCGAGCGGATTGTTCCGCGTCACGATCAGCGGGTCGGCCGGTGTGAAGGGCAGCTCGGGCAGTTCGTCCGGTGCGACACCGAAGGTGGCCGCCAGGACTTTGCGCGAATAGGCGCTCATGGACGCGCGGTAGCCGATATCGGCCGGTGTCGGCTGGTCGAAGAAGATCAGCAGGTGCACCCGGGGCGCCTCGACCACCTCGATATGGTGCGGATAGGCGCGCGGGACGAAGTACACCTCGCCCTCGTTCACCGTGTAGGTATCCAGGGTCCCGTCCGGGTCCATGATGGTCATCCGGGCCGAACCCTGGTGGACATATCCCATTTCGGCGGTCACCGGATGCCAGTGCGGTTCGCGCATACCGTCTTCACGTACCCGCAGCGAGTACATCGAGATATCGTGCAGCGCGGGCCAGAACTGCCGGCGGGCGGTGCGGGCGGAGCCGACCGGGGAATCGACCGGCGCGGGCATCGCCTCGACGGCGAAGTGGTGCGGGTCACCGAAGTGGGCTCCGGGAGGAATCTCCGGCTCGCCGTCACGCCGTGCCACCAGGCGCGCGGTCGTATCGCGGCGGATATCGGAGAAGGCGGCCGCGGGCAGATCGTAGGTGTTGCCGAGTACGGCGTCGGTCATCGCGCCGACGGCGGCGCTCAATCCGAAATCCTCGGGACGTTCGTGCCGGAAGGCCAGGACGAACTCGGCGTCGGTGTCGCCGATGTTCTCCACGTGGTGTAGCGCGCCGGAGTCGATATGGAACATTTCCCCCGCCGTGACGAGGAACGAGGAGAAGCGGCTTCCGTCGTCCAGCACCGAGACCAGCGCGCGGCCGGCCGTGCAATAGGTGAGCTCGGTGGCATTGGCATGCCAGTGCGGTTCGCGGAAGGCTCCGGGGGCCAGCGTGAGGCGTTTGATCGAGAGCCCCGAGAGGATCGGGAAATTGTCGGCGGTGAGTCTGGTGAGCGTGCCGAGTTCACTGCGATAGATCTCCTCGCCCTGCCACAACGAGGCGACGTGGACCGATGGACTGCGCATGGATCCCTCCTCGAGCGCCGATGGCCCCCTGATCGATCATGCGCTTCCGGCGGACCGCAGGCCGCCGGCACGCCGGTGCCGCGCCCACCCCGGCGAGTCGCCACGCCGGGGGCAGCGCGACGACGTTGACTTTGCCCAGGGCCAGGCGTGTACTGAAGACCTGAAACCTCGAGCTCGTTGCAGCTGGTGATGGGTGTGGTGAGCGATATGAACAGCGCGTATGCCGTGGTCGGCAAACCTCTGGCGCCCGCGTGTCCCACCCGCTCCGACGCATACATCCCGCGCGAACCCGAACGCTTCCGTCTCGCATCGGACCGGCCGGCATACGGTCGGCTCGGGCCTACGGCATCACGCTCCCGGACAGCCGCTCCCCTGGCCCGCGTGCCTCGGTGGCGGGCTATCGGTGCGGCTGCCGGCCCCGCGAGGCCGCCGGCGGAGCAGCGCACGCCGGCGCACTCGATACGGACCATCGGGGTACCCAGCGGCCTCTGGTCCCGCAATTCCCGATACCGAATCCAGGTCCTGTCGTGATCATTCTCGGAATCATTCTGTTGGTCATCGGATTCCTGTTCAATATCCAGATCCTGTGGATCATCGGAATCATCGTTCTCATCATCGGGCTGGTGCTCCTGGCACTCGGGTCGATGGGCCGCGCTGTCGGCGGGCGACGCCACTACTACTGACGCCGCCGGAAACGGTGCCGTGCGACCGTGCCCACCGACGGCCGACGGCCACTGTCGTCGATGCCATGGACGAATCACACGCGAGGTGAGGAACAGAAATGGCGACCAGCACAATTGTCGCGATCATCGTCATCGCGGTTGTCGCAGTCCTGATCGTTGCCGCACTGATCTGGACGGCCGCGAACAAACGCAGAGAACACCGCCGTATCGAGGCGGAGAACATGCGGGAGGAGGCGGCCGGGCGCGCCCACCGGGTGGGGCAGCGCGAAGCTCTCGCCGACGAGACGGCGGCCAAGGCCCGCGCGGCCGCGGCCGAGGCCGAGGCCCAGAAGGCCCGGGCGACCGGCCTTCAGCAACAGGCCGCCGCACATCGCGGTGAGGCGGCTGCTTCCCGCGACGAACTGGACCAGCAGTTCCAGCGTGCCGACGAGATCGACCCGGACCAGAAGAAGCGCGGAACCCCTTAGCAACGCGCGGTGCCGGTCCCGACAGACCCGGCGGCAGCAGGTAGCGGAACGAACAGTTCCGGTCCTGGGGCTGTCGTGGCCCTACCGGCAATCGATTCTCAGGGGAGGCAGCCCATGGGAACGAGCGACGCACCCGATGGCACCGAGGTCGGCCGGAGCGAAGAGGCGACAGCCGCCGCAACCGGCTACCTCGGTGGTGAAACCGCACTCTTGATCATCGATCCGTACAACGATTTTCTTTCCGAGGGCGGCAAACTCTGGCCGTCGGCCGAGGAAGTCGCCGAAGGTATCGGGTTGCTCGACCATATGCGCGCCGTACTCGCCGCGGCACGGGACCATGGCCTCCGGGTTTTCATCGTCCCGCACCACCGGACGGCCCCCGGCGACTACCGCACCTGGGACCACCTGTCTCCCACGCAGCGCCGCATTGTGGAACGACAGACATTCGCGCTGGACAGCTGGGGCGGACAGTGGCACCCGGACTTCGAGCCCCGCGAGGACGAACTGGTGATGAGACAGCACTGGTCGGCGAGCGGCTTCGCCAATACCGATCTCGACATGATGCTCACCCAGCACGGGATCCGGCAGATCGTCCTCATCGGTATGAAGGCCAACACATGCGTGGATACCACGGCTCGGTTCGGTCAGGAACTCGGTTATCACGTCACCCTCATCCGTGACGCGATCGGCGCGTTCGACTGGGACGAGATGACCGCGACGTTCGAGATCAATGCGCCGCAATACGCGCACGCCATCCTGACGACAGAGGAGTTCCTCGCCGCGGTCAACGACCGGGCCCCGGCCGCCCGGCCTGCTCGGCAACCCATGCGGCGATCTGGGCGCGGGAGGTGAATCCTAGCTTCGTCAAGATGTGTTCGACATGTCCCTGGGCCGTACGTTGTGAAATGACCAGCCGGGCAGCGATCGCCTTGTTGGTCAGGCCCTCGGCGACGAGCCGAGCTACTTCGCGCTCGCGGCCGGTCAACCCGGACGGGGGGCCGGGGCCGGAAGTTTCCGGTTGCTCGTCGAGCGCGCAGGAAGCGGCGGCGTCCAGGTCCATGAGACTTCCCTCCCGGAATGCGGCCTCGAAAGCCCGGCTCCCCAATGCGCGCCGAGCCGCCGTCTCGCAGTCCTCGTGATCTGTGACCAGCTTCGGTAGCAGCGCCGTCGAGCTGCTACCTATGGTCTGGGCGAGCGCCCTCGCCGCGCCCATGAATACCGCAGCCCTCCGTGCGTTGCCCCCGGCGCAGACGATCCATGCCAGCGTCTCCAGAACCGTCGCGGCCATGAGAGGGTCCTGGAGGCGGCTCGTCAGCCGCACGGCTTGCCGCAACAGCCGCATCGGACGGTCTCGGTCCCCCTGATGCCATGCGGAAACCGCCGTGGCCCACAAGGCCGTGGCGCGGTATACCTCGTCGTGATGCAACTCGATCAGTTCGAGGGCCCGCTCATGACAGCGGAGGGCCGCCGCGCTGTCGCCTTCCAATTCGTGCGCCAGTCCCAGTGAGAGAAGGGCCAGGATCTGGCCGAGGACGTCTCGCTGCGCTTCGAACCGCTCGAGAGCAGCCACCAGCGCGGTGTATGCGAGTTGCGGCTCGCCGCTGAAACATGCGCGGGTACCTCGGGTGAGGTACGTGTAGGCGTGCACCAGCGGCTCCTGGGTCTGCTCGGCGAGGGTGTCCGCCTCGCGAGCCAGCGCGGCCGCGGCACCGATGTCGCCCTGGAGTTCGGCCGCCGCGCTCGCGATGTGCAATGCCTTGGCGCGTTCGACCGTCACCTCGGCGGCGCCGGCGCCGAGCGCGCGCCCGAGCCAGTATCGCGCCTCGTCCACCTGACCGCGCGCCACCCAGAACATGCGCAGCGCCGCCGCGATCGACAACGCGACCGCGGGCTCGCCCCCGCCGAAGCAGAACTCCAATGCCTCGCGCAGATTGGGTTGTTCGCGGTCCAGGCGGGCGATCCGGTCGAGCTGGGTGGGACCGATCCAGTTGGACTCGGCGTTCTCGGCCAGCTGCCGATACCAGTCCCGGTGCCGACGCCGGATATCGATGTGCTCGCCACTTTTCTCGAGTTTCTCACGACCGTAGTCGCGGAGAGTCTCGAGCAGTCGGAAACGCACTACAGAATGAGTTTCCTCGCGCAGGAGAACGGATTTGTCGACCAGTCCCGTGAGCACGTCGAGGGGGTTCTCTCCCGCGGACTGACACCGGCACACCGTTTCGGCGGCGTCCAATTCGAAGCTGCCCGCGAACACCGAGGCGCGAGCCCAGACCACTTGTTCGGCCGGGCTGCACAAGGAGTAACTCCAGTCGATGCACCACCGCACAGTTCGATGACGGCTGGGAGCGCTCCGACTGCGGCTGGTCAGCAGCGCGAAGCGATCCGCCAGGCGCTGCGAGATATCTCTCGGCGAGAGCACCTTCAGCCGCGCGGCCGCCAACTCGATCAGCAGCGGTAATCCGTCCAGGCGGCGGCAGATGTCGGCGATTGTGGCGACATTGTCTTCGGTGAGCGCGAACTCGGGTACCACGGCCGTCGCTCTTTCGACGAACAGCCTGATCGCGTCATAGCGCGGAGCCGCCAACAAGGAAAGAGGGGGTCCCGCTTCGGGAACGGACAGCGAAGATACTCGGAGCACCGCTTCGCCGGCGATATGGAGCGCTTCCCGGCCGGTGACGAGAATCCGCAGCTCCGGACAGGACCGAATGAGGTGTCCGGCGACTCTCGCTGTGTCGTCCACGATATGTTCGCAATTGTCGAGCACCAGCAGCAACTGTCGCGACGCCAGATGCTCGGCCAGTGCTTCCAGCACCGGTCGACCGCCGGATTGTAGGCCCTCTGCCGCGGCGATCAGCACCGGCAGCAGCTCACCGTCGCACAATTCACCGAGCTCGACCAGACACGCACCGTCGGCGAAATCCCGCTGTACGGCGGTCGCCACCCGTAATGCCAGTCGGGTCTTCCCCACCCCGCCGGTTCCGGTGATCGTCACCAGCCGGTTATTCTTGAGCAGACCTTTGACCTCGGTCAGTTCTGTTCGACGACCGACGAAACTCGTCGTCTCGAACGGGAGTGATCTTTTTCCGCCGATCGAGCATCTGAACATTACCGGCCGACCCCGAGTTCCGAACGAGTCGAATTCGTCCATGCGCAGGTCCTGCCGGCGGATTCATTCGCGTGATCGCCGAGTTCGGGCGAGCACACGTCGGTACAGGCGACGGTCCTTTCAGGGTACCGCGACCTCTCGGAGACCACCCAGAGGTAACCGACGCGACCGATCCGGATCAGGCGTCCAGTACCGGCGGTAGGCCCGCCCGCACCGCTCGGTACTCGTGGATGATCCGGGCCACGATTTCGGCCGCGGGCAGGACTTCATCGACGAGCCCGGCCGACTGCCCCGCCTCGACCTTGCCCTCGGCGATATCGCCGTCCAACGCGGCGTCCTTGAGCGTCGACTTCTGGAAGAACTTGCGCCGCAACGTTATTTCGGCGCCGGTCGCTTCCAGTTCGAGCATGCGCGCGGTGAAGTCGTTGTCCAGGGCGCGGATGACGCCGAGGCCGTACCCGACCGTGCGGGTGGCGTCCACGCCCGCGGCGAGCACCGCTCGCTTGTACGCGTCGTGCACCGTCGCCTCCGCGCTGGCGAGGAACCGCGTGCCGAACTGGGCCGCCCCGGCGCCGAGAGCGAGCATCGCGGCGAGTCCGGCGCCGTCGGCGACCCCGCCGGACGCGATCAGCGCAACGTCCGGGATCGCGCGAGCCACCGCGCGCACCAGAACCTGCGTGGTGACCATCGCGGGCGGCGGATGCCCTCCGGCCTCCGCGCCGACGACCACCAGTGCGTCGACACCGGCATCAGCGGCCTTCCGGGCGTGTTCGACTCCGGCGACGACATGCAGGCAGCGGGTGCCCACCCGGTGGAAACGTTCGAGGTACCGCCGCGGCCCGCCCTGCGACGCGATGAGCACCGGAGGGCGGCGGTCGAGCAGCAGGTCGATCACCTCGTCCACGCGGGCGCGGTACAGGGGAAGGTTCACCGCCCACGTCCGGTCGGTCCCCGCGGCCATCTCGTCCAGGGTGCGTGCGAGGTCGGGTAGCCGCATGGGTCCCGCCGCCACGACGCCGAGGCCGCCGGCCCGGCTGACCGCGAGCGGCAGTGCCGAACAGGAGGAGGCCCAGGACATGCCGGCCTGCACCACGGGGAGATCGATCCCGAGCAGCGCGGTCACCGGAGTCGCGATGCGGGTCACGCGTCCACTCCGCTCTGCTCCAGCAGCGCGCGGGCATGGGCGGCGAGCCGGTTCTTCTGCACCTTGGAACTCGCGGTCATCCCGATATCCTCGAAGCCGTCGACGATGCGCAGGTGCCGCGGCACCTTGAAGCCGGCCATTCGTTCGCGCGCCCAGTCGAGCAGTTCGGCCTCGGTGACGCCCTGCCCGGCAAGGACGACGAAGGCGAAAGGCACCTCGACCAGCCGCCCGTCCGGAACGCCGACGACTGCCGCCTGCCGGACCAGCGGGTGCCGGTGCAGAGTGTCCTCGATATCGGCAGGCGCGACGTTCTCGCCGCCGACGCGGATGATGTCCTTGGTCCGGCCAACGAAGTGGAACCGTCCGGTCGCGTCGAGCGCGCCGATATCGCCGGTGACCAGCCAGCCGTCGGCGTCGATCGTCTCGGCGGTTCTCACCGGGTCGTCCAGATAGCCCACCATCACGTTCCAGCCGCGGACCAGGACCGAGCCCTGCTCTTCGGGAACGCAGTCGCGGGTGTCGTCGAACGCGCGGATCCGGACCTCGACCCCGGGCTCGACGGCCATCGCGCCGGACGCGCGGATCTCCTCGGGCTCCCACCAGGCCGACTGGGCGACATTCGGGGAGGCTTCGGAGAGCCCGTAGCCCGCGACGCACTCACGGGCGCCGAGTTCGTCGATGACCCGGCGGACCACGGTGGGAGAGGCGGCCACCCAGGCGCCGCGCAGATACAGTCGGCGGCGGGCGCGGTCGGGGTGGTTGAGCAGCAGCAGCGCGATGGTGTCGTTGCCGGAGAAGTGCGTGCAGCGTTCGATTTCCAGCAGCCGCAGGGCCTCGCCGGGCTCGAATCTCGGCATCGTCACCAGGGTCGTGGCGTGCTGAACCGACGCCAGTACGGACAACGTACTCCCGGCGACATGGAAGAACGGCCGGGCCGAGTGAAACCGGTCGCCCGCGCGCAGACCCATGCGCAGACCGGAGAAGAACGCGTCGGCGCACATACTGCGGTGGGTGAGCAGCACACCCTTCGGCCGTGCGGTGGTGCCGGAGGTGTACTGGACGAGCAGGACATCGTCAGGGACGGCGGCGGGTACCGGGGTGCGGCCGGCGCCGGCGTCGAGGAAGTCTGCCCAGGCCGTGGCGTAGACGGGTACGTCGTCGCCGAGAACGACGACATGTTCCAGGTCGGGCAGGCTCTCGGTACCGTCCGCGCCGAAACCGAGTTCGGCGAGCAGGGCGACGAAGTCGACGTTCAGTACGCGGTCGGCGACGAACAGTGTGGTGACTCGGGCGTGGGCCAGCGTGTAGTGCACTTCGCCGGCGGTGAACCGGGTGTTGACCGGCACCGCGATCGCACCGGCCGAGCCGACGGCCAGGAACAGCGCCACCCAATCCGGACCGTTGCCGACGCAGATCCCGACACGATCGCCGCGGCGGATTCCGACGGCCGCGAGCCCGCCCCGTACGCGTTCGACCCGCGCTGCGAGGTCGCCGTAGGTGATCCGGTCGGTCGCCGTGACGACGGCCTCGACGTCGGGAGCGAGCAGCGCCGCACGGGCCAGGGCTTCGTGCGTGGTGAGTGGACAGGCGGTACGCAGCGGGGTCACTTCTCTTCTCCGTTCCCCGCGGCGAAGCGGGCGATGCCGTCGCGCCAGCCGCCGTCGGCGAGACACTGTTCGATGGCAGCCAGCTCGATGCGGATACCGCGATCGAGGTCGGTCTCCGCCCCCAGGTCGACCGCGCGCTTGGTCAGCGCGATGGCCAGTGGCGGAGCTTTCGCGATGGTACGGGCCGTTTCCTCGCCGGTGTCGGCGAGCCGGCCGAGCGGGACCACGCGGGTGACGAGGCCGAGGTCGGCCGCCTCGGCGGCGTCGAGCGCGCGGTTGGTGAACAACAGTTCCTTCGCCCGGCGTTTGCCGATCGCCCGTTGCAGGCGCTGGGTCGCGCCGACCGTGCCCCACTGTGGTTCGGGAAAACGGAAAACGGTGCCTTCGGCGGCGATGGCGAAGTCCGCGGCCAGGGTGATCTCGCCACCCGAGCCGACGACCGCGCCCTGAACCAGGGCGACCACCGGCACTCGACACTGCTCGATCGCGGCGTAGGCGGCGAATGCGGCGAGCCGGCGCCGCCGCACCCACCCGGCGTCCATCCCGGTGCGTTCCCTGAGGTCGGCGCCCGCGCAGAACACCGGCCCCCGCGCACTCACCAGCACGACCCGGACGTCCTCGTCGGCGTCGACCTCCTCGAATGCCTCGCGCAGCTGCCGGCACATCGGCAGGTCGAGGGCATTGCGGGCTTCGGGCCGCACGAGTTCGACCCGCGCGATCCCGTCGGCCACATCGAGCCGCACACGCTGTGACACATCCACGGTCAGATCACCCCCGCGGCCCGCAGGGCCTCGATCTCGGCGGCGGTGAGCCCGGCCCGGCCCGCCAGTACGTCTTCGGTATCGGCACCGAGCAGCGGCGGAACGCCCGGATCGAGCGGCTTTCCGGTGGTTTCCCGCAAGGGCGTCCGCAGCGCCGGAAACGGACCTTCGACCGGGTGGGTGAACTCGCCGACAACACCGCGGGCAACGGCGTGCGGGTCGGCCAGGGCCTCCCGCACCGAACGGACCGCGCCGACCGGTACGTCGGCCGCACGCAGCTCTTTCACCAGCACGTCACGGTCGTATCGGGCGATCGCGCTCCGCATAGCCTTCATCACCCGCGCGCGGTGTTCGACGCGACCGGAGTTGTCGCGCAGCGCCGGATCCGCGGCCAGGTCGTCGAGCCCCAGAACCTCGCACAGCGGCGCCCAGTGCTGGTCGCTCCCGCTGATGTGCAGCCATTCACCGTCGCCCGCCTGGAACGCCGCCGAGGGTACCCGGCCGGGATGCTGGGTTCCGGTGCGTACGGGGTCCTCGTCGAGTGCGAAGAGCCGGGCGGCGTTCAGCGCGTGCAGGCTGAGCTGGACGTCCATCATGGATACGTCGAAGTGACGGCCCCGGCCGGTCGCCGCGCGCCCGGCCAGCCCACTGAGCGCGGCGATCACCACCCATAGCCCGGAGGTCATATCCGCCACGGGGATTCCGGTCTTCGACGGCGGTCCGGCCGGCTCCCCGGTCATCGCCATCACTCCCGACAGCGCCTGGAAGACGGTGTCGTATCCCTTACGCGTGCAGTCCGGGCCGGATTGGCCGAAGCCGGTCGCGGATACGTAGATCAGCCCGGGGTTGCCCGCCGAAAGATCGGCGTAGCCGAGGCCGAGCTTGTCCAAAGCGCCCGGCAGGAAGTTCTCGACGACGATATCGGCACCCGCGGCCAACCGGCGCGCCACGTCCTGGCCGCGTGAGTCTTTGAGATCGAGCGTTACCGACCGCTTGCCCCGGTTGAACGCGAAGAAGTAAGCACTCTCCCCCCGCGGCAGGCGGGGTTCGAAGCCGCGGGTCTCGTCGCCGGCCCGGGGCCGTTCCACTTTGATCACGGTGGCGCCGAGTTCGGCGAGGACCTGAGTCGCCAGTGGACCGGCCAGGACCCGGGAGAAGTCGAGCACGGTAGTCCCGGCGAGTGGGCCGGTCATCCGCGGAACCCCCGCATCAGCGCATTGACATCCCGGCCGGCACGCATCGCGGCATCTGTCGGTAGATCGGCCACCCGGTAGAGCAGGTCCTTCGCCGCGGCGATCGCTCGCGGTTCCAGCGCGGCCCAGCGTTCGGCGATCCCCAACGCGGTAGCCGCTACCTCGCCGGGCTCGACGACGCGGTTCACCAGCCCGTGTTCGGCCGCTTCGGCCGCAGAGAGCAGCCGGCCCGTGCTCACCAGCTCGAACGCGAGCTTTCGCCCGAGATGCTGCACGAGCCCGGTCATCACCAGCGCGGGAACAATCGAATGCTTCAGCTCCGGATAGCCGAACCGCAGGTCCGTCCCGGCGACGACCATATCCGCGCCGATCGCCAGTCCGGCGCCGCCACCGACCGCGGCGCCACGTACGGCGGAGATCACCGGCACGCCGAGCTGTCGCGCCTGAACCTGCAGCCGGGCGGTCAGCGCCGCGCGCTCCAGGACGACCTCGGGCCGGTCCGGCGTCAGGCCGGGAAACTCGTCGAGATCGGCACCGGCGCAGAAGCCGCGGCCGGCGCCGGTGAGCACCACTGCCCGGATGTCGCGGTTGGCGTCGGCAGCCGCGAGGGCATCGCTCAGCGCGCGGGTCAGCGCTGTGTTCAGCGCGTTGAGCTTGTCGGGCCGGTTCAGCGTGAGCACGCGGACGGGGCCGTGGTCCTCGGTGAGCAGCACCGCGGTGGTGCGGTCGGTGTCGGGAATGACGGTCACGGTATCTCCTGGATCGGGGCCGATATCAGACAAGAGCGGCGGAGCGGGCGAACCCGGCGCGAGCGACCATGCTGTGCAGGGTCCGGCCGAGCGCCGCCTCGCACGCGGCCGACGCAGCGGCCAGCCGATCGAGATCGAGACCGGTGTCGACGCCCATCGCGTCGAACAGGTCGGCCAAGTCCTCGGTGCAGACGTTGCCGGTGCGGCCGGCACCGTAGCGGACGCCGGCCGGATGACCGCCGACGCCGCCGAACGCGGTGTCGAAGTTGCGGCACCCGGCGTCCAGCGCCGCGACGGCATTGGCGATGCCGGTGCCGCGCGTGTTGTGGAAGTGGGCGACCACCGGAAAACCGGGATGGGCGCGTTCGAGCCGGGTGAACAGCGCGCGGACGGATCGGGGGGTCGCGACGCCGGTGGTGTCGCCCAGGGTCACCAGGCCCGCGCCCAGGTCGACGAACCGGGCCACATCCTCGGCGACCCGGCCCGGGTCGATCACACCCTCGAACGGGCAGCCGAACGCGACCGAGACGACCCCCACCAGCCGGAACCGGCCGCGGGCGAGTCGCGTCATCTCGGCGACGCGCTCCCACTGCCCGGCCCGAGTGGTCCGGAGGTTGCGCGCGGTGTGGCTCTCACTGGCCGAAACCAGCAGGCTGAGCTCCTCGGCACCGTGGCCGGCCGCGAGGTCGTCGAGGGCGCGCCGTACCGCGCGGGGATTCGGACAGGTCGCCTTGTACGCGACGCCCGACCGGCGGGTGATTCCGGCGAGAACCCGCGAGGCGTCCGAGAAGCCCGGCACCCGATCGGGATGGCTGTAGCTGGTCGCCTCGATCCGCCGGAACCCGGCGGCTGTGAACGAATCCAGCAGTGCGACCTTTGTCGCGGTCGGCAGGAACTCCGGCTCGTGCTGCAGTCCGTCGCGAGCGAAGCACTCGCAGATCGTTACCGCGTCCGGCATCGGCCACCTCCTTGTCGGTGGCTCCAGAATTACGCCTTAGTGTTGATAAAGTCAACACTAAGGGGCGGCTGCGTGGTCGCGCTCACGCTCCTCGACGGCCAGCGCGAGGTCGGCCAGCTTGTCCAGCGCGGTGGCCAGAGCCGCGGCCTCCTCATCCGACAGCACCGCGCGGAATTCCGCATCCCGCTCGTTCGCCGCGGCGATCAGACCGCGATAGACGCGAGTACCCTCGCTGGTCAGAGCGAGCTGCGAGGTGCGGCCCGAGCCGGCCGTCCGATCCACGAGCCCACGCTCGGCCAACCGGGCCACCGAGCGGCTCATCTGCGCTTTATCCAGTCCAGCGCGGCGCGCGAGCCGATTGAGCGTCAAGGTCGGATCGGCAGCGATCAGCGCGAGCGCCCGCCATTCACCCAGACTGACATCGAAATCGCGCCGATAGCGCAGCGCGGCGCTACGCGACATCGCCGACGAGGTGCGGGCAAGTCGATAGGAGAGCAGTTCAGAGATGGGCACGATTTCCCGGCCGTCCGCACGTTCCGCCATAGCCGGTCATCGTAGTCGCCGCCAATCGACTGTTGACAAACACAACACCCACGTAGACACTTTGCCTGCCGCCGGGGCACGCAACACAGCCCCGCATGACAAAGGAGTCGAGTAGTCGTGGCCGAATCATCCGCCGTCACTGGACGGCCCGAAATACCGGTGGAAGACGTCGACCGGGCGTCGACGTATCGGACCATCGCCCTGCGAGTCATGCCGCTGCTCGTGATCTGTTACGTCGTCAGCTACATCGACCGCACCAATATCGGCATCGCGCAGCAGGGTCTGCATCGCGATCTGGGGTTCGGCTCGGCCGTCTACGGGCTCGGCATCACCGTGTTCTTCGTCGGGTTCATCCTCTTCGAAGTCCCCAGCAACGCCTTGCTGGCACGCATCGGCGCCCGCAAAACTCTCGTCCGGATCATGGCCACCTGGGGTGTGGTGACGATCGCGACCATGTTCGTCCGGGACGAGACCACGTTCTATATCGCGCGCTTCCTGCTCGGAGTCGCGGAGGCCGGGTTCTTCCCCGGAGCGCTCTACCTGCTGTCGCGCTGGTTCCCGTCCGGACGCCGGACCCGGATGACCGCCGTGTTCTTCATCGGCGTCCCGGTTTCCGGGGTGCTCGGGTCGATCATCTCCGGCTGGATCATGCATACCCTCGGCGGAACCGCGGGCTTGGCGGACTGGCAGTGGCTGTTCCTGATCGAAGGCATCCCGCCGATCCTGCTCGCCCTGCTGGCGCTGGTCGTGCTGGTCGACGAACCCGAGCAGGCGAAGTGGCTCACCCCGGCACAGAAGGCGGCCGTGCGCGCGGACCTCGAAGCGGACCGGCTCGGCAAGGCCGCGGCGCCGACTCACGAAGGCGGCCTGTTCCTGGCGCTGCGTGACCCGAAGGTCTGGATCCTCGGCCTGTGCGCCTGCGGCGCCTACACGCTGGCCAATGCGGTGTCGTTCTGGACGCCGCGGATCATCGCCGAGGCCGGTGTCGGCGATGTGATGAACCTGGGACTGTTCTCGGCGATCCCGCCGCTGCTCGGCATCGTCGTGATGCAGATCGTCGGCCGCCACTCCGATCGGACGCTGGAGCGGCGCCGGCACGCGGCGACGAGCTGGGTCGTCGCCGCCGTGGCCATGCTGGCGCTGTCGTTCTCCAGCGACAACGTCGTGCTGGTGATCATCCTGCTCGCGGTGATGGCGGCCGCGCACTATTCCGGCCTGACGGTGTTCTACTCGATCCCGTCGATCTATTTGAGCGATCGCGCGGCGGCCACGGGTATCGCGATGGTCACGTCGATGGGTTCGTTCGCGGCCGCGGCGTCGCCGTCCCTGCTCGGCTTCATCAAATCTGCGACCGGCAGCCTTTCGCTGGGGTTGGTCATCAGCGCGGGAATCGTGCTGATCGCGGTAGCCGTCCTGCTGGTAGGGGTGAAATCGGGCGACCTGAAGGAGAAGCACCACTGAGCCGGTGCCGCTCACACCATGAGGGCTTCAGGAAGCCGTCGTCTGCCCCCGATGAAGCCATCGGGGGCAGACGGCGCCGGGTGGTTTCATCCCGATCCGGCCGGTTTGTCCGGCGCAGACGGCGGGTAGACGCCGGGCATGGTGGCCAAGGATCGCATCGCCGAGCCATGGGGAACCCGGACCCCGTACAGTCCGGGCCAACAGTGGCCGGCGCGGGTGGATATGCACCTGGGTGAGGGCCTCGGCGCGGAGGACGTCGAGAAGTGGGTGCAGACGGCCTCGATTCTGCACTCCAATGGCGACGCCCTCGATATCGCGGTCAAGAACGGCCGCATGGTCGGGGTACGGGGCCGGGCCGTGGACCGGGTGAACCGGGGCCGGCTGGGGCCCAAGGACCTGTTCGGCTGGCAGGCCAATTCCTCCCCGGAACGCCTCACCCGGCCCCTGATCCGGGAGAACGGCGAACTGGTGGCCACCGATTGGGACACCGCCATGGCCCGCATCGTCGAGCACAGCAAACATCTGCTGGCCGAACACGGGCCGAGCGCCATCGGTTTCTACACCAGCGGTCAATTGTTCCTGGAGGAGTACTACACCCTCGGGGTGATCGCGCACGGCGCCATCGGCACCAACCACGTCGACGGCAACACCCGGCTGTGCACGGCGACAGCGGCCGAAGCACTGAAGGAGTCGTTCGCCTGCGACGGACAGCCCGGTTCCTACACCGATATAGACCATGCCGATGTGATCGCGCTGTTCGGCCACAATATGGCCGAAACCCAGCCCATGCTGTGGGCCCGGGTACTCGATCGCCTGGCCGGCGAGGATCCGCCGGCGGTCGTCTGCGTCGATCCCCGCGCGACCGCGGTCGCCGAGCACGCCACCGTACATCTGGCGCCGCTGCCGGGCACCAATGTCGCGTTGATGAACAGCCTCCTGCACGAGGTCATCGGCAACGACTGGATCGATCACGACTACCTCGAGCGGCACACCGTGGGCTTCGACGAATTGCGTGACCGGGTCGCCGGATACCCGCCCGGGAAAGCCGCCGAGATCTGCGGTGTACCCGCCGACGAGATCCGGCGCGCCGCCCGGATATTGGGCACTGCCGACGCCTTGCTGTCGACGGTGCTGCAGGGCTTCTACCAATCACATCAGGCCACCGCGGCGGCCGTGCAGGTCAACAATCTGCACCTGATCCGCGGAATGCTGGGCGAGCCCGGGCGCGGCGTACTGCAGATGAACGGCCAGCCCACCGCGCAGAACACCCGCGAGTGCGGTGCCGACGGTGACCTCGCCGGGTTCCGGAACTGGAACAACGACGCCCATATCGCCGAGCTGGCGCGGCTGTGGAATATCGATATCGACCGGATCCCGCACTATGCGCCGCCCACCCACGCCATGCAGATGCTGCGCTACGCCGAACAGGGATCGCTGCGCATGTTGTGGATCAGCGCCACCAACCCGGCGGTCTCCATGCCCGAACTCGGCCGGATCCGCTCGATCCTTGCCCAGCGACGCCTGTTCGTCGTCGTCCAGGACATCTTCCACACCGAGACCACCGCGCTCGCCGATGTCGTACTCCCAGCGGCCACCTGGGGTGAGAAGACGGGTACTTTCACCAATGCCGACCGCACGGTGCACCTGTCCGACAAGGCGATCGATCCGCCGGGTGAGGCGAGAGCCGATCTCGACATCTTCCTCGACTACGCGCGCCGGATGGATTTCCGCGACCGCGACGGCGAACCCCTGCCCCCGTGGCACGACCCGGAGTCCGCGTTCGAGGCGTGGAAGAAGTGCAGCGCCGGACGCCCGTGCGATTACACCGGAATGAGCTACGACAAGCTACGCGGGGGCAGCGGTATCCAATGGCCCTGCAATAGCGAACATCCCGACGGGGCCGAACGCCTCTACACCGGCGGCGAGTTCTCGGCCGCACCGGACTATTGCGAAGCCTACGGAAAGGACCTGATCACCGGGGCGCCCGTCGAACCCACCGAGTACCGGGCCATGAACCCCTCCGGCAAAGCGATCATCAGAGCGGCCGGGTACCTCCCGCCGCATGAGGCCCCGTGCCCCGACCACCCGTTCGTCCTCACCACCGGCCGCACCCTCTACCACTTCCACACCCGGACCAAAACCGCCCGGGCACCTCAGCTCCAAACGGCCGCTCCGCAGGTATGGGTGGAGATCTCCCCCGGCGACGCCCGCGCCGCGGGGGTCACCGAGGGAGACCTGCTGGAGATAGTCACCGCGCGGGGCGCCCTGCGCGCCAAGGCCCGCGTCTGCGGCATCCGGCCCGGGGTGCTGTTCGTACCCTTCCACTACGGCTACTGGGACGCCACCACCGCGGCGCGTACCGAACACGACCGCGCCGCCAACGAACTCACGGTCACCGACTGGGATCCGGCGTCCAAACAACCGATCTTCAAAACCGCGGCCGCCCGCGTCACCGTGCTCGCCACGGGCACACCCGGACCGGCGCCGGCCCCCACCACCACGGCGTCCCGTCCCCTAGGCGCCTCGCTGCCGCCGACGGTCGGCGGCCGGACGGCCCTGGCCACCGAAACCCTCGATACCGTGGGAGAGCAACCGTGAAACTCGACCTCGCGATCCGGGAACTGCACCGCGCCGAACGCAAACTCGCCCGCGAACTCACCGCCGTGGCCGCCCGCCACAAAGCCGACCACGAGGTCTACCACGTCGCGCGCGATATCGCCGGATGGTCCACCGACCACGTCCACCGGCTCGCCCGGGCCGGCCACCGCTACGGACTGGGCCTCGACAGCAACCCTCGCACCGCACCGCGCACCGCGCCCGTGCAAGAACGCCTCAGCACCCTGCTGGGCCGCCGCGGCGGCGAACCGGCACTGCTGCTGCTCATCGACCTCCGGCATCTGCACCGGATCGCCGCCGGCGTCTCACTCGACTGGGAGCTGCTCGCCCAAGGAGCACAGGCGACCGGAGACACCGGGCTTCTCGAACTCGCCGCACGCTGCCACCCCGAGACCCTCCGCCAGATGCGCTGGGCCAACTCGATGCTCAAAAACCTCGCCCCACAGATACTCGCGAGCTGAGCCGGCGCGTGCCTGCGGGTGAACCTGCCGTGCCACGGCCCACCGCGGGGACACATCGGGGCCGGCGGTTCATCTCGAATCAGTAGCCGGCCGTCTCGATTGTGTGACACATCACAGTATTCGGCGCCGGGTCTCGTAACCTGAGTTCCTGGTCCTGGTACGACAGGGACGTTCCGGAGAACACAAGCCCGCACCGGGTGCCAGATGTATCGACATCGCACCCAGGGGCGTGTGCCATGAGACGTTTACGTGCCGGAGTTTTCGCGGTCCTGGTGATCGTGCCGTTGCTCACCGGGCAGGCGTCCGCCCAGCCGCCCGGCTTCCCGTTCGCGCAGCCGGTCTCACCGTCGCCCGTGAGCGGGAGTGCGGCGATCCTGCCCGGTCTCCAGCAATGGATCGACCGGGTGATTCCGCCGCCGCCGATCCCGCCGGCACCCCGGCCGGCGCCGCCGGAGGAGACGAACGATATGGTCCCGGGCCTCGCGGCGCTGCGTGCGGCGGTGCTACCCACGCCGGTCGGCGACCCGATCTTCGATCTGTGGCCGGCGAACCTCGCCGACTTCGCCCCCGGCACGGTGCTCGAGGTACGCGATATCACCGCCTCGGCCGCCCCGCTGATCGTGGTGCCCATCCGGCAGGCGCTGCTGTTCAAATACCGGACCACCGACGCGCACGGTCGCCCGTCCTTCGCCACGGCGACACTGGTGATTCCGGCGACCGGCTCACCGGTGCCCGGCGCGCGGCCGGTGCTGGTCAACAACCTGCCGATCGACGCGCTCGGGCGGCGGTGCACGCCGGGTCACACTCTGGCACACGGCCTCTCCTTCGAAAGCGCGCTCACCGACTTCGTACCGCCCACCACACACCTGGCCGCGCTGCGCGGATACGCCGTGCTCATTCCGGATCACGAGGGCCCGCTCATGGCCTACGCCGAGCCCTACGTCGCGGGCCACGCGGTACTCGACGCGGTGCGCGCGGTACGGGGGTGGCGGGCGGACGAATTCGGCGCGAGCAGGTTCGCCATGACCGGCTACTCCGGCGGCGCGATCGCCACCCACGGCGCGGTGAAACTGATCGGGAGCTATGCGCCCGAACTCGCTCCCGCACTGGTCGGTGCCGCGCTCGGCGGGGTGCCCGCCGACTTCGAGATCCTGGCCCGCAGCATGAACGGCAATCTGGCCTCGGGCGTGTTCATGGCGGCGGTCTTCGGTATCGCCCGCGAGCGGCCCGAGATCCTGACCCGGATGAACCACCTCGCCCAGTGGGTGGCGACCTCGCCCATGAAAGACCAGTGTGTCAGCGTTTTCGCGCTGCCCGGTGCGCTGCTGCTGCCCATCGATATCGCCGCGAACATCCCCGACCCGCTGCGCTCGGCACTGGCCCGCGATATCTACGAGGTGACCCGGATGGCCGGGGCCGCCTCGGCGACGCCGCTCTACATCTACAACGGCGAACAGGAGTTCTGGATCCCGGCCGAGGGCGCCCGCAACCTCTTCCGCGAGCAGTGCGCGCTCGGTGTCACCGCGGTCTACCGCGGTGTGCTCGGCGAACACATCATCGCGGCGGGCCTCGGCTATCCCGAGGCCGTCCTCTGGCTGGACGAGCGCCTACGCGGTGTCCCCGCAGCGAGCGAGTGCTGACGACACGCCGTCGCTTTCCGAACGCCTCCACCGGAATCCGGCCGGGCCCGCGACCCGGACCACCGCGCGGCACCGCCGCGCACCCGGCCGCGGAACTACCCGTTCAGCATTCACTCGGCGCGGGTTCGCCGCGCAGCCGTGCGTCGATCCAACCGCTGAGTTCCGGGTAACCGCTGACATAGCCGAGAAGGTGCTCGCCGCCCACGACGCGGAACACGCCGGGAACCCCGCGGCCGCACTGCTGCTGGTACATGCGCTGGGCGTCGTCGAGCGGAATCCACGGATCGTGCAGGCCGTGGTAGATGAACAGCGGCACGGCGGAGGTCCGTCCGGTCAGGTCCAACTGCTCGAACATCTTCGCGGCGAACGGAGTGTCGAGCGCGTTCGCGGTATTCGCGGCGACATCGATGGGAATACCGACCACGCCGAGCGGCCCGGAGGCGTCACCGCAGATATCGCGCAGCGGTGAGGTCGCCACCCACTGCCCGAGATTGTTCATGTAGCGCAGGATCTCGGGGTGTTCGCGCGAGACCGCCAGCGCCACGGTCAACAGGATCCCCGAGGAGATATTGCCGTTGAACTGGTGGGCGACACTGGAATTGTCGGTGACCAGGCCGCCCGCCGCGGCACCGATCAACACGTCCCGCAGGTCGGGCGCGTATTCGTCGAGCAGCATGGCCGCCGCGTAGGAAGCGATCGCGCCACCGGAATAGCCGATGGCCACATATCGACTGTCCGCGAATTCGCCGGGCGCATGGGCACGGACCGCGCGGATGGCGTCCAGCATCACATGCGCGGCGGTATTGGGTTCGGCGTAGGCCATCAGCGGACCCTCGTGATCCGGCATGAGGACCGCGTGTCCCTTGCTCAACGCCAACCAGACCGACGGCAGGAACACCGGGAGATCGGTGTTCGGGCGGTCCAGCAGGTCGTGTGAGAACTGGAATCCGGGGGTGCAGTGCGAGCCGAGCGAATTGATCGGCATCGCGTTCACCTCCACCGGCCGGGGCCCGGGTCCGGTCCACCCGGCCGCCGGGACGATCAGTGTCGCCGTGCCGAAGGACGGATTGCCCGAGGCGGACGTGGACCGGAACTTCAGCAGGGTCGCCCGCGCGATGGGCGTCGCCATGCGCGCGGCGGTCGTGGCCGTGACATCGCGACTCTCGATGATCCCACCGGGTGAGTAGTCCGCGAGGTCGGCCGGCCAGGTGTCGAAGATCGGGTCCCCGGTCCCGGACGGCAATACGCCACGCCACAGCGACAATTCGGATTCGTCACCCGAGAATTGCGGCGGCGCCGGAACCGTGCCGTCGATCCACTGCTGCAAAGGAGACGGATCGGAGACCTCGGGCCCCGCCGGGCCGTCCGGTGGTTGCGCGTACGCCGGAGCCGGGGGCCCGCCCAACCACGCACAACTCACGAGCACAGTCACCAGGATTGCCAAACGCGGCTTCACGAACCTCACCCTCGAATCACACTGTTTCCATCAGTATCGACAGCCGATTCTGCCGGTCCGTCATCGATCGATGAAATTGATGACACTCACAGCAAGATCATCTGTCCTCCGGTGTTCTTCACAATGCCGGACCCGGCCCCCGAACCGGCCGTTACTCCGATATCAGCTCGCACGACACGCCCCCCCCCGGAATA
>NZ_BAGJ01000271.1 GCF_000308775.1 Nocardia testacea NBRC 100365
CATCACCGAGGACCCGGTGCCCGGCCTCACACATATCGCCGACGACGGCCGCTACGCCTATCTCGCGGCGGATGGGGAGACCACCGTCCTGGACAGCGGCAGCTGGGTCGTCGACCACGGCGACCATGTGCACTACTACCGGGCCGAGCCGCGCCGGGTCGGCACGCTGCCGGGGTCCGTCCGGTCCGCGGCCGGTGACACCGTCGTCGCCGCGGCGGTACTGGGCGACGGTTCGACCGCCACCGCGGACCGGGCCGCACTCGACGAGGGCGCCCTCAGCCCCGGTCCGGTGGTGAACGGTCCCGCTCTCCCCTACGGGGGCCACCTCCTCGTCGCGGACGCCGGCCGGGTCCAGGTGCGTGGCCGGGAGAACGCACCGGTGCAGACCCTGGAGCCGCGGTGCGATCGGCCCGGCGGGCAAACGGTGACCCGCCGCGGCGCCGTGTTCTCCTGCGCCGACGGCGCGCTGGTGGTCACCGAACGCGACGACCGGTTCACCGCGGAGAAGATGCCGTACCCGGCGGGGACGACCGGCAGCGCGGCGGGGTTCTTCCACCGGCGCGGCAGCGATGTGCTGGTGGCCGTGCGGGATTCGCGGGTCCTGGTACTCGATATCGCCCGCCGCACCTGGCGGCCGATCGGCCCCGGGCCCGTGGTCGCGGCGACCACGGCGGGGGCGGGCACCGATGTCCTGACCCTCGACGCCGCGGGGGTTTTGCACTCCTACGACCCTGAAACCGGGGCCGAGACCGGGCACCGGGCCCTCCCGTCGGGACCCGTGGACCCCGCGAGGCCACCGGTCCTGCTGGTCGACGCGGATCGCGCCTATGTCAACGAACCGGCCGCCCGCCGGATCCACGAGATCGACTATGCCGACGGCCTCCGGATCGCCCGCACCTTCGATCTCGACATCACCCCCGATCTGATGGTGGAGACCGGCCGATGAACACCGCACTCCGACTCTGCGTGGCGCTGCTCGTCGCGATACTGCCTCTCGCCGGCTGCGGCGTGACGAACTCCGGCGGCGGCGGGATCGTCGTCACCACGGATATTCTCGGCGATATCACCCGGACCGTGGTCGGGGAAGCGGCAGCGGTCACGGTTCTGATGCCGCCCGGTTCCGACCCGCACTCCTTCGCCCTCTCGGCGCAGGAGGCCGCCGTCCTCGACGAGGCCGACCTCATCGTCGAGAACGGCCTGGGCCTGGAAGAAGGATTGGCCCGCCACGTGACGACGGCCGCGGACGCCGGGGTCGCGACCCTGCCGGTCGGCGCCGAGATCGATCCCCTCCCCTACCGCGGTGGGGACGCCGCGGGGCAACCGGACCCACATTTCTGGACCGACCCGCAGCGGGTACACCGCGCAGTCGAGGTCATCCGCGACCGGGTGATCGACACCGTTCCCGGGATCGACGCCGACACCGTGCGCGCCAACGCCGACCGGTACCTCGTCGAACTCGACCGGTTGCAGCGGTGGATGTCGGATCAGTTCGCCGGTATCGCACCCGAGCGCCGCAAACTGGTCACCAATCACCATGTGTTCGGTTATCTGGCGGCACGTTTCGACTTCGAGGTGGTGGGCGCCGTCATCCCCGGCGGCACCACCCTGGCCTCGCCGAGCGCCGCCGACCTCGCGGACCTGGCCGCGGCCGTGCGCAGCACCGGGGTCCCGGCGATCTTCGTCGATTCCGCCCGGCCGGACCGGCTGGCCCGCGCCCTGGCCGAACAAGCGGGCGTGCGGGTGCGCATCGTCGGCCTGCACTCGGAATCACTGACCGCGCCCGGTGCCGGCGCGGCCACCTACCTGGAAATGATGCGCGCCAACACCACCGCGATGGTCGAGGGTCTGGCTTCCGCGTAACCGGGAACGCTGCGATATCCCGCAGCCAGCAGAAAAGAATGAGGGAGCGTTATGCACATTCGGACCGGCCCGATCCGGGCCGCGGCCCTGACCGGCCTGCTCACCGCGGTCGTCGCCGCGAGCGGCTGTGGTACCGGCACCACCGAGGAGACGGCGATCGCCGATCCGCTGGCCGTGACCTACGACGGCGGTATCCATCTCCTGGACGGCAACACACTGGTGCGCGCCGGCGGTGTCGAACTCCCGGGATTCAACCGGGTCAATCCGGCCGGCGACGACCGGCACATCATCGTGTCGACCGCCGCGGGTTTCCGGGTGTTCGACGCCGTCGGCGGCCGGTTCACCGATATCGAGTTCCCCGGGCCGAAGCCCGGGCACGTCGTGCGGCACGCCGGTCGCACGGTGCTGTTCACCGACGGTACCGGCACCGTGACCTCCTTCGACCCGGCCGAACTCGCCGCGGGCGCACCGCAGACCAGCGAATATCGTGCCGCGCACGCACATCACGGGGTGGCTGTGGAACTGGAGAGCGGCGAACTGGCCGTCACGCTCGGTACCGAGGAGGAGCGGGTCGGGCTGGCGATCCTGGACGTCGACCGCACGGAGATCACCCGCAGCGAGCAGTGCCCGGGAGTGCACGGCGAGGCCACCGCGGCCGGCGATACGCTGGTCGTCGGCTGCCAGAACGGGGCACTGGTCTACCGCGACGGCAAACTCACCAAGATCACCAGCCCGGATTCCTACGGGCGGATCGGCAATCAGGCCGGTAGCGAGAAGTCGCCGATCGTGCTCGGCGACTACAAGAAGGACGAGCACGCGGAACTGGAACGTCCCGAACAGATCTCGCTGATCGATACCGAAGCCGGAACCATCCGCCTGGTCGATATCGGCACCAGCTACACCTTCCGTTCGCTCGCCCGGGGGCCGGAGGGCGAGGCGCTCGTCCTCGGTACCGACGGCGGACTGCGGGTGATCGACCCGGTGACGGGCAAGGTCGTGCGGACGATCGATGTGCTCGACCCGTGGCAGGAACCCATCGACTGGCAGCAGCCGCGCCCGGCGCTGTTCGTGCGGGACGGCATCGCCTATGTCAGCGATACCGCGACCAAGCAGATCCACCGGATCGATCTGGCCGCCGGCACGGTGACCGCGTCGGTGACCCTGTCGGAAATCCCCAACGAGATCAGCGGCGTCCTCGCGTCCTGATCGGGGCGCGGAGGTCCGCCCGGCACGGCGTGAGGGGCCGGGCGGGCCTCCTGTCGCAGGCACCGGACAAGACCGCCCGCCACACCGGCGCGATCAGAAGCTCCACGGGTCCGGCCCTTCCGCAGGATCGACGTGGTCCAGGTTGGCGACCCGCATGGCCGAACGCAGGAGGCGGGCTCGATTGACCTCCGTCGGATCGTCGTAGTAGGCCTGCGCCACCGCGAGATGGGCCGCCGACAGCCGGCTGCCGATCGACCATCGGGTATCACGGCCCACGGCGTTCCATTCGGCGGGCGAGATCGCGGCGCGCAGCGCGCGCCCGGAATCCCAGTTCCGCTCGACCCGGCGGATGAAGTCCCGGTCCAGGATCGCTTCCGCGGCGGGCGCGTTGCTGTGCCGCGCGAAACCTTCGGCCGCGACCACCGCCTGCGCCGCGAACGCCCGCGCGCCCGGTTCGTCCGCGCGGTTGTAGGCCGCGAACGCGGCGGCCACGGTCTTCTGCAGGGGCAGGAAACCGTAGGGCCCCTGCGATCTGGTCGACTCCTGCACCGAGAACGCCTCCAGCGCGCCCGCGACCAGGTGGTCGGGGGCGCCGATCGCACGTAGCACCGGGACCAGCTGCGAGTCGGGGATCCTGTTGTCGCGCATCATCTTCAATGTTCGCGCCACCCCCATTTCGCTGCCGGTGCCGCCGAATCGCTCCGCTTCCCGCAAGGCGACCAGGCGCCAGTTGTACCGGGCCAGATGACTCCACCGGAACGATTCCTCCATGCTCGCGCTGGAGGCGATGGCCGCCCGCTGCACCGTGCGGACGCCCCGCGCCAGAGGGTCGAACGGACGTACAGTACCGGCCGCCATCCACGCCACGAGCGGCGAATTGTCGAGGGTGTTCACATCCCCGAGTGTTCTGATCATTCCGGGCGGGGATCCGCCGGCCGCTCGCCCGCCTCCCGCACCGCCGCCGGACCCCGGCCCGACCGCGCGACCGCCGAGGGCCGCACCGATCCGCCCGGCCACCTGGTCCGACCCCCGGGAGAGGCCTCGCCGGAGGCGGGACAGTTGCGAGATCGCCACGATCTCGACGAGTGCCGCGAGCACGAGCACCGGGAACACCTGCCCGGGCGCCTGGCGGAAGAGGTTGCCCAGGAAGAGCAGATAGACCCCCAGGAACACGGTGAACGCGCACATCCGGACCGCGGCGAAGCCGCAGGTGACCAGATTGCGGACGAGGAAGGTCTGGGTGGGGCCGTAGACGTAGCCGCCGGCGGCGAACCCGAAGATCGCCAGGAACCCGTGGTAGATGGAATCCAGCGCGCACCGCAGCACGAGTCCGGCCAGGTAGACGGCGAAGACCAGCAGCACGGTGGCACAGGCGAGCAGCAGCAGGCCCGCGCCGAGCTGACCCATCGTCGGCCGCGCCATCCGTTCCGCGGCGCCGCGATCACCGCACGCCGCGATATCCGCCCGCAGGGCATCGATATCTCCGGCGTTGACCCCCGCGCTCCACACCGCGCCGCACCGATCGTCGAGTACATGCCCGAAATTCCAGACCTGCACCGGGCGCCGGGCGAAATCGTCGGCGGTACTCGCCGACAGGGCCTCGACGAGCCGACCGGGTTCGGAGTTCGCGCCGTCGAGGCCCGCCGCGACCGACATTCCCACATCACGTCCTCGGGCCAGCAGCCCGTCCGAAGACACCAGATCCGCACCGGGACCGAACACCAGCAGCCCGCCGAGCACGCCGACCGCCGCCATCGTCACAATTTGCCGGGCCGCCGCGGCCGGCCTTCCGCGAATTATGAACCACGCCACTATAAATGCGCCGAACGTGGCCGCGGTGAGCGATATCACCGGATCGGAGAGTTGCCTCGAAAGCGCTTCCGCCACACCGTGCAGCGCGGCCGAGAAAAGGTCCAGCCAACGAAAACTCAACGCATATACGATGAACCATATCGCCGTGGTCACGATAACCATATAACCCACGAATTCCAGGCCGATCAACGTCCACAGGACCGTGGCGCCGGGGTTGGCCAGGCTGCTCCGGTCGACCAGGAACGGATAGTCGGCCAGGGCGACGCCACCCGAATCCACCACTCCTGTCCAGGCCAAACCATCCATCCGGGATACCGCCGGGTGCGCCTGCCCGGGCTCCGCGGCCACCGCCACCGCGCCGACACCGCCCGGGATGATCAGAATTACGTAAAGCAATGCGACACAATACTTCCCGCGTCGCCACCACGCATTCGCAGCAGAATTCCGCCCGCGAAACGGCGGAGATATCGAACCCACTCGGGTCAACGTCCGAACAGAACTGGCATGATTTTTGACGCTCTTTTCCACTATCAACCCGGCCTCGGGGTACCGAAGGATTATCCATTTCGATTCGGGACCGGCAAGAAATGAATTCTCGGTGGTGGAAATGGTTGCCGGGCGCCGGGCGGGTGGGAGCGCGAGCGGCGGAGCCCGCGGGTGTCGTGAACCCGGGGCCGGGGCCGGCCGGCGAGACCTAGGCTGGACGCCGACCACCGAGTCGAGCGACCGGAGTGCAGATGTCCCGAGTGATCAGCAAAGGCGGCAACGCCACCGTGGCGGGCGGACAGTTGCGGGTCTCCGCGGCGCCGGCCGGCCTCGACCTGACCGTGCTGTGCCTGCGCCCGGACGGCAGGGTCGGCAGTGATGACGATTTCGTCTTCTACAACCAGCCGGTCTCCCCGGACGGCGCCGTCCGGCTGGCCGGGGCCGCGATCGAGATCGACCTGCCGGGGGTCGCCGCGAGGACGGACCGGCTGGTGGTCGCGGCCTCGGTGGACAGCGGATCCTTCGGTGGTATCGCACTGCACGTGGTGATCGCCGAGCGCGCCGGCGAGACCTACGAACTGCCGATCACCGGGCTCGGCACCGAGACCACCGTCATCCTCGCCGAGGTGTACCGGCGAGGCGGTACCTGGAAGATCCGCAATGTGGGCCAGGGGTACGCCAGCGGACTGGCCGGACTGGCCACCGATTTCGGTATCACGGTGGACGACGCGGCGGACCCGGCTCCGGACGGTACCCCGCCGGCGGTGCCGCAATCCGCGCCGGCGGCCGGATACCCGCCGCCGCTCGCACCCCCGCAGCGACCCACACCTCCCCCACCGGCTCCGTCGGCCCCACCGGCACCGCCCACGATGCCGCCGCCGGGGCCCGTCCCGAATCCCGCGCCCGCCACCGCCTCGGCGCCCGGGGTCGACTTCTCCAAGGGCGCCGTCACTCTCACCAAGGGTGCGCCGCCGGTGCTCCTGCAGAAGGCGCCACTGTTGCGGTTACGGGTGGCCTGGGCCAGCGGTACGGATTACGAGGCATACGCGCTGGTCGTCCTGGCCGACGGGACCGTCGTGCACGTCGCGACCTTCCCGGCCGCCGGTATCCCCGCCAATCCCCGGCACGGCGATCTGGTGCGCCATCTCGGGGACCGGGGCCGCGGTGACATCCGGCGCGGCGGCGGGCAGACCGAGGAGATCATCGAAGTTCGGCTCGCCCCCGAGATCGTGGCGGTGATCCCGGTGGCGTATTCGGCGATCAACAACGGCACCGGCTCGTTTCACAAATACCGGGTGACGTTGTCGATCGAGAACGGCGCCGATACCGTGTCGATTCCCGCCGATCAGGCCAAGAAATCCGGCTGGATCTTCACCTGTGTGCCGGGCATCGTCCACAACCGCGCGGAGGGTGTACTGATCGAGCGGCTCGAGCTCTACAGCCGGCGTTTCTCCGAGCGCCGCCCGGCCGCGATTCTGCACCCGGACGGGCGGGTGGAGGTGCGGATGGACAAAGGCCCGGTGAACCAGTTCAAGGCGGACAACACCTGAATTCTCATCTTTACAAGCATTACAATCTTTTAAGAGCTAATAGGTTCACTGATAAACTCGCGGAATGGTGCACATTCGCGACCGGAAGCGGTTCTCGTGACGGCCCCGCGCCGGGGGCGGGTCACCCAGCACCGGGTGGCCCAGACCGTGGCGGCCGAACTACGGACCCGCATACTCAACGGCACCGACGACTACCGGCTGCCGACCCAGGACCAGCTGGTCCAGGAGTTCGGTGTCTCCTACCCCTCGATCCGGGAGGCCATCCGCATCCTGGAAACCGAGGGCCTGGTCACCGTGCGGCGCGGAAACGTCGGCGGCGCGGAGGTCCACCGGCCCGACGAGACCTCGGCCGCCTACCATCTCGGGCTGGCCCTGCAGGGCGGCCGGGTGACGTTGCGCGATCTGGCCACCGGCCTGCAGATGCTCGAACCCATGTGCGCCGCGGAATGCGCCCGCCGCGAGGACCGGCTCGAGGTGGTGGTTCCGGCGCTCACCGCGAATATCGAGAAATCCGCCGAGGTGATCGACGACGGGGTGGCCTTCACCCAGACCGCACGCGAATTCCACGATCTCGTGGTGTCCTTCACCCCGAACGCCACCGTGCGTTACGTGGTCAGCAGTCTGGTCGCCCTGTGGTCGGCGCAGGAGGAGGCCTGGGCCGAGGCCCTGACCGGCCGGGGCGAATACCCGTCGCCGGAGCAGGCCCGGGCCGCGGTACGCACCCACCAGAAGATTGTCGACGATATCGCCGCCGGGCAGGCGTCGGCGGCCGAGCACATGGCCTGCGCGCATCTGGCCGCCACCCAGGCACTGCTGCTGGAGCGGTTCGACGACGGCATCGTCAACGCGTCGTCGGCGCCGGCCCAGCAGGCCATCCGGTCCGGCGCCGGCCGGCGCTGACTACAGCCGGGCCGCGCTGGGGATCTCGCGCACCGGTCCGGTGTCGAACGCGCGGATCATGGCGTCCTGGGTGAACGACGCGATCAACGCTCCGGCGCGGGTGCTGATCTGACCCCGGATATGGGCCGTACCCGCCCCGACGAACGTCGCTTCGTGGTGGTAGCGCAGCCAGCCGTCCCAGGCCACCGGGTCGTGGAAGGTGATCCCGATACCCATGGGCGCGGTCGACAGCGTGTGGTGTGCCTGTGCCGTGCCCAGGCCCGGATGCGGCCGCAGCGCGGTCGAGATGCCCAGGTGGCCGGTGAAATGGGCGAGCACCGCGCGCCGGAGTTCGTCGGCGGCGGGCACCTCCTCGTAGCGCAGCCACGCGTCCACCACGGGCGGGCCCACCTCGTCCGGATCGTTGATATCGGCACAGTCGATGATGCGCACCTCGCGGCCCGGTAGCGCCAGACTCGCCTCCGGGCCGGCGGTCTCGGGGCCGGCGACCGGCGGTCCGGCGGGGGTGTCCCGGCGCACCAGATCCGGCTGCGGAACGTCCAGCAACAGGGTGCAGCCGGTCCGGATCTTCGCACCCTGCCGGGCGTCGACGGTGACACCGGCGAAACTCCGCCCCGTCCGGATCGGGGTGGCGGTGAACTCCAGCGGCAACTCGGGATCGGCGGCGGAGACGAACAGCGCGTGCGCGGTGCGCACCGTCCGGCCGGGCAGGGCCCTGGACGCGGCGACGATGCTCTGCCCGAGTATCTGGCTGCCGTCCACCACCCGTCGGGTGCCGCCGTCACTGTCGCCGAGGAAGCGCCCGGGGATCGCGGGATCGGCTCGCACATCGAAGATCTCGATCATTCGCGCCATCGACGACGCCGGGCGCTGTCCGGGCGGTTCCGGCGCGGGTTGCCCACTCACGACCGGACCCCGGTGTAACGTCCCGCCCCGATGGTGACGGCGACGGCGCTCTGGTCGAACGCGATGTACCCCGCCAGCCGCGCCACCGGGGGATGGGGCCGCGGATAGGACCAGGCAATCCAGGGCCGATCGCCGCCGGGCAGGGTCCAATAGGACGCTTCACCTTTGAAGGGGCATACGGTGTGCAGCGCGACGGGCTCGAGCTGGGCGGTATCCACCGCCTCGGGCGGGAAGTACACGACCAGACCGTGGTCCTGTTCGTCCACCAGCAGACAGGCGGCGCTGGACGCCAGCTGCCGGGCGCCGACGGTCGCGGTGAAGGAGTTGGTGCGGGCCAGCAGGTCCACCCGGTAGTCGGGACGCTGCCGGTAGCCGGACGGTACTTCGCTCATTGCTGCTCCGAATCCTCGCTGCTCCGAATATGCGCTGTCGGTGTCCGCGCCCCCGGTCCGGACCCGGGCGCGGACCTCGGGGCGCCGCTACTCACCGGGCACCGGAAGGTACGGCTCGACGTCCGGCTCTGGACGCACTCCGAAGGAACGCAGGGCCATGGCATCGCGTAGGTGCCCACGGTGAAGACTATGTCCATAAACTGCTGCGGGTCGAAGGTTTCCGCCAGTACCCGCCAGGTATCGTCGCCGACCACACCGGCGCGGTGCACTTCGGCGGCGGCCCGCAGCAGCGCGGCCTCTTCCGGCGGCCGGCCGAAGGGCAGCCAAGGCCCTCGTGAACGCCGGATAGCGGGCCGGCGTGTCGCCCGGCCTACGCCTCGGCCGCTTCCGGCGCGTACCCGAGAATGCCCTTGACCTCCAGGTATTCCTCGAAACCGGCTTCGCCCCATTCACGCCCGTTACCGCTCTTCTTGTAACCGCCGAAGGGCGCGGCGAAATCGAATCCGCCGTTGATACCGATCGAACCCGCGCGGAGGCGGCGGGCCACCGCGCGGGCCTGTTCCAGATCGCGTCCCGCGACGAATCCGGCCAGACCGTATTCCGTGTCGTTGGCGATGGCGACGGCGTCGTCGATATCCCGGTAACCGATGATCACCAGAACCGGACCGAAGATCTCCTCGCGGGCGACAGTCATCGTATTGGTCACGTCCGCGAACACGGTCGGTTTGACGAAGAAACCCTTCTCCAGGCCGTCGGGCCGGCCGGGACCGCCGGCGACGACGGTCGCCCCCTCCTCGATCCCCTTCTGGATGAGAGCCTGGATCCGATCCCACTGGGCCCCCGCGACCACCGGGCCGAGCGCGACCTCTCCGGTGGGATCACCGATGGTGATGCCCTCGACGGCGGCCCGCGCGGCGGCCACGGCTTCGTCCATCCGGCCCGACGGGACCAGCATGCGCGCCGGCGCGCTACAGGTCTGGCCGGAGTTGCCCATCATATTCGCCACGCCCTGGCCGACATTCACGGCGAAATCCTCGTCGTCGAGGATGATGTTGGGCCCCTTGCCGCCGAGTTCCTGGGTGACCCGCTTGACGGTCGCGGCGGCATTGCGGGCGATATCGATCCCGGCGCGAGTGGACCCGGTGAAGGAGATCATGTCGACCTCCGGATGCGACGACAGCGGCACGCCCACGCTCGGCCCGTCACCCTGCACCAGGTTGAACACACCCGCCGGGACCCCGGCCGCGGCCAGTACCTCGGCGAAGATCTGCCCGGTGAACGGGGACCGTTCGGAGGGTTTGAGCACCATGGTGCAACCCGTGGCCAGGGCGGGGAAGACCTTCACCGCGATCTGGTTCATCGGCCAGTTCCACGGCGTGATCAGTCCGCAGACTCCGATGGGCTCCTTGACGAAAAGGGTCGCCCCGCGTTGCTCCTCGAAGCGGTAGTTCCGCAGTATCCCGGTCGCGGTTTCGAGATGGCCGGCGGCGAGATCGACCTGGAATCCGTTGGCCAGCCCCGCCGGTGCGCCCATCTCCTCGGTGAGCGCCGCGGCCAGATCACCGGCGCGCTTCCGGTACTCCGCGCCGATGGCCCCGAACAGGTCCAACCGCTCGCCGACGGTGCTCGCGGCCCACCCGGGGAACGCAGCGCGGGCCGCTCCGACGGCGGCATCCACATCGGCGGCCGAGCCGAGCGCGACAGTCCCGCAGACCTCCTCGGTGGCGGGATTGATCACCTCGAAGGTCTGGTCACCGGCCGGGTCGGTCCACCGGCCGTCGATATAGAACTTCCGGTATTCGCGCATCACTGCATCCCTTCCGCGTACCAGGTGCGGAACTCGTCGTAGCTGGGCATCTCCTCGGAGTTCGCCTTCGGGTCCACGGCGACGTGGATGACGCCGGGCCTACCGGCGGCGAAGGCGCGTTTGATGGCGGGGGCGATATCGGCGTCGGATTCGACGTATTCGCCGTAGCAGCCGAAGCCCTCCGCGACCTTGTCCAGCCGTGTGTCCTTGCTCCAGTGGACGGCGGTTTCCCGGGAGCCGTGACCGAAGGTGCGCTTGTAGACGCCGACCTCGAGGCCCCACGCGTAGTCCACGGCGACCACGCAGACCAGCGGCAGATTCAGCCGCGCCGCGGTTTCCAGCTCCGCGATCTGGAACTGGAACGAGGAGTCACCGGTGAGCAGCAATACCGGACGCTTCCCGCCGTCGGCGACCGAAGCACCCACCGCGTAGGGCAGGCCGGTGCCGAGGTGGCCGAAGTTCTGGTTCCAGATCACGTCGTGGGGTTTGCACTGGGTGTAGGTCCAGCCGAAGATCGTGGTGGCGCCGCCGTCACGGACCAGGATCCCGTCGGCCGGGAAATCCTTGGTGGCCTCCACGACCAGCCGGGCGGGGTGTACGGGAGTACCGCCGGTGGGCGCGTTCTCGGCGAGTTCGGCGAGCCGGGAGGCATCCTGTTCGATCCACCGCGCGAGTTCGGGGGTCGGGGGGCGCGGGGTGTCCTTCAGGGCCGCGGTGAGTTGCGGGACGATGGCGCGCAGATCACCGACCAGCGGTACGTCGATCGGCCGGTTGACGCCGATGGCGGCGGGGTCCTGTTCGATCAGCACCCATGTGCGATCGGCTTCGCCGGCGACCCAGTGCCGGCCGCGGCCGTAGTGCACGGGTTCGCCGAGTTCGGTGCCGATGGCCAGGCACAGATCCGAATTGACCACCGCGTCCACCGCCGACGGGGAGAACCCGTACGGGAAGGTGCGGTCCTCGAGACCTTCGATGAACGAGGTGCCGCCGGAGGTCTGGATCACCGGGCCGGCCACGAGATCGGCCAGCGCCTGCACCGCGGCAGCCGCGCGCGCGGTGTGCACGCCGTGGCCCACGAGCAGGATCGGCTGTTTCGCCTGGCGGATGAGGTCGGCGGCCGCGTCGATCTTGTCCTGGCCCGCGGTCTGCCCGACCAGCCGGTACCGCTCGGGCGGGAGCGGCGGGGAGACCTCGAGCTCCTCCTGGATGATATGAGCCGGGTATTCGATGTACACGGGGCCGGGCGTGCCGGACAGCGCCTTGCGCAGGCCCTCGCGGATGATCTCGTCGGTCTGATCGGCGTATTCGATACTCGCCGCGTATTTCACCGACGGCTCGAACAGGCCGGACTGTTTCACGAACTGGATCCGGCCCCGGCGCACCCGCTGTTCGGTGATCCGGGCACGCTGACCGCCCAGGAAGATCACCGGTGAGTTCTCCACCTTCGCGCACATCATGGCGCCGGCCATATTCGCCACCCCGGGACCGAGAGTGCCGATGCAGACGGCGGCCCTTCCGGTCATCCGGGAGACGGCCTCGGCCATGAACCCGGCGGATTCCTCGTGGTGCGGGGCCACCACATTCCAGCCCCGTTCGTCGGCGAGGTGGAACAGGTGCACGAAATTCGGGTCCGGGATACCGAAGATGGTGTCGATACCCTCGGCCTCGAAGAGATCCAGAATCCGTTCGTAGACTTTGACCGTCATACTCACTTACCTCCCATGGCCATTGCGAAGCTCCGGCCGATATGGTCGCTGTGGGCCGAGGGCACGACCGGCAACAGCCACGAATCCGCCGTATCGCGTATTTCGCCGATCCGGGCCCCGACGTCCTCGATGGTCCATTCCGGCTGGTACACACCCGGGGTCTCCGCGATATATGCCCGCGCCACCCGGCCCGCCAGTGCCACCAGCATTTCCCCACTGATCGAACAGGATTCGTGGGCCAGCCAGCCCACGGCGGGGGCCACCAGCTCCGGTTCCATCGGCGGATATTTCGATGTGTCGAGGCCGTCGGCGAGCCGGGTGACCGCCGCGGGCACGATCACATTGGATTTCACATCGAATTCGGCGCCCTCGAGCGCCACCACGTTGGACAGTCCGATCACGCCTGCCTTGGCAACGGCGTAGTTGGCGACATTCCGATTGCCGTACAGGCCTCCGATGGAAGAGGTCAGTACGACCCGTCCGTACCCGGCCTCCCGCATCACCGGGAACGCCGCGCGCACGACATGGAACGCACCGCGCAGGTGCACGTCCAGGACGGAATCGAAATCCTCGTAGGTCATTTCGGTCAGCGGCGCGTAGCGCACATTGCCCGCGTTGTGCACGACCACATCGATCCGGCCGTAGGCGTCGAGCGCGGTATCCACGATCGACCGGCCGCCGTCCGCGGTGGCCACCGAATCGGCATTGGCCACCGCCTGCCCGCCGGCGGCCACGATCTCCTCGGCCACCGACCCAGCGACCCCGATATCGCTGTCACCGCCCGGAATACCGCCGCCCACATCATTCACCACGACGCGGGCGCCCCGGGCGGCCAGCAGCAGGGCATACGCCCGGCCCAGACCGCGCCCCGCCCCGGTCACCACCGCGACCCGTCCGTCGAACCGGTTCTCCGGCAACGCTTCTCCCAATTTCTCGCCGCCGTTCGTCATTCGCCGAGCGCCAGCCCCTCCAGCCGGCCGGTTTCGCGCCAGCTCTGCAGGATGTCCTCGAGCGCGTAGAAACCCGGCCAGTACGGTTCGCCGAGATGCGAGCGGATGTTCTGCTCGCCCTCGTTGTTGTAGTAACCGGGAGTGCATTCGCGCTGGAAGTTGCTGTTGTCCACGGCGGTCTCCCGGATGGTGGCGCACCAGCCGGCCACCGCCTCGGCGGTCGGTTCCACCGTGCGCGCGCCCCGGTCCAATGCCTCACCGATGATGTAGGCGGCGTGGGTGGCCTGCTGATCGAACATATCGGTGGTGCTCGCGGTGACTCCGCCCTGGATGAACCCGGTGAAGAAGATGTTCGGGAAACCGTTGCTGGTGAGCCCGTGCAGCGTCCGGTAGCCCTGCGCCCAGTGGTCGTAGAGCGAGAGCCCATCGCGCCCGGCGAAGGGATGGATACCGTAGCGGCGATCGAGTTCGGTGGTGATCTCGAAACCGCTGGCGAAGACGATGCAGTCCACCTCGTGCTCCACCCCGGCGGCGACGATCCCCTTCGCGGTGATCCGCTCGACGCCCTTGGTCGCCGAGACATCGACCAGCGTCACATTGTCGCGGTTGAAGGTGGGCAGGTATTCGTCGTTGAAACACGGTCGTTTGCACAGGAATCGGTAATACGGTTTGAGCGCCGCGGCGGTCGCGGGATCGGTGACGATCTCGTCCACCCGCTGCCGGACCCGTTCCATCGCCCGGTAGTCCTGGTGCTCGCGGATCTCGACGAATTTCTCCGGGGTGAGCTCCGCCCATAGGTGGTTCTCGTCCAGATAGGCCTGCACATTGCGGCTGACCTCGGTCCATCCGTCGCACACCAGATCCGGCTGGCCGGGTGCGAACGCCTCGAACGCTGCGGTGTGGAAATTGCGGCGGCGCTGCAACTGCCAGCCCGGTTGCAGCGATCTCACCCATTCCGGATCGGTGGGGACGTTACCGCGCTCGTTGATATAGGACGGGGTGCGCTGGAAGACATAGAGATGTTCGGCCGAACGGGCGATGTGCGGAATCACCTGGATTCCGCTGGCCCCGGTCCCGATCACCGCGACCTTCTTGTCCTCGAGACCGGTGAGCCCGCCGCGCATATCGCCGCCGGTGTAGGCGTAGTCCCAGCGTGCGGAGTGGAACATATGGCCGGTGAAATCGTTCAGCCCCGGGATACCCGGCAGTTTCGGCTTGTTGAACGGTCCCTGCGCCATCACCACGAAACGGGCGCGGATATCGTCGTCCCGATTGGTACCGATCCGCCACCGCTGGATGGCCTCGTCCCATGCCAGGGATTTCACCATCGTGGAGAAGACGGCCTTCTCGTACAGCCCGAAATGTTTGCCGATCCGCTGCGCGTGCTCGAAACATTCGTCGCCGTAGGCATATTTCTGGGTCGGGATGTACCCGGTCTCCTCCAAGAGCGGCAGATAACAGTATGCGTCGGAATCGCATTGGATGCCCGGGTACCGGTTCCAGTACCAGGCGCCACCGAAATCGCCGGCGAGTTCGATGATCCGGAAATCCTCCACCCCGGCCTGGGTCAGGCGCGCGCCCGCGGTGAGTCCGGCCCAGCCGCCGCCGAGCACCGCGACATCGATCTCCTCCGTCAGCGGTTCCCGCGGCGTCACGGGGGTGTAGGGGTCGTCTTCGAAGAAGTCGGTGAATCCGTCCTCGGTCACCACGTACTGCTTCTGTCCCTCGGGCCGCAGCCGCTTATCGCGTTCGGCCAGGTACTTGGCCCGCAGTGCGGCATGGTCGATCTCGGGGGTCTGCGTGGGTGCGCAGTTGTTCATTCGGATTCCTCGATGGGGTGGATCGGGCCGGCGGCGCCGGGGTCAGGTGAGGTCACGCGGTGCGCCGGTGCCCATGTACTTCGCGAGATTGTGGTGCAGGTTGACGACACTGCGCTCGCGATACGGATTCGGTTTCGGGCCGGAGAAGCCCAGCGTCTTCATGCCCTGCTGGACCGCGGCCATATTGTCGAAGTCCTGCGGGAGGACGGTGCGCCAGCCCGGATCGTCCTGGGGGGTGTGCACCCATTCCGTCTCCGGCGCTTCGCCTTCGGGAAACAGCTCGTAGACCGCGGCCTCGAAAATACATTTATCGGGGTCGTAACCGTAGGGGCGGGCGCTGTAGCAGAGCATATTGTTCACCGCGTGCCCGATCTGGAAGTTCGGGAAGATCTGCCACGCGGTACCGGCCGCCGCGACATCGGCCGGGGTGACGGTCGGCCAGAAGACACCGCGCTTCTCGTCGGCGGCGCGGGCCGAGGCCAGCCAGTGCGCCATCACCTCCGGCGCCGGGGTGCCCTCGGGCAGTTCCTCGGTGAGCCGCCGCGCCGCCTCGACCATGGTCCAGGTGGTGTTGGTGTTGGCGTTCTCCCAGGTGAAGTTCTGCAGTTCGATGGTGGATTTGCGGGCGTCGGGCCCGTGCCCCAGGCGGATCTTGCCCTGACTCTCCTCTTGGCCCTTGGGCGCGTCGTAGCCGATATTGCTGTGTTTGCCCTGTGCCCGCGCCCAGCCCAGGAACATGCCGAAGTTCATGAACTCCGGATGGGTGTAGGGCACGTGGTAGGTCTCCATGAAGGCCTCCAGCGCGACCTTCCAGTTGCAGTCGAACACCAGCCAGCGCCGCCACCGGTAGCGCATGTTCTGCAAGTGGAACGGATCGAGCAGGGTCGCGGCCGGTTCCAGGTACTCCAGCAGCGTTTCCGCCGGGTTCGGATCCAGGTTGATCCAGAGCCAGCCGCCCCAGGTGTCGACGTGCACGTCGACGAGGCCGTCGTTGCGTTCGGTCAGGCCGCAGGGCCAGTCCGCGCGTTCGGGCACGAAGGTGTTGCGGCCCTCGAGGTCGTAGCGCCAGCCGTGGAATCCGCAGACGAACTGCTTCTTGCGACCCTTGGCGTTGCGCTCACCCGCCGGTGTGTCCACCAGGCGGCGGCCGCGGTGCGCGCACACATTGTGATAGGCGCGGATGGTGTCCTCGGCGGTGCGCACGACGATGATCGAGTCGTCGAGGATCTCGTAGGTCAGGTAATCGCCGACCTTCGGGATCTCCTCGACCCGCCCCACCTGCTGCCATACCTTGCGCCACAGTTTGTCGCGCTCGTCCTTCACATAGTCGGGGCTGAGGTAGGCCTCCACTCCGATCGTCATCGGCGTGGACAGCGGTTCGGCGTTCGCGGCGATATCGTCGACGGTCTCACTCATGGTGTTCTCCCACCCCGGGTCCGGGGACAGTCGGTGCATTCGGTATCAGCTGGTGATCGCGGCGCGGAAACCCTCGTCCTTCAGGAAAAGCGAGGTGTTGTCGGCGCCGAGATGGGTCCATTTGAGGTTCAGTCCGCCGTCGACCAGCAGCGTCTGCCCGGTGATGTAGGACGACAGCCGTGACAGCAGGAACAGCACGGCGCCGGCCTGCTCCTCGGGACGCCCGCGCCGCCCCATGGCGATCGCGGTCCGGTCGCGCCGGGGATCCTCGTCCACGTAGGTGCCCGAGGCCGGGGTCTCGGTGACACCGGGGGCGATCGCGTTCACCCGGATATCGCGCAGCGCCAGCTCGACCGCCAGCGTCCGGGTGGCCGCCACCAGCGCCGCCTTGGCGGTGCCGTAGGCGATATGGAAGGGGCGGTGTTCATCCCGCTGATGGACGACAGCGAGACGATCGACCCCGGCCGGCCGGCTCCGCCGATCTCCGCGGCCACGGCCTGGCTCATGAAGAACATGGATTCGAGGTTCTGCTCGAACAGCGACCGCCAGTCCGCGCGCGTCACGCGGGTGGCGGGCATCCAGGTGGCGGGCGCGGCGCCTCCGGCGATGTTCACCAGACCGTAGAGGTCTCCCTCGGCGCGGCGGGCCGCTTCCAGGACGGTGGCAACTCCTTGGTCGGTACCGGCGTCGGCCCGCACCGGAATCACCTTCAGCCCCTCCTCCGCAAGCGGTTCCACATGCTTCGCCAGGTTCTCCGCGCCGCGGCTCACCCCCAGCACGGTGGCTCCGGCTTCGGCGACCAGCCTGGTCACCGCGGTCCCGATCCCGCCGCCGCCCGCACCGGACACGATCACCACACGTCCGCCGAGGCCGAAGAAGTCGGTCGTCATGGATTTCTCACCCGTCCTTCCGGAACGCGAGCACACTGCCCTCGGCATCGGCGGCGACGTAGAGGGTGCCGTCGGCGCCCGCCGTGATACCGGCGAACGGACCCTGCGGCCCCGAGAACGGCGGCATACCGAGCAACGGCTTCGGAGTCACTCCCGGCGGCGCGCCCACCGGCAGGTTCCAGGCCAGGATTTCGCGCGCTTTCGTCTCCAGGTCGACGGCGACCAGATTTTTGGCCCCGGAGTCGACGATCAGCAGTTCGGAACCGCGGATCAGCAGGCCCTGCGGGGTATCCAGACCGTCTACGACGGTATCCACCCCGGTGGCGGTGACCGCGACCACGCGACCGGCGCCGGACTCGGAGACCAGACACGTACCGTCGCCGGTGAACACGACTCCGAGCGGTTTGTCGAGACCGGACGCGAGCACCTCGACTCCGCCCCCGCCGCGCACACCGATCACCCGGCCGGTGCCGAACTCCGCGGTCACGATGAGCCCGCCCGGCGCTACCGCGATGCCGTACAGCTGGTCCAACGGCGTCTCGCCGCCGGCCAGGATCTCGCTCTCCGCGGTGCCGGGCCGCCAGCGGGTCACCTGTCCGCCGGAGGTGGCGACGACGAATTCGCCGGGGCCGGTGGCGGTCACCCCGCGCACGAATCCCGGATAACCCGGATGGAACAGCATGCCGACGGTTTCGAGGCCACCGTCACGGACCGCGTAGAAGTAGGTGCCGTCGGCGACGAACAGGGTGCCGTCCGGACCCACGGTCAGGTCCAGCGGCCAGTTCAGTCCCCCGGGCAGGGTCGTGCGGGTCTCGCCACCGGCCAGGATCTCGGTGATCTCGCCGGTGAAGTTGGAGACGAAGAGGCGGCCGTTCACCAGCGTGCAGTTGTCCAGCCCGGGATTCAGCTGGGCGAGCAGGGTTTTTTCGCCGTTGCGCGGGTCGATCCGCAACACCTGTCCCGACGCCACCTGGGTGGACACGATGTAGCCGTCCGGATCGAACTTCACCGAATCGGGCACCCCGAGATCACCCGCGACCCGTTCCGGTTCACCACCGTCGGGATGGATACGCCAGATCTCGTTGGTCCCCATGACCGGGTAGTAGAGAAGCCCGTCGGGCCCGACCTCCATCGCGTTGGGCTGTTCGATGTTCTCCAGCAGGATGCGGGGAGAGCCGCCGTCCAGCGGGAGCTCCATCAGGCGGCCGCCCGGCCGGCATTCGTTGACGAACAATCTGCCCTGGTGGACGGTGATGCCGTTGGCGCTGGGCAGATCCGCGCGCAGCAGCCGGGTGGTGCCGTCGGCGTGCCGGGCGCTGACCCGGCCGTCCATCACCTCGGTGGCGTAGAGAGTGCCGTCGGGGTGGAAGGCACAGTCGTCGGGGGCGATGATGTCGCCGCCCTTGGCGCTGATGGTTTCGATCGCCCCGGTGTCGATATCGAGCGCGCTGATCTGGCTACCGGTGACCTGGGCGATGTAGATCCGGCCGTCGGGGCCCGTCCGCAGCCCGTTGGCGCCGAACAGCCGGCTCGGCGGCGTGACGCGTCGCTGACTCCACCCCGCCGCGAGCCCGATCGATCGGCCGCCCTGAAAACGGGTCTCCTGCTGCAACATTCCGCGTGACTCCCAACCGACCCGGCCGATAGCGCTGATCCGCCTCGATGTCGAGGACTTGTAAGGAATCTAACGCCGTATCCGGGCAAGCGCAATAAGTATTGCAATCTTTGTAAGGATAGGCCAGGACAGCCGGACCAGACGCCTCCCCGCCCCGCCGACTGCGCCAGTATTTCACTGCCCCCTTGGGAGAATAACATTCTCTAATTAGGAAATATGCAGGTCCGGCGATATCCGAGGATCGCGGCAGACAAGGAACCGGATGCCGCGGCACCGCCGCCGCGACCCGGCGCCATTCCTTCCACCGACCGCTCGGCGGAGTCCGCGTGCCAACCACCGCGGCACCGGACGTCGATGCCCTCAGGGCCCGGCACCGGACGATCCGAATGCCCCGCGCGTAGGCGATTCCGAAATCAATCGCGCCGGTTGTCCCATGCCATCGGGGTCGATGTGAGCACCCCGGCCCTGGACGAGCCGTTCCCGGACCAGGTGCTGCGCGGACCGGCGGATCCGGAGATTCTCACCGGCAGTATCGGCTTCCGCGAATCCATACTCGAACAGATCCGCCAAACCCGGCCCACCGTGCGGGAGTACCTGCGCCAGACGCGCTATTCCGGTTCCGGGCACGGCGGTTTCGTCGGCACCCCCGAGCAGCCGGCCGACCGGATCGAGCAGTGGTATCGCGAATACGCCTGCGACGATTTCGATCTGCAGCCCGATGTGCTGCTCGACAGCCTGGAGGTGATCGCCGACGAGGTGATCCCGCTGCTGCGGACCCGGGGGCTGTACCGCGACGAGTACGAAACGAGCACACTACGCGGCCATTTCGCGTCGGCCCGGCCCGAGCACGCGCCGGCGGTGAGCGCGGGACGGCGCTGAGGCCCGTGCCCGCGGGTGTAGCGTCTCGGAGGTCCACCAGTTCGTCGATTGCGATCTCGTGAGGGTGCCATGCCGCGGGAACTGACCGACCTGCCATTCGCGAACCTGCTGGAGCCGGCCGGTGCGATAGCGGTGAAAGGCGAATACGACTGCCTCCGCTTCGACGGCACGGACCTGTCCGAGCCGGATATCCGCCACACCGTCTTCGACCAGTGCGCCTTCCGGTCGGTGCGGCTGGACGGAGGGACAGCGCGCGGGTCGCGGTTCACCGAGGTCTGGCTGCACGGGGTGCGGATCACCGGAACCGAGCTGGCGGACGCGGCCTGGATGGACGCCGAGATCATGGAGGGCGCCTGGTCCGGTGTCGAGGCGAGCGGCGCCGAACTGCGGCGGGTGGAGTTCCACAACTGCAAACTCGATTCCGTCAATTTCCGGGGCGCGACCCTGACGAAGGTCCGGTTCGTCGACTGTGTGCTCCGGCATGTGGATTTCGGCGGCGCGAAACTGAACGAGGTCGACTTCCCGGGGTCGGAGATCTCGGCGCTGGTGGTCCGGGACGCGCGCTTGACGAAGGTGGATTTCCGCGGGGCCGAAGCGTTACGGGTCGCCGAGGGGGTCACCGCCCTGCGCGGTGCGATCGTCACCCCCGGCCAATTGCTCGATCTCGCCCCGGCCTTCGCCGCCTCCGTCGGGCTGCTGGTCGAACCGGAGTAGACCGGGCCGGGACCTCCCGTGCTTTGCCCGGCCGGTGACCCTGCGCTTCGGCGAATGACCGCGGCGGCCGGCCACGACCGCGCCGATACCGGGTTCACTGCGACATGGTGCCCAGGACCGCCGCCGCCGCGTCGGCGACCGCGGCGTCGGCGCCCGCGGCCATCGGATACCCGGTCGTCGAGCGGCTGAAGATCACCAGCACCAGCGACGTCCCGGTGGGACCCCACACCACGCCGGCGTCATTGGCCGTGCCGTAGGCGCCGCTGCCGGTTTTGTCCGCCGCCACCCACCCGACCGGCAAACCTGCGCGCAATCGTTGCCGCGAGGTGACGCTCGACCGCATCCAGCTGGTGAGCATGCGGCGGTACTCAGTGCTCAGGCCGTCCCCGAGGATGAGTTTGCGGTAGCCCGCGGCGAACGCGGACGCGGTACTGGTATCGCGGGAGTCACCGGCGCGCGCCTCGTTGAGCTCGGGCTCCCAGCGATCCAGCCGGGTCTGCGAATCGTTGATCGAGCGCGCGAACGCGGTGACCGCGGCCGGGCCGCCGAGCCGGCGCAGCAGCAGATTCGCCGCCGTATTGTCGCTGCGTACCAGCGCCGCCCGGCTCAACTCGTAGTAGCTCATGAGCTCGCCGATGTGATCGTAGGAGACCGGTGAGTTCATCACGATGTCCTGGCGGGTTATCGGCACCTTGTCGTTGAGATCCAGTTCCCTGCGTTCGGCGAGCCGCAGGATCGCGGCCACCGCGTACACCTTGAAGGTCGAGCACATCGCGAACCGATCGTCGGCGTTCCATTCGAAGGTCCGCCCGCCCCGGGTATCGACCGCGGCGATCCCGAAGAGCACATTGTATTTCGCCTGCAGCGTCATCAGCGTATTGCTCAGGTCCACGGTCCGCTGCGCGGTGGTCGTGGCGGGCGCGGACGGTGAGCCGGTGTCGCCGCCCCCGCAGGCGGCGGCGGACAATGCGACCGCGGTCAGCGCGAGGGCCAGTGATCGCCGACTCGACGGGATGCGGAATGCGGATCGGTTCGGTTTCACTCCCGCAGCAGACACCGGCCGATCGGTGGTCGCCAATATCCGACACTCCCGCATACCAGTCACATTTGATATGGCCGCAGGTAGTGTCCGGTTTCAATGCTCGAAACGGCCCGGAAATACACAGTTCGGAAGCGGCGCGCCGGGCCGCTGGTTCAATATCGCTATGGACCTGATCCGCCACCTCGGCTATTTCGTCGCGATCGCCGACGAAGGTCATTTCGGACGGGCCGCCACGGTACTGGATATGACCCAGCCGCCTCTGTCACAGGGACTGCGGCGGCTGGAGGCCCGGCTGGGCGTCGAACTGGTCCACCGGACCCGTCAGGGGGCAGTGCTCACTGCGGCCGGCCGGCAACTGCTGCCCCGGGCACGGCTGCTGGTCGACGACGCGGAAAGACTGCTCGCCGAGGCGCAACGGATCGCCCGCACGCGCGGCACGGTGCACTGGGGCGCCACCTCCGCCCTGCCCGACCGGATCGTCACCGCCTGCGTCACCGCGCTGCGTACCGGGAACACCTCCGGTGAAGCGGTATCCACCGATACCGGTCCGACGGTGGATCTGGTGGCGGCCGTCCGGTCCGGTCTGTGCGATCTCGCGGTGATCGAGCATCCGGCGCTGGTGGACGGGGTGGAGGCCCGGTCGGTGGTGAAACTCCCGCGCTGGATCGTGGTTCCGGCCGACCACCGCAGCGCGGCCACCGAGCGCCCCACCTTCCCGATGCTGGCCGATCTGACCCACGCCGCGTACCCCCGGGCCGCCAACCCCCCGGCGTCCGACACCGTCCGCGACCTGCTGCGGGAACGCGGCCTGGACGCGCAGACGGTCACCGTCCACGACGATCGCGCGGTACTCGCCGCGGTCGCCGCGGGGCGAGTTTCGGGCTCACCACCACCCCGCCGTCCGATATCCCGGGGGTGTCCTGGTTGCGGATGGCCCCGCAGGCGGTGGCGCTGCGCTGCCGGGTGATCCACCGGCCCGGCGCCGAGCACCAGGCCGACGCGGTGGACCGGGTGCTCTACCGGGAACGGCTGCGATGAGCGCCGCCGAGCGGATCCGCGCGATCTTCGCCGACGCCGGGTGCACCGGCCGGCTGCACGCGCGCCGCTGCGACGGCAGCGACGAGGAGGTCTGTATCGGCGGGACCGAGCGGGTGGTCACCGCCTCGGTCTACAAGCTTCCGCTGCTGCTCGCCTACTGCCGCGCCGTGGACGCCGGCCGGCTCGACCCGCTGGCGCGGCTCACCCTCACGCCCTCGGAATGTACGCCCGGCCCCACCGGGATCTCGGCCCTGCACGATCCGGTCACCATGAGCCGGCGCGATCTGGCGACCTCGATGATGACGGTCTCCGACAACGCGGCCGCCGATCTGCTGCTCGGCGAGGTGGGACTGACCGCGGTACACGAACTGCTGGAATCGCTGGGACTGGACCGGACCCGGCTGGTCGGCGGCACCGCCGATATCCACCGCAGCCTGGTCCGCGACACCGACACCCACGGCACCGCGGAGGCGTTCGCCGCGCTGGCCGACAACGACGAGGCCTGGACGGTCGCCGCCTACGATCCGGCGTACACCAGCGCGACGACCCCGGCGGAGATGACCCGGTTGCTGGCCGCGCTGTGGCGCGGGGAGGTGGTGTCCACGGAGCAGACGGATTTCGCCCGCGCGGTCATGCGCCGCCAGGTCTGGCCGCACCGGATCGCGGCCGGATTCCCCCACCGCGGCGTGGCGGTGGCCGGGAAGACCGGCACCATCGGCATCATCCGCAACGAGGTCGCCGTGGTGGAGTTCCCGGGCGAATATCCGGTCGCGGTGGCTGTTTTCACCCGGGCCGCCCGCGCCGACCCGGCACTGCCCGCCGTGGACGCGGCGATCGCCGAGGGCGCGCGGATCGCGGTGACCGAGTTGCGCCGGGCCCTGCCCACCGACTGATCCGGGCCGGGCACCGATTACGCACCGCCGAGCCGCCTTCCGAGCCCACGACCGTCGGGTTCGCGACCGGCGCCCGGCCCGGCGGCCATCATTGCGCGGTGACCAGCAGTTCCGCGCGATAGTCCGCCGCCGGGACCACTGCGCTCTCCGGCCGGGACGGCCGCAGCGCGACCAGTTCGATCCGGTAACCGCCCACCGCGGCCCCGGTGGCGAAACGCCCGTTCGTATGGAGTTCGTGCCGGGAACTCCGGCCGCCCACCGCCACTTCGGTGACCACCGTGGCGTCACCTTCCCATACACACGTGGTCCCGGCCGGGCACCTGCTGTCGGCGGGCACCTCGCCGAACGACACCGCCAGCCGGTCCCGGTCCAGCCGGGCCGTTTCGCCCGGCGCCAGCGTGAACGGGGCGCCCAGTCGCGGGGACACCGGCAGCGGTTCGGCCGACGCGCCGCAACCCAGCGCGGCCGTCAGCGCCACCGTCACGACTGCCCACCGGCCGATCCGCCCATCCCGCATGGCAACCGATCATGGCATATCGAGCGGCCGTGACCCCGCCGGAAGTACCGGTGAGCGCTGCGGATCATCCCGGACGGGACGTGCCGCCGATCGGCCGGGCTCTCCACGCCTCACGCAACCGGAGCCACGACGAGTCGCCGACGAAGGTGAGACCGAATCGAGCGCCCAGCCGGTTGAGCGCATCCGGGTCGCCGAATACGGCCTCCACGCCGTGGTCGTCATCGGTGGGCTCCACTGAACACAGACAGCCGAGGCGGTTTCCGGCCAGGCCGTGCACAGAGGTGGCGAAGACGAGGGCGGCCTCCATCTCCTCGTCGTCGTCACCGGGAAAGATCGGCCATGCTTCGGGAACACCGTCCCAGTCGAATCGCAGCTCCCATTCGCCGTCCTCCTCGACCATCTGCACCTCGGTAACCGTCACGGTGCCCCGGGTACAGGCCGCGACGGACTCCAGCTCGTGCCGATACCACGCGAGCCGGGTCACGTGGTCGAGGTCTGCGACACCACGGAAAGCCTTGTTGCCCAGCGTGTAACGGATGCCGAGGCGCCCGAGCAGACTGCGCACGGCATCCCGATCGGTATGACCGAACCGGCTCAGCGGCCCGGCGAATACGCCGGATTCGAATACCTCACCCGGCGTCGACGGATCGACCAGGCCGAGTTCGACGATCAGGTCCACCACCTCCCGAGTGGTGTACTCCGAACCCACACTTCCTCCTCCCGGCGGGGGCCGGGTGGCGCCGCCCGGGCGAGTATCCACGGCGGGCAGGCCCGGTACCAAGCGATAGCTTCCCATGGCCGGTCACCCGTGCAGGGAGGGGCCCTTGGTGGTGGCGGTCCGGCTCGACGCATGGGCGCAGACCCGGCGCGGTCGCCGACGGCGGCACCGTGGGGCCGTGCCGGCCGTGGCCCGGGCGGTGACCCCGCCCGGGCCGCGGCCGCGAGACCGCAGCGGACTACTTGAGCATCGACCCACAGTCCACCGGCAGCGTCACACCGGTGAGATAGCGGGCTTCGTCGGAGGACAGGTACAGCACCGCGTTGCTGATATCGATCGGGTCCACCCACGGCACCGGCAGGGTGTGGAACAGCTGGCAGATCGGCGCCATATCGTCGGCGGTCGGGTTCTCCAGATCCGGGCGGAACATCTTGAAGGTTTTCTCGTTCATGATCATCGCGGTGCTCACATGTGTCGGGTGCACCGAGTTGACCCGGATATTGTGCTGCCCGAGTTCCACCGCGAAGGCCCGCATCAGGCCGACCACACCGTGTTTGGCGGAGACGTAGTGCCCCGTCTGCGGGTATGCCTTGAGACCGCCGACCGAGCTGGTGAGCACGATCGACCCGCCGCGGCCGCCCTCCAGGATGTGCGGGACGCCGGCCTTCACCGATTTCCACACCCCGCTGAGGTTGACGTCGATCATGTCCTGCCAGACCTGTTCGTCGGTCTCGGCCAGGGTGTCGCCGCCGCTGGCGATCCCGGCGTTGGCGACGATGATGTCGAGCCGGCCCAGTGTGCCGACCGCTTCGGCGAGCGCGGCCTTCAGGGCGGCCGAATCGCGCACGTCGACCTCGGCGGTGACGACCCGGCGGCCGGTGGCCTTGACCAATTCCTCGGTTTCGACGAGATCGTCCGGTGTGGCCAGCGGTATCTCGACCGTATCGATCGGTTTACAGATATCGATGGCGATGATGTCGGCGCCCTCTTCGGCCAGCCGCACCGCGTGGCTGCGGCCCTGGCCGCGGGCCGCGCCGGTGATGAAGGCGACCTTGCCCTCGACCCGTCCGGTCATGACTTCCTCTTTTCCTCGTTCCAGCGGACCGCTGAATGGCTTTGCTGTGACTTCTGTTTCACGACTTCGGCGTATAGGTGATGTGCAGATCGGTCAGGCCGCGCAGGATGAAGGTCGGTTCGAAATGGAAGGTGGGATCGTCGAGCGGGCCGTGCTTGTCCGTATCGAGCCGGATATCGAGCATCCGGTCCAGGATGCGTTCCAGCGAGACCCGGCCCTCGACCCGCGCCAGCGGACTACCTGGGCAGGTGTGCACACCGCGGCCGAATGCCATGTGCTCGCGAAAGTTCGGGCGGTCCAGGTCGAATAGGTGCGGGTTCTCGAAACGGCGCGGGTCGCGGTTGGCCGCGCCGGGGCAGACCATCACCAGCGAGCCCGCCGCCAGGGGTACGTCACCGATCTCCACGGGTTTCTTCGCCAGCCGGAATCCGCTCTTCACCGGCGCCTGCATCCGCAGGGTCTCTTCGATGAACACGGGGATCCGGCTGCGGTCGGCCCGGAGCGCCTCCTGCAGGTCGGGCCGGACGACCATGAACTGCATGGCGCTGCCGAGCAGTTTCGCGGTGGTCTCCTGGCCGGCGCCGAAGAGGAAGGTCGCGGTGCGCACGACCTCGATCACCTCGGGCGTCGACCCGTCGGGATATTTCGCCTGGGCCAGCGAGGTGAGCACATCGTCGCGCGGATTGGTGCGCCGCTCGGAGATGAGCTCGCTGAACAGGTTGTCCAGCCATTCCAGCGGATTGACCGGCACGATCTCCTTGTCGATCGAACCGACCGTCGGCCCGCCGGCCAGGTTGATGCGCAGTTCCTCGTGATATTCCTCCGGGACCCCCAGCAGGTCGGCGATCACGAGCAGAGTGAAGACCTTGGCGTAGGCGGAGAGGAATTCGCAGCGGCCGTCGTCGATGAACTCGTCGAGTTGTCTATCGGCGAGTTTCCACATGAACTCCTCGTTCTCCTTGAGCCGGGAGGGCACGAGCAGTTTGTTGAGCAGCGAGCGGGCGGCGGTGTGATCGGGCGGATCCATGGTGACCATGTGCTCGTGCATCGGCAGTTGTTCGCGGTGTGCGGCGATCTGGCCGGTGATGTCGTCGCCCTCTGGGGTGAACGGCAGCGGCGGGAAGGGCCCGCCGACGGCGATGCAGGAGGAGAACGTGTCGGAGTCGCGGAGGACCTCGACGGCTTCCTCGTAGCCGGTTACCGCCCAGACGCCGTAGTTGGGTTCCCGGGTCACCGGGCATTTGGCGCGCAGATGGTCGTAGTACGGATGCGGGTCGGGTACCAGCGCGGGATCGGTGAAGTAGTCGACCGTATCGAAATCGGTCACGGGAACCTCCTGATATCAACAGAATCTTTTCGCCAACCGTGGGTCACCGGTTGATACGGCTCGGTTGCTGCGCGGCCCTCGCGGCCTGTCGCCGCCGGAAGCCGTCCACGGCGCGCGCTGCTGCTCCGGATCGCCCCACAGCCGCCTCCTCGCGCCGCCCCACACACTCCATCCGACGCCGCGGCCGGTACCCCGGTATCGAGCCGGGACAGCTGCTGAGCGAGCGCTCAGATGTGATGCTGAGCACATGCTTAGCATGGGCGGAGGGAGCGCGTCAACAGTCGTCGACCGCGGGATACGATCGCCGGTGATCTCGCGACCGGCGTGGTAATACGAAAAGTCCAGAGGAGGCCTGAACATGTCATCACCCCGCCGGCTCGGCGCACCCGAGGCCAAGAACCGCGGCGTCCTGATGGACGCGGCCGAACAACTGATGCTGGAACAGGGCTGGGCCGCGGTGACCTCGCGGCGACTCGCCGAACACGCCGGTCTCAAACCACAATTGGTGCACTACTACTTCCGGTCGATGGACGACCTCTTCCTGGCGGTGTTCCGGCGCCGCGCCGAACAGGGGCTGGAAACCCTCGCGCAGGTCCTGAAATCCGACCGGCCGCTGCACGCACTGTGGGAGTTCAGTACCGACACCACCGCCGCCCGGTTCACCATGGAGTTCGTCGGCCTGGCCAATCACAAACCGGCGATCCGCGCCGAGGTGGTGCGCTATTCCGAGCAGTTCCGCGCGGCGCAGACCGAGGCACTGGCCCGGCTGCTCGACGGCTACGGCGTGGACACCGGCAGATTCCCCGCCGATGTGCTCTCGGTGCTGATGACCAGCGCGGCGCGGATGGTCGTCCTGGAACAGGCGCTCGGGATGACCGCGGGACACGCGGAAACCTTCGCCTTCGCCGAACGCGAGATCGGATTGCTCGAGAACGGGTCGTAACCGGCGGCTCATCCCGGCCTCACTTCCCGCGGTTCATCACCCGGTCGGCCGCCGCCCAGTGCGCGTCGGCCACCCACAGTTCGGCGAAGGCCGCCACCGCCTCCTGCGGACTCGCGCCGTCGACCACTCGTTTGACGGCTCCGGCCGAGGGGTTGGCCAGCGACCGCGCCAGCGCCCGCCAGCCGGTATCGAACTCGGCGCGCGGCAGCACCCGGTCCACCAGGCCGACTCGTTCGGCGTCCGCGGCCGACAGGATTTCCCCGGATCCCGCCAGCAGCAGCGCCCGGCCGCGGCCGACCAGCCGCGCCAGCCGTTCCGCCCCGCCCCAGGCCGGCATGATCGCCAGCGCCACCTGATTGAAGCCGATCCTGATATCGTCCGCGGCGATCCGGATATCCGCGGCCACCGCGACCTCCGCGCCGCCACCCAGCGCGTGACCGTTCAGTGCGGCGAGCACCGGCCCGGGGAATCGTGCGATCTTGTCACAGACCTCTCGCATCCGATTGGCCATGGCCGAGGCCTGTTCCACCGTCCGCAGCGCGGCCAGTTCCTTGAGATCACCGCCGGAGACGAACGCACGGTCGCCCGCACCGGTGATCACCAGCGCCCGGGCACCGGCGGCGCCGTCGATCGCCTTGTCCAGCTCGTCCATCGTGTCCAACGCGATGGCATTGCGCGCGTGCGGCCGGTTGATGGTGACGACGGCCAGACCGTCCGCGAGTTCGAGCTCGATCATCGTCTTGTTCTCCTCGGCGGAAATATGATTCTCTTACTCAGAGAACCATATACTTTCCGCTGGACTCCGGCGGTCGGATCGGGAGTTCGATATGGCGCAGCCCCGGCACGAGAGCACAGACCCCGCGTGGAAACACTCCACCTCCGTCGCCTCCCCGCGTGAGGTCCCCGCCGAGCTGGGCCTGCGCTATCGCGAGGCGGGCTGGTGGACCGACGAGACACTCGGCGAACTGCTGGCGCGCGGCCTGGCCGCGGCACCCGCCGCCACCTTCGCGGTGCATTCCCGGATCCGCCCCTGGACGGGCACCTTCGCCGAGGTCGAACGGATCGCGCGGCGACTGGCCGCCGGATTGCGCCGCCGCGGGGTGGGGCCGGGCGATATCGTCGCGTTCCAGCTACCGAATTGGATGGAGGCGGCGGCCACCTATTGGGCCTCGGCGCTGCTGGGCACCACGGTGGTCCCGGTCGCACACTTCTACGGCCGGCGGGAACTCGGCTACATCCTGGGCGCGGTCGCGCCGAAGGTATTCATCACCTGCGAACGGTTCGGGCACAACGAATTCGACCCGGGCCTGTCCGCGACGGTGCCGGTGGTAGGCGTGGTGGATCGGGATTTCGACGCCCTGCTCGAACCCGAGCCCATGACAGGTGCGCTCCGGACCGACCCGGACGGCCCGGCGTGTATCGCCTTCACCTCCGGTACCACCAGCGCACCGAAAGGCGTGGTACACAGCCACAACACCCTGGGTTACGAGGTCCGCCAGCTGGCCGGGATGTACCCGGACGACCGAGGCGATCAGCTCACCTCGGCGCCGGTGGGCCATTTCATCGGCATGCTCAACGCCCTGCTCATCCCGGTCCTCGACGGCGCCCCGATCCATCTGCTCGACCTCTGGGATCCCGGCCGGGTCCTCGAACTGATGGCGAGCGAGAACATCTGCGTGGGCGGCGGAGTGAGCTATTTCGTCACCAGCCTGCTCGACCATCCGGACTACACGCCCGAGCACCTGACGCAACTGCGCTACGCCGGCCTCGGCGGCGCGGCCGTACCGGCGGCGGTGAGCACCCGCCTCGAGCGACTCGGCATCACCGTTTTCCGCTCCTACGGCAGTACCGAACATCCCTCGATCACCGGTTCACTGTCCACCGCACCGGCGGACAAACGCCTCTTCACCGACGGTAAGGCGCTGCCCGGCGTCGAATTCCGGCTGACCGGCGACGGCGAGATCGTCAGCCGCGGCCCCGACCTGTGCCTGGGCTACACCGATCCCGATCTCACCGCCCGCGCTTTCGACGCCGACGGCTGGTACCACACCGGTGATATCGGCACCGTGGACGCCGACGGTTACCTCACCATCACCGATCGCCTGTCCGACATCATCATCCGCGGCGGCGAGAACGTGAGCGCGCTCGAGGTGGAGGAGGTGCTGCTCACACTGGCGGGCGTGGCCGAGGGGGTCGCGGTCGCCGTGCCGGACCCACGCCTGGGTGAACGCACCGCCGCGGTGGTGCGGTGCCTGCCCGGCCACCGGCCACCCGATATCGAGGCGCTGCGCGCGCATTTCGCCCGGGCGGGCCTGGCCAAGCAGAAGTGGCCCGAGGAATTGCATATCGTCGCCGACTTCCCACGGACCCCCAGCGGAAAGATCCAGAAGTTCGCCATCCGGCGGGAGCTGACCGCGGCGCGCGACGAGGCCGTTGCGACCGAACCATAATGAGAATACGATTCTCATAAATAGCCAAGGAGGATTCCATGAGCAAAGTCGAGCTGCCGTACCAGCTCTTCGACGCGGACAACCATCTCTACGAGACCAAGGAAGCGCTCACCCGCCACCTGCCCAAGCAGTACGAGGGAGCCATCCAGTACGTCGAGATCAACGGCCGCACCAAGATCGCGGTACTCGGCCAGATCAGCGAGTACATCCCCAACCCCACCTTCGAGGTGGTGGCCCGGCCCGGCGCCATGGAGGAGTACTTCAAGCACGGCAACCCCGAGGGCAAGAGCCGGCGTGAGATCTTCGGCAAGTCGATGAAGGCGATCGACGCCTTCCGCAATCCCGAGGCCCGGCTGAAGGTCATGGACGATCTCCAGCTCCAGCGCGCGCTGATGTTCCCCACCCTGGCCAGCCTGGTCGAGGAACGGATGCGCCACCACCCCGAACTGATCCACGCCGTGATCGAATCGCTGAACCGCTGGATGCTCGACGACTGGGGCCAGGACGGCAACTTCGTGCACTCCGGCCGGATCTTCACCGTCCCGGTGATCACCCTGCCGATCGTCGAGCGCGCTATCGCCGAACTGAACTGGGCCGTGGTCGAACACGGCGCCAAGGCCATCCTGGTACGCCCGGCCCCGGTCCCCGGCTTCAAGGGCATGCGCTCGTTCGCGCTGCCGGAGTTCGATCCGTTCTGGAAGCGCGTCGTCGAACTCGATGTGCTGGTCACCATGCACTCCTCCGACAGCGGCTATTCCCGCTACGACGCCGAATGGGACGGCAACAGCCTGGAGATGCTGCCGTTCCAGACCAATACCTTCGCCATGACCAACCAGTGGCGCCCGGTCACCGACGCGGTCGCGTCCTGGGTGTGCCACGGTGCGCTGAACCGCTTCCCGGATCTGAAGATCGCTGTCATCGAGAACGGGTCCGCCTGGCTCGAGCCGCTGCTGCAACAGCTGTCCGACGTCTACAAGAAGGCACCGGAGGGCTTCGGCTTCCGCAACCCGATCGAGGCCATCAAGCAGAGCCTCTACGTCAGCCCCTTCTGGGAAGAAGACCTGGTGCGCCTGTCGGAGGTCATGGGCGCCGATCATGTGCTGTTCGGGTCCGACTGGCCGCATCCGGAGGGCCTGGCCGAACCGGCGCGCTACATCCACGAGATCAAGGACATGCCGCTGGAGAACCAGGCCAAGATCATGGGCGGCAACCTGGCCCGGCTGCTCGAGGTCTGAGCGCGGTGGCGGACACAGCATGACCTGGGAAACCATCCCGCAGCTCGCCCTGTCCACCGCGGACCGCTTCGGTGATGCCGAAGCGGTCGTGGACGGGGACCTGCGGTGGAACTACACCGAACTGGTGGACCGGATCCGCCGGGCCGCGGGATCGTTCGCCGAATCCGGGATCGGCAGAGGCGACCGGGTGGCCATCTGGGCGCCCAATTCGGCGGAGTGGATCGTCGCCGCCCTCGGCCTGCTGACCGCGGGCGGGGTGCTGGTGCCGGTCAACACCCGGTTCAAAGCCGAGGAGGCCGCCGATGTCATCCGCCGCAGCGGGGCGAAGGCCCTGCTGGTGCAGAAGGGTTTCCTCGGCGCGGACTACCCGGCGCCTCCCGGGGTGCCGGTCTACGATCTGAAATCCGATTTCCTCACCGCCGGTGCGCCGTTCGAACGCGATGTCGCCGGCACCGATATCGCCGACATCATCTACACCTCCGGGACCACCGGCCGCCCCAAGGGCGTGATGATGAACCATCTGCAGACCCTGCGGCTGTACTCGGAATGGTGCGATCTGGCCGATCTGCGCCACGGCGACCGCTATCTGATGGTCAACCCGTTCTTCCACACCTTCGGTTTGAAGGCGGGCATCGTGGCCTCCCTGGTCCGCGGCGCGACCATGCTGCCGGTGCCGGTGTTCGACGTGGACCGGGTGATCGAGCTGGTGGAAACCGAACGCATCACCATGCTCCCGGGCCCGCCGACGCTGTACCACTCACTACTGGAATACCGGGGTGCGCGCGATATCTCCTCATTGCGCGCCGCGGTGACCGGCGCCGCCGATATCCCGGTCGACCTGATCCGCCGGGTCCGGCAGGAACTGCCGTTCCAGTCGATCATGACCGGCTACGGTCTCACCGAAGCCGGTACGGCCACCGCCTCCCGTCCCGGGGACACCTTCGAGCAGATCGCGACCACCGCGGGCACCGCCTGCGACGGTATCGAACTGCGGATCGCCGAGGACAGCGAAGTACTCATCCGCGGCTACAGCGTGATGCAGGGTTACCTCGACGACCCGGAGAGCACTGCCGCCGCGATCGACAGCGACGGTTGGCTGCACACCGGCGACCTGGGCAGCCTCGACGAGGATGGCCGATTGAAGGTGATCGGGCGCAAGAAGGATATGTTCATAGTCGGCGGATTCAATGCCTACCCGGCCGAGATCGAGGGGTTTCTGCTGGAGAATCCGGCGGTGTCCCAGGCGGCGGTGATCGGGGTCCCCGACGAGCGCTTGGGCCAGGTCGGCAAGGCGTTCGTCGTGCACAACCGTGACAGCGCCGCCATCGATGCCGAGACACTCATCGCCTGGTGCCGGACGCGTATGGCCGGATACAAGGTTCCGCGCACCGTGGTGTTTCTCGACGAGCTGCCGTTGAATGCCACCGGCAAGGTCATGAAGGATCACCTGAGGTGATCGACGTGCACTGAACGACGGGCGGCATCCGGCACAGGCATTCAGCAGCGGGAACACCACGCGGGACCCCGAACGAGGGAGAACCAATAGAGTTCCCCCGTGGCATGCGTACGGTCCGAGTCGGCGAGCTGAAACGATATGATTCCCAATCGCTGCTTCTTCGTGTGTCTCCAGCCGATGGAGTTCTCGCTCGTCAGCTACCTGGCGGTCCGGTCGGCGGCCGAGGTCAACACGCCCGATGAGCTGATCGTCTACTGCGACCGCATCCCGTCCGGCGCCTGGTGGGACGCGGCCGACGACTACATCACCGCGGTGGTGCGGATCGACCCACCGGATTCGATCGGCGGAGTTCCGGTCCCGCACCCCGCGCACCGGTCCGATCTGGTCCGACTCGACGTGCTGATGCGCGACGGCGGTATCTATCTGGATCTGGATGTGTTGTCCGTTCGCCCTCTCACTCCTTTCCTGGGTGAGTCGTTCGTACTCGGACAGGAGGGAGTGGGGGGCCATATCGGTCTGTGCAACGCGGTGATCCTCGCCGAGCCGGACGCACCGTTCGGACGGGAGTGGCTGCGCGGGTGGGATCCGGCGACATCGCGCTGGAGCGGTTTTCGTTCCACCGGGATGGATCAGTTCTGGTCGGAGATGTCGGTACAGTACCCCGCCTACCTGGCCGGATTGTTTCCGGAACTGATCACCGTGGCGCCCATGACAATTTCCACTGGCCCACTTGGACCGCCGAGCATCTGGCGTGGTTGTTCGAGGGACAGGGCGACGAGTTTCCCAACGCCTTCTGCCATCATCTGTGGCAGACGGCATCGGGGCCACGGTATCTCCAGCACCTGACGCCGGAAATCATCATGCGGAGCGACACGAACTTCAATCTTCTGGTACGTCGATACTTCGACGGTTCGGCGGTATCGACTCCCTGACCGGCGCGCGGTGATTCGATCACCACGCCTTCGCGCCCGCCACACGGCCCCGGCGGCGGCCGACGTGGCGTTCGGCATCCCGGCCGGGCGCGATCGCCACTCGGTGAGCCGCCCGGACGCAAAAGCTCTCGTCGCCCGGTCGCGGCAAGGCACTCCCGCCCGGCGGTGCGTCGTTCCCGCATACCCCCACGAGGTCGCGCCGGCAGAAGGCACCCATGCCCTGAAGCCGAAGATGCCACCGGTACTGCGCAGTTGTCGACCCCGCAGCCGGGTGTATCGTTTATCCTTGACGAGAGTGACATTCTCTTATTGGCAGATTTGCAATCTCGCAACTCGGGATGCCCGAGCGTCGACCATGAACAGCGAGGAGTCCGGTGAATATCGACGACATGATTCTGGTGAGCATCGACGACCATGTGGTCGAGCCGCGCGATATGTTCGACAATCACGTGCCGAAGAAGTACGCCGAGTACGTTCCCAAGGTCGTCGTCGACGACGCGGGGATCGATCGCTGGATCTACCGGGACCGGCCCACCGGTGTCACCGGCCTCAACGCGGTCGTCTCCTGGCCGCCGGAGGAATGGGGTTACGACCCCGCGGGGTACGCCGAAATGCGGCCCGCCGTCTACGACATCCACGACCGGGTACGCGATATGGACGCCAACGGCGTTCTCGGCTCCATGTGCTTCCCCACCTTCACCGGTTTCAGCGCCGGGCATCTGAGCCGCGGCGGGATGGACGAGATCACCGTCGCGATGATCTCCGCCTACAACGACTGGCATATCGAGGAATGGGCCGGCGCCTACCCGGATCGCTTCATCCCGATCGCCATCCTGCCGCTGTGGGAGCCGCAACTGGCCGTCGACGAGATCAACCGCGTCGCCGCCAAGGGCTGCCATTCGGTCACCATGCCGGAACTGCCGCATATCGACGGCCTGCCCAGCTATCACGACATCGACTACTGGGGGCCGGTGTTCCAGGCGCTCAGCGATAACGACACCGTGATGAACCTGCATATCGGCCAGGGTTTCGGCGTCCTCAAGCTGGCCCCGGACGCGCCCATCGACAACCTGATGGTCCTCGCGCCCAGTATTTCGCTCATCGGCACCCAGGATCTGCTGTGGGGTCCGGCCTTCCGTAGTTATCCGAAACTCAAGGTCGCCCTGTCCGAAGGTGGCGTGGGCTGGATCCCGTTCTTCCTGGACCGTTCCGACCGGCACTACACCAACCAGCGTTGGCTGCGGCGCGATTTCGGCGGCAAGATGCCCAGCGAGGTGTTCCGCGAGCATGTGCTCGCCTGCTACGTCACCGACCCCACCTCGCTGAAACTGCGGCACGAGATCGGCATCGACAACATCGCGTGGGAATGCGACTACCCGCATTCGGATTCACTGTGGCCGGGCGCGCCGGAATTCGTGCTCGCCGAGCTCGAGGGCGCGGGGGCCGACGATTCCGATATCGACAAGATCACCTGGCAGAACGCCTGCCGCTTCCTGAACTGGGATCCGTTCGCGCGTACCTCCCGGGAGCAGGCGACGGTCGGCGCGCTGCGCGCGAAGGCCACCGACGTGGACCTGTCGACCACGACCCGCGCCGAGTACGCCGAGCGCTTCGCGGCCAAGCACGCGAGCTGAGCCCCGGTCGCGGCCGGGCATTCCCTCATGAGCCCGCCGCGACCGCCGGTACGCCGCCTCCCGGACTCCGTGGAGCCCGGGAGGCGGTCGGCGTTCCCGCGCACCGCGCCGCCGCCACGCCGAGCCGTGGCAACGGCCCGGTCCGGTCCGGTCACCCCCTCCGGCCCACGATCACGCGGGGCCGGCAGGCACCCACGGTCGCGGATCCCCCTCCCCGGCGCCGCGGTAGCCGGCGCCGTCGTGGATGTGCAGGATCGCATCGGCGCCGTCGATCGAGGCGCGGTCGAGCGGGAAGAAGCCGTGCTCCGGGCGGTGATCGGCCCGGGTGCGGGCGGTGGGGATCTCGGTGGGTGCGATCAGCCCCCGGTCCGGGATACGGGTCTGCAGGAAACCCTCGTAGGTATCGGGCCCGGGCTCGGGCAGGCCGAAGGTCTCGTCGCGGCCCAGGCTGCCGAGGATCAGGGCGTAGCCGGTGCCCACGAGGGAGTGCACGACGGCGCCGGCACTGTGCCAGTCGAGTTCCATGGGTCCCATGGTCATATGGCTCGGATTCCGTTGCAGATGCGCGTTCTGCGCGAATACCAGCGTCGGACCCCGGTCGGCCTCGAAGCGGCGGATATCGAGGAGGTTCTGTGCCATCAGCGCGTCCCGGGCGGCACACATACGGGTCCAGCGGGCAGTCTGGTCGACGTGGCGGGCCGCCAGTTTGTGGTACCGCAGCAGACCGAGGCCCGCGGTGAGATACGTTTCGGCCCGGAACCACTCGGCGCGTGTGGTTTTGCCCATCAGCTCGGGTGCCCGGAGGTACAGCTCGATGAGCATATCGTCGGCGTGCGCACGGAGCGTATCGGCCGCCGCGGTCGCGCCGATCGATTCATCCGGGTCCATGACCGCCGCTGTGCGGTGCCACTGTTCGTCCGCGCCGAGCAGGCCGGCCAGGTCGAGGTCGAGGCCCAGGTAGTCGCGGGCGTATTCGAGGTACCGACGGGGACTGAACGCGCTCATCGTCTCCGCCGACATATCGAAGCCGTGGAATGCCAGTCGCTCTCCGGCGGGACGGTTCTCGTTGTATTCCCGCATCCAGGCGACCAGCTGCCGGTTGGCGGCGAGACCACCGAACCCGTGCGAGAAACCCTCGTCCATGACCGTATCGAGGGTGCCCACACCCCGCTGGACATAGTCGCCCACGGCGAGGGCGGCCACCCGATCGGTTTCCAGGGCGATCGATCGATAACCGCGGCCGGTCAACTCGGCGAACAGATCGTTGCGGGTCCAGGCGAAGGCGGGTTCCAGATGGGTCGGTTCACCGAATGCCAGCAGTTCGGGGGAGGTGGCGACGAAAGTGTCGATGTCGAAGTTCATTTCTTCGATCATATCTTTGAAGTCTCGGTTGAAACTTTTCGCGCGTCTACTCGGATATTGGCGGTAAAGTCTCAAATCGATGATCACTCTGCGGCCGGCCGACCTCGCGCGCGAGCACGGGCTCTCGTCCCAAGCCGTCCGTAACTACGAACGAGCCGGGTTCCTCCCGGCCGCCGAACGCACGGACAGCGGCTACCGGATCTACACCGAGGTCCACGCGGCGGCCCTACGCGCCTTTCTCGCCCTTGTCGCGGCATACGGGCACGCGCTCGCCGGCCGGATCATGACCGAACTCCACGCCGGCGACCTGGACGCCGCCCTGAAACTGATCGACCGCGGCCACCAGCAGCTGCTCCGCGACCGCGAAACCCTGGATACGGTCCGGCGGGCCATCGCCCACCTCCCCACCGGGCGGCAATCGGCACCCGATCGTTCCCGCGCGTCCACCGACCGCACCGTGGGCGAGCTGGCGAACCATCTGCGTGTCACCCCGGCCACGCTGCGAGCCTGGGAAACCGCCGGCATCCTCACCCCCGGGCGCGACCCGGGCACCGGGTACCGGATCTACCGCGCATCCGATATCCGCGACGCCGAACTGGCCCATTTGCTCAGGCGGGGAGGTTACGGGTTGGACCGGATCGCCGTCGTGGTCGATCAGGTCCGGACAGCCGGCGGCACCGACGCCCTGGCCACCGCGCTCGCCGCCTGGCAGCGCCGGCTCACCGACCGGGGGCTGGCCATGCTCCGGGCGGCGGGCCGGCTGGGAGATTACCTGCACCATCTCCCGCCCGGACAACACGAGCGAACCGGATGACGGTCCCCGGGCGGATGCATCGCGACACTCCGAAGAGGGCCGATGACCGGCGGTATCGATCGCACCCCTGAATCCCACCGGCCGAACGTGAATACTGCGAACAGGTACCCGAACAGCCGTCCCTTTCCCGAGACGAGAGGAGCAGCGACAGTGCGATACCTCGCGAACACCCTGGGCGTCGTCGTCACCGGCGCGGCGGTCACGCTGGCCGTCCCGCTCACCGCGCACGCGGATCCCGGCGACTTCGTCTACGTGTCACAGCAGGGCGGCCCCGCCGTATTGAGCGATCCCGTCCCCGATCGATGCCACAACACACCCGGGGCCGCCGGCATGATCGCCAACGACACCCGCCTCCGAGTCGCCGCGTTCCCCGGGCCGAATTGCGAAGGAGCCCCCACGGCCCCGGAGCAGAAGTCGGCCTTCGAGAGCGTGGTGTTCAGCGCGTAGTTCTCCGGCCGCACCCGTCGCGGTGGCCGGAACCCCGACGAGCGGGCGGCCGACACCGCCGTGCTCGGGCCCGGAATCGCGACCGGGTCAGAAGCCGCGTATGCGGTCGGGCACCACCCGGAGGGGCACCGAGTACTCGGCGCGGAACTGATCGCCGGTCATGGACAGACCGGCCAGCCCCGACTCGTACTTGCCGAGATAGGCGGCGATCTCGTCCGCGTCGACGGTGGGGTCGAGCTGGGCCGCGCCGCCGAAGACCACGACTTCGCCCCCGCTCTCGGTGCTGTTGAAATGCAGCGCCACTCGCGGATTGCGGGCGATATTGCGGAGCTTGGGACGGTCGGGCTGACTGAATATCAGAAAGCTGCTCCCGTCCCACCGGAACCACACCGGGTTGGGCTGTGGGGTGCCGGTGGGGCCCACGGTGGTGAGCCAGACGATCTGCTCGCGGTCCAGCCGCTCGGCGACGCGGGCACCGAAATCCGTGGCGGGGTCGATCAATTCATGCGCGCGCGGTGTCGTCATGAGCGGCCTCCGGAGGATGGGCGGGCGGGATGCGCCCGGAACAACATCCGGGCCCACGCGAGGATTCCCGCCCGAGAACGCGGTTGCCCTGCGTTCCGGTAAGTATCCGGTAACTATTTTTATAGGTCACTTTTCCATTAAATCCAGGCTCGTCCGGCCCGAGTCGTGCAAAACTTCGGCGATTCGTCCTTCCCGCGGAAAGAAGCCTTGATGAAAACCCTGTCCATCCTGGGCACCGCCGCTCTCGCCGTCGGCTCGTTCGGCCTGACGGCAGCCGCCCCGGCCGGGGCGGCACCGGCCGGATGCCACGCCTCCTACGACCCCTGCGTGCCCATCACCAGCGATGTCGACTGCGCGGGTGGCAGTGGTAACGGCCCCGCCTACACCGGGCGGGTACGGGTGATCGGACCCGATGACTACGACCTGGATCGCGACGGCAACGGAATCGGCTGCGAGAGCAGCTGAACGGACACGCGGCGGTGCCGGAACCCCGGGGTTCCGGCACCGCCGCGTGCTGTCGGTCAGGCCACCGCGCCGCTGGTCTTCAGCTCGATGATCCGGTCCCAGTCCCAGCCGAGTTCGAGCAGGACCTCCTCGGTCTGCGCCGCGAACTCCGGCCCGGGGCGCAACTCGGGCGCCCTGACGTCGAATTGCACCGGGCTCGAGACCAGCTCCAGTTCTCCGGCCGGGAGAATGTACTCGTTGGACCTGATCTGATCGTCCTGCCCCACCTGATACGAGTCCTGGACCGGGGCCCAGGGGCCCTTCAGTGTCGCGAATTTCTTCGTCCACTCGGCCAGCGTCCGTTGCGCGATGGCCTCGCGCAGGATCTCGACCCCGGCCGCGGTATTGGCGGCGATCTGCGCCGCGTCGGCGAAGCGGGGGTCCTCGGCCAGCTCCGGGCGGTCGATGTGGCGGCAGACGTCGGCCCAGAACTTCCCGGGTTGCAACATGACGAACGAGAGGTAGCGGTCGTCGGCCGTGCGGTAGAGACCCGACAGCGGATTCGCCATCGCGCCGTGCGTCCCGGGCCGGGGCGCGAGCATGGGCTCCCCCTGATACGCCGACAGCGCGACCGTGTGCCCCAGCGACCAGAGGCCGCTGCCCAGCAACGAGACATCCACGACGGACGGTTCCCCGGTGCGCTCCCGCTTCAGTAGCGCCGCGGCGATCCCACCGGCCAGGTTCGTCCCCGAAATGGTGTCCCCGAACGCCGGACCGGGCGGCTGGATCATCCCGTCGGTGCCCTCCGGAGTGATGGTGGCGGCCACGCCGCCGCGGCACCAGAAGGCGGTCATGTCGTAGCCGCCGCGGTCGGCCTCTTGGCCGCGCGGCCCCAGGGCGCTGCCCCGCGCGTAGACGATCGAGGGGTTCACCGCGCGGATATCGCCGACATCGATCCCGAACTTCGCCCGCGCCGAGGGCAGGAAACTGGTGAGGAACACATCCGCGCGCCGCGCCAGTTCATGGATGACCGCACGGCCGTCCGGATTCGACATATCCACGCCGATACTGCGTTTCCCGCGGTTGGCGTGCTCGATATTGGGGTTCGGATCGCCCTCTACCTTGAACTTGCCGATCTGGCGCAGCCCCCGCTGCGGATCACCGGTGACCGCGTGCTCGACCTTGATCACATTCGCACCCCAGTCGGCGAGCACCGCGCCCGCCGAGGGCACGAACCCGTACATCGCGACCTCGAGAACCGTGATCCCCTCCAGCGGTTTCACGAAACCACCACTTCCGCGATGGTCTTGCTCTCCATGAACTCCTCCATGCCCACGACGCCCATCTCCCGCCCGACACCGGACTGTTTGTAGCCGCCGAAGGGCGCGTCCGGGTGGAAGTAGTTGCCGCCATTGATACTGAAGGTGCCGGTGCGGATCCGGCGGGCCACGGCCCGCGCGCGCTCCGCGTCGGCGCCGAAGACGCCGCCGGACAGGCCGTAGATGGAGTTGTTGGCGATCCGCACGGCGTCGTCGATATCGTCGTACGGGATCAACGCCAGCACCGGGCCGAACACCTCCTCTTGCGCGATCTCGCTGTCGGGATCGACATTCGCCAGCAGCGTCGGCTTGTAGAAGTAACCCGGGTCCACCTTCTCGCCACCGGCCACCAGGGTGGCGCCCGCGGCGACCGCCCGCTCCACCAGACCGTGCACCTTGTCGCGCTGGCGTTCACTGATCAGCGGGCCCATGTAGTTCTTCGGATCGGCCGGGTCGCCATAGGTGATGTTGGCGAGATTGGCCGCGACCAATTCGGCGACCTTGTCGTGGTCGGCCCGGGGCACCAGCAGCCGGGTGGTGATGGCACAGCCCTGCCCGGCGTGCGAGCAGATGCTGAAAGCGGCGAACATGGCGCCGAGGTTGTAGTCGGCGTCGTCGAGCAGGATGGCCGCTGATTTTCCGCCGAGTTCGAGGAAGACCTTCTTGAGGGTGGCGCTGGCGGCGGCCATGATCTTGCGGCCCACCGGAGTGGAGCCGGTGAACGAGACGACATCGACGTCGGGGTGCGTGGTCATCCGTTCCCCCACCGCCACCTCGGAGCTCGCGAGGATGTTCACCACCCCGGCCGGGATATCGGTGTGGTTCGCGATGAGCTCGCCCAGCGCCAGGGTGATGAGCGGGGTGTCGGGAGCGCCCTTGAGCACCACCGTGCAGCCCGCGGCCAGCGCCGGCGCGAGTTTGGCGAAGGCCAGCTGGTAGGGATAGTTGTAGGCGGCGATGGCGGCGACGACGCCCGCACCCTCCCTCTCCACCCAGCGCTGGTGCTGCGCACCACGGATCTCGACCGGGCCGAGGTCCTCGGTCCAGGTGTAGTCCTTCAGCACGCCCGCGTAGTACTTGACGATCTCGAACGGGGTCTCGAGCTGGTTGCCCTTGGTGAGGATGTAGCTCGCGCCGACCTCGGCGATCATCAGCGCGCGCAGGTCCTCCACATTGTCCTGCAGCGCCTGGTAGAGCTGTTCCAGGCAGCGCGCGCGGAATTCGTGGTTCGTCGACCAGTCGGTGGTGTCGAACGCCCGGCGGGCGGCGGCCACCGCGGCATCGACCTCGGCGACACCGGCCTCGGGCGCGTGGCCGACCACTTCCCCGGTCGCGGGGTTGAGTGAGGCCAGGGTCGCCCCGGTCTCGACCAGCTGGCCGTCGATGAGCAACCGCTGGGTGGCCGTCACCGCCTCTTCCTGCGTTGACATCCCGCCTCCTCGAAAGTTTATGAAAATTGCATTCTCGTTTGAGGAGAATAGTACATTTGGCAAGGGAGTCCGGCTGCCGATTCGGTGAGCTGGGGCAATCCGGAACCGTCCGCAGGCCGGCCGCCTTCACGCGGCACCCGCCGATCTTGCGGACCCGAACTGGACGAGAGTACGGTTCTCACTATTCGGAATGCATATTCTTGCGCCGGTGGGCGCGGGAGAGGAGAGGCAGGCGTGAAAACCGCAGTTGTCACCGGCGGCGCCTCGGGCATCGGACTGGCCATCGCGCGGCGGTTGCGCAGCGACGGGTTCCACGTGGCCGCCCTGGACCGTAATGCCGCCGCGGAGGACGATTCCGCCTACCGGGCCGATGTGACCGATCCGGACAGCATCGCCGAAGCCCTCGGGGCCGTGCGCGAGAAATTGGGGCCGGTCACCGTGCTGGTGAACGCGGCCGGGGTCGACGGGTTCAAACGGTTCCAGAACATCGACTTCGCGGAATGGCAGCGGGTCATCGAGGTGAACCTGCACGGCGTCTTCCACACCATCCAGGCCGTACTGCCGGATATGATCGACGCCGGCTGGGGCCGCATCGTGAACATCTCCTCCTCGAGCGCACAGTCGGGTCAGCCGTTCATGTCCCACTATGTCTCCTCGAAATCAGCGGTCAACGGCCTCACCAAATCGCTGGCGCTGGAACTGGGCCCATCGGGGATCACGGTGAACGCGGTGCCACCCGGTTTCATCGACACCCCGATGCTGCGCCGCTCCGAGGAGCGCCGGCTGCTCGGCGGCACCGTCGAGGACCATATCCAGCGCACCCCGGTGCGGCGTGTCGGCAAACCCGAGGATATCGCCGCAACCTGCGCTTTCCTGATCTCCGAGGAGGCCGGCTACATCACCGGCCAGATCATCGGCGTCAACGGCGGACGCAACACCTGACAGCCCCGGGTAACCGCCACCGCATCCGAAGGGAAGTGACAACCGTGAAGGTTCATGTCGATCAGGAACGCTGCCAGGGGCACACCCTGTGCTCGATGATCGCGCCGAAAGCGTTCGAACTCAGCGAAATCGACGGGCATTCCTCGCCGGTCGACGAAAACGTAGCCCACGACCAAGAGGACCTGGTGCGCGAAGCGGTGCACTCGTGCCCCGAGCGCGCGATCTCACTCACCGAATAGCACGAGGGGGGACCGATGTCCGCCGCCGAATCCACCGACCGCCTGCATCCCCGGCTCGATTTCGACCGCTACGGCCCCGGCTACCGGGAAGCGTTCCAGTCGATCACCGAGCATATGCACCGGCAGTGCCCGATCGCCTGGACCGACCGACACGACGGTTACTGGGTGGCCGCGGGAAACCGGGAGGTCTTCGAACTCGCCCGGTGCCCGTACGTCTCCAACGACCGTGACGTCGACGGTGTGCGGCGCGGGTATCAGGGCATCACCATCCCTTCCACCAACCAGGCCGCCATTCGCAACGGCATCCTCGAGATGGACGACCCGGAGCACCGCGAACTGCGGGCGGTGCTCAACCCGTATCTCTCGCCCGCCGCGGTGCAGCGGTGGATACCGTTCGTCGACGAACTGGTCCGCGCCGCGCTCGACGAGAAGATCAGCACGGGCCGTATCGATTTCGTCGACGACCTGGCCAATATCGTGCCCGCGGTGCTGACTTTGGCCATGTTGGGCGTACCGCTGCGCAACTGGTCGGTCTACAGCGAACCCGCGCACGCCACGGTGTACACCCCGCCCGACTCCCCCGAGTTCGAGCGGGTACACCGGATGCACCAGGAGATGGGCCTGGACCTCTACACCAATCTCACCGAGATCCGGGCGAATCCGCGGCCCGGTCTCATCCACGCCCTCGCGACCGAGGCGACGCTCGGCGGAAAGCCGCTGTCCGATATCGAGATCCTGGGCATGCTCGGCCTGCTCATCGGCGGCGGGTTCGACACCACCACCGCACTCACCGCGCATTCGCTGGAATGGTTGTCCGAGCATCCGGGCGAACGGGAAACACTCAGCCGGGAACGGGACCAGCTACTGGATTCGGCCACCGAGGAGTTCCTGCGCTACTTCACCCCGGCGCCCGGTGACGGCCGCACGGTGAACGCCGATGTCGAACTGGCCGGGGCGCGGTTCGCCGAAGGCGAACGACTGTGGTTGTCCTGGGCCATGGCCAACCGCGATCCGGCCGTGTTCGACCGGCCCGATACGGTCGTGCTGGACCGTAAAGGCAATCGGCACTTCAGTTTCGGATTGGGCATCCACCGGTGCATCGGATCCAATGTGGCCCGCGCGGTGTACAAGCGGATGCTGGTCGCGGTGCTGGATCGGCTACCGGACTTCCGGTGTATCCCGGAGGAAACCGTGCACTACGAGACCATCGCGGTGATCCAGGGGATGCGGCACCTGCCGGCCACCTTCACCCCCGGGACCCCGGTGGGCCCCGGGCTCACCGAGACACTCGAGAAACTGCAGACCATCTGCGATGAACAGCGGCTCGCCGAGCCGGTGACCGTCCGCAAGGACGCGGCGCAGATCTGACGCGGGCCCGCACAACACGATTCCACCCCGGGCGGGCGGCCGCGCGGCTCGCCCGGGGGTCGGAACACCGGACGAGGTCGCCACCGGCGGCACCGGGCCCCGGCACCGACGCCACGAGGAGGCGATATGTCATCGACGACCGGCGAGGAACCGGCACCCCGATCGGGGCGGCCGCTACCGCTGCTGTCCCTGGACACCGAGTTCTTCTGGACGTCGGGCGCCGACGGGAACCTCCGGATCCAGGAGTGCCGGGCGTGCGCGGCCCTGATCCACCCGCCGCAGCCGATCTGTCGCTACTGCCGGAGCCGCGAGCTGGCGCCCCGGATCGTCTCGGGCACGGCGGTACTGGCCTCGTTCACCGTCAACCACCGATTCGGCCTGCCGGGTCTCCCACCGCCGTACGTGGTGGCGACGGTGGCGCTGGACGACGATCCGCGGGTCCGGCTGACCACCAATATCGTCGACTGTGATCCCGGCGAGCTCACTCTGGGCATGCGGCTGGAGGTGGTGTTCCGGCAGGACGACGATGTGTGGCTGCCGCTGTTCCGGCCCGCTGCGCACCAACCCGGCCCGGCCCCGCTTCCGGTCGACGAGATACCCGCCGATCAGTTCGCCCTCCACGTCACCACGAGGCGGCCGCGCGCCAAGTTCGAGGACAGCGTCGCACTCACCGGAATCGGGATGTCGCGGATAGGGCGGCGGCTCATGCGGCCACCGCTGGAACTCACCGTCGACGCCTGCCAGCAGGCGATCACCGATGCGGGCCTGGGCCTCGACGATATCGACGGGCTGTCCTCGTATCCTGGTGGCGGCAACCTCGGCGGTTTCGGGGAGGGTGGGGTCACCGCGCTGGAGTCCGCGCTCGGTATCCGGCCCACCTGGCACAACGGTGGAATAGAGACCTTCGGACCGGGCGGGTCGGTGATCGCGGCCATGCTCGCGGTGCACGCGGGTCTGGCCACCCACGTGCTGTGTTTCCGCACGGTCTGGGAGGCCACCTTCAACGAGCTGATGAAACGGGGCACGATTCCCGCGTCCGGCGGCGGCCGCACCGCGAGCTGGATGCATCCCTTCGGTTCCACCTCCGCCGCGCATACCCTGGCGCAGAAGGCGCAGCGGCATTTCCACGACTACGGCACCACCCGCGAAACCCTCGGCTGGATCGCGCTGAACCAGCGCGCGAACGCCGCGCTGAACCCGAGCGCGGTCTACCGCGATCCGATGACGATGGACGACTATCTGAACGCGCGGCCGATCACCACACCGTTCGGACTCTACGACTGCGATGTCCCCTGCGACGGCGCCGTCGCGGTGATCGTCTCGGCCCGGGAGGCCGCCGCGGATCTTCCCGTACCCACCATCCGAGTGGAGGCGGTGGGCACCCAGATCGTCGAACGAATCGAATGGGATCAGAGCACGCTGACGCACGAACCGCAGGTCCTCGGTCCCGCGGCCCATCTGTGGACCCGCACCGAGCTACGACCCGACGATGTGGATGTCGCCGAGCTGTACGACGGATTCACCATCAACTGCCTGTCCTGGATCGAAGCGCTCGGCTTCTGCAAGATCGGTGAGGCCAAGGACTTCCTGGACGGCGGGAAGAACATCGCCCGCGACGGCATCCTGCCGCTGAACACGCACGGCGGCCAACTCTCGCACGGCCGCACCCACGGCATGGGGCTGATGCACGAGGCGATCGTCCAACTGCGCGGGACCGCCGGGGAACGGCAGGTGCGCGACGCGAAGGTGGCGGTGGTGTCCAGCGGGGGCCTCACACCGGGCGGTGCGGTGCTGCTGCGGAGCGAATCCTGATGGCCCGGGGCGCGCGGTGACGCTGACCGGGTCCGAGCTGACGCCGGCCGAATCCACCGGCCCGCTGCCGGTGGTCGCCGAAGTGCCCGGAGTCGACGGGATTCCGGTATCCGGACTGCTGGCCGAGGCGCCCGACCCGCGGGCGGTCGTGGTCGCCCTGCACGGCGGCGCCGTGGATTCGCGGTATTTCGACTGTCCCGGCCATCGGGATCACTCGCTGCTGCGCACCGGGCAGCGGCTCGGCTACACCGTGCTCGCGCTGGACCGCCCCGGCTTCGGCAGTTCGGCTCCGCACGCCGAGTTCCTGGAGCCGCCGCGGCGCCGGGTGGACCTCGTCTTCGGAGCAGTCGACGCGCTCCTGGACGGGCTGCCCCGCGGTGCGGGCGTCTTCCTGCTCGCGCATTCGGCGGGTTGCGAACTCGCGGTCCGGATGGCGGCGTCCGAACGCGGCGCCGACCTGCTCGGACTCGAACTCGCCGGAACCGGGCGCCGGCACCGGCAGGCCGCCCACGACCTGCTCTGGGGCGCCGACCGGGTGGCCGGCCGGCGGCCACGTGGGGTCGGCCGGCTGATCTGGGAGCCGGCCCGGCTCTACCCCGACGACGTCCTGGGCGGTGGCACGGTCTCCGCACAGGGCTCGCATCTGGAGTCGCGGGCGCTGCACGACTGGGCCGCGCGGGAATTCCTCGGCCTGGCGCCCGATATCGGTGTTCCGGTGCGGTACAGCCTGGGTGAATACGAACGGGTCTGGCGCAACGATCCCGCGGAGATGGTCGCGGTCGGGGGCCTGTTCACCCGCTCCCCTCGGGTCGTGGTGAACCTCATGCCCAATACCGGTCACAACGTGAGCCTCGGCCGCACCGCCCCGGCCTACCACCTCACCGTCCTGGCCTTCGCCGAGCAGTGCATCATCGCCCGCAGGACCGGAGAGTTCTCCGGCCCTGCCCTGCAATTCGACGGCGGCGCGGCCGCGCCGCCGGGAAGGTAACCGAATGGACGTCACCGATATCGCATTGCTGCTGCTCCGACTGGTCGTGGGCGGCACCATGATCGCGCACGGGGTCAACCACTGGATCGGCGGTGGCAAGATCGCCGGCACCGCCGGCTGGTTCAGCGGACTCGGGTTACGCCACGGCGTACTGCAGGCCTGGTTGAGTGTGATCACCGAGATCGGCGCGGGAGCACTGCTGGTCGTGGGTTTGCTCACCCCGCTGGCCGCCGCGGCGGTGATCTCGGTGATGCTGGTCGCCGCCCTGCTCGCGCACCGCAAGAACGGCTTCTTCGTGTTCAAGGACGGCTACGAGTACGTCCTGGTCCTCGCCGTCGTCGCGCTGGCGCTCGGCATCCTCGGACCCGGATGGCTGTCGCTGGACCACGCTGCCGGGATCGAGCTCACCGGCTGGGGCGGCGGCGCCGTCGCGCTGGGGGTCGGTGTGGTCGCCACCGCCGGTCTGCTGGCGGTGTTCTGGCGACCGGCCACCCCGGAACCGGAGTCGGCGGACGCCGATTCCTGAGCTGTGTGAGAGAGGAACATCATGCGCGTCGGATTCATCGGACTGGGAAGTCAGGGCGGGCCCATGGCCCGCCGAATCGTCGAGTCCGGGTACCGGACCACGCTGTGGGCGCGCCGCCGCGCCGCCACCGAACCCTATGCGGATACCGCGGCGAAAGTGGCCGGCAGTCCCGCGGAACTCGCCGGCGACAGTGATCTGGTGTGCCTGTGCGTGGTCGGTGACGCCGATGTGCGTGAAGTCCTCGAACGCGCCGACGGCGTGCTGGCGGGATTCGCCGCCTCCGCCGCCGGGCGCGAGACGGCACCGGTGATCGCGATCCACAGCACGGTCCATCCCGACACCTGTCGCGAGCTGGCCGAAATTGCTGGCACCCAGGGGGTTTCGCTCATCGACGCACCGGTCAGCGGCGGGGCACCCGCCGTCGCGGCCGGGCGGCTGCTGGTGATGGCCGGGGGCGACGAGCAGACCTTCGCCCGCTGCCGGCCGGTATTCGAGACGTACGCGAACCCGGTCGTGCATCTGGGCGGTGTCGGCGCCGGGCAGACCACCAAACTGCTCAACAATCTCCTGTTCACCGCGCATATGGCCACCGCGGTGAGCACCTTGGAACTGGGCGCCCGGCTGGGTGTGAGCCCCGACCGGCTCGGCGAGGTGATCGGCAACGGCAGCGGGAACAGTTTCGCGCTCGGCCGCATCCTGGCCGGTGGTGGAACTCTCGACCAGATCGCCGCGCATGCCGGTGATCTACTGCGCAAAGACGTCCGGCTGATCAGCGAACTGGCCGATGCCGCACAGATCGCCCCCGGCGTGGTACTCGATACCGCCGACGCCACGCTCGCCCTGATGGGCCGCCCCCGCTGACCCTTCGGCACCGCATCCCTGCCGACCCTGCCGAAATCGGCAGCCCCGGCGCCACCGATGCGTCCGCACGACCGCCGGCCCCACCGCGGAGCGGGAGGCACAGCAGACCGGGACTTTTCGAACGAAGGAGAACCGAGTGCGTATCGGATTCATCGGCGCCGGCCGCATGGGAACCCCCATGATCCGGCGCCTGACGGCCGCCGGGCACAGTGTCCGCGCGCTCGGGCGCGATCCCGGCGCCCGCGCCGCGATCACCGCGACCGGCGCCACCGCGCTCGGCTCGGCGGCCGAGGCCGGCCGGGACGCCGAGGCGGTGGTGGTCTGTGTTTTCACCGATCAGCAGGTCCGCGAGGTGTGTCTGGACAGCGGACTACTCGAGACGATGCCGCCCGGCTCGGTCCTGATCCTGCACACCACCGGCAGCCCCGACACCGCGACGACGATCGCCGCCGCCCCGGCCGCTGCCGGACGCCATGTGGTCGACGCCCCGGTGAGCGGGGGCCCGCACAATATCGCCGACGGTTCCCTCACGGTCTTCCTGGGCGGCTCGGCCGACGCGACCGCGCGGGCGCGACCCGTGCTGGCCGCGTACGCCGATCCGGTCTTGCCGGTCGGGGAACTGGGTAACGGGCAGCGCGTGAAACTCGTCAACAATTCGCTGTTCGCCGCCCAGATCGGCCTGGTCACCGAGGCCGTGCGGCTGGCGGGGGAACTGGGCCTCACCGAGGCCGAAATCCTTTCCGCACTGCCCCATGCCAGCAGTTCTGGGCGTGCGGTACTGAGTGTGGCGGCCAAGGGATCGGTGGCGGCGTTCGCGGAGTCGGTGGGCGATTTCCTGCGCAAGGATGTCGCCGTGGCCCGCGAAGTCGCCGACCGGCTGGGCAGCGATCTCGGCCTGCTCGATCCGGCCATCCGCGCGGCGGTCGGACTGGGCCCTACCGCCGTGAGCAAGGGATAGAGCCCGGGACAACGGCCGCCGGGTCGCGATGGGATCGGGCGGGACCGGCGGGCCTCAAACCGGCAATGCGCCGAACCTCCCTCCCCCGGAGGCCAAGTGCGGCTGAACCACACGCGCCCGTGCCGACCGGATCCCCGGTGGCCCGGGACGAGCCGCTTCGGTGGGCATGTCACACCCGGCGAGCCCGCTCCGTCGACTCTGTAGCGGTCACCAACGGGTGCCGCACCCCCGAGATCCACGGAGTTCCGATGACCGCTGCCGCGCAGACCGCCCCCGTCCTGGTTCGTTCCGATGAGGCCGAAGCCCTCCAGGACGGCGCGCTGAGCCTGATCACACTGCTCGCCGACGCAGACGCCACCGGCGGCGCGCTCACCGCCAACAAGGCGACGCTGCGCAAGGGTTCCCCCGGTGCGCCGGCGCATTTCCACACTGCCGCCTCCGAGATGTTCCTCGTCATCGACGGTTCGGTGCGAATCCTGCTCGGCGAGGAGATCGTGCGGCTCGACAAGGGCGACTTCCTGACCGTGCCGCCCACTGTCCCGCACGCGTTCGCCCCGGCCGCCGAGACCGAGGCCGAACTGCTCGTGGTCTTCACGCCGGGGTTGCACCGGTTCGACTACTACCGGTTGCTCGAGCGGGTTCATCGCGGTACGGCGAGCGTGGCGGACATCCGCGCGAGCTCCGAACTCTACGACAATCACTATGTGGACAGCCCGGTGTGGCGCAAGGAGCTCACGGGTGCGTGATCGCACGAGCCCGCCGCGCCGTCCGCTGGCGCGCTACTCGCTTTTCGGCCATGCGGGCGAGCGCCCGAGCAGTCGCAGGATCCGGTCCAGCGGCGCGCCCGGGTCGCCATCCGGCAACGCGTGGGCGAAGGGGGATCCGGGCTGTTCGCGCTCCGGGCCGTCGGGGACGGATTCGGCGATACGCAGCACCGGGCCGGCCGCGGCCTCGTCCAGTTCGTAGCCCACTCCGAGGGCTCGCGCGAGATCCCAGCCGTGGACGACATAGTCCACCAGATGGAAGCCGAGGGCCTGATGCCCCGGGACCGTCACATCCGGCCCGAACTCCGGCATCGCGAAGAGACGTTCGGTCGTCCCGGGCTCGGCGAAGGCCCGCAGCACCTCGGCCGCGGACTCGGTGTACTCGGCCGGGGTGTGTGGTCCCGGTGGCCGCTGCCGCCAGTGCGCGAGATCGGCGCCGTCGCCGCGTGCGCCGGCGGCGAAGCCGCGATGCTGGGCGGCCATATGCGCCAGCAGATCGCCCACTGTCCATCCCGCGCACGGGGTGGGCAGGCCGAGCTGGTCTGGGGTCACGAGTTCGGCGGTGGTCACGGTGGCGAGCACCGCTCGGCGGTCGAGTTCGATGAGGTCTGTGGTCATAACCGCAACAGTACGCAGAAGCTTATAATACGTCAATGCTTATTATTTTCGTATGGGTAGGTTCTACTCATGGGAACCACGGACCGACCGGATCTGGCCGCGATGCTCGCGCCACTGACCCGCACCCTCATCGCCCTGGAACGCCCGATTCTCGAAGCCCACGGACTGACCATGTGGGCCTACACGGTCCTGATCGCGCTGAGCCGGGGTACCGCACGCGGGCAGGGCGTACTCGCCCAGGAGATCGGCGCGGACAAGACCCGGATCATCGCGGTACTCGACGACCTCCAGGACCGCGGCCTCATCGAACGCACCCCCGACCCCGCCGACCGCCGGGCCAGGCTGCTGGAGTTGACGGCGGAGGGCCACCGGATCGCGGCCGCGGTGCAGGCCGAGATCCAGGCGCGTGAGAACGAACAGGTCCTCGAGCAGCTGCCCGCCGCCGACCGCCGCGGTTTCCTGAACGCGCTGCGCATCCTGACCGCGCTCCCCCGGGATCCCGCACCGGACGGCAGCGACTGACAGCACCCCTCGATTACCGCACTCGCCGAACTACCCGGCTTCGCTCGCCCGGAGTACCCGCAGCGGCGCGTGATTCGCCCAGCCCTCCGCCGGCCAGTTGAACCACCCGGCCGACGCCCATGTCCCCCCGTCGGGGTGCAGGGTGGTCCCGGTGAGGTAGGACGACAGGCGGGAAGCCAAGAACACCGCGCACTCCGAGATATCGGTGAGGTACCCGGCCCGGCCCATGGGTATGGCCACTTTCACACCTTCCGGATCGGTCATGGCGTTGTCACCGGTGCCGATGCGCTCCAGGTTCGGTGTGGGGACGAAATCGGGGGCGATATTGTTCACGCGGATCCCGTCCGGGGCCACTTCCACGGCCAGGGTGCGGGCGAACTGCTCCACCGCTGCCTTCGCCGCGGCGTACACCGCGAAACCAGGGGCGGCGCGATGGGCTTCGATGGTCGTGATGTTGATGATGCTGCCGCCGCGTCCGCCCGCGCGCATCCGGGGTACGGCCAGATGACAGGCGTGCAGGACATGGGTGAGATTGGTCCGCAGCAGCGCGTCCCAGCCCTTCGGGCCGGTTTCGGTGAAGGGGGCGCGGAAGGTGCCGCCGACCACATTCACCAGAGTGTCGAGACGCCCCCACCGGGCGTCGGCGGCCTCGAACAGTGCCGTCAGGACCGCCGGGTCGCGGGCATCGCCGTGGTGCACGACGGCCTCCTGCCCGGCCGGCGAATCCCGTAGCTCCGCGACCCCGGCGGGATCGAGATCCACTACCGCCGGATGTACACCGTTCGCGACCAGATCCGCCACGATCGCCCGGCCCAGACCGCCCGCACCGCCGGTCACCACCGCGACCGTCCCGGCGAGACCGCCTCGTTCCTCGAACCAGCCCATTGCGATCCGCCTCGCTAACCGATGTAGTCCGCGCCGAAGGACGCCAGGAAATCGAAGGTGACCGCCGGGTCGAGGGTGTCGTGTACACCGGCGCGGGTGGAGACGGTGATCCAGTCGACCCCGGCCCGCGCCAATTCGCCGAATGCTTCCCGGTGCGGCCCCGGATCGGTGCCGGGGCCGGTGAGCCCGGCGTGGCTGTAGGAATACACCAGGTCGATATGGTCGGTGCGGCCGCTGTCCGCGGCCGCCGACCGCACCTCGGCGATCTTGCCGGCCAGCTCCGCGATCGTGCCGAGCTCCGGGGTCCGGGCGGTGCTGCTGAGTTCGGCGCCCCCGGACATCGGGATCCAGCCCTGGGCCGCCCGGGCCACCCGGCGCCGGCTCAGCGCGGAATTACCGCCGATCCAGATGGGGGATCGGCTGCTGGACCGGGGTCGGCCGGGCCTGCACTTCGCGGGCGCTGAAATGTTTACCGGTGTAACTGAACGGCTCGCCTGTCCAGTGCAGGGGCAGCACCTCCAGGGCTTCGTCGAACAGGATGTTGCGCTCCTCGAAATCCACTCCCACCGCGTGGAATTCCCCCTTCAGATACCCGGTGCCGATCCCCAGGACGGCTCGGCCGCCGGACAGTTTGTCCAGGGTGGCCGCCGCTTTCGCCAGCAGCATCGGATTCCGGTAGGGCGCCACCGACAGGTAGGTGATCAGGCGGATTCGTTCGGTCAGCGCCGCCGCGTAGCCGAGAGACACGAAGGGGTCCAGGGTCTGATGCCCGCCGGCCCCCAGCCAGCGGGCGCCGGGCGCCGGATGCTCGCTGAGCGAGAAGCCGGCGAAACCCGCCTGCTCGGCCGCGCGCGCGACCTCTCCCAGCGGGCCCGGGTCGAGCACATCGCCCGCCGCACCACCGGTCTCGGGATAGTGGAAGATGAATCGCATCGCTACCTCCGTGCCCTCGCACCGGTTCCGGTGTCACCGGCCACGCTTCACCTCGTTGAACGGCACATCCCGGTCGGCGGCGTACTCTCGCGGCATCCCGAGTACACGTTCGCTGATCACATTGCGGGCGATCTCGGTGCTGCCACCCGCCAGGCTCCACGCGGCCCGGAACAGGAAATCGGTGCCGATACGCGCGGTGTCCACCGGATCGCCGGGAGCGTGCGTCGCGGCGGCCGCACCGGCGACCTTCACCGCCAGATCGGTTTGCAGCCAGGAATTCTCGGCACTGAACAGGCGGGTGATGGATCCGGCGGCCGGCGGCAGCTCCCCGGCGAGCACACTGCGGGAGATGTGGTCGATCAGCTGATCGCGCACCACCTGCATGGCCCGTGCCTCGCCGATGTCCTCACGGACCCGGATATCGTCGAGCTGACCACTGTTGCGGGCGATATCCAGAATCGGGGACTCCTCGCCGCCGATATGCGGCCGGGCGCCGCTGAGATACGGCGAGGTCCCGCCGATGGCCGCACGCTCGTGGTAGAGCAGCCGGGACGCGGCCTCCCAGCCGTCGTCGACCCGGCCGATCACGGCCTCGTCACCGAGCACCACATCGTCGAAGAACTCCTGGCAGAACTCGGTGGATCCGGTGACCTGTTTGATCCGCTGCACGGTCACCCCCGCGGCCGCGATGGGCACCAGGAACATGGTGAGCCCACGATGCTTGGGCACCTCCCAGTTGGTACGGGCCAGGCACAACCCGTAGTCCGCCGCGTAGGCGCCCGAACTCCAGATCTTCGAGCCGTTGAGGATCCAGCGGTCGCCGTCCCGTTCGGCCCGGGTGGTGAGTCCGGCCAGATCCGAACCACCGCGTGGCTCGGACAGCAACTGCACCAGTACCTCGTCCCCGCGCAGCACCGCGCTCAGATGCTCCCGCTTCTGTTCCTCGGTACCCAGGTCGAGCAGGGTGGCCGCGCAGATGGACAGCGTCGGCACATTGAGGATCACCGGCATCTCGTAGGCGTAGGACTCCTTGGTGAACGCCTGCTGATGGGCGGGAGTCAGGCCGAGGCCGCCGTATTCCTCCGGGAAGCAGATACCCGCGAAACCACCGTCGTGGAGTATCCGCTGCAACTGCCGCGCCCGGTCCCACTCCTCTTTGCTGTCGGGCGGGCCCTGATCCGGCGGAGCGGGTGGAAGATTGGCGCGCAGCCAGAGCCGGGCGCGCTCGCGGAACTCGGCTACGGGTTCGAGCTCGGTGGTCATAGGAGTACTGCCTTCCGGAGAGCGGCCGCGCTAGGCGGCGGTGAGGAGGAGATCGGTGATCCGGCGGCGATGCTCCTCGGGCGTACCGTAAAGCGCGCGACCCAGTCCGATCCGCCGCAGATACAGATGCAGATCGTGCTCCCAGGTGACCCCGATACCGCCGTGCAACTGCACACAGTCCTGACCGATCACCGGAGCCTTCGCGCCGACATAGGATTTCGCGACGCTCACCGCTTCCGCTGCGGACAGCGGATCGTCGTCACAGGCCGCCGCGGCCGCGGCGGTGGTCGCCCGGCAGGCCTCGTACCAGGTCTTGTTGTCGGCCATCCGATGTTTGAGCGCCTGGTAGGAGGCCAGTGGCCGGCCGAAGGTGAAGCGGTCGGCGAGCCAGGCCAGAGTCGCCTCCATCGCCTTGCCGGTGGCGCCCACCGTCTCCGCCGCCGTCAGTACCGCGGCGGTGTGCAACTGGGTGCGGACGGCGGCGGCCGCGGCGGCGCCGGTGTGCACCACGGCTGCCGCGGGTACCGCTACCTCCGCGAATTCGATCCGGGCGGTACGGCGGACCAGGTCCAGGGTCCAGGTCGGAGTGACGGTGACGCCCGGTGCGTCGGTGGGCACCAGCAGTTGTACCGGGCCGTCCGCGCTCTGCGCGCTCACCAGCAGGATATCGGCGCGGTCCCCGGCCTCGACGCGGTCCTTCGCTCCGGTCAGCCGGTAGCCTGCGCCGTCCCGGACCGCGCGTGCCCATTCGCCGTCGGTGGGCGCTTCGCGATCGGCGAGCGCGTCGACGATATCGAGACCGCGTCCGGGTTCGTAGACGGCCCAGGAGGCGATCAGGGTGCCGGCCACGATCCCCGTGATCGTGTCGCCCAGCGCCGCGCTCGCGCTCGCCAGCCCGGCGAGTACCGCGTTGGTGGTGACGAAGGGGCCCGGCGCACAGGTCCGGCCGAGTTCGGTGGCGATCAGCGCCAATTCGGTCATCGGGCGCCCGGATACACTGCCGCCGCCGTATTCCTCGGCGACCAGCATGGCGGTCCAGCCCAGTTCGGCGGCCGAGCGCCACCACTCGTCGTCGAATCCGGTACCCGCCTCACCGAGCGCGCGTACTGTCGGCACCGGGACGGTATCGGCCAGGAATTCGCGGGTTGTCTGCTGGAAGAGCCGCTGGTCAGCGGTGAGATCAAGGGTCATGTTCGCCGGTCCTCCGGTTGACGCACGGCACACCGTGTGGAAATCTCATATTCACAGATGAGAGTTATATTCTCAATTGCGAAAGTCAACCGGCGGAGCTGCTCGTGGCGGTGGGTGCCGGCCGAGCGAAGGGAACCCGTCACGTGAAAAACTTCGAGGATCTGGACTTCTTCCTCGGCCAGGAGCTGGTCGCCGATCCCTATCCGTACTTCGACGCCCTTCGCGAGAAGTGCCCGGTGACCCGCGAGAAGCACCACAACGTCATGATGGTGACCGGCTACGACGAGGCACTGGAAGTTCTCAACGACGCCGAGCGCTTCTCCTCCTGTATCTCGGTGACCGGGCCGTTCCCCGGCTTTCCCGTCCCCATCGACGAGAACTCCGACGCCGACGCCCTCATCGCCGAACACCGCGATTCGCTGCCGTTCAGCGACCAGCTGCCGGCCCTGGATCCGCCGGCCCATACCGCCCACCGTGGGCTGCTCATGCGGCTGATCACCCCCAAACGCCTCAAGGAGAACGAAGAGGCGATGTGGGATCTGGCCGACAAGATGCTCGACGAGTACCTGGCGCCCGGAAAAGGGGAACTCATCCGGGATTTCGCGGGCCCCTTCACCCTCTACGTGATCGCGGACCTGCTCGGTGTACCGCCGGAGGACCAGGAGGAGTTCCTCAACACGTTGCAGCGCGATCCGCACCGTACCGGCACGGTCGGCAGCACCAGCTCCGATCACGCCATGGAGCACAACCCGATCGAGTTCCTGTACGAGAAGTTCTCCACCTATATCGAGGACCGCCGCAAGAACCCGCGCGGCGACGTGCTGACCGGTCTCGCCGAGGCCACCTTCCCCGACGGCAGCCGGCCGGAGGTGATCGACGTGGTCCGGGTCGCCGCCAACCTCTTCTCGGCCGGCCAGGAGACCACCGTGCGGCTGCTGTCCTCGGGATTGAAACTGATCGCCGAGGATCCGGAACTGCAGTCCTGGCTGCGCGGAGACCCGGAACGCATCAACAACTTCATCGAAGAGATGCTGCGGATGGAGAGCCCGGTGAAGGGTGATTTCCGGCTGGCGAAGACCACGACCACAGTAGGCGGCGTGGAGGTCCCGGCGGGCACGGTCCTGATGCTCGCCAACGGTGGCGCCAACCGCGACCCGCGGCGTTTCGAGAACCCGGGCGTTTTCGACGCCAAGCGGTCCAATGCCCGCTCCCATATCGCCTTCGGCCGGGGTATCCACACCTGCCCCGGCGCCCCACTGGCCCGCACCGAGGCGAAGGTGGCGTTCAAGCGCCTGCTGGAGCGCACCACCGATATCCGGATCGACGAGAGCGCCCACGGTCCGGCCGGCGCGCGCAGATACCAGTATCTGCCGACCTTCATCCTGCGCGGGATCACCGCACTGCACCTGGAATTCGACCGGACGGAAGGGTGAGCCACATGAAGGTCATCGTCGACGAGGACTCCTGCAAGGGGCACGGGATCTGCACCACCCTGTGCTCGGAAGTGTTCGCGCTCAACGACTACGGCTACGCCGAGGCGGTCGCCGAGGACATCCCCGAGGATCTGCACGAGGCGGTGCTGACCGCCAAGGACGCCTGCCCCGAATGGGCGATCAAGATCGTCGACGAGAGCGAGGGCTGACCCAGGGGCACGGTCTCACACCGTGAGCAGGACCTTGGTGGCACGCCGCTCGTCCATCGCGCGGTAGCCCTCCGCGGCCTGCTCCAGCGGCAGGGTGAGATCGAAGACCTCGCCGGGTTCGATCTCACCGCGCACGATGAGGTCGATCAGTTCCGGGAGGAACCGGCGCACCGGTGCGGGACCGCCGTGCAGATGGACGGCGGAGAAGAACAGCCGCATTCCGTCGAGTTCGACACCGTGGGCCACCCCGACGTAGCCGACATGGCCGCCGGGGCGGGCGGCGCGGATGGCCTGGATCATCGATTCCTGGGTACCGACCGCCTCGACCACCGAATGCGCGCCGAGCCCGTCGGTGAGTTCCCTGATTCTGGCCACCCCGGCCGTGCCACGTTCCTCGACGATCTCGTCGGCGCCGAATCTACGGGCCAGTGCCTGACGATCGGCATGGCGGCTCATGGCGATGACCCGATCGGCGCCGAGTTGTCTGGCGGCCAGCACGGCCAGCAGGCCCACCGCGCCGTCGCCGACCACGACCACCGTTTTCCCCGGTCCCGCCTCGGCGGCGACGGCGGCGAACCAGCCGGTGCCGAGTACGTCGGAGGCCGCGAGCAGGCCGGGGTACTGAGCCGGACCGGGAGACCCCGGAACGGTGACCAGGGTTCCGTCGGCGAGCGGGATACGGGCCCGCTCGGCCTGGGTCCCGATGGACCCCATCGGGACGCTGTGCACGCAGCGGCTCTGGTATCCGGCCCGGCAGATCTCGCAGGTGTTGTCCGAGGCGAAGAACGATCCGACCACGAAATCACCGACCGCGATATCGGCCACCTCCGGGCCGACCTGCTCGACCACTCCGATGTACTCGTGCCCCATCGGGGCGGGACCCTCGACCGCCTCCACGCCGCGGTAAGGCCACAGGTCCGACCCGCAGATGCAGGTGGCGGCGATGCGGATGACCGCGTCGGTGGGCTCGACGATCTCGGGGTCCGCCCGGTCCTCGACCCGGATGTCGCCGGGGGCGTACATCATCACTCCACGCATGGTCACCGTCTCCTGTGGTTATCTGCTCGGTTTCGACTTTTCCGGGGTGCGACGCGGATGATTCCCACACGCGGGACAACGCGGCCGAGTGAAGAATTCATCTCAGCCGAGTACTTCGAGAACCTTTTCGGCGAGCGGCCCGGCGGAAGCCGGATTCTGCCCGGTGAACAGATTCCGGTCGACCACGGTGTACGGTTCCCAGATTTCTCCGCGCGTGAAATCGACGCCGAGTGCCACCAGTTCGTCCTCGACCGTCCAGAACGCTTTCGACCGTAATCCGACGGCGTCTTCTTCGTCGTTGGTGTATGCCGTGACCCGGTACCCCGCGAACGGTGATACGCCGTCGCGTCTGGTCGCCAGAATCGCCACCGGGGCATGGCAGACGATGGCCAGCGGCCTGCCCGAGGCGAGCGCCGCGGTCAGCAGCCGGCCGGAGTCGGCGTCCCGCCACAGATCCTCCATGGGGCCGTGACCACCGGGGTAGTAGATCGCGGCGTAGTCGGCCGGGCGGACGTGGGCCAATTCGATCGGCCGGCGTAATTCCTCGGCCGAGCGCAGGGTCTCTTCCAGGTCCCGGGCGACCTGTTCACCGCCGGCCATCGACGGTCGCAGGCTCATCACATCGACATGGGGGACGACCCCGCCGGGAGTGGCCACCACGATTCGATGACCGGCCCCGGTCAGTGCGCGATAGGGGGCGGCGAACTCTTCGGCCCAATAACCGGTGGGGTGCCGGGTGCCGTCTTTCAGGGTCCAATAACTCGCCCCGGTCACCACGAACAGAATATCGGCCATACAGCTTACTCCCCGATCGGTGGTAGAGCTGTGTGCGGGTGAAGTAGATTTCACGGAACCCGAATTCGCATCCACTATAAAGCGGCCCCGGGTGACGGGCAACAGTCCCGCTGCTTCGTCGCGCGGCGGTATCCGCGCGAGAAATGGATCATCGGCGAGCGCCCCCGCGGCCCGCACGGCACCGGCGAATCCACGCGACCGCGTTCACCCGAGGCACGGTCTCGGCGGATCGGATCTACGATTCCCGACCAGGCCGTCGCGCCGCGGTGTGCGCGCGACGGCCGGCCCTTCCACGGTCACCCCGCGCGCTCGTATTCCCCATCGCCGGCGCGCGGCACCGCGCCGGTCCGGGCAGCGCTCACTCCCCGGTCCATCGGGGCGCCCGCTTCTCCGCGAACGCCGCCGGCCCCTCTTGCGCGTCCGCGCTGTGATAGGCCCGCGCCGAGGCGTGCCGGGCCGCCTGCAGCGCCGCCGACCGGCCCATTTCGGTTGCCAGCATGACCGTTTCCCGGGCGGCGCGTACCGACAACGGCGCCCCGGCGAGCACGGTGGCGGCCAGCTCGAGAGCCGCCGGGAGCAGGTCGCCCGGTTCGGCCAGCCGGTTCACCAGACCGATCTCGTAGGCCCGGGCCGCGCTGATCGGATTACCGGTGAGCAGGATCTCCATCATGATGCGCTGCGGGATCATATGGATCAGCGGCGCGGCCCACGGTGAACTACGACCCACCGTCACCTCGCTCACCGCGAAGGTCGCCGTGGTACTGGCCACGCACAGATCGCAGGCCTGGGCGATCATCCAGCCGCCGGCGAAGGCGGCGCCGTTGACCGCGGCGATGGTCGGTTTGGACAGTTCGATCGTGTCGTAGGGGACGGGGAACATATCGCGGGGCGGCTCGGCCATTCCGGTTTCCACCATTTCCCGCAGGTCCCCGCCCGCGCAGAACGCCTTGGGCCCGGCACCGGTCAGGATCGCGACCCGCAGCGCCGGGTCGTGTTCGAAACGGTCCCAGGCCGCGAACAGTCCGGCCCGGACCTCCGCGGACAGGCAGTTGCGGGTCTGCGGCCGGTTCAGGGTGATCACCGCGATGCCGTCGTCGCGGGCATCGAAGAGTACGGCGTCCTCCATCTAGAATCCTCGTTTCTCGATGAGGCGGGCGGTCCGGGCCAGTTCGTCGCGGAAGCCGGGATGGGCGATACCGATGAGGCGCCGGGCGCGTTCGGCCAGCGACTGTCCGGCCAGTTCGGCGGCGCCGTATTCGGTGACGACGATGTCGACTTCGGTCCGCGCGGTGGTGACCGGCCCGGACAGCGCCGCGGTGATCCGGCTGACGGTGCCGTTGCGGGCGGTGGCGGGCAGCGCGATGATCGACCGGCCCCCGGGCGAGCGCACCCCGGCCCGGACGAAATCCACCTGGCCGCCGGTGCCGCCGAGATAGCTCTCGCCGGATTGTTCGGCGTTCACCTGGCCGGTCAGGTCCACCTCCAGCGCGGAGTTGAGCGTGACGAGGTGGTCGAGCCGCGCGAGAACGGCGGCATCGTGGGTGTAGGAGGTGGGGCACATGCGCAACGCCGGATTGCGATGGGCGAAATCGTAGAGCCGCCGGGTGCCGATGAGAGCACCCGTGATCGAGACACCCGGGTCGATCCGTTTGCGCGCGTTGGTGATCACGCCGGCCTCGACGAGGTCGACGAGGCCGTCCCCCATCATTCCCGAGTGGACGCCGAGATCGCGGCGGTCGCCCAGCAGCCGCACGACCGCGTCCGGGACGGCACCGATACCGATCTGCAGAACCGCACCGTCGCCGATGTACTCGGTGATGTGCCGGGCGACGGCCTCGTCCACCGCGCCGATCGCGGCGGACGCCACCTCCACCGGCGGGTTCGATACGGTGACCGCGCAATCGATCTCGGCGGCGGCCAGTGATTCGCCGAAGGTGTCGGGTACCTGATCGTTGACCTCCGCGATCACCACCCGGGCCCGTGCGACCGCGGCCCGGACGTAGTCGCCGACGAGTCCGCAGCTGTGTCTGCCCGCGGCATCGGCGGGACCGACCTGGACGAGCGCCACATCGCAGCCGAGCTCGCCCGATTCGATCATGGGAGCCACCCGGCCCACATGGCACGGCACGATATCGAGTTCGTGGCTGCGGGTGAGGCCGCGCAACGCGCCGATGGCGCCCATACTCGACAGCGCGAAGGATCGCCCGACCCCGGGCACGAACTTCCCGGAGAAGCTGGTCGCGGTGAAGGCGGACAGCTTTCCGATACGCGGCCCCTGCTCGATGAGGGCGTCGACGAGAGTGGTCGGCTCACCGCAGGCCTGCCCGATGACGATCCGGTCGCCGGGGCGCAGCCACTGCCCCAGGTCGAGGTCCGGCGCACTCACCGCGGGTTGCCGATGCCGTTGCCGGTCGGCGCGGCCGGTCGCGGTGCGCGGGCGGCCGCGGCGTCCAGCACTTCCCGGGTGTGGGCGCCGAGCCGGGGCGCCGGACCGGACACACGCCCGGGGGTGCGGGAGAACCAGGTCGGCGGGCCGGGAAAGCGCAGCGGGCCGTCGGGACTGTCGACGGTCTCGAAGAAGCCCACCTCGTTCAGGTGCGGATTGTCGAAGAGATCGTCCAGACCGCGGACCGGCGCGGCCGGAATATCCAGGGAATTCAGCAATTCGAGCCACTCGGCGGTGGGGCGGGTCGCGAAGGTCTCCCGCAGATGGGCGTAGACGGTGTCGATCCGGCGCGCCCGCTGGGCGAGGGTCGCGAATTCCGGGCCGTCCCAGGCCGGGCGGACCGCGTCCACGAAAGCCGTCCACTGTTTGTCGTTGTAGACCAGCGCGGACAGATACCCGTCGGCGGTGCGGTACGGGGTGCGCTCGGGTGTCACCGCGCGTGGATAGGCGGCCGGTCCCAGCGGCGGCTGGAACAGGGCGCCGTTGGCGTGTTCGACCAGCATGAAGGCGGCCATGGTTTCGAACATCGCGACCTCCACCTCCTGCCCCTCCCCGGTCCGCTCGCGATGGAACAGCGCCATCGTGGTGGCGTAGACGGCGGTCATTCCGGCGATCTTGTCCGCCATGATGGTGCCCACGTAACCCGGCGTGCCGGTGAGGAGTTCCTGCACGTACGGTAGGCCGCACTCGGCCTGGATGGTGTCGTCGTAGGCGGTGCGGTCGGCATCGGGGCCGCGCCGGCCGTAGCCGTAGCAGTTGGTGTAGACGATCGCGGGATTGATCGCGGCGACCTGCTCGTAGCCGAACCCGAGCGCGGCGACGGCCTTGCCACGCATGGAGTGGATGAACACATCGGCGCCGGTGATCAGTTCGCGCAGCGCGGTTTTGCCCGCCGGCTCGCGCAGATCGAGGACCACGCTGCGTTTTCCGCGGTTGACGTTGACGAACACTCCGGCCATTCCCGGTTCCGGGCCCACCGAGATATGGCGGGTGTTGTCCCCGGCCGGCGGCTCCACCTTGATCACATCCGCGCCCATATCGGCCATGATCTGGGTGCAGTAGGGACCCATCACCATCGCGGTCAGATCGATCACCCGCACCCCGGCCAGCGGCCCTGTGTGCTGCATACGCCCTACCTTCACCGGGCCGGCCGGACAAATCGGCGGCTATCTGATGAATCTTTGTAAGGATAGTGATATCAAGTATGGGTGCCCAGTTTCAATGGCGAGAACGCCGGGCCCGGCAGCGGCGCCGGCGCGCCCGTAATTCCGGCGTCCATCGCCGAGGTACTCGAACCCGCCCTCGCCGCGCACCCCGACACGGTCGCGATCGAGGCGACCTCGGGCTGCTGGACCTATCGTGAACTCGACGCACAAGCTCGCGCGGCAGCCGGGGCGCTGTGGTCGCTCGGCGTCCGCCCCGGCGACCGGGTCGCCGCCTGCCTGCCCAACGACCTGCAGATCGTGGCCGCCTTCCACGGCGCGCAGCGCATCGGGGCGATCTGGGCGGGTATCGGCGAAGCGCTCGCCCCGGCCGAACAGCGGTATCTGCACGATCTGATCGAGCCGCGCGTCGTCCTCGCCGGCCCCCGCAGCACGCTCGACACACCCGCGCGAGTCGATCCGGGACGCTGGGCCGACGCCCTGAACTCCCCGTCGGCACCCGAGATCACCCACGATCCGGACGCCCCCGCCGCGATCGCGTTCACCAGCGGCACCTCGGGGCGCCCGAAGGCGGTGGTACACAGTCAGCGCAATCTGCTGCTCCCCGGGGCCGTGCTGGTCGCCACCCGCGGCTGGGGGCCCGAATTGCGTAAAGGAGACAGCTTTCCGCTGACCATCCTCAACCTCATGGTGCTGTCCACGCTGCTCACCGCCCAGGCCGGCGGATGCGCGGTGATCATGGACCGCCGCGATGTCGCGGGCGTCGCCGAATGGATCGCCACCCGGAAGGTGACGGTCTGGAACGGCGCCCCGGCTCAGCTCTACGATCTGGCCGCCCGCACCGAACTCGACCTGAGTTCGCTACAGGAGGTGTGGAGCGGCGGCAGCGATACCCCGGACCGGCTCCGGGCGGCATTCGCCGGGGCACACGGCCCGGTACCGCGGGTGACCTACGGCCTCACCGAAGCGCCGACCGTCGTCGCGATCGATCCGCCCGGCGCGCAGTGGCGACCGGGAACCAGCGGCCGGGTACTGCCGCACTACGATGTCGCGGCCTACGACGACGACGGAAACCGGTTGCCGCCGGGCGAACTCGGCGAGTTGCGCCTGGCGGGCCGCACGGACGGACCGTGGGCCGGACAGTGGCGGCCGATGCTCGGACACTGGGCGAGCGGGGGGATACAGCCCGCGCCGGACGGGCCGATCGCCACCGGCGATATAGGCACGGTCGACGCGGACGGCTGGCTCACGGTGCTCGACCGCAAGAAGATGGTCATCATCCGCGGTGGCGCGAATATCTATCCGCTCGAGGTGGAGCGGGTGCTGGCGGCCCACCCGTCCGTCGGCCGGGCGGCGGTGTGCGGGGTGCCGCACGAACGGCTCGGCCAGCGGGTGGCCGCCGTCATCGAGACGAACGGCGGGCCGGTGGATTTCGCGGTATTGGCCGAACACTGCCGGGGCGAGCTCGCCGGGTACAAGGTCCCCGAGGCCTGGGCCGCGGTCGACGCACTCCCCCTCAATGCCATGGGCAAGGTGGTGCGCACCGAACTCGCCGGGCTGCTCACGCATCGGGACCCGCCGTGAGCGCCGACCGCGCGGCGGCCCTGCGCCCCTTCGAACTCGACGGCAGAGTGGCCGTCGTGACCGGTGGATCGTCCGGACTGGGCGCGGCGGTGAGCCGGGCACTGGCCGGACTCGGCGCACGGGTCGCGGTGGTGGCGCGCCGCCGCGACCGGCTGGATTCCCTGGCGGGTGAGATCGGCGGCCTGGCCGTGGGATGCGATCTGGGCGACCCCGAGCGGATCGCCGAAATCGTGCCGGCGGTCACGGCCGCACTGGGCCCGCCGGAGATCCTGGTCAACGCGGCCGGTAACCGCTTCGGCACCGCGGAGGCCGAAGCGGAGTCGCTGAGCGATATCCGGCGCACCCTGGAGCTGAACCTGATGGCGCCGTTACTGCTCGCCCAGCAGGTCTTCCCCGCCATGCGCGCAGTGGGCCGGGGTTCGATCGTGAATGTTTCCTCGATCAGTGGCCGGGTGGGTATCCCCGGCATCCCCCAGGCCTCCTACGCCGCCGGCAAGGCCGGATTGTCGGGGCTCACCACCGAACTCGCCGTGCAGTGGGCTCGCCATTCGATCCGCGTGAACACCGTCGCGCCGGGTTTCTTCCGCAGCGAGATCACCGACAGCCTCTACGACAGCGAACGCGGCGCCCGCTATCTCCAGCGCAACACCCCGTTGCCCACCGAGGGCACGGCCACCGACATCGTGGGTGCGATCGTCTGGCTGGCCGGAGATTCCGGCCGCTACGTGACCGGGCAGACCATCGTCGTCGACGGCGGGTGGACCGCGCGCTGACCCGGGTGTTGACACCGGTCAGCACTACTGGAAATATGATTCTTGTTCCAGAGAATGTAATTCTCTCGCGTCTCCCGGATCGGCGCCCTGTCCCTCGGCAAGCTGGAACGGCAGCCGAACGAATCGAGAAAGGAACACATCACCGATGTTCTCCGCAGTTCTCATCGACAAGGGTGAATCCGGCACGAAGGCCGAGATCACCAGCGTGGACGAGGCCCGTCTGCCCGAGGGTGACGTCGATATCGAGGTGTCCTGGTCCACGCTCAACTACAAGGACGCGCTCGCCATCACCGGCGCCTCCCCGGTGGTCCGCAAGTTCCCGATGATTCCGGGCATCGACCTGGCGGGCACCGTCACCGAGAGCAAGCATTCCCGCTGGTCCCCCGGCGACAAGGTGGTACTCAACGGCTGGGGTGTCGGCGAAACCCACTGGGGCGGCCTCGCCCAGCGGGCCCGGCTCGACGGTGACTGGCTGATTCCCCTGCCCGCCGAATTCACCGAACGACAGGCCATGGCCATCGGCACCGCCGGCTACACCGCCGCCCTCTGCGTCGACGCCCTACTGGCCCACGGCCTCACCCCGGACAGCGGCGAGGTGCTGGTGACCGGGGCGACCGGCGGCGTGGGCAGTGTGGCCGTCGCGCTGCTCACCAGAGCCGGCTTCGCGGTGGCCGCCGCGACCGGTAAATCCGATGAGCACGCCTATCTGAAGCAACTCGGCGCCACCACGGTCCTGGAGCGGGCCGAATTCGCCGACAAGGGCAAACCATTGCAGAAGGAACGCTGGGCCGGTGTGGTGGACACCGCCGGCAGCCATACCCTGGCCAATGCCTGCGCGCAGACCCGCTACGGCGGCGCGGTCGCGGCCTGCGGCCTGGCCCAGGGTATGGACTTTCCGGCCTCGGTGGCCCCGTTCATCCTGCGCGGCGTCTCGCTGCTGGGTGTGGACAGCGTGATGGCGCCGCAGCGTAAACGTCTCGACGCCTGGGCCCGGCTGGCCCGCGATCTGGATCCGGCCGTACTCGATTCGATCGCTCGCGAGATCACGCTGGACGAGGCCGTCGAGGCGGCGAACGGATTCATCGCGGGCACCGTCCGCGGCCGGATAGTCGTCGATGTGAACCGCTGAGCAGGAGTTCTCGTGAGCAAGAAACCGGACGCGACCCCCGTCGAACTGGACCTGCGCGATGTCGATCACCGGGTCGGCAAACCGATCGGCGGCGGCCAGCTGTGGGATCCGTGCAGCACCTCCGATATCCGCCGCTGGGTGATGGCGATGGACTATCCGAACCCGCTGCACTGGGATCAGGAGTTCGCGCGGGCATCCCGATACGGCGGGTTGGTGGCACCGCAGTCGATCGCGGTGGCGCTGGACTACGGGCACGGCGCCGCACCGGCCTGCGTGGGCCGCATCCCGAACAGCCACCTCATCTTCGGTGGCGAGGAATGGTGGTTCTACGGCTGCCCGGTGCGGCCCGGTGACCAGCTGTTCCAGGAGCGCCGCTTCCACGATTACAAGGTGGTCCAGACGAAATTCGCCGGGCCCACCATGTTCTCCCGCGGCGACACCACCCACCGCAACCAGCACTGCACCCTCGTCGCCAAGGAACGTTCGACCGCGATCCGCTATCTCGCCGAGGAGGCGAACAAGCGCGGTATGTACGAGAACCAGCTCGGCGCGGTCAAGAAGTGGACGGCCGCCGAACTGGCCCAGGTGGACGCGCTGCGCACCGAATGGCTGATGTCCAACCGGCTCGGTGTGTCCCCGCATTTCGACGAGGTGAAAGTCGGTGACAGGCTGCCGCGGCGGGTGATCGGACCGCACAGTATCGCCAGCTTCACCACCGAGTACCGCGCCTTCCTCTTCAATATCTGGGGCACCTTCCGCTGGACCGCGCCCGACGGTGTCGAGGACCCCTGGGTCTACCAGGATCCGGGCTGGACCGACGGTTTCGGCTTCGACGAAGAAGGCGCCAAGATCGACCCGCGGCTGCGCGACGGACTCTATGTCGGCCCCTCACGCGGCCATATCGACGCCGAGAAGGCCGGTGACGTGGGCATGGCCCGGGCCTACGGCTACGGGGCGACCATGGGTGCGTGGTGCACCGACTATCTGGCCTACTGGGCCGGTAACGACGGGCTGGTCCGGCATACGAAGGCCGACTTCCGGCTGCCCGCCTTCGAAGGCGACGTCACCTATTTCGACGGCGAGATCGTCGAGAAGATCCCGGAATCGAACTGGGGCGTACCGCTGGTCCAGGTGAAGCTGAAGCTCACCAACCAGGACGGCGGTGTCCTGGTCGACTGCACCGCCGAAGTCGAACTCCCGCGATAAGAGCGGAACCCGCGCCGCGCGCGGCAGCACTGTCAGAGAGGACCACCGGCGATGAGCACCGGGCCCCAGCACACTTCCGACCGGGCGGCGGCGATCGTCGCGGGACCGCCGCTGACCGAGGAGCCCGGGCTCGGGACGCTGACGCTTCCCGGATTCCTGCGCGAGGTCACCGAACAGTACGCGGCTCGTACCGCGCTGATCTCCCCGGCCGACGGTATCGCGTGGACCTATGCCGACCTGTGGGAACGGGCCCATGAGGTGGCCCGGGCGCTGCGCGCGTGCGGGGTCGGCAAGGACAGCCGGGTCGGCGTCCTGATGACCAACCGGGCCGAATGGCTGTCGGCGGTCTTCGGCACCGCGCTGGCCGGCGGGGTCGCGGTCGCGCTCAGCACCTTCTCCACCGCGCCCGAACTGGACCATCTGCTCCGGGTCTCCGGAATCTCGGTGCTCCTCTTCGAACGTCGGGTGGCCAAAACGGATTTCGGTGCGGTCCTCACCGAACTCGAGCCGGGACTCGGCACCGCAGCACCCGGCGCGGTCGCCTCCGTGGCGTACCCGTTTCTGCGCCATCTCGCGACGGTGGGCGACCCGGTACCCGATACGGCGGTGGAGAGCTGGGACGCCTTCTCGGCCCGCGGCGCCGGAATCGACCCGGCCCTGATCGAGGCCACCGCGGCGACAGTGCAACCCAGCGATACCGCGGTCCTGTTCTTCTCCTCCGGCACCACCAGCAAGCCGAAGGGGATCCGTAGCGCGCATCGCGGTGTCACCCTGCAGATGTGGCGCTTCCGGCGGATGTTCGGCTTCGGCACCGCCGACGAGGTGCGCTGCTGGACCGCCAACGGTTTCTTCTGGTCCGGCAATTTCGCCCAGGCGCTGGGCGCGACGCTCGCCGCGGGCGGCACCCTCATCCTGCAATCGCTGTTCGATGCCGCCGCGGCCCTCGATCTCATCCAGGCGCAGCGGGTGAACTTCCCGGTGGCCTGGCCGCACCAGCACGCCCAGCTCCAGGGCGCGCCCAACTGGGAGACAGCGGATCTGAGCAGTCTGCGGTTCGTGGACCGGGATCTTCCGCTGGCCACCCACCCCACCGTCACCACCGACTGGACCGAACCCGGCCACGCCTACGGCAATACCGAAACCTTCACCATCACCACCTGCTTCCCGGCCTGCACCCCGGAGGAGACCATCGCCGGGAGCAGCGGGGTACCGCTGCCGGGAGTCACGGTGAAGATCGCCGACCCGCTCACCGGTTCGGCATTGCACCGGGGCGAACACGGCGAGATCTGCGTCAAGGGCCCGACGCTGATGCTCGGCTATCTCGGGACACCGCTCGACGAAACCCTGGACGACGCCGGCTACTTCCACACCGGCGACGGTGGGTATCTCGACGAGCAGGGCCGGCTGTACTGGGAGGGCCGGCTCACCGACATCATCAAGACCGGTGGCGCGAATGTCTCCCCGCTCGAGGTCGACGAGGCACTGGGCCGGTACCCGGGAGTCAAGATCGGCCGGACGGTCGGCATCCCGCACGACACGCTCGGTGAGATGGTGGTCGCCTGCGTGGTCCCCCATACCGGCCGGATCCTGGACGCCGGCGCGATCCGGGACCATGTGCGTGCGCAACTGGCCAGCTACAAGGTCCCGCGCGAGATCCTTTTCTTCACCGACGAGGATCTCGCGCTGACCGGGAGCGCCAAGATCAAATCGAGCGATCTGCGTGAGCTGGCGGCCCAGCGGCTCGCGTCCGCGCAGTCCCGGTAGCCAGAAGACCCGGAACATTTCGTCGCCCGCGCCGGGGCCCCGCGCTTCGAGCTTCGGCGTCCACCTGCACCTCTTGTTTTTACATACGGTCGTATGTATGTTTTGAAGACCCGGTTACTTCCCGGCGCATACCACGACCGAAGGATGCACCCATGGACGGTCATCGCATGTTCGAACTGGCCCGGTCGCTGGCCGCGGCCAAAAGCGCCCGGGATCTGCCCGCCGCACTGCGATTGCTCCACCCGGAGATGCTGTTGGAAACCCCGGCGTTCGGCACCACCGCGCACGGGCTCGCGGAAAACGAGCGGGTGCTGCGGCGATTCTTCGCGACCTTTCCCGACTATCACGTCGAACTGGACGGGCACGCGGACGACGGGGAAACCCTGATCTGCTGGGGCACCGCCCGAATGACCATGACCGGCAACCGGTTCGGTGCCGAACCCAACGGCCGGCGTGCCACGGTTCCGATGTTCATCGGTTTCACCTTCGCCGACGACCTGATCGCCGGTGAACGATTCGTCTTCGACCTGGCCGAACTGTGCGCGCAGTCGGGCGTATCCACGGACGCGGTGCGCGCCCGGCTGTTCCGGCGGCCGAGCGCGACGAGCGAGCGGTGACGAACATGGACACGCGTGTGCGCTCTGTCGCGGCGGTCGGTACCGCACCACTGTTCGATATGGTCGTGGACCTGCATCCGCGACTGGATTTCGGGACCGGCGGGCCGATGGGCCGCCGGGTTCTGTACGGGGCGGCGGGCGGTTCGTTCGAAGGACCCCGGCTGCGCGGCGAGGTGGTGGCCGGGGGCGGCGACTGGGCGCTGTACCGCCCCGACGGCACCATGCTGCTCGATGTCCGGCTCACTCTCCGGGTAGACGCGGAACTGGTGTACATGACCTACCGGGGCCGCTGGGTGATCCCGGCCGACGTACGCGCCGAGATGGCCGACCCCGCCACTCGGCCGACGGTCGATCCGGCCCGCTACTACTTCCGCACCACACCGCTGTTCGAGACCGGATCGGCGCGGCTGTCCTGGCTCAACGATATCGTCGCGGTCGCGTCCGGCTACCCGGTCGAGGGCGGGGTCGCCTACCACGTCGAGCAGGTGCTGTGAGGCCGGTGGCGGGATGCCGGCGATGACCGCCGGAAGCGCGAGGCCGCCCGGGGGCGGCGACCGCCGCCGGGAGCGTGGGACGAGGTCACGGCGGATCGTCACCCGCCACGCCGTCGATATCGCCTCCCTCGACGGCCTGGACGGGCTCAGCTTCGGCCGGCTCGCCGACGAACTCGAGCTCAGCAAAGCCGGTATCCAGACCCTGTTCCGCACCAAAGAGGCCCTGCAACTGGCCACCGTGGCTACGGCCGGCGAGGTGTTCGCCGCGGCCGTCATCGCCCCGGCCGGCGCCGTACCGGAAGGCGCGCCCCGGTTGCGCGCGCTGATCGATCGGTGGATCGACTACGCCGCCCGCCCCCTGTTCCCCGGCGGCTGCTTCTGGGGCGCGAACCGGCCGGTGTTCGACAGCCGTCCCGGACCGATCCGCGACGCACTGCTCCGGCAGCACCGCGGCTGGCTGCACACCCTCGCGCGGGAGTTCGACCGCACCACCTCCGCCCGGAGCCGCGGCGACACAGAGCTGGCGGTCTTCCAGATCGACGCCGTACTCAACGCGGCCAATATCGCCCTGCGCTTCGGCGAGTCGGACAGCGTCGCGAAGGTGCATCGGGTGGTCGAGGGTCTACTCGATCCCGGTCACTCCCCCGTGGACGGCGCCGGGACAGGTGACTCCCCGCGATAGCGATCGGCGAGTTCACGGCGGTGGTCGGCCGGGGAACCGAACAACGCGCGGTCGAGCGTGGCGCGTTTGAGGTAGCGGTGGATCCCGCTCTCCCAGGTGTAGCCGATACCGCCGTGCAACTGCACGGCCTTCCCGGCGATCCGGACGCCGACTTCACCGGCACAGGACTTGGCCGCCGCGACGGCCCGGCGGGCGTCCGGGCCGCCGTCCAGCGGGGCGGCCAGGGCGTCCGCAACGAGCCGGCGTGCGACGGTGAGGTCCACGAGCATATCGGCGCAGGCGTGTTTGACCGCCTGGAAGGAGCCGACAGGACGGCCGAACTGCTCACGGACGCGGACATATTCGACCGTCGCGTCCAGCATGGCCGCCGCGACGCCCAGGCTGTCACAGGCCACCGCCAGCGCGGCGCGGTCGTAGAGTGCGCGCGGGCCGCAGACGATATCGGCACAGAAGGCGAGGACCGCCTCGGGAGCGAGGAGGACACCCTCCGCCGCCACTCGCGCCAACGACCGGGTTTCGTCCACCACCGGGCGATCCTCGATGCGGAGGCCTTGCGCATCGGGCGCGGCGACGGCCACCCGCACGGAGCCGTCGGGGGCCAGAGCGGGGATCAGCAGGGCGGTGGCCGCTCGCGCGTCGAGTACGAAATCCGCGGTTCCGGAAATTTCGAATCCCTCGATGGTTTGGCCGATCCGGAAGGTGGGTACTATGCCTCCGGTGCCGGCACAAGCCGTTTCGCCGCCGGCCGCCGGCACCATATTTCCTCCCAGCACCGCGATGGGGATCGCGGCGCCTGTGACGGTTTCGCGCAGCACCGCGTCCCGGTGGGCGTTCGGCTCGAGCAGAGCCAGGGCGCCGATACCCGCCGAGGCCACACTCGGATACGCGGTGCGCGCGACCGCCCGGCCCACTTCCTCCAGCAGGATGCCGACCTCGGCCGGGCCCGCTCCGGCTCCCCCGTATTCCTCCGCCACCTCCAGACCCGGCCACCCGGCCCGCACGAGTTGCGGCCAGTCCACACGACCCGCGGCGCCGCTCTTGCCGAGCAGTTCCCGGGCCACGGTGCGGATTTCCGCGTGGAACTCGGTGAACTGGCCGCTCATCACGCTCCCACCGGTTCCCTGGGCAGACCCAGACCCCGTTCCCCGATGATGGTGCGCTGGATCTCGCTGCTGCCGCCCGGCACGGTCCATTCCCACGAGCCGACGAAATCCAGCAGCCAGGCGCCGGATTCCCAGCCGCCCGACATGGGTTTGCGCAATACCGTCTGTCCGGGCAGACCACAGATCTCCACCCCGAAATCGGTCATCCGCTGCAGGAGTTCGCTGTAGTACAACTTGACCACGGACGCGTCGGCCGGTCCGGCGGTGCCCGCCTCGTGGCGTTCGACGAGGTCGCGGCACAGCGCGCGCAGCCCGGTCAGCTCGACTTCGAGCCGGGCCAGCCGATCGGCGATGTACCCGTCGTCTACCGGGCGCCGCCCGAACGCGTCCGGCTTACGGCATTCCCGCACCAGCCGGCCGAATCCGGCATTGCACAGCCGTTCCGCGAGTTCCAGCATGGTCAGGCCGCGTTCGGCGCCCAGCGTCTGCTGCGCCAGCTGCCAACCCCGGTTCTCGGCGCCGATCAGGTTCGCGGCCGGTATACGCACTTGGTCCAGGAAGATCTCACAGAAATGCGATTCGCCGGTGGCCTGGCGGATCGGCCGCACCGCGATCCCGGGCGTCCGCATATCCATCAGGAAATACGAGATCCCATGGCGTTTGGGGGCGGCGGGGTCGGTGCGCGCCAGCAGCAGACACCAGTCGGCGTACTGGGCGCCGCTGGCCCAGACTTTCTGCCCGGTCACCACATAGTCGTCGCCGTCGCGCCGGGCGGCGGTGCGCAGCGCGGCCAGATCCGAGCCCGCGCCCGGTTCCGAGAATCCCTGCACCCACAGTTCTCCGTCGAGGATCGCGGACAGATGGCGTCGCCGCTGTTCGGCGGTGCCACCGGCGAGCAGAGTGGCCGCGGCATGGTGGATCGCCACGAAGGCCAGGACCAGTCGCGGCGCGTCGTGCGCCGCGAGTTCCTGGTAGAGCACGATCTGCTCCGGAATCGGCATCCCCCCGCCGTATTCGGGGGGCCAGTGCGGTACGGCGTACCCGGCGGCCCGCAACCGCTGGAACCACTCCCGCTGGAAAGCGACGAATTCGGCGTCGGTGGCGCCGGTCTGGGCGGTCCGCCACTCGGCGGGGATATTGGCGCGGCACCACTGCCGCACGGTGTCCCGGAAATCCTCGAGATCGTTGCCGGTCACGGTCGGCCCCGCGTCATCGCCGTGCCCGCTCGCGCAGGGCCGCGAGCCGCGCCTTGTGGTCGGCCGATTGCATGGTCACCGCCTCGGCGGCGAAGCCCGCCTGCAGCGGACCCGCCAGCGCCTGCGAAAGATACATGTTCACCACCCGTTTGGTACTGCTGAGCGCCTGCTGTGGCAGCCCGGCCAGCCGCTCGGCCAGCGCCCGTGCCGCTCCCGCCAACTCCTCCGGCGGTACCGTCCGGCTGGCCAGGCCCAGCTCGACCGCGGTGGCCGCATCGATGCGGTCGCCCGTGTAGAGGTACTCCCGGGAACGCAGAATGGGAGTGAGCAGGGGCCAGAGGGCCGCGCCCCCGTCTCCGGCCACCAGCCCCACGGCGATATGCGGGTCGGCCAGATGGGCGCGTTCGGAGATCAGCACGATATCGCACAGGATCGCGATACTCGCGCCCAGACCCACGGCCGGGCCGTTCACCGCGGCGATCACCGGCAACGGGAAGCGCAGCAACTCCTCGATGATTTCCGCGCCTTCGCGGATGCTCTCGTCCCGGGCCACCGGGTCGTCCACGAACGAGCTGATCCAGTCCAGATCACCGCCCGCGCTGAACGCCCGGCCCGCGCCGGTGAGGATCACCACCCGCGCCTCGGTGTCGGCGGCCAGCTGCCGCCAGACCTGGGCCAGCGCCCGGTGCAGATCGGCGTTCACGGCATTGAGTTCCGCCGGCCGCTCGAGGGTGACGATGCGCACCGGGCCCTCGTCGGTGACGGTCAGTGCGTCGGGGAGGTCGTATCGCACCGTGCCTCACACTCCCGCCGGATCGGAGAACAAACCCGCCAGACCACGTCGGCCGATCCGGCCGGTCAGCAGCTGCTCGGTGGTCACCGCGCCGAACGGGAACCGGCGCAGCGGCAGGCTGTACCGGGACAGCCACGACAGCGTGGTCTCGTCGCAGAACCCCACGGCGCCGTGCAACTGGTGCGCGGTCCGGAACACGATATCGGCGGCCTCCAGCGCCGCCAGCCGTAACGCCAGCGCGTCGTCGACCGCCTCCGGCCGGCCGCTCTGGATACTCCACAGCGCGTACCTGGCCAGCAGGTCGACTCCCCGCCGCTCGACCTCGGCATCGGTGAGCTGGAATTGCACCCCTTGGAACTGCGCCAGCGGCCGCCCGAACTGTTCACGCAGCGACACGTGGCGGCGGGCGAGTTCCAGGGCCCGGTCCAGCATTCCCAGCAGTGTCCAGCACGGGAGGGTGAGCGCGAGCGCGAGATCGGCGCTGCCGTCGCCGTCGAGTGGCCGGACCTCGAGCGGGGTGACGAATGCCGAGTCCCGGACCGCACCGCCGGGCGGCAACGGTCGCGCGGAACCCCGTGCGCCGGTCGGGGTCACGGTCGCCCAGCGCAGATCCAGCCCCGCCACCGGTCCCGCGGGCTCCGCGCCCGCGACCACGATCAGCCCGTCGTGGTCCGGGCCCTCCGGCCGCGCCAGTCGTTCGGCCACCGGATAAGGCGTCGCCCAGTAGCCGGCGCCGCGGCACAGCGCGGCCGCCGCCTCCAATTCGACCGGATCCCGGCGTGGAGCCAGTTCCCAGGCGCCGAGACCGGTGAGCACGGGTTCGACCAGTCGCTGCCGGTCGCGCGGGTCCTGTTCGGCCCGCCGCGCCAGCTCGTCTCCGCCCGCCGCGCCCAGCGCGCGCACCACCTCGCGACCGAACTCGCGCGCTTCGGCGGCGAGTTCGATCCGTAGCTCGTGGGCGGCCTCGGCCGGCCCGTTCGACGTACTCACACTGTCCTCCTCCGCCGACCGCGATAACCCCGGCGGTTGTGCACCGCCGGCTTCCCCACGTTCACAACCCGACCCCTCCGGGCTGCCGCCGGTCGTTGGGCACCGACCCGGCCGCGGATTCCGCCGCCCGCTCCCGTCCCGATCCGGGATCGGCCAGCAGTTCGCGCGCCAGCAGGATCCGTTGCACCTCGATACTTCCCGAGGCGACGGTCGCGGCGTTCGCATAGCGCCAGTGGTCGTGCACGGCCCGGCGGAATCGGCGGCGCGCAGCCGAGTCGCCGGGCACCGCCGATGCGAGTTCCACCAGGACCTCGGCGCTGTCCTGATCGAGGCGGGTCACCGCGATCCGGTAGGCGGCGGCGTCGCCCGGTGCGACCGTGCCCGAACTCTGCAGCGACAGCACCTGGTACGCGAGCAACCGGGCGCGGCGGCACCGGGTGAGCATGCGGGCCCAGTGCCCCCGCAGGACTTCCGGGATGTCGTCCCAGCCTTCGCCGAGCACCTCGGGCGCGGCGTGCAGCAGCCGATCGCAGCGGGCATAGCGGGCGATACCGACACGTTCGAATGCCAGCACCTCCTGTACCACCGACCAGCCGTGGTCCACCTCGCCGAGCACATCGGCTTCGGTTGCCCGGACGCCGTCGAAGAAGACCTCGTTGAGATGGTGCGGACCCAGCATGGAGGCGATCGGCCGGACCGTGATGCCCGGATCGGTCATGGGTAGCAGGAAAACAGTGAGTCCCTGCTGTTTGCGCCCGGCATCGGAGGTGCGTGCGAGCAGGAAGCACCACTGGGCCATGGAGGCGTAGGAGGTCCAGATCTTTTGCCCGGAAATGGCCCATCCGTCGCCGTCGCGGCGGGCGGTGGTGCGCAGCGAGGCCAGATCCGAACCCGCCTCGGGTTCGCTGAAGCCCTGACACCAGACGACCTCGCCGCGCGCGATCGGGGGCAGGTGTTTGCGCTGCTGTTCCGGTGTGCCGTGCCGCATGATGGTGGGTCCCACCCAGTTGACGCCCATGTACTGCGCGCCGCGGGGTTCGTGCTGTGCCCACATCTCCTCGCGGACCACGGTCTGCTCCCAGAGGGAGGCGCCGCGGCCGCCGAACTCCTCGGGCCAGGCCAGGCAGAGCAGGCCGCGTTCGGCCAGGGTGGCGCAGAAACGCTGTGCGACGGCGAGGTCTGCGGGATCGTCGGTGAAGGCGCCGAGGTAGTCGGCGGGGACCTCGTCGGCGATCAACCGGCGTAGCTCGCCGCGGAGCTTCGCGGCGGTCGCACCCATCGTGAAGTCCATGGGCGTACCCTACGGCAATCTTCTTAAGGATTGCAATGTTTACTGGTTTGGACCTCGCTCCGGCCCGAAACGGCCCCACGGAGGCGGACCGGCCCGTCCGGCCGCCGCGGCGGCAGCCAGACAGAACTCCTCCAGCCGCGCGATCTCCGCGGGGGTCGGCTCGGCGTCCGACCACAGGTACTCCGACAACTTTCCGATCGTCGCGTAGGCGAGGAGACCGGCCGCGTATTCCGGTTCTTCCACCCCGAGTTCGGCGAACGGCGCATGCAGCAGCTCCGCGAGCCGGCGTGGCGCCGAGCCGGCCTGCCCGGTCACCAGATCCACGCCCAGCCCACCGGTATGACACAGCACGGCCCGGGTATCGGCGGCGAGCGCCGGGTCGGCCTGGGCCAGGATCGCCGCCACCCAGCAGCGGATTTTCGCCCGCGGCTCCCCCTCCTTGGACATCCGGTGCGCGACATAGTGCGCCAGCCGTTCCGCACCGTCGGCGAGCACTGCCGCCATCAGCGCGTCCTTGGACCGGAAGTGCCGGTAGAACGCATCGTTGGACAACCCCGCGGTGGCGACGATATCGGCCACCCGGGGGCGCGCACCGGCACCACACCGCCGCACCTGATCCAGCGCGGCATCCAGCAGCCTGCGGACCTCGCCGGCGTATTCCGCCTCCCGTTCGGCCACGGCCTCCCGGGCGATCCGCCCGACCAGCCCGGACTCTAGAAGAATTGCATTCTTGTTCACAAGAAGTATATTCTCACCGCAGGAGAGGAGGCGCAAATGGCATGGGATTTCGAGACCGAACCCGACTTCCAGGCGAAGCTCGACTGGGCCGACGCGTTCGTACGCGACGAGGTCGAACCACTGGATCTCCTCTGGCCGCACGAACAGTTCGTACCCCTGGAGGGCGCCCGGCGGGCGGCCGTCGACCCGCTCAAACAGCGGGTCCGTGACCAGGGGCTGTGGGCGACCCACCTGGGACCGGACCTCGGCGGGCAGGGTTACGGGCAGCTGAAATTGGCACTGCTGAACGAGATCCTGGGACGCAGTTCCTGGGCACCGATCGTCTTCGGCTGCCAGGCCCCCGATACCGGCAATGCCGAGATCATCGCGCACTACGGCACCACGGCCCAGAAGGAGCGGTACCTGCGCCCCCTGCTGGACGGGGAACTCTTCTCCTGCTATTCGATGACCGAACCGCAGGCCGGCGCCGATCCCACCCTGTTCCGCACCCGCGCCGTCCGCGACGGGGACGACTGGGTGATCAGCGGCTGGAAGTTCTTCTCCTCCAACGCCCGCACCGCCGCGTTCCTCATCGTGATGGCGGTGACGGATCCGGAGGTGAGTCCGTACCAGGGGATGTCGATGTTCCTGGTGCCCGCCGACACCCCGGGCATCCGCATCGAACGCAATATCGGCCTGGCCGGCGAACCGCTGAACGACGGTGCGCACGCACTGATCCACTACGACGATGTCCGGGTACCCGCCGAGGCCCTGCTGGGCGAGGCGGGACAGGCCTTCGTAATCGCGCAGACCCGGCTCGGCGGTGGCCGTATCCATCACGCCATGCGCACCATCGGACTCGCGCAGAAGGCCCTGGACATGATGTGCGAACGCGCGCTGAGCCGGGAGACCGCCGGCAGCCGGCTCGCCGACAAACAGTTCGTGCAGGGATACATCGCCGATTCCTACGCCCAGCTGAAACAGTTCCGGCTGCTCGTGCTGTACACGGCCTGGGAGATCGACAAGTACAACGACTACAAGAAGGTCCGCAAGGACATCGCCGCGGTGAAGGTGGTGATGCCGACGGTCCTCCACGATATCGCCTGGCGGGCCATGCAGGTGCACGGTGCGCTGGGCACCACCAACGAGTTGCCCTTCTTCACCATGATCCACGGCGCCGGAGTGATGGGCCTGGCCGACGGCCCGACCGAGGTACACAAGATGACCGTCGCCAAACAGGTCCTGCGCGACCACCGGCCCAGCGACGACCAGTGGCCCACGGAATGGATCCCACGCAAGCTCGACGCGGCGCGGGCCAAATACGCCGATTACCTGGAGAACGAGGCGGGGAATCTGTGATCGACTTCGCGCCGCTGGAGCGGTGGATGGACGAGGCCGGACTCCCGGGCAGGGGCGAACCCCTGCGGACCCGGTTCCTGTCGGGCGGTACGCAGAACGAGATCTACGAGATCACCCGCGGCGAGCACCGCTGTGTGCTGCGGATACCACCGGCCGGAGCACCGGCCGACCGGGACAACGGCATCCTGCGCGAGTGGCGGATCATCGAGGCTCTGGACGGTACCGAGGTGCCACACACCGAGGCGGTGGCGGTCTGCACCGACCCCTCGGTGCTCGGCCGCACGTTCTATCTCATGGGATTCGTGGACGGGTGGTCGCCGATGGACCATCGCCGGATCTGGCCGGCGCCCTTCGACACCGACCTCACCGCCCGGGCCGGATTGGCCTACCAGCTCGCCGAGGGCATCGCGCTGCTGTCCAAGGTGGACTGGCGGGCGCGGGGGCTGCACGATCTGGGACGGCCGGACGGCTTCCACGAACGCCAGGTCGCCCGGTGGACCGGCTTCTTCGAGCGGATCAAGGGCCGCGAGCTCGACGGGATGGACACCGCGACCCGCTGGCTGCGCGAGCACCGCCCGTTGGACTACATCCCCGGCCTCATGCACGGGGACTACCAGTTCGCCAATGTCATGTATTGCCATGGCTTTCCCGCCCGTCTGGCCGCGATCGTCGACTGGGAGATGGGCACCGTCGGCGATCCGAAACTGGATCTCGCATGGATGGTGCAGAGCTGGCCGGCCGACACCTCGGCACCCGAGGCCACCGAATCCGGCTACGTGAACATGCGCGGTATGCCCTCCCGCGACCAGGTGGTGGCGCACTATGCCCAGGTCTCGGGCCGGCAGGTCGACGATCTCGACTACTACCTGGTCCTGGCCAGATGGAAGCTCGCGATCGTACTGGAACAGGGCTTCCAGCGCGCCGGCGACGATGTGAAACTGCAGTCCTTCGGCCCGATCGTGCCCGAACTCATGCGCTCGGCCGCCGAACTCACCGAAACAACGGGGTACACGTCATGAACGAGTCGGGCCCGGAGGCGGCAGCGCAGCGTAACCACGGAGGGCCCTCGTTCATGACCGATCGACACAGCATGAACGAGTCAGGCCCGGAGGCGGCAGCGGATGAAGAATTCCTGGTGGAGCGCCGCGGCCCCCTCACCGTGCTCACCCTGAACCGCCCGCAGGCACGTAACGCGCTCAACGGCGCCCTGATCGCCGGGATCGGCGCCACCGTCCTGGCCGCCGAACAGGATTCCGGCACCCGCGCCCTGGTACTCACCGCCGCCGGCGACCGGGCGTTCTGTGCGGGCATGGACCTGCGCGCGTTCTCCGGCGGTGAGGATGTGGGGTTCGGCGACACCCCGGAGAACCGGGCCTTTCAACGCCTCACCCGCGGGGCCGTCGAGGTCCCGGTGATCGGCGCCGCCAACGGCACCGCGGTCGGCGGGGGTCTGGAACTGTTGCTCGGCTGCGATCTGATCGTCGCCGCCGAGACCGCGAAATTCGGTCTGCCCGAGGTGCAACGCGGACTCTTCCCGGGCGGCGGGGGCACCTATATCGCCGAACGCATCCCGCTGGGCATCGCCTTGCAGCTCACGCTGACCGGCGAAACTTTCACCGCCGCCCGGGGATACGAAATGGGGCTGATCAACGAGGTGGTCCCCGCCGGGCAGGTGCTCGAGACCGCGCTCGCTTTCGCGGACCGGATCGCCGCCAACGGCCCGCTCGGCGTTGCCGCCTGCAAGGAGCTGGTACGGCTTTCGGTCACCGATCCCGCGAAGGCGGCGCAACGGTTGCGGCACTGGCAGGGTGTCGTCTTCGCCAGCGAGGACGCCAAGGAGGGCGCGACGGCGTTCATGGAGAAACGCACCCCGGAGTGGCAGGGGAAATGAGCACCGTACGGGCGGTGGTCTGTCCCGAGTACGGGTCACCCGGAGTACTACGGGTCGAGCGGCGTCCGGTGCCCGCGCCCGGTGAGGGTGAGGCCAGGGTTCGGGTGCGCGCGGCCGCGGTGAACTTCCCCGATGTCCTGCTGATCGCCGGGCGCTATCAGGTCACTGTGCCGCTACCGTTCGTCCCGGGCAGCGAATTCGCCGGCGTAGTCACCGAACTCGGCCCGGACTGCGCGGGGTTCGCCATCGGAGACCGCGTATCCGGCACCGGTCTGTACGGCGCGTTCGCCGAGGAGATCGTCGTCCCGGCCGCCGGCCTGGCACCGATCCCGCCCGGGGTGGACGACCGGACCGCGGCCGCATTCGGTGTCGCCTACCGCACCGCCTACCACGCGTTACGGTCGGCGGCCCGAGTCGGCCCGGGCGATACGGTGGTCGTACTCGGGGCCGGTGGCGGTGTGGGGTTGGCGGCGGTTCAGCTGGCCGGTGCGCTCGGCATCGAAGTGGTGGCGGTCGCGTCGTCATCCGAGAAGTTGTCCGTCGCTGCGTTTCATGGGGCGCAGCATTTGATCGACCATCGGACCGCTGATGTGCGGGAGGCCCTGCGCGCGGCGGTTCCCCAGGGCGCCACCGCCGTCCTGGATCCCGTCGGCGGTGATCTTTCCGAACCGGCGCTGCGTGCCCTGGGCCGCGGCGGCCGCTTCGTCACCATCGGTTACGCCTCCGGGACGGTCCCGCGAATCCCACTGAATCTGGTATTGGTCAAAGGCTTGCATATCGTGGGCTTCCAGTTCCGCGATATCGCTGCGGGCGAGTTCGCCCGCAACGAACGGGAACTGGCGGGTCTGCTCGCCGACGGCCGGGTCGCTCCGCATATCGGCGCCACCTTCCGGCTCGAGGACACCGCCCAGGCACTCGAGCGGGTCGCCCAGGGCCGCGCCGTCGGCAAGGTGATCATCGACTTGACCTGCGAATAGGACACGGCCACCGGTCGGCATTCGGTCACCATCGGCCCTCGTTCCCGCCCCGGCCCGAGTCGACGGACGCCGGTACGCGTGAGTTCCGGCCATATCCGGTCGCGGTGACCAGAGCGGCGATGAGGCTCACGAGCGCGGCCACGAAGCAGCCGAGCGCGTAGGGCACACTGCCGACCGGAGTCCCGGCCGCCGTGTAACCGTCGACCGAGTCCACACGGCGGGCAACGCAGTCACCCAGAGCACGGCGTGCACCCCGTCCGGGCCGTGGGGCGCTATCGGCCGACCGTCAGTGCCGGACCGGTCCGGTCACCGGCACCGGCGCCACATGGCCGGTCGCCGGACGGGTCAGGAACAGCGCGAGGCCGATATCCACCAGCGATGACCGGTACCGGGAGGCGACCTCCCCCAGCGGAGTCCACGTCGGATCGGCGGTTTCGCCGTTCGGCTCGGGCCGCGGGCGCCCGCGGACGATACCGACTCTCACCGTTTGACCACCATCTCCAATCCCGCCCGGAACGGCAACGTCTGAGTGACCAGGCCGTTGTCCGGGTCCTCGATGAAAGCGAATGCGTCACGGTAGTTCTCCCGGTGCCCCTCGGTGTTGTCGATCAGCACCACGCCGCCGGGCCGCAGTTTCGGTGCGATCATCTCCAGCGCCGGACGCGCCAGCACCGGCCAGATATCGATCAGCGCGAGATCGAGTGGGGCGTCGAGCTCGGCCAGCGTCGTGCGGATATCCCCCACGCGTAGATCGATCACATCCTGCAGGCCCGCGCGGCGGAAATGTTCCCGGGCGGCGGCGGCTTTGGCAAGCTCGATCTCGGCGCCGACCACGGTGCCCGGGCCGCCGTCGCGCTCGGTCACCAGGCGCACCGCCTGCGCCAGGTAGAGCGTCGACACGCCATGGGATGTGCCGACCTCCACGACCCGCCGCGCTCGCATGGCCAGGCACAACCGGTGGCACAGCAGGGCCTTGTCGTGTTCGAGCGCGATGAGTTTGTCGGACAGGAAGGCGTCGGCGTCGGCGTCGAGGGCATTCGGGTCGGCTGCCTTCCCGTACGCGGCGCGTTCGGCGAAGTAGGTACCGATCACCGGGATCTGCTCGGCGCTGCGCTGTTGCAGTTCCGCGACCAGACGGTCGAGTTCAGGGTTCTGCAGGGTGCCGGAGTCCATCGCGTTACCTCTCGTGGGTCACGCCGTCGGCAGGGCGCCGCGGCCACACAAGTCTGGAAGTCGATGCCACTGATGTCAATGGGCTGTGAACTTCAAGGGCGCACGGTACAGTCCGAACCCGTGTCCCAACCGCTTCCGCCCGGTCGCCGCCGACGCAGCCCGCTGACGCGAGGCGGCCGGGCGACGCTGACCGCCGAGACGATCGCCGCGACAATGCTGGAACTCGCGGGCCGGCGCGGCTTCGCCGCGGTGTCGATGCAGGATCTGGCCGCCGAACTCGGCGTCACCGTCCGCGCCCTGTATCGCCATGTGCGCGATCGGCAGGAAGTCGTCGACCGAGCCGTCGAGCTCTGGCTGTCGCGATGGCCGATCCCGGAACTCGACCCCGAACGCTGGCGGCAGAGCCTGCGCGAGTACTGCCACCTGCACCGGTCCCTGGCCCGCCGCCATCCCCGAGCACTGCTGGTGTCACTGGACGAACGCATCAGCGACACCCGCGTACCCGAACGCCGGCTCGCGGCACCGGAACAATTCCTGGCCTTCCTCACCGAAGTGGGACTCGAGCTGCCCGACGCCTTGTTCGTGCACAGCGATCTCATGGTCCGGATCTACGGATTCGTCCTGTTCATCGACTACCGGGCCGATATCGGCGAACCGGTCGTCGAACAGTATCCGGCCCCGCAGTCGTGGCTCGACCGCCATCCGGACCTCGAATTGCCGCTACTGCACCGCGCCCGCGCCGAAGCCGGCTTCGACAGCGATGCCATGTTCGAGCGGGTGACGACCGAAGTGGTGCACACAGTGGAAAGACTGCTCCCCGCACAGCGATAGGCGCGGCAGGGTCATCCGAGGTGCGACAGTGCCGTCAGCCAGGGATGGCCGGGATGCACCCGGGACAGCCACTCGGACAGTCGCGAACGTCGTGACCAGTCCATTGCGGGGAGTACCCGCAGGAAGTCCGACTCGTCTTTCGGTCGCCGCGCCTTGGCCTTGAACAGGAGAACGACTTCGGGGATCACATACGGAATGCCGTCGTCGGTAGCGAGAATCAGCTCGCTGTAGGGCAGGGTGATCGTGGGGTCGCGGCGGCACACCCACCGATCACCGTGGTGCGGCTCCCGGAACACATCGAGTCGATAGATCCCGGTTTCGGGTTCACGCAGCCATGTCTGATGCCGGTTCTCCAGTTCTTCGGGAAACGGCCAGGCGCGACCGTCGCCGACGATGTCCCATTCGAAACCGGGAAAGGCGGCCATGATCTCGGCGAACCGTGCCCGCGGCACCCCGATTTCGAGATCACCGTGCTCCCGTCCGAGACCACCGGCGAACAGATCCAGCGCCCAGCCGGCGGCTATGTACCAGCACGGCGGGGCGCCCGAGAGCCGCTCGGCGACCTCGGCGGGAGTCCAGGCCTGCCAGAGCCGGTCACACTCTTCGGCCGATAGAGGGCGTCCGGGCATATCAGACTGTCTCCTTCGCGTCGGACGGACGGCCGGGTCGGGCCACGGGCTTGGTCTCCTTTTGCAGAGCTCAGGTTCGATGGCCTCGCACGGAGCCGGAGATCACGGCGGCCACGAACTTTTCGACTGCCGAGGTACTCGGCGGGCCGGCGTCACGGTCTGTGAACAATAGATGCCCGCCACCGACCAGGGACAGGGTGAGTGAGTCGATATCGGCATCGGCGGCGATGCGGCCCAGTTCCCGCTCGTCGGTCAGATATATGGAGATGGCGGTCGTCACCTCGGCGAGAACCGCCATGCCGCCACCGGGTCTGGCTCGGCGCAGTCGTGCGCGCAACTCGTCCCGGAAGGTGATGAGCGGGAGGATCGCCACCGGAACCGGCCCGAACAAGGTGGTCAGCGCGGCGGTCAGATTGTCGGCCACCGTGCCGGACCCGGCGGAGGCGCGCAGCGCGTTCCCCTGTGCTTCCAGCCGCGCGGCACGATCGAGCACCAGCGCGGCGAGGAAGCCGTCGAAGTCGGCGAAGTGCCGGTGCAGAACGCCTTTGGCGCAGCCGGCTTCGTCGGTGACGGCCCGGCTCGTGAGCCCGGTCGGCCCGTCGCGTAACAGCACGCGTTCGGCAGCGTCGAACAGTTGCTGCCGCGCGTCGCGAAGGTGCACCCCAGTCGGCACTCGCACATCCTTTCGTGCATCGATCCACCGACACAATTGCACAGTGGGCATGTGCCCACTAAGGTGGGCGCATGCCCACAACACCGCCCGAGCATCCCACGGCGCCCCCTTCACCCGCGCCGTCCCCGGAAATGGCCACGTCGTTCGGAGTGGACGCACAGCGCTACGACCAGGCCCGGCCCCGATACCCGGAGGCGCTGGTGACGCGGGTTCTCGCCGGGACGCCCGGCACGGATGTGCTCGATATCGGCTGCGGCACCGGTATCGCAGGCGACCAGTTCCGGGCGGCAGGGTGCGCGGTACTCGGCGTCGAACCCGATCCGCGGATGGCCGATTTCGCACGAACGCTCGGCCTACAGGTCGAGGTCGCCACCTTCGAGGCATGGGAGCCGGGCGACCGGATGTTCGACGCGGTCATCGCCGCCCAGTCGTGGCATTGGGTGGATCCGGTCGCCGGCGCGGTGAAGGCAGCCGGCGTATTGCGCCCGGGTGGACGGCTGGCGATCTTCGGCCACGTGTACGAGCCACCCGCCGAGGTGGCAGAACCCTTCGCCATCGCTTTCCGGCGGGTGGCGCCGGACTCACCCTTCAGCAGGCAACCGGCTCGACGCCCCCTCGAGCTCTATCGAGCGGGATACACGAAATTCGCCGACCGCATCCGCGAGACCGGCCAGTTCGGCGAGCCCGAACTGTGGCAGTTCGACTGGCAGCGGTCCTACAGCCGCGACCAATGGCTGGAACTGCTCCCCACCACAGGCGGTCTCACGCGGCTCCGCCCTGATCAACTGGCCGAAATACTGCACGCGGTCGGCGACGCCATCGACTCGCTGGGTGGATCCTTCACGATGGAGTACACCACGCTGGCCACGACCGCCGCGCGCGCCGGCAGTTCCTGAAACTCGCAATCGGCCCGCCGCCCCGTCCGGACCGGAGTTGGAACCGGATCGGACGGCGGGGGCGGCCCGGCCGTCACACGCCCGGTCGCATGGCTTTGAGCAGGGCGTCGACGAGCGCGTCGGCATACTCGGGGGTGAGCGGGCCGGACCGGAGCAGCCAGCGCTGATAGAGCGGCGCGTACAGCAGTTCGAGCGCCAGGTCGAGGTCGGCATGGGCGTCGAGCTGCCCGGCCCGTTGGGCGCTGCGTAACCGGTCCTTCTTGGCCTCGTCCAGCGGACCGGCCAGCTTGGCGTGGTACTGGGCGGCCAGGGCGGGGTCGTTGATGATTTCGAGATTGAGCGCGCGGATCGGCCTCTCGAAGGCAGGGTCGGCGAATTCGGCCACCGTCGCCCGCATCACAACCTTGAGATCGGCCTCGAGGTCGCCGGTGTCGGGTAGCGCCATGCTCTGGTCCGGCCCCTCTTCGCTGAGCGCCAGGAAAGCGTCCAGCACCACCGCGCCTTTGGAGGGCCACCAGCGGTAGATGGTCTGCTTGCCCACGCCGGCCCGGGCGGCGATGGCCTCGACGGACAGCTTCGCGTACCCCACCTCGGAGACCAGTTCGCGGGCCGCGGTGAGGATGGCCCGCCGGGAGCGCTCACTGCGACGCGCGGGATCAGGCTGCTTGACCATGCTCGGATCGTAACACCGACACAAGACGAGACGGTCCGTATTGACACCGCCCATAACGAGACGTACCGTCTTGTCTCGTTACGGGAGATCGAGCAAGAGGAGGTGGAGCCCATGACCCGCGTATGGCTCATCACAGGTGCGTCACGAGGACTGGGCCGGGCGTTCGCCGAAGCGGCGCTCCAGGCGGGCGATCGGGTGATCGGGGCCGCGCGCAATGTCGAGCCCCTCGCCGACCTTGCCCGGCAGTATCCCGACGAGCTCGTATCGATACCACTCGATGTCACCGACCGCACCGCGGTGTTCACGGCCGTGGAACGGGCGGTCTCGGCCTTCGGCAGGCTCGACATCGTGGTCAACAATGCCGGCGCCATGCTCTTGGGAATGGTGGAAGAAGCGAGCGAGGAACAGATCAGAGCGCATTTCGACGTGAACCTGTTCGGCGCGGTGTGGGTGACCCAGGCCGTGCTGCCGCACCTGCGCGCCCAGGGCGGGGGGCGCATCCTGCAGATCACCACGATGGGAACCGGCGGCGGTTTCCCCATGGTCGGCCTGTATGCCGCCGGTAAGTCGGCGCTGGACTCGGTGAGCGAGGCAGTGGCGATGGAGGCCGAACAGTTCGGGGTGAAGCTCACCATCGTCCAGATGGGCGGCTACGACACCGGCCTGTTCACCACGGGTACCACGGCGACCACCCCCGACCCACACTACCGGCAGCTGCGCGACGAGCTGACCGCGATGTGGGGCGACGACGCCGGCCCCGCGCCCGAAACCGCCGCTCCGGTGATCATGGAGTTGGTAGACCTGCCGGACCCGCCGCGGCGTCTCATCGTCGGCACCGGCTCCTTCGACATGGTCCAGCAGAACCTGCAGGATCGCGCGGCGCAGTATCGCGCCTACGAGCACCTCAGCCGCGCAGTGGCCGGGTAACCCTTCGCGGCGGCCGTTGGATCGTCACTGCCCGCCGCTCGTCGAGTCACCGCGCACGAGTCCGAATCGGTTCGATGGCCTCGGGACAACCGACTTTTCGGCGCGGAGTCGTCGATGGTCACATGAGCGCGTGGAGTGGTCCGCGGTGGGCCCGAAGACCTCGGCGCACCGACGGACTACCTACCGGTTCCACCCTCCTGAATTCGACACCGGCGTGCTACGGCCCTGCCGCAAGCCGGTATGTCCATCTGGCAGACACCCCGGATACGCCCGGCGCGGCCTCGCCTGCCGACTGCCGATAAGCGGGCCGAACCAACGGAGGTACATGGCCCCTTGGTGAGCACGGTTCCGCGGCCCGGCGAAGTGGGACCCGAACTCGGACGGGGCGAGTTCGGTAGGACATCCGCAACCTCGGTGGGCGGTACGGCGGCCGCGAAAACACGTTCCGGCTCGGTGCGGTCGCCGATACCGGTTCCGCGGTCCAAGTGCACCGTCTGGACGACGACATTATCCGTGCCAGGGGCACAACCCAAATAGGTATCGCCGCGTGTGCCGGAACCCAGCCGGCCGATCAGCGCGTACGGACCGATCGTCGGCGGATCGGAAGCCCGCAACGGCAGCGTGCGCGGGACGGTCTGCGTGCCCGGCCCGACCAGGAGTGCGTCTGCTGAGGCACCGGTCGGCAGCGAAGTCGGCGGCAACTGCGATCTCTCCGGGAGGCTCAAAACCAATGCGACGAAACCGAGAACCCATCCGAGTAGCAAGAACAACCACCACGCGGTTACCCATCCGCTGACGCTACGGCCGCGTAGGTCCAGCGCGTCCGGCGGTGTACGCAGGTCACTCGCGCGCCACACATCGGACATGATCGTATGCGGCAACCAAACATTGACCACCGGACAGAACCAGCCGCCGATCACCCAACCGATGGAAAGCCGATGGCGTGCGGCGCACATTGCTTCGGCATTGCAGCGCGCCCGCCACAACCACGAGATGACGGTCACTCCGGCGCCGAGTTGCAGGATGGCCGAGATGATCCCGGCCCAGGTGCAGGACTGCCACTCCGTGTGTGTCCCCCGGCCGTCGCCAGCTTCTCTCGAAGTCCACCAGCAGTACCCAGTCAGCGATCGCACTGACGAACATCATGACCACGGCCCCCGCGACCAGCGTTATCGCTCATACCCCCAGCATCCCGAACGGACGTACCTGCTTACCGTCGCGCACGATTGCCCGGCCCACCCCATCGACATGTTCCAATCCCTTCAAGTCCCGCGTGCCACGCCGGCCGGCCGCTACCCCGTGGGTCGGGATTCCTTTCCAGCGGGGTGGTCGCAGCAGTCGCAGGACGGGCCGTTGCTTGCGGCGGTCGGTGCGGGACAGCAGGTGTCGCCTTTCCAGGCGTTGAGGCCTTCGCGCACGGCGATGGCAGCGATGACCAAGGCGGCGATCGGATCGGCCCACGGCCAGCCGAGCAGGCTGTTGAGCAGCAGCCCCACCAGCAGAACTGCCGACAGGTACGTGCACAGCAGGGTTTGTTTGGAATCGGCGACCGCCGACGCGGATCCGAGTTCGCGGCCGGCGCGGCGTTGCGCGGCCGACAGCACCGGCATGATCACCAGACTCGCGGCGGCCAGCCCGATCCCGATCGGCGAGTGCTGGGCTTCACCGAACCCGAGCAGGGCACGGATGGAGTTGACGGTGACGTAGAGGGCGAGGGCGAGGAAGGAGAACGCGATGATCCGCAGCGCGATCTTCTCCCGTTTCTCGGGGTCGCGGCCGGTGAACTGCCAGGCCACCGCGGCCGCGGAGGACACCTCGATCACCGAGTCCAGGCCGAACCCGATCAACGCGGTCGAGGACACCCGGGCACCCTCGGTGAGCGCGATGATCGCCTCGATGACGTTGTAGGTGATGGTCGCGGCGACGAACCAGCGGATCCGCCGCACCAGCACCGCCTTCCGTTCCGGGGCCGGGCCGAGGTTCACCGCGGACAGTAAGGAAGGCATACCGAGGGAAGCCATCAGCAGCAGCCTTGGTCCTCAGCGGTCGGGCAGCACGCCGGATCCACCGCCAGCACCAACCCCAGCAGGTCACCGAGTGCGGCGGCGATCCGCGCGTCGGCGAGCTCGTAGCGGGCACGCCGGCCTTCGGGCACCGCGACCACCAGGCCGCAGCCGCGCAGACAGGCGAGGTGATTGGACAGGATCTGGCGAGTCACCCCGATCTGCTCGGCCAGCTCCGACGGATAGCCGGAGGCCTGCCGAAGGCTCAACAGGATCCGCGTGCGGGTCGGGTCCGAGAGCGCATGCCCGAAACGGGCGAGCGCGTCGGTATGCAGCAAGGTCGGGGTCTCCACAACCCAACGATACATAGAAAACTGGATTCAGAATGTAATGGATCATTCCAGGGTTGGGTGGTCACGAGGTGGGTGGGGTGAACCGCTACGGCTGTTGCAGGGAACGGATTCACTGACATTCTCGTGTCGCGTGGCCACTGACATTGTCGTGTCGCCTCACAGCGTGTAGATGCGGGTGTCTGTGCTGAAAGGTGCTGGTGGGTCAATCGCTTGATGGAGTGGCCCAAGGGGAGATCTCCGGATGGGTCGAATCTAGTCCAGAAAATCTGTAGTGACAGCGGTAGACATTAGGGAGGGCGTGGGGTAGC